>DATAEH010000108.1:0-29655 GCA_036258115.1 Streptosporangiaceae bacterium
GACTTCCGTTGTCGCCGATCCCGGGGGCGACCGCCCCCCGGGCCCCGCCGGGTCAATCCGACCGCGGTGACGCGGCGGTGGTGACTGGTCCCTATTAAGACAGAGTCGGCCACATCAATCCAGATACGTCAAAAAACGGGCCGTTTCGCAACGCAATGGCATGATGACGGCCTGGAGTTGGCTCGCTGGTGATGGGCCGGACGGATCAGGCTGGACTACGGGAAAAGGCGAGGTCCGACGCCGGGTCGGAACTGGCTCCGGGCCGCCGCAAGCAGGGCATCCGCTGCCAGGCGGCCGGTCTCGCCGGTACGGGACATCCTCGCGGCGATAAGCCCGCTGACGATCGGCGTGGCGAAGGAGGTGCCGCTCCACTTCACGATGCCCGCGGACGTGTCGCGAACCGTACCCGCGACCGTCATGTACTTGAGCCGGGCGTAGGCGTTGACGATGTCCTCGCCGGGCGCGTAGACGTCGACCCAGGCTCCATAGTTGCTGAACCACGAGCGGCGCTGGCCGTCGCGGCTCATCGAGCCGACGCCCACGCACCACGGGAATGCGGCCGGCCAGAATGGCGCGGTCCGGGCATCGTTGCCCGCCGCCGAGACGAAGATCACGCCGCCGAGCTGGCTCAGCCGCTCTTCCCAGAAAACCTGGAATGCGAGGGATGGAACATTATCTCTGGTGTAGCCGCCTGCGGACATGCTGATGATGTCGGGCGAGCGCGACAAGGCGTCGTGGATCTGCTTGATCAGACTCGACTCCCTGACGAAACCGGAGACCTCGATCTCGCGCTCGACGACAACGTGCGAAGCAGGAGCCAGGCAGCGGATCACGCCAGATACGAACGTGCCGTGTCCGGCATACGGGTCGGCGAATCCTTTCCTAATGCGCTCGGGATCCTCGATATCCGCCCTCGTATCGGGCTCAACCCCTTGGATCCACCGGGCCCAGCCGCTGGCCCCGTCCAGCAAGCCAGTGTCGATGACGGATACCCGGACGTCTGTACCTGCGGATAGGTCCCCGATAGCTGGCCACAGCGCGGCCTCAACCAGCGCGGGATCCTCAGCCTGCTGCGGCGTGATGACGGCTTCAGGCTCAGTAGCCGGGCAGATGGTGTTGGGCGTGATGACGAACGCGTGCTCGTGTGTCGCGACACCGACGCCGAGCCGCCTATCGAGATCGGCCACGACATCGGGCGTGTGCTGCGAGTCCCGGACTTGCACGTCGAGCCTGCTGATGCCCGCGATCAGCGCGTGGTCGTCCGCACCACCAGACGAGCCGAATGAGTTCGCGTCATCTGGAAGCGCACCCAGGGAGCGGAGAGCGTCAAGCACGCGCTGCAGATCCCGGTCACGAGCCAGGAGCGATTTGCTCCGGTAGAAGTATTCGACGTGCCGGTCGTGCTCCCAGTTCAGTGGCCATGCCCGCACATCAGGGTCGAGCTTCAGAGCACTCTGCGTCTCCGGCACCAGCCGTTGCCGGTTCTCAGCGCGGGCTCGCTCCTCGGCTGCGAAAGCCGCGACAGCCTCACTATTCCCCGCCATTTACATCGTCCCCCGCAGGTCGTCGGGTAGCAGGCGGGACGGATATTGAACTAGAACTGTCGCCCCGCTATTCCGGGCTAAGACTATCTATATGGCCTTTACCTTTCCTACGCTTAGCTGAATGTCCACGACGGCCGCAGACGACAAGGTCTCTGCCTTGGCTTGGCTCGAGGTACCCCTCGAGCAACTGCCGTTGCTCGCCCTTTCGCGGCCCGCTGACATCGCCCCGATGGCCGAGCTCGTGCTCGCGAGTACGCGCTCCTCCTACGCACGTTCTTATGCTGCGCAAGCCCTTGGCGTAG
This sequence comes from Streptosporangiaceae bacterium, assembly GCA_036258115.1. Lineage (GTDB taxonomy): Bacteria > Actinomycetota > Actinomycetes > Streptosporangiales > Streptosporangiaceae > Chersky-822. The sequence continues at coordinate 1,847 of DATAEH010000108.1, forward strand.
CAAGCCGCGAACTTGGCGACATCGCTCAGGCAGTACGCCATCTCCGCGCCGCCTTGGCAGCTGCCGCATACATCGGGAGAGAGCGCGAAGCTGATGTTCAGGCCAGCCTCGGACCCACGCTCGCCTATGCCGGACGCAGCGCCGAGGCCCTCCGGCATATGGACGCGGCACTCTGCAAAGTGACCGGCGTGATGGCGGCGCGGGTAAGGCTGCGCCGAGGAGCCGTGCTGCAGATCCTCGGCCGTCCCGCCGAAGCCATCGACGATTTGCGGCGGGCGGCCCGGAGTCTTCGCGCGGCAGGCGATTCGGCCTGGGAGGCCAGGGCGCTCATCAACCTGTCGAACGCGCTCGTTGATCACGGTGACGCGGCAGCTGCCGACGAGGCCCTGAGCCGCGTGGAAACCTTGCTGAGCGGAACCGGCCAGTCCTTCGAGCAGGCCGTCGCACGGTGCAATCGCGGTCGCGCGGCATCGCTTCTCGGCAAGGTGCCAGAGGCGCTGGCGCATTTCGACGCGGCCGAAAAGTTGTACGCGATATCCGGGGCTCTGCCCCTCGAGTTGGAGGAATCCCGATGCACGGCGCTGCTCGGCGCTGGCCTGAACGCCGACGCGCTGCGCCATAGCCAGGAAGCGGCCAACATCCTCCGCAACCGGGGCACGGCCGCCGCGTACCTGGCGAATGCCCTGCTGCGAGTGTCCGAGGCTGCGCTGGCCGCGGCCGAACCTGACCTGGCCCGCACGTCCGCCACCGAGGCGGCTCAGCTGTTCCGCCGGCAGGGCCGCGAACGCGGTGAAATGGCCGCGAGGATCACGATCGCCAGGGCGCGCTTCGCCTCTGGTGAGCGGACCCGACGACTGCTTCGTGACTCGGCAGCCGCAGCGGACGCCACAGGCGGGCACCGCCTGGCCGAGGCGGCCGAGGCGCACGTGCTGGCAGCGGACGTCGCGCTGACGCTCGGTGACAGGAGCGCGGCGAAGCCGCATCTGGACCGAGCCGCCCGAGCCAGGTCCGGTACGTCGGCGGCGGGCCAGGTGCTCGGCTGGTACGCGGCGGCGCGGCGGGCCCAGATCGCGGGGCGCCGCAACACTGTCTTTGCCGCCTGCGAGCACGGTTTGCGCATCCTCGACGCCTATCAGCTCAGCCTGGGAGCCGCCGAGATGCGGGCCGCGGCGACCGCCCACGGCGGCGCTCTGGCCGGCGTTGCGCTCCGTGAAGCGCTCGCCGCCGATGATCCTCTCGCGCTGCTGCGCTGGACCGAGCGCTGGAGGGCGACGACATTTGCGCTTCCGCCAGTCAGCCCGCCTGACGACATCGAGCTCGCCGCCGCACTGGCGACGATGCGTCACAAGACGCTGCTCATCAAGGAGGCCGCTGCTGACGGACGACCGACCGGCGGCCTGGAGCGGGAGCGGCTCGGGGCTGAGGAGGAGGTTCGCCGTCACACGCTGCGAACCTCGGGCGCTCCCGGCGAGGCGGGTGCGGGTCGTGCCGGGATCGACGTCGATGAGATTCTCGGCGCGCTTGGCGACGCCACTCTTGTCGAGATCGCCCGGCTCGACGGGCGCCTGCATGTGCTGGTCGCCACGCCGGCAGGGGTGCGACGTTACTCCGGCGGGACGTGGGATGCCGCCACGCGGGAGGCCGAGTTCAGCAGGTTCGCGCTTCGCCGACTCGCCTATCAGGCGGCCGACGATCAACGACAGCCGACGAGGCAGCAGCAGCAGGCGCGGGCCATGGCAGCGGCGACCGGTGCTCTGGAGACATCTGCCGCGCTCTTGCAGCACGAGCTACTGGCCGACGCCGTGAACGACCTGGGTGACGGACCTCTGTTCATCTCGCCGCCCGCCGCGCTGCATCCCGTCCCATGGGGCGCGCTGCCGGCCCTGGCCGACCGAGCTGTCAGCGTCGTTCCTTCGGCGCACGCGTGGCTTCGCGGACGCAGGACCACGGCGCCGGCTGACCGCGGGGTCGCCATCGTGGTTGGTCCGGAGCTTGAGGGCGGCGCTGGCGAAGCCGTAGCGCTGGCCGACTGCTATCCGCAGGCGGAGGTGCTAACCGCAGGGGCTGCCACCGCGGAGAAAGTGCTCGCTGCGCTCGAGGGCAAGTGGCTGGCGCACATCGCCGCGCATGGCAGTTTCCGCGCAGACAACCCGCTGTTCTCCTCGCTCATGCTGGACGACGGCCCGTTGACCGTCCATGACCTGCACCGGCTGAAGCGTTCCCCGTACCGGCTCGTGCTCTCTTGTTGCGACTCGGGAGTGACCGGCTCCGCTGGAGCTGACGAGCTCCTGGGTCTGGTTGCTGCGCTCGGGCAAATAGGGACAGCGGGAGTGATCGCGCCGGTCGTCGCCGTCAATGACGCGGCTACGGTGTCCGTCACCGTCCGCATCCATGAGCAGCTCGTCGGCGGCGCCATGTCGTCGGAAGCCTTGCGCACGGCGCGCCAAAGCGCCCGGGGAGACACGTGTTCTTACGCCGCGGCACGCGCCTACGTGGCCTTCGGTTCATGACCAAGGCCGGGTTCATAGTCGATAATGAGGTCATGCCGATTTCCACGGATTTAGCGAGGGAAATGTGACCTGTGGAGCAGGGTGAGGCCGGCGACCTGGTCAAGGCAGCTGCGCAAGGCGATGAAGCCGCATGGCGAGCGCTGGTCGAGCGGTTCAGCAGCCTCGTCTGGGCAGTTGCCCGTAGTTTCCGGCTCAGCACTGCCGACGCGAGCGACGTCTATCAGACCGTGTGGCTCCGGTTCGCCGAGCATCTGGGGCGGATCCAGAATCCCGAACGGGTCGGTGCCTGGCTCGCCACCACGGCCAGGCGTGAGTCGATTCGCGTCGTTCGCAGCCGCAGCAGGGCATTGCCGATAGAAGACGCAACCCTGGCCGACCTGGTCCCGCCCGACGAGACCTCACCTGAGCTGGCAGTTCTCGACGCCGAACAGGCAAGGCTCGAATCCGATCGCTCGAAGCAGATGTGGCGCGCTTTCCGCGACCTGCCTGCCCGATGCCAGCAACTGCTGCGGATCCTGATGGCGTCGCAGCGGCCCAGCTACGTCGAGGCCGCCGCCGCTCTCGACGTGCCGGTCGGAAGCATCGGTCCGACCCGCGCACGCTGCCTCAGGCAGCTGCGGCGGCTGATGAACGAGGTATCCGGAAACGATTCGCAGCCTCATACCAAGAAGAGGGACCAACTAGGGGACGATCGTGCCGGATCAGCCTGACGACAACGAAGTCGAAGAGCGGCTACGGGAGATCATTGAGCGGCTCGACCCTGTGCCGGGACGGCTGCTGGCAGCCGCGCTGGATTCTTACACCTGGCGGACAGTCGACTCCGAACTCGCCGAGCTGGTCCTCGACTCAGTAGCTGAAGACCAGGCGGCGCTGGTGCGCGGCAGGGAAGATGTCCGGTTGCTCTCCTTCGAGGCCAGCGGCCTGACAATCGACATTCAGGTCAGCAGCAGCGGACAAGCGCGCAGGATCGTCGGGCAGCTAGCGCCGCCCGGGCCCGCAAGTGTGCAGATCCGGCAGGGATCGGGCGTCACGGACCTTGACGCCGACGAGCTTGGCCGGTTCAGGGGGCCGCTGCGTGACGGCCCGTTCAGCCTGAAGTGCAGTGCTGGCGAGGAGAGGACCCGGTCTGTGGTCACGGACTGGATCACCATCTGAGACCCTCGAAGTCCAGGTTTGCTCCCTGTACCAGGGGGCAAGCCTGCCAGCACCTGGCCGGAAGCTGCGATGGCGGACCGCAGATCAGGCCGGAGAGGGAGCTTGCGATGACTGATCTCAACGCCCAGCGCTTTGACCAGGCGAGCATGGCGTGGAACACCGTAGCCAGCTACACCACCTACGACGAGGCGCAGGCGGCGGTTGATCGGCTCTCCGACGAGCGCTTTCCTGTCGAGAACATCGAGATCGTCGGCTCGGACCTGCGCCTGGTCGAGAAGGTGACAGGCCGACTCACCAAGGGCCGCGCTGCCGCGGCCGGCGCAGCGAGTGGTGCCTGGTTCGGCTTGTTCATCGGTCTGCTGGTTGGTTTGTTCACGCGCGGGCCGACGTGGCTCGGACTGATCCTCGGCGGATTGCTGATCGGCGCCGCTTGGGGCGCCGTCTTCGGTTACTTCAGCCACGCCGCCACCAGGGGACGCCGCGACTTCGCTTCTTCGCGAAGCCTGATCGCCACGCGCTATGACGTCATCTCGCGCGGCGGGACCGCGGACCAGGCGCGCTCGATTCTCGCGCAGGCCGGGATAATGCCAGCTCAGCAGCCAGATCAGCGCCCGCCAGCCTGACCTGATCCGTCTGAGGCGTGATTAAGCTCGCCTCAGATGATGGGCGGCGGCGTGCCCTCGGCGCTCTCCAGGAGCTCCATATCCCACATCCGCGCCTGGGCTCCATGCCGGAACGCGGAGTGGGCGAACTCCACGGCAGCGCCATGCGGATCAGGCAGGGCGCGAACGTCGTCCCAGTCCAGGATGAACTCGCCCAGGGTTCGATCCCAGCGGGCGGCATCCGGGGTCAGCGTCGCGCGAGCGAAGTCCTCCGAGGTCGGATAGGCGATGGCATAGAACCCGGCATTGGTGTGGGAGGGATCCCCGGGCCACCAGCCCACCTGGATTTGCTCGGCGTCGGCGGTGTTCCTGGTGATGTAGCCGTCGCCTGGAGGATCTGCCGGCTCGCCCGAATACATGGTCACCGCGAGATCGAAAGTGCCCCACCACGCGTTCACATTGGTTTCGCGGCCGCGGTACGGGGCGCGAAAGGTGGTGAGGGCCAGCGCCGCCTGGCTCGCCGCGGCGAAGTAGTCTCGAACCTGATCGGGGTCGTAGCGCGCGTGCTCATAGTCCTCATCGAGCGGCACGCTCCACCGAACCTCCTGCGGCGCCATGTAGATCTGGACCGGGCCGCCGGCTCGGCCAACGGCGTCGAGCACGTCCCTGGTCACCTCGGCGACCGGCCGGTCAGAAGTCAGCGGCACGCGCTCCACGGCTCCGCTGCTGTGCTCGATGACCACTTCGTGGCTGTGCAGGTCCAGCGCGACAACCAGTGATCCTGAGCCATCGGGCGCCGGCAGCGGCTTCGTTTCCCAGCCTCGCGCCGTCAGCCGGAGCGCTGCATGCTGCAGTTCAGGCTCTGGCGGGGCCAGCGCGACCGCCAGCTTGCCGAGGACCTGGGTGTGGGCGTGCAGTGTGTCACAGGTCTCCGCCCACTGGTCATAACTAATGGCAGGCCAGCTAGGTGCCATCGAAGAAGCTCCCGTCTGCCGCGTGAGGTCTTCGCAGTGGTCTACCCCGTGCCTCAGACGCGAAGCCAAGTACCGGTATGGGGCCGGGTCGGAGGTTGCAGGCGCAAGAGTGGTCATTATCGATATCTGGCGCCATTTACCGGCTCTTTGGTGAATGCTTGCAGAGGTGAGCGCCGCCTGACACTCTGGCACATAATCGCCATGCCTTAAATGGGGCTGCTCAGGCGAGTTGGGGATGGAGTGCTAATAACGTGACAAACGAGCCTGCAGCGGCATCGGCCCAGCGTCAGCCGGGCAGTCGGCCGCATCCTGACCTGCCTGCGGGCAGGGACATGATTCCCCAGATCAAGCACATCGTCGTGCTGATGATGGAGAACCATTCTTACGACAACCACCTCGGTATGCTGCGCCGTGCCGGTGCGGACGGATTTACTCTCGGCAGCGATGGCAAGCCCGTTGAAACTAATCCCTACGCAGACGGCAGGACCCAGCACGCATTCAGGATGCCGACCACCTGCCAGACCCTCGGGCACCCGAGTCAAAGCTGGGACGCTTGCCACATCCAGCGGGCCAATGGCCGGCTCGATGGTTTCGTGATCTCCGGAAGCGGCCCCGTCTCGATGGGTTACTGGCAGCGGGATGATCTTCCGTTCTACTACTCACTCGCGTCCGTGTTCCCCATTGCCGACCGCTACTTCTGCTCACTGCTCGGCCCGACGTTCCCGAACCGCCGCTATCTGATGGCGGCCACCTCGATCGGGATGATCAACGACACCGTGCCTAGCCCGACGGCCTACCCGCAGAACGGCACGATCTTCGACCGGCTGCATGACGCAGGAATCCCCTGGAAGGACTACTTCTCGGTCACCTCCATCGCTTCGCAGCTCGCGCTGTTCCCGCCGCTGCTGGTGAAGTACGCCGGCAATCTCCGGCCGGTCAACGAGTTCTACGTGGACGCGCAGGCGGGAACGTTGCCCGGCCTGTCGCTCGTGGAGCCGAACTACGGCATCTACTCAGAGGAGTCCCCGCAGAACATCGCCCTGGGCGAGCGGTTCGCGGCGAAGGTCATCAACGCCGTCATGAGCGGTCCGGCGTGGGAGAGCACGCTGCTGATCTGGTGCTACGACGAGCACGGCGGATACTACGACCACGTCGACCCGCCGCGGGCGATCCCTCCCGACGACATCCCGCCTGACGTCAATGGCGGCAACGCCTACAGCGGCTTCAGCCGCTACGGTTTCCGCGTTCCGTGCGCGGTGATTTCGCCGTGGTCGCGTCCGAACTACGTGTCCCACAACGTTTTCGACCACACCAGCATCTGCGCGCTCGTCGAGGCGAAGTGGAACCTTGCGGCCATGACTCGCAGGGATGCCAACGCTCACAACATGCTGGACATGCTGGACCTGAGCCAGCCTCACTTCAAGCAGCCGCCGCATCTGGCCAAGCCCCTGCTGGAACAGAACCTCAGCGCGCTTGAATGCATCATCACCGGACCCGGGACCATTCCGCCGCCGGGCTCAGTCTCGCAGTGATCGCGCCTGGCGCTGTCAGCAGACGCGGACGGCGACCAGGCTGGCATGCCCTAGCGAAGCGGACCCGGGTAGGCCGCCTCGGCCCGGACAGCCAGGCGGTCCATCTGGCGCCGGATGAAGAAGATCACCGCGCCGATGAGCACCACGGCGATTCCGCCGAGGACCCATGCCACGACCGTTGACACCCGCTCGAGCACGTGACCGGCCAGGTACGCGGCGAGCGTGAAGATACCGGACCAGACGATGCCGCCAGCGGCGTTGGCGACCAGGAACTTGCGCCAGTGCATCTTGCTGGTGCCCGCCATGAAGGCGGCGTACGTGCGCAGGATAGAGACGAACCTGCCGAAGAACACGACCTTGCCGCCGTAGGTGTCGAACAGGTAGCGGGCGATTTTCAGCTTGCTCTCGTCGAACCGCACCCTGTGCCCGTAACGGCGGATGAGCGGATAGCCGCCCTTGTCACCGATCCAGAAGCCGATGTTGTCTCCGATGATCGCACCCGCCGACGCGACCAGGAAGATGATCCAGGGCGAGAGCCGGTGCGTATTCCCGGCGTAGATCGCGGCGGTGACCAGCGCAGTCTCCCCTGGCACAGGGACGCCGAGGCTCTCCGCGCCAACCAGCAGGAACACAGCCCAGTAGCCGTACGTCGCGATGAGGTTGCTGATGTTCACCCAGGTTCCTGCTCGCGAGCTAGCTGACCTGCACGGCCCCGTCGGACTCCCCGTTAAGCCCTCCTTGTAACGCATGCTACATCTGACCTCGGCCGCACCGGATCAGACAGTCACCGGATCAGACAGTCACGCGTTCAGGCGGTCACGCGCTGTGGATCATGTCGCACGGCTGGATTCCGACCGATCGCATTTCCCGCTTAAGCCGGAGTGCAGGTATTGAACGGATCCCAGTGACAGCAGCCCCATGACGTTTATCGGCCGGAATGCCGAACATCGCCTCCGTTTTCCCGGGACCGCGAAGGAAACCACCGACCCATTAAAAAATAGGTTCGCCAGATCCAGCGAAAACGCAATCCTAGGGTTTCGCTTGGCGTCCGCCGAGCAACTTCTCGCCAGCGTGACATCAAGCTGAACCGACGTGTTCATCGCGCATTCCCATTGCCGCTGTGACCGCCTGGTAATAAAGTCTCCGCGGAGGTCCGTAACAGTGGAGTTCGGTTTCGAAGCGCGCGTCTGGGAGTGGCGGGGCCCGGCCCCGTACCACTTCGTGTCTGTCCCGGCAGAACACGTCGACGACGTCAACGATCTCGCGCCAGGCATTTCCTATGGCTGGGGGATGGTGCCGGTCGAGGTCCGTCTCGGACGCACCTCCTGGCGTACCGCCCTGTTTCCCAAGGACGGCGGCTACGTCGTTCCGCTGCGGGATTCCGTCAGGCGCCGCGAGGATATCGAGCTGGGTGACCTCGTGAGCATCCGGCTCATGGTTGGCCCTCCCTGATCTCAAGGGTTTCCCCGATGCGTGGGTGTCGGCACCGGCCATAGCGTACTGTCGCCCGCCTAGCTACAGGCATGTCCCGTTACGGAGCGAGCAACTGGCCGTCAGCATCTAGGCCGTGCATCGCGACGACCCCCGTGGTCCAGGGAAGGAGGACGGCAAACAGATTCACGCCGACGGCGGGATCTCTAGCGTTCGCCAGCAGGTCGCACCGCTCGCCCATCTCCGAATAGAAATGCAGCCGTTGTACACGAGGGTCACTCCGGACGATCACACGGAGCGGACCCCGGTCCGCTCGTCCTGTATAGATGTTCAGAAGGCGGCCGGGATACAGCGCAGGGCCGCCCATCCCGCCTTCGTCCTGGTGCTGATCGGGATGGATGGTCTCGATGAAGCTGTAGTAATTGTCTGCGGATCCGCCAGCTTTGAGATACCAATGCACGCCACCAGGTTCCTCACCCTCCGCGACAACCTTCAGATCCTCCCAGCCGAACGCCTCTCCGCGCGGGGGATGGAAGCTCATGAGCCCGCACCCTCTGCGGTTGTCGGTTGGCGCTACTTCCAGACGTCAGTGATGGGGCTCGCCTTTGAACTGGCCCCGGCGTGTGACACGCCAAACATGTCTTCGATCGTTCGCAGGACGCTGTAGTGCGTGATGTGCTCGCCGTAGGTTCCCTGCTGGACGTGTGCCCCGTAGAAGATGGTCGGGACCTTGTTGTTGTCTCCGCCGAGACCCAAGATGGTGCCGTCCTCGTCCCAGGTGAGGATGAGCAGGCTGTTGTGGCCTGACGCCCACTTGGCATAGCTGCCAAGGTTGTTCTTTATCCACGAGTCACCGCTGTCCCTCGAGCAGCTGTGCATGTCGTGGCACAGATTCGGGATGACGAAAGAGACCGTCGGCAGCTGGGTGTAGTCAGTCGGGAACTTCTTGAAGGGCAGATTGCTGGCCGCCGGAACATTGCTGAAGTCGGCCCACGGATTATGCGCGCGAGTGTAGCCAAGGGACAGCTCGCTGCCGCAGCCCTTGTATCCCTGCGACGGCATGCTCTCGGCGTAGCCAGTGAAGCTCAGCTTCGCGCGGATCAGCTCGGCACCCAGGTTCCGAATGTTCGTAAAGTTCTGCGGACAGTTGTCGTTGGTGACGCCCTGCGTAGACCCGGAGAACAGGGCCAGGTAGTTCGGCTGGCTTGGATGGGTGATCCCGAACGAATTGCTGAAAACGGCCCCGGTATCGGCCAGGTGGTTAATGTAGGGAGCCTCGTCGCTGCGCCCGATGATGGCGTCGTAGTTCTTGTTCTCCATCACCACGACGACCACGTGCTTGAACCGAGGGACGCTGCCCTGCGCGAATGCCGCACCCGCGGGAATCGGCGTCGCGCCCGTGGCCACCACCGTCGCAGCCGCCGCGGCCAATCCCGTCAGCCGCGCCAGCCCTCGTACTCTGCCCGCCGTCCACTTGCTCATGCTGGTCTCCTGCGCAGTTCCCACGTGCCGGCACACATCCAGCCATCACGGCTGGCCTGCCACCGCGGCATTGAGCCTAAGTGCGAGAGGCGTCGCGAGGCCAGCGCTGAGGTCATGCGCCGCCAATGAACCACGGCCTGGCACCCGGCCAAACTGCGGGCTGGGCCTTGATTGTGCCCAAATACCCATTAGAATGACCATTCTAGAACGGCGATTCTAGGGAGTTGCGGTGCGGCGAGCGACGGGCATTGTGGTGGCGGCGTTGATGGGCGTGGCAGGCCTCGCCGCTTGCAGCGGGTCAGGGCCGGGTGGCTCGGGGTCAAACGGCTCGGGTCCGACGGGCGGTTCGCATCGCGGCGGCACTTTGATCATGCTCTCGAACGCCAGCTGGGGAACGCTTGACCCGGCGAAGAACTACACGGTGCTCGGCTTCCAGAGCGCTCAGTACGTCTACGACGGGCTTGTCGGCTTCCGGCGCGCCGCCGGGGTGGCGGGAACCGCAATCGTCGCGGACCTGGCGACATCGGTGCCCAAGCCGACCGATGGCGGTAAGACGTACGCGTTCCACCTCAGGAGCGGAATCCGCTACTCGAACGGCACCAAGCTGAAAGCCACTGACTTCGCCGCTGTGTTCCAGCGGCAGTTCACGGTTCCGGGCCCGGCCAATGGCTTCTACCAGGGCATCGTGGGCGGGGCCCAGTGCTCGAAGTCGGCGCAGAATTGTGACTTGTCCAAGGGCGTTGTGACCGACAACGCGACTGGCACCGTGACATTCCACTTGACCGCGCCCGACCCCGAATTCCTGGACAAGCTGGCGCTGCCGTTCGCCGTGGCGATCCCCGGCACAACGCCAGGGCACGACAGGGGGAACGCGCCGATACCCGGAACCGGGCCCTACATGTGGAAGTCCTACCAGCCGAACTCCGGCGCCGTGATGGTCAGGAACCCGTACTTCCACGTGTGGTCGACGGACGCCCAGCCGGCCGGGAACCCGAACAAGATCCAGTTCAAGTTCGGCCTCACGGTCGAAGACGAGGTGACCGAGGTCGAGAACAACCAGGCCGACTGGATGGCCGATGCGCCGCCAGCAGACCGCCTCAACGAGATCGGAACTACGTACGCCTCGCGTGCGCACGTGAATCCGCTAACGGCCATCTATTACATGGCGCTGAACGTGAACGTGCCGCCTTTCAACAACCTGAAGGCCCGCCAGGCCGTGAACTACGCGGTCAACCGCAGCACGTACGTGAAGATCTTCGGCGGGGCCTCGCTGGCGCAGCCTTCCTGCCAGGTGCTCCCGCCCAACTTCCCCGGCTACAAGCCGTACTGCCCGTTCACGCTCCACCCCGGCGCGAGCGGTAAGTGGTCAGAACCTGACGTTGCCAAGGCCCGGCAGCTTGTGAAGCAGTCCGGCACGCAGGGCGCCCACGTGGCCGTGGTCGGCACGACGGACACGATCGGCAAGGCCATCACCCTGCAGTTCGTTCAGGACCTGAACCGGATCGGCTACGTCGCGACCGCGAAGCTGCTCAGCAACGCCATCCAGTACCCCTACATCCAGGACTCGAGAAATCACGTACAGGTGGGTTACTCGCAGTGGTACCAGGACTACCCGGCCGCGTCGGATTTCCTGAACGTGCTCCTGGGCTGCAGCTACTTCCACCCAGGCAGCGATGCCAGCCCGAATATCTCCGGCTTCTGCGATCACTCGGTGCAGGGGCAGATGGATCACGCATTGCAGGTCGGCGAGACGAATCCGGCAGCAGCCAACCAGGTCTGGTCGCAAGTCGACCAACGAGTAACAGACCTCTCACCCATCATCACCCTCTTCAACCCGAAGCTCGTGGACTTCGTGTCGGGGCGTCTGCACGGCTATCAGTACAACCCGCAGGCCGGGTTCTTGTGGGATGAGGCGTGGATCTGACCGCTTCGCCGCGCGAGCGCTGGGCCAAGTCCCCCACGCGCGCCCGGGTGCTGAAGGCCGCCGTGGCCGCGATCAGTGAGCGCGGTCTCGCCGACACACGCGTCAGCGACATCGCGGGACGGGCCGGCATCAGCCCCGGCAACGTGATGTACTACTTCGCCACGCTCGAGGACATCCTCATAGAGGCGTTGCAATACGCCAACGACGTGTTTCTGAACGACGCGCTGCGCGACGCAGAAGCCAGGCCCACGGCGCGCTCCCGACTGCTCAGGCTGATCGAGCTCGCCATGCCATCAGACCCGGCGCTGGAATCGCACAGCCAGTGGCTGCTCTGGCTCGACGTCTGGGCCCGCTCACCACGGAACCCGACCGTGAACGCTCATCGCCGCGAACTTGAAGGCCGCCGGATAGATGCCTATGCGCGCCTCGTCAGAGAGGGGCAGGCGGCCGGCGAGTTCCGAGAGTGCGACCCTCAGGACTTCGCCGTCAGGCTGTCGGCCCTGATCGACGGACTTGGCAAGACGGTCGTGCTCGGCGACGAGTGGATGACGCTGCCGCGGATGCTCCAGATCTGCGAGGGCGTCGTCCAGGCCGAACTCGATCGGGGTCGCTCCGTCCGAGACCCGTGTGCTTCGGAGTGAGAACTAGGGCAGCGGGTAAGAAGGCTGCTGCAGGGGCTGGAAACCACTCGGGGGACAGTGGTGTCACGTGGGGCTGGCCTATCAGCGGTTGGGAGCGGGACCGCCGCTCGTGCTCTTGCACGGGATCGGGCATCGACGGCAATCGTGGGACGCCGTGTTGCCACTCCTTGCGCCGCACCGTGAGCTAATCCCCGTTGACCTGCCAGGACATGGGGAATCTCCCCCACTTCCGGAAGATGGACGATCGGTTTCCGGAATCTTGATGAATGAGGTCGTCGGCCTTCTCGATGATCTTGGATTGGACCGCCCGCACGTGGCGGGCTGTTCGCTAGGCGGCCTGCTCGCACTAGAGATCGCCGCGGGCGGTCGTGCGATCAGCGTCACCGCGCTGTCCCCCGCGGGATTCTGGACAGCCATCGGCGAGCTGAGATACGTGATCGCGGTGAACAAGGCCATGCAGGCCGCCGGGCGGCTGGTGCGGCCAGTGGGCCCGGCGCTTTCTCGCAGCACGGCAGGACGGGCGCTCATATATGCATTGATCGTGGCGAAGCCGTCGCAGGTGCGGCCTGAGCAAGCGAGGGGTGATATGGCGGCTTTCCTGGATTCCACCAGCGCGATGAATGCGATCTTGGCCGCAGCCGTCCCGTTTGCGGAGACCGTCCCTCCGGAGGTCCGGGTGACGATCGCCTGGGGAACCCGTGATCATCTGCTGCTGCCCCGGCAGGCGCAGATAGCGATGGAACGCCTGCCACAGGCGCGATTGGTTCCACTGCCGGGCTGCGGGCACGTGCCGATGACCGACAACCCGGAACTTGTAGCAGATGTCCTGCTTCGCGGAAGCCAGGCCGAGCCGCGGCTGTCAGCCAGCGAGTTGACTCCGTTCTAGACACGTTGTCGGGCGTCTGCAGCACGCCGCGTGACTCGCAGCGGGCTGTACTTATATCTAGCTACGGAGGGCTAACATCAAATGACGGAGCGTTCTGGTTGCTTCAATCGCTGTCGCTCGGTGCGCATCACGGATCTTGGGAGGAACCGCGATGGCCGTTTCTGCGGGCACGGCATCTAGTCCACGCGGCCGGGTGAGCTGGCGGCGCTTCGCCGCCATCGCGTTGCCGTCGCTCGCAGCAGCAGTGGTCCTGATCGTGCTGACCAGCCAGAGCGTGCTGGCCGTCTCCTTCAGCATGTCCGGTACGCCGTTCACCGTGACCGCGAAGGAACTCAGGGGGCGCGGGTTCGAGCAATTTGGCATAATCGACCATTCTGCGCTCAGGGGGGATCCCGCCCACAGAAACTTTCGCGTCCTCACTGCCAACGCGATCCGTTCTGCGAGCATCACCGATCTTTGCCAAAGCGTGACTTTGGCCGGCCTGACGCTCAGGATTACGGCCGGGACCGGCAGCACGCCGGTCAGCGCGACGGACCTGATCGTTGACGCGGACCGCCTCTCAGGGAACGCCTCGTTCACCAAGATTCACCTCGGCCAGGACGCGAGCAAGCTCACTCAGGTGCCGGGGGTGACCGGATCACCTGGCTCCTTTGGGGAGCAGGCTGCCACAATTACCATCAAGAACTTGCGCCAGCACGCATTCGCGACCACGGCGGGCACGTTTACGCTCCCGGACTTCAGCCTTCATTTTGGTGGCCGCTGCTGATGACGGCGGCCAAGAGTTCTCAGCCCGACCGTTGGCAGCGAGGCCTTGGGGCATGGCGGCAATGGCGGTATACCCGGCCGTTCTGGGGTGCCCTGTTTGTCATCGCCGGCGGAACCGAGATCCTCCTGACCGAAGCCCTGTCCGTTCCGGTGGTTATCCACATCGGACTGCAGGGCGTCGCCGGTTACCTGATCCCCATCGTCCTAGTGATCACCGGCTTGCTACTGCTATTCCATCCCGTGCAGCGAACGTTTTACTCTGTGGTCGCGATCATCCTCGCACTTGGCTGCTGGATTACCTCCAATCTGGGAGGCTTCGTCGTCGGGATGCTTGCCGGGGTGATCGGTGGCTCGCTCGCCTTCGCCTGGCGGCCACCGGATCAGCCCCAGCACGAGGAACGCCGCGGCAGACTTCCGCCGAGCCAGCGGGAATCGGTCGGAATCGAGCTGATCAGGGCTGAACACGCGGCTCAGGACGAACGCGAAGCCGATGAACCCGCAGACATCGGCACAGCTGGAACCCAGACGCCCGATGATTCCCAGACGCCTGGGGCAGGGCTGGTGAACATAATTCGCCCGGTGCGCGCGAATTGATGGCATCCGTTATATAAGAGATGTCACTATAAGGCATTCCCGGAACGGCCTGAATTTGCTTTTACAAGTTGCTGGCGAAACGCTGGGCTGAGCCGTGAAATCGCTTTCGTCTGAAGGTAGATTGCGATTGCGGTTCCACTCTGTCTCAACGGCCTCAGACGGTGCGGCTGGCCGCGGTTTGCGAGGGTCGAGATCGCAAATTCTGCGCGGTGATCCCCGCGCCTGGCAGCTTGGAGGCATGCTATGACCTCTCTCGGACAGACGGTGCCGATCAGGTTCGGGCGAGTGCGATGGCGACGGTTCACGTTCATCTTGGCGCCCGCCATCTTCCTGGTCTTCCTCCTGTTGATGCTTACCGCGCAGTCAGTGCTCGCCGTGTCCCTGAACATTTCCGGCAGGCCATTCACTGTTACTGCTCAGGTTCTGCACGGCCGGGGTTTCGAGCAATTTGGCATACTTGACCACTCGTTTGTCACTCTGCCCGGACACCGGAGCCCCCTCGCCGCTACCGCGATGCGGTCGGCCACGATTAGTCACCTTTGCCAAGCCGTGAACGTCGGCGGAGTATCGATGATCATTACGGCGGGCAATGGGAGCACGCCCGTGTCGGCGACCAACCTGGTGGTATTCGCAGACCGGTTCTCCGGAAATGCGTCATTTACGCATCTAATGCTGGGGCGGGACGCCAGCACACTCCATGCGGTTCCCGGCCTGCACGGCCCGGTGGGCGCATTCTCCCTAGCCGCGAATACCGTCACCATCACTCATCTGCGGCAGCACGCGTTCGCAACCGTCGCATCTACGTTTACGCTCCCGGGCTTCCGGTTGCGGTTTGGCGGCAGCTGCTAGCGGTGACGGCTTACCGCGCCAGATCTGGCAAGAGAGAAGCTGGAGAGCGTCCGACGCGGGCATCCTCCGGCCACTCGCTTGCGAATGCACGGCGTGCGTTCCGGATCTGGCGGAGAACTCGCCCATTCTGGGGCGGGCTTCTCGTTGTCATCGGCGCCTGCGAGATGCTGGTGGCCGAGCGAGCTCCGTTTCAGGTCGTCACGCACATCGGCGTCACGGGATTGGCTGGCTACCTGATTCCTACGTTCATACTGCTCTGCGGAGTGATGCTTTGGTTTGTTCCTATTGCTTGGATCTACTATTCGCTTCTCACGATCGTGCTGGCCCTAGCGTCATGGATCACTTCCAATCTCGGCGGATTCTTGATTGGCATGCTGATTGATATTGTCGGCGGCTCGCTGGCTTTCGCGTGGACGACGGATGCGGATCATCCGTCGTCTCGGCCGATCCGCGGCGAGCTGCGCATCGCGCTGCCATCGTGGGCGCATGATCTGACGGGCCACCTGCAGCCCGGCCAGCTGGCCAGGCCATCACGAGTGGCGCTCGACTGGCAGCGAGTCGAGCGCCCGGCACTGCCTGCCCCTCCGCGCATTGCAGCGATTGACACCAACGAGGAGCGGGGTGGCCAAGACTTGCTGCCCGCACAGCCCTCGACTCAGAAACTCGAGGTCGCTGGCATCGCCACGGATGGCAACGATTTGCCTGGCGGGCCGCCACAAGCCCCGCGACCGCGATGAGCGCGTCAGCGCTTGGGTGGCAGTGACCGCGCGAAGGAAACGCCGCGCCCGACCCACTCCTCCAGCTCACCGGCGGCAGCAACAGCGGACGTCTCGAGGTAAAGCCAGCCGGACATCGGACGACCCCGCATCACCATGACCGTGGCCGACGTCGTGCTCACCAGGGCATCCGACTGGTCGGGATCGACGCGGACCATGAGACCGCCGCCTCCGCTTGCCGCGATCGCCATGTTCCCGCCGATCAGGAACGCGAGCCCGCCGAACATCTTCTTCTCGCTGAGCGTGGCCTCATCAGTAACCAGCTCCCGAATGCGGGCAGCGAGATCCTCGTCGTACGCCATCGCCGCTCCCTCCAGTCCAGGTCTAAGTTCACGAAGAACTTAACTTGACGACCACTGCGGCGCGCTCGAGCGCGCTCTCGATCACCGAGAACCTGATCCGCTCTTGTTCCAGGCGGACGTGCGGGCCGTAGGTGTTGGTAACGAGGTCCGCGTAGAGAGCTGACTCGTCCTGGTCGAGATGATCGAGCGGCGCGGCGGCCGGAGACGGCTCAGCTACCCAGTGATCGCGATGGCTGAGCAGGGTCGTCCGGTCCATCAGCATCGACCGTACGCGCGGCTGATGCTGGCGCAGGCGATCGAGAATCACGAACCCATGGGTGTCGATGTCGCCCCAGTACACGACGTCCAGCCCGGCCAGCCAGCCGAGCGGTTCCAGCAGCGGGACCGCGTACCCACCGCCGAGGATAGCCATCGCGCCGGCGGGGAGCGGGAACGACAGGTACGTGATCTCGTTCTCGATCACGTAGGCATGCGTGACGCCGTCAGGCGCCGCCAAGAACTCACTCGTCCGGACCGACAGCTCCGAGAACCCGCGGAACGCTCCCGCCACCCGGAACCGCACATAACTAGGCCGGCGCAGGAAGCCGTAGCGCCCGGCGAAGTCCGGGGCGGCGGCGCACACGCGGGACGGGTCGAGCTGCGCGTCGAGCAGCTCGGTCAGCACTCCCCTGTGCTGCTCGATGAACTTGGTGTCAACGCCCGGCGCGTCGATCTGCCGCACGTACATGCCGGGCGCCTGCCGCTCCTCGATCCAGCGGACCGTCGCCAGCAGCTCGTCCCATGCATCCGCGTGCCGGAGCGCCTTTATGGGATGGCTTGCTAGCCAGGGAACCAGGCGAGTTCCGTGAGCTGCCTCGATCAACTCGGTTAGCCTGCGGACGTCTGAACCAACCTTGAGCAACGCCCAGGTCTGGTCATAGCTATCCAGCCAGGCGCGACCCGGGATTTTGTTCACGCCGAAATGGCGGCCCCCTACCTGCTTGTATTCCAGCCGCAGCGGCCCGCGCGCGGTCGCCTCCCATTCGGCGGCCCACTGGCGGACCTCGGTGAGCTGCTCGCCGATCAGCCGCGCAGACGGGCCGCGGATCGGGATGCCGAGCGGCACCCATTCCTGTCCGGTCGCGAACGTGGTCAGCAGCGCGCCGGAGTCCCACTTCTTCCTGACCGCGGCCCGCACGTCGGCTGGACGGGTCCAGGTACGGGAACCGTCGGCTCGCGCCACCGGTCGCATTTGCGAGGCACGCATCTCAGTTCTGCGCCGCCGGGACGAGATCACTGATCACGATCTGCTGGGCGAGCTGATGCTGTGTTGCCTGGTGCTGGGCGAGCAGGTGCTCGGCTCGCCGGGTCTGGTACTCCTCGATGGTCAGCGTCTGCAGCCTGGAATTGTTGCCCTGGGGGTTGTCCACGAAGCCCACGGCGGCGACGTACGGCTCGATAACGGCGATCTTCTGCATGGGCGTCACGATCAGCAGCTGCAGGCCGAGTCGGCCGAACAACTCGAGCGCGAACCTCGTCGACTCGTCCGAACCACGCCCGAACGCCTCGTCGATGACCGCGAAGCGGAACGTCCGAGACTTCGCCGCGCCCCACTCCAGCTTGAACTGATAGGCCAGCGAGGCAGCCAGGATCGTGTAGGCGAGCTTCTCCTTCTGCCCGCCAGATTTGCCGCCCGAGTCGGTGTAATGCTCATACTCACTGTCGCCCTCGCGGAACCGCTCCGAGGCGGCGAACGTGTACCAGTTCCTGACGTCGGTGACGAACCTGGTCCAGCGGCGGTCCGCCTCGGTCAGGCCCTCGCGCCCGCGGAACCGCTCGATGATCCGGCTCACCTGGAGGAACTTCTGCTCCGAGTACTGATCGGAGTCCTCGCCGGACACCGCGTCGTCGGTGCAGGCCCGCAGATCGCTGCGGAAGTCGCGGATATCGGCGTGCGGCGACTGCAGCGGCTGCAGCCGGATGTAACGACCCGGGTTGTAGTCGACGCCGACCAGCGAGGAGTTGATGGTGTCGATCCTCTGCTTGATCAGATCCGCCTGCTTGTTCAGCTGCGACTGGAACCCGGCGATATCCCTGATCGTGTTCTGATTCAGGTACATCTTGAACTGGCTCCGGAACCTGGGCAGGTCATCGCCGGTGAGCCTGCGGTGCAGCTCGCGGTAGCCGTCCGCGGCGTCGAGCGAGTCGTCCAGCTCGGCGGTCTCGACCGGGTACTGCCGCCGGAACTCCCCCATCGCAGCGACGATCTTGTTCGACAGCCGGGCGAGACGCTCGTTCCGCTTGGTCGTCAGCGCGGCAATCTCGGTGCCCCCCTCCGTCTCCGCCCGGTCGCAGGCAGTGGCCGACGCCGGCTTGGCGTGACCGGCCTTCTCCAGCAATTCCTCAATAGCGGGGAACTGGGCTCTGGCCGCCTGGCAAGCTTCCTCGCCCAGTGTCCGCCGGGCGTCGGCCAGCACGCCTTCGGCGCCGCTTTGCCGCGAGTCCAGTCCGCCTAGCTGGCCTTCCGCTGCGCGGACGGCCAGTTCGGCGACCTCGACCCGCTTCTTAACCTGCTCAAGCTCACGGTTGAGCCTGGCCAGCTCGGCTGAGCCGGCCTCGATCTCGCGCTTCTCGGCGCGAAGCAGCTCGGCGCGATTGACCATCGTCTGCCAGTCGATCTCGGCGAAGTCCTGCGTCGCGTCGAGGCCGGCCAGCACCTCGCCGCGCTTGATCGCCGCTTGATGCGCCCGCTCGCAACGCCGTTGCTCGGCCGTGGCCGCGGCTATCCGGCTGTTCAGCTCCTCCGCCTGGCCGAGCAGCGCATCCAGCTTGCGCTGGTTCGACCAGCCGAGCACATACCTGCTGCGGTCGTCGATACGGAACCTGTCGTCCTTCTCATGCCGCCCGCCACCCTTGACCTGCCCGGCCTTGGTGATCGCCTTCGGCATCCGGCGGAAATCCGTCATCGTCGCCACGCACGCGTGGTCGGCCCGGCGGGCAAGCTCATGTTCCAGCCAAGCGGCGAATGGCGTGTCCTTGACCGTCAGCTTGGCGGCAAGCGTATCCGGCGCGTAGTGCGGCGGCGGCTGCCTGACCGAAGACGGCTCGGGAACCCGGTAGTACACCACCCGGTCCTTCAGGTGGTGGGCGTCGATCCAGCCGGAGACGGCGGCGTAGTGTCCGTCCGGCACCAGCACCGACAGCGCGAAGCCGTGCAGCAGCCGCTCGGCGGCGCCTTCCCAGTCGGCCTCGCCGTCCCGCACCGCGATCAGCTCGCCGGCGAACGGCAGCGCGTCCTGGCCAATCCCCAGCTCGCGGCAGAGCCAGGCGCGCAGCTCGAGCTGACGCATCGGGACGTTGGTCTTGCGTTCGCGCAGGCTCCGCAGTTCGGCGTTGACCTCGGTGCCCTCGTCCTGCAGTGCCCTTGCCCGGACGCCTGCCTCCATCAGGGCGTTCTGGTGGCCCGCGGCTTCGTCCCTGGCTGCGTCCCGCGCGGCTGTGATCTCCCGGCGCCGCAGGGCAAACTGCTCGCCGGTCTCGACCGGCTCCAGGCCAGCGCCGGTCAGCAGGCCGGCGAACCGCTCGGCCTTGCTCATCCTGGACGCGCGGGCCTTCTCGCACTCAGCGAGCTGGCGATCGATCTCCGCGAGCCGGGTTCCGCCGTGGCCAGCCAGTTCGACTTGCAAGGCCGTGTCCCGTTCGCGCAGCCGCGTCAGCGTGGCGTCGAGTTCTGCCCGCTGTGCCCGCAACCGCGCGCGCTCGGTGCCGATCGCGCTGAGGTCTGCTTCGGCCAGCCCGGCCTTGCTGTCGGCGAAGTAGTACCGCAGCGCCGCCCGCTGGGCGTCGAGCTCAGCGATCTCCGCGCGGACCGTGTCGGCGCTCGCGCAGTCCCGCAGCAGTGGGGTCAGCGCCTCAAGCTGGGCCTCGGCCCGCGTCACGGCGTCGTGGGCCTTGGTCAGGTCACCGAAGTGGTCGACGATGTCGGCGACCGCCTTGGCCGAATCGAATGGCTCGAGCATGTGGTCGCGGACGAAGTCGGTGAGGTTGCCCACCGACTTCATAGAGACGGTCTGGTGGAACAGCTCCATCGCCTGCTCGGACTCGATCCCCAGTCGGCGGCGGAAGTCCTTGCCGTACTCGGGGAACGCGTCGTGCACCCGAACCCCCTCGGCGGCGCGCAACCGCCGGCGCAGGACAGCGATGTCCGGCCCGAAGTGCGAGAAGTCCCCGCTGACCGACAACGGCCGGTCGGCCGTCACGAAGAACCTGTCCGGCTGGCCGCCTGCGTCCCCGCGCAGCCAGAACACCTGGGCGAGGCTGACGCAGGCTTCGAAGCCCGGATTAGTGAACACGCCGACAATGACGCTGTAGTCCGAACCGTCGCGCAGCGCGACCGGCTTGGTCGCCCCTGTCACCTCATTCCGTTCGGTCTTGTAGTAGCCGAGCACGTAAGAACGCAGGCTCCGTTCGCGGGTGTCGGCTCCGGCGGCCTTGTTGTACGCGATGCGCTGGGAGGGCAGCAGCAGCGTCGTCACAGCGTCAACCACCGTGGACTTGCCCGACCCGATGTCCCCGGTGAGCAGCGTGTTCTGCCCGTCCAGGCCGAGTGACCAGACCTGGCCGCCGAAGGTTCCCCAGTTGTACAGCTCCAGCCGGGTCAGGCGGAAACCGGTCATGCTTGCACCTCCGCCTCCAGCAGGGCGGCGTACTCCGCCAGCCGGGCGTCGAAATCAGCGAGCCACTGACCATCGACGAAGGCCTTGAGGATGCGCCGCACCTCATATACCTGTTCGGAATTCTTCGCGGGCCGCAGGAAGCCGAGCTCGACGATCTTGTTGATGTGCGCGTCGATCTGATCGGTGAGCCTGGCCTCATTGCTGGTCGGCGGGAGAAACACGCGGATCATCTCGAGGATCTGCGCACGGCTCAGCATCAGCCGGGTGTCACCGCCCTGGGCGTCGAACTCGGCGAGCTTCTTGCGCAACAGCGCGAGCAGCAGGCTTACGGGGAACGACAGAGCACGCCGCGGAACCAGACGCGGTAGCGGGTCTGGTTCGTCAGGATCGACCGCGCGCTGGCGCAGGAACGCGTACCCCTCCGACTCGTCGATCACCACCTGCAAGCCGATCACTTCCACGAAGTCCCTGGCCTGCGGTTGCAGTTCGAGCAGGCTGCGCCATGCGCGATCGTGCGTATCGCGGTAGACGACGCCCTTCATCAGCTGCGTGACCGCAACCGAGAGATCGGGCTCGGCAGTCATCCGTCCCTCCTGGAGTAGGTCACCCTTGGCAGGGTTGCTATGCGGTCCCGGCCGTCGGCTGTCGACCAGGTGATCTGATCGAGATGGTCATCGTCGTAGACGATCGCGAACGCCTCGTCCCGCAACGAGAGATAGGTGACCAGCTCGGCGACGCCCTGCCGGAGCGGGTACCGCGTCACCAGCTCGGCCAGGCCCACTTGCGGCTGCCCGCGCAGCGCCTGGCGGACGCCGCCCCGCAGCGGCTCAGGGTCAACGTAGACCTGCTCGAACAAGGCGGCAGGGTCAGTTTCCTCGTCCGCGTCAATGACCGAGTCGCTGCGCAGGCGCGCCTTCTGCACCGGCGCGTAGAGGGGCCGCTCCACCGGGAGCCGGATTGCGGGCGACGAGGTATCGAGCTCCATCGTGACCGTGATGGCCGGCGTTTCGCGGAACCGCAGCGCGCGGCTCTCGATGCTGCGCAGGATGTCGATCACCCGGCGGTTCTCGAACCACACCTGGTCGTCGAGGAACCGCCGTAGCTGCTCAGAGAGCTGGCGGACCGTTGCCTGCGTCCGCTCGGCGGCGTCCAGCCAGTCGTAGTGGATGTGCCGGAGCCGGGCGTCCCGTTCAGCTATTCCCGCGAGTGCGTGCACGCGTTCCAGCAGGCCGGACAGTTCCTCCTGGCGTGCCTGGGATAGCAGGAAACCGTAGAACGCCTGGAAGGACCTGCCCTGGTCGGAGCCGGCGATCGACTCCCGGCTGCCGAGCACATCGTCAAGCAGTTCGCCCTTGCCGCCGTGCCAGCCGGCGATCCTCTCGCGGAGATTCCTGTCCAGCTTCCTGAAGTTCTCCTCGACCTCACGGAAGTCGGCGAGCAGCTCCCGCGCAGTGCCAGCGAACTGCTGGTAGCGGTCCCGCACGGCGGTCTCGTCGAGCATCGGCAGCTCGCCAGCCTCGATCCGGGCTATCTGCTCGTCGATGGCGTCCCGCTGGCGGCGCAGTTCCTCCACTCGTTCCGCCGGATCAGGCTCGGTGCCGAACACGATCTGGCGCAGCAGGTCGAAGATCACCTTCAGCCGAGATTCGGTGCCGACGAACTCGCGCTGCCGCAGGCTCTCGACCCATTGCAGTGCCTTTTCGACCGCGGGCGTTGCGTCGTAATGCGGCTCGTCGGTGCCGTCGGGGTAGTACTTGCGAAGCCACCCGGCCCCGGGAGCCGCCCAGTCGTCGAGGTAAGCCTTGGCAGGCTTGGGGTATCTCTTCTCGCCGCGTCCGGAGTCGCGCTGGCCAAGCGCGTACAGCTCATCATCCAGGCGGCTGACCAGCTCGCTCGCGGCGATCGAACGCACGTTGTCCGCGACGAACACGCCGTGCAGGAAGCTCAGCACCAAAGGCGCGTTGTCCGCCCGGAGCAGCCGCCACGCAGGGCTGTTGTCGCGAAGCCACGTGATCTCATCAGCGCTCGGCACGCACCACATCGTAGAGCCGCGGACCGACATTCCTGCGGTGCCGCAGCCTGTTTCGGTGCGGCGCGGGTTGCCCGACTGGCAACCATTTACCCGGTCGAGGTACTTGAATCAGTGGGATCCAGGGAGGGGCACGCTTGACGGCTTCCGAGGAGCGGTTCGACGGGTTCGTGCGTGCGGCGAGCCCGCGCTTGCTGCGCGCGGCCTGGTTGCTTGTCGGTGACTGGCCCGCCGCCGAGGATCTGGTGCAGACGGCGTTCGAGAAAACGTGGCCACGGTGGGGAAGGTTGCCCGACGACAAGCAACGCCTGGCGTACCTGCACCGCGTGCTGACGAACGCGTTTCTGCGCGGCCAGCGGCGCAAGTGGATGGGCGAAATCGCGATCGGCGACTTGCCGCACCGTGCAGCTCTCGATGAGACCGACGCACTGCTGCTGCGCGCATCCGTCTTGGCCGCGGTGCGCGCGTTGCCGCCGCGGCAGCGCGCCGTGATCGCGCTGCGCTACCTGGCTGATCTGACCGAAGCACAAACCGCGGCGGCGATGCACTGCTCGACAGGAACCGTGAAGAGCTACTCCGCTCGTGCGCTGGCCGCGTTGCGCGCCGACCCGGCAATGGCCGAATTGTTCGCCGAGGAGAACAAGCCATGACCGACCTTGGAGACCGCCTGGCCCAGATGCTGCACGACGCGGTGCCCGAGCCGCCGCACGAACTGGACCCGACCGCAATCCGGGCCACTCCCGTACGGCGCGAACGCCGCAAGCGTGTGCTCGCGGCCGCACTGGCCGCGGCGGCGGTGGCAGCTGTGGCGATCGGCGTTTCCCTCGCCGGGCATCAGCTAGCCCGGCACCAGCAGCCAGGCGTACACGGACCGGCCGTGCCGCCGCCGGCGCCGGGCAATTTCAGCGCCAGGGAGTTCAGGATGGCTCCCCCGCCGCAATACTTCACCGGGGGTCTTATCACCCCCCGAGCCACCTGCACGCCCCAACAGATCAGGGCGACCGCGGCCACCCGCCGGACCGACGGCGGAGTGCTCGGCGTCATCCACTTCATCGGCGCGATCGTCAGCCACCGGAATGGGGTGGCCGAACGATGTACCCTGCCGATCCCCCGCGGTCCTTCGGCGCTGATCGGCGCTGACGGCCGACGCCTGAAGGTACCGCTATCCCGCGGAGACCGGACCAGCCGACCGGAGAATCCGCATTCCTACGTTGCCCTCGCCGACGGCAAGGCCAGCTGGGGGTTCGCTTGGCTCGGCTCCTACTGCGGCGCCCCCGCCAGCGCGATCGAGATCCCGCTTCATCATGCCGGCCAAGCTTCACTGCGCGTCCCGTTGCACGGCCCGCAGCCGGAATGCAAGCCGAGTGCCGGGTCCTCGACGTTGATAGATGGCGTATCCGGCTTTCCAGGTCAGCCTGTTCAGCCTCCACGGCCTGAGTACTCAAGCCTGCGGCTTACCGGCCAGATCGAGCCGGGCACCACCGGTGATCAGCTCGCACCCATAGACCTCACCTTGCGCACGGTCGGCAGCGCGCCGGTCACCCTTGACCCCTGCCCCGCGTATGCCGGGCGCGACGGCGGGACCGCGCACACCGGCGGCTTCGGCGCCCCTATCAGCACCGGTTATCTGCCCTGTACCAAGCGTGCGGCCGTGATTCGTCCCGGGCACCCGCTGCACTGGACGATCCCGGCGACCAGCTTCATGCAGAGTGGCCCGGGCTCAGCAGCGATCCCCGGCTCGACCGTCTACGTCCAGCTCGGCATTGCTGGCGTACCACCCTTGCGCCTCAAGACGACCGCGGGTCGGTGAGGACGTCACGTGCTCACATGTGCTATTCGATCAATGCCCGGATGACTTTGCCGCTGCTTTATTTGGGGCCTCCCAGCCCCATATCGTGCTGATCGCATCGACGATTAGTGTTGCCCGGCCCAGCTGAGGTTCAGCGTCCAGCACCCTGGAGCCGGAAGATCGACGGTTGACGGGCCCGGGCCATTGGGCAGGGTAAGCACACCGCGGTGGTCATCGGCCGCGGGCGGCAAGCCGAGCCACCCGACGATCCGAGCATGCCCCCGGATCTTCCCTGCATCCAGCCGCGAGGTTCCAGCAGGGTGGCCAGCGGGAGCGCCCAATTCAGGATGTATTCGGCGTATTGACGGCTCGCCGCATGAGGGTATCTGAGGCTGCGCCGCTGACCGGACCACGGCAGACGTGCCAGTCCACGCGTGCCAAGCGGCCGCTAACCGATCAATCTGGGGTGGCGCGCTGCTCGGCGATCGAGTTGCCGCCGTCGACGACCAGGTACTGCCCGGTGATGTAGGACGCGCCGGGGCTGGCCAGCCAGGCAATGGCGGCGGCGACCTCGTCGGGTGAGCCGCTCCGGCCAGCGGGGGTGGCCTGCCCTTGGCCGCGCTCTTCAGAGGTCTGTGAGCCGGTCGCTATCCAGCCCGGGGCGACGGCGTTGACGGTGATTCCGTGCACTGCGGTGTCGACGGCGGCCGCGCGGGTGAGCCCGATCATGCCCGCCTTAGCGGTGGCGTAACCGACGTCCGCGCGGATCGCCATTACCGGGCCGGTCACGCTGGCCACCATGATGATCCGCCCCCAGCCGCGGCTGGTCATGGCCGGCACTGCCGCCTTGGTGACCAGGAAGGCTGTGGTCAGGTTGCGGGCGAGCGCAGCCTGCCAGGTCGCCAGGTCCATGGATTCCGCGGTGCCGGACTCGAACACGGGGTCAGCGGCGGAGATCATGCCGGCGTTGTTGACCACGATGTCCAGCCGCCCCCATTGTTCCAGCGCTGCCGACACAAGCCCGGATGCTGTGCCGGCACCGGTGAGATCGCCGGCGATCCCCGCGGCGTCGAAACCGGCGCTGCGCAGTTCGCTGACCCTGTCCTGGATCCGGGCCGTGGTGGCGCTGATCATCACGGCGGCGCCGAGTTCGGCGAGCAGTCTGGCGGTGGCGAATCCGATGCCGTCGGGACTGCCCGCCCCGGTGACCACCGCGACCCGGCCGGACAGGTCAAACGCCACTGGGATGGGCATCGTCTGATCCTAATAGGGCTCGACGCCAGATCTCCCCGGCCCGCGAGACCGCGGCAACGCGGCCGGCGGTGGCTAGCCGGCGGGCAGCAAGATAGCCTTCGGGCCCATGGCGAAGCGCCCTGACCCCTTGGAGAGCACACCGCCTGCCTTCGGCGAGGAGGCAGCCAGGCAGATCCTGCGGGACGGCTTTGGCGTCGAAGCGTCGTCTCTCGAGCCCCTCGCGGGCGAACGGGACCAGAACTTCCGGGTGGACACGGCCCGCGGCGACCGATTTTTGTTCAAAATCTCTAATCCGGCCGATGACCGGCCCGTCCTGGCGATGCAGGCCGCCGCCCTCCGTCATATCGAGCGGGTGGATCCGGGCCTGCCGGTGATGCGTGCCCTGCCGACCGCGGCGGGGGAATCCTGGGTCGAGGTGCCCGGGCCCGACAGCCGGACCTACCCAGTCCGGCTTTTCACGTTCCTGCCCGGGCAGGTGACCGCGAACACAGCGCTCACCACAGGGGCGATCTGGTCCCATGGGCAGATCACGGCCCGTCTGGGGCACGCGCTGCGTGGCTTTTTCCATCCTGCCGCCGATTACGAGATCTTGTGGGATATCACCCGCCTGCCCAAGCTGCGCCCGCTGCTCACCCATGTCTCCGACGGCCAGCGCCGGGCGCAGGTGGAGTGGGTTGTGGACCGGTTCGAGGCCCGGGTTGTGCCAGCGCTGCCCGGACTGCGCGCGCAGGTGATCCACGGGGATATGAGCTCGGACAACGTGCTCTTCGGCGATGACCTTCAGGTCAGCGGGATCGTGGACTTCGGGGACATGACCCATGCGCCGCTGGTCTGCGATCTCGCCGTCGCCGTCGCCGATGTGCTCCACGGCCGTGATGATGCGATCGAGGCGGCCGACACGATCATCGGCGGCTACGTCTCGGTGACGCCGCTCGAAGACGAGGAGGCCGGGCTCCTCGCAGATCTGGTGGCGGCCAGGCTTGCCGCTGAGGTCGCGGTCACCGCCTGGCGGCGCAAGCTCTATCCAGACAACGCCGCGTACGCCGCGAGCGGCGAGCCGGGCGCCCGCGCATTCCTCGATGCCATCGAGGCGGCGGGGATAGACGCCGTCGCGCGGCGTTTCCGCGAGGCCTGCCGTCAGCTCCCGTACGCAAGGTCTTCCACCAGTAGTCTGCTGGAGCGTCGTCGTCGCGCGCTGCCGCGATCGCCGCTGTTCTACTCCCGCCCGGTGCACCTGGTCCGCGGCGAGGGTGTCTGGCTGTTCGACCCCGACGACCGGCGGTACCTCGACTGCTACAACAACGTGCCCGTGGTCGGGCACAGCCACCCGCGGGTCGTGCAGGCGGTGACCCAGCAGCAGCGGCTGCTCGCAACCCACAGCCGCTATCTGCACGAAGCGATCGTCGAGCTCGCCGAACGACTCCAAGCCACCCTGCCGCCGGAGCTGGACGCCGTCATAGTCGTGAACTCCGGCAGCGAGGCTAACGACCTCGCCTGGCGGATCGCCCGCGCGGCCACCGGGCGGGCCGGCGCGGTCGTGACCGCCTGCGCCTACCACGGGCTGACCGAGGCCACCCATGCCCTGTCCCCCGAGGAGTGGGCTAAGGGGGAGCGGCCTGCCCACGTCGCCACGATCCCCGCGCCTGACGGGTACCGCGG
>DATAEH010000109.1:0-47369 GCA_036258115.1 Streptosporangiaceae bacterium
TCAGCGACACGTCTTCCAGCGCCATCGCGGCTCGCTCGGATCGCTCCTTGTACGGCAGGCCGAGCATCTCCTCCAAAGGCTGCGCGACGATCTGGCCGACCGTCTTTCTCGGGTTGAGCGAGGTGTAGGGGTTCTGGAAGACGTACTGGATCCGCCGCAGCGACTCCTTCGTCCTGTCCCGTAGCCGCGCGGCGAGCGGCACTCCCTCGAAGCTGATCTCGCCTGTCCAGTTGCTGTGCAGTCCCACGATGCACCTGGCGAGGGTGGTCTTTCCCGATCCCGACTCGCCGACCACCGCCACGCACCAGTCCTGCGGCACCTCCAGGTCTACGTCGGAGAGCACGGGCGAGCGGCCGTAGCTCGCGCGCACCCCGCGCAGCGACAGCGCAGCGGAGGTGCCCTCCTCGCCGGGGGCAGTCACCGCTGTGCGCGCGGTCGCGGCCGCCAACCTGACATCCTCGGCGCGGATGCAGCGAACCTGCCGGCTGTCCACGAGCACCGGCGGCGGCGGCTCGCTACGGCAGTCCTCGATCGCGAACGTGCACCGCGGGGCGAACGAGCAGCCGCGGCCACGCGCGCCCGGCCGCGGCGGCTGGCCCTCGATGCCAGCCAGGATCTCCGCGCGGCCCGGCGACGGCACCGCGGCGAGCAGCCCTTTGGTGTATGGGTGGACGGGCTCGCCGAACACCTTGGCGGTCGGGCCGACCTCGACGATGCGCCCGGCGTACATGACCGCTACCTCAGCGACCAGTCCGCCTACCACCGCGAGATCGTGGCTCACATAGACGGCTGCGACGCCGTAGGAATCGCACAAGCTGCGGACCGTGTCCAGCACGTGCCGCTGCGTCGTGACGTCGAGCCCTGTCGTCGGCTCGTCGAGCACGATCAGGGATGGCCGGCAGCAGAACGCCATCGCCAGGCCGATGCGCTGTTGCTGGCCGCCGGACAGCTGGTGCGGATAGCGGCGGATCAGCTCGGGCGCGGCGTCCAGCCGGGCCTCGCGCAGTACCTCGATGACCCGCGCCTCCGGGTCATCGACCGCCCCAGGGTGGACCCGCAGCGCCTCCCTGAGCTGCGTTCCGACCCGCAGCGTCGGATTCAGCGCGGCCGATGGGTCCTGGGGAACGTATGCGACCCGTGCGCCCCGCGCCGCGCGAAGTTCAGCGCGCGGCAGCCTGAGCAGGTCGATGCCGTCGAGCTTGACCTCGCCCCGGCTGATGTGCAGGCCACGGCGGGTGTGCCCGAGCAGCGCGAGCGCCACGGTAGTCTTGCCCGATCCTGACTCTCCGACCAGGCCGAGCACCTGACCGGCCGGCACGGCAAAACCGATGTCGCTGACCACGTCGGGGCCCGACCGGCCGATCCGGATCTCCAGGTCGGCGACCTCGAGCCTGGCCACCTCCTGGTCGGCCCCCGTGCTGGCGAACACCGTGCTGGCGTCAACGTCAGGCGATTCGGCTGTCATGTGGTTCGCCCCAGCCCGAGGTCGTCGGTGAGGACGGCTTCCTCTGGCCTGCGTTCCACGCCCAGTGTGACCCTCGCGACCGCGTCGGTGAATGTGTTGGTGCCGATGGTCAGCAGCGCGATCAGCGCGGCGGGCACGATCACCGACCACGGATTGAGCTGCATGCCAATCCGGTTCTCGTTGATCATGAGGCCCCAGTTGGCCGCCGGCGGTTGCTGGCCGAACCCGAGGAAGGACAGGCCGGCCATGATGACGATCGAGTAGGTGAGCCGCAGTCCCGCCTCCACCATCAGCGGGCTGATGAGGTTCGGCAGGATCTCCTTGCCCATGACCTTGGCCGAGCGCATCCCTTGCAGTTCGACGACCTTGACGAAGTCCCGCTCGGTGATGTCCAGCGTCGCCGACCGCATGACCCTGGCGACGGCCGGAGCGTGCGACAACCCGACCGCGATCACGATCAGCCACAGCTTCGGACCGATCAGGCTGACCAGCAGCAGGGCGAAGACGAGTTGCGGGAACGCCAGGATCACGTCGACCGTCCGCATGATGAACCCGTCGGCGCGACCGCGCTGGTAGGCGGCCGACACTCCCGCGGCCGTGCCGACGATGATGCCGAACGCCGTCGCCGCGGCGGCCATGAGCAGCAGCGTCCAGCCGCCGTTCAGCACCCGGGACAGCACGTCCCTGCCCAGGAAGTCGCTGCCGAGGGGGTAGTGACCCGACGGCTTGGCGAAGGCGACGGTCAGCAGCGCGTCAGGCTGATGCGATGCCACAAAGGGGCCGATCACCGCGATCAGCACGACGATGGCGGTCAGGCCGAGACCGACTCCGCCGCGCGGCGTCCTGGCCGCCGCCAGCAGGACGGCGAGCCAGGGGTGCCGGGCGGTGCGGGAGGCCCTGGTCTGCGCGGGCGGGACCCGGGAGGCAGCGACGGCCATGGTTACCTCGCGATCCTGCGCCGCGGCGTGGCGAGCAACGCGATCACATCGGTCACGATGTTCATGACGACGTAGAAGGCGGCGAGCACCAGGACGATGAACTGGATCACCGGGATGTCGCGGTTCTGCACCGCGAACACCAGGCCCTGACCGATGCCAGGGAAGTTGAACACGAACTCGACCACCACCACCCCGCCAGCCAGATAGAGGAAGTTCAGGCCGATCACCTGGATCGTCGGCGCAATGGAGTTCGGTAGCGCGTGCGCGAGCACGATCTGCCATTCCGGCACGCCCTTGAGCCTGGCCATCTCCACATAGTCGGACTCAAGGGCCTCGATCATCGCGGCCCGCATCATCCGGAAGATGTACGGCACGATCACGATCACGAGCGTCGCGACCGGCAAAATGAGCAGCTTCGGCTGGCTCCACGCGTATGTGCCCGGCGGCAGCAGCGAGACCGCGGGCAGCAGGTGCGAGACCACTGTCGCCAGCAGAATGATCAGCGCGATCGCCACGACGAACTCGGGCAGCGAGGTCACCGCCAGCGCGGTCACAGACGCGATGTGATCGAACCAGGAGTCCTTCCGCAAAGCCGCGAGCGCGCCGAGCGCGACTCCGATGACCGATCCGATCGCTCCGGTCACGAAGACGAGCACCGCCGAGTTGATCAGACGCGGCGAGACGAGCGCCCAGAGCGGCTGCCCATTAGCCAGCGACGTGCCCAGATTCCCGGTGAACAGGCCGGACAGCCAGGTCCAGTACTGCGCGGCGATGCTGCGGTCCAGGTGCAACTGCCGCTCAAGCGCGTGCAGCCGGACCGGGTTCGCCGACCTGCCGAGCACCGCGAACGCTGCGTTGCCGGGCAGAACCTGGGTCGCGAGGAACACGACGGCTGAAACGACAAGCAACGTGATGAGGCCGGCCGCGACCCTGCGAACGACGAGATGCGCGATCGGATGAGCCTCCGCGCGCGAAATCTGCGGCTTGGCTGACGCAGCGGCTACCGCCACGGCCGGCTCGCGCGGTGACGGGCCGGTCGGCGCCGACGGCAAGCGCTTCGCGCCGCGGCCCGGGCATGCAACATGTCGGCGATCCCTTCGTGGTGCCGGCGGTACGGAGCTAGCTGATCGGCCAGCCGCGCTTTCGGGTGACATTAGCGCGCATTTTCTGGTAGTTCCAGACTCTTGGTCGCGGCTGCCGACCTCGGTGCGCGGCTAACCCGCTGGCAGGTACATCCCGGTTGGCTCGCCGCCGACGATCTCGTCATCGGCAATGATCAGGTGGCCGCGCAGCAGCACGGCGCGAATCCGGCCGCGCAGCACCATGCCTGCGTACACGCTGTCGCCTGTTCCGTCGCCGAGCCCGTCGGCTGGAAGGACGGTTTCACCCGCCGGGTCGAAGATCACGGCATCGGCGTCCGACCCGGGCAGCAGTGCGCCCTTGCGCGGGTAATGCCCGAACGCGCGGGCCGGGTTCTCGGCGGCGAGCCTGGCCACCTGCGGCAACGTCAGGCCGCGCGTCAGCGCGGCCGACAGCAGCAACGGCAGCCGGGGCCCGATGCCGGCAAGGCCGTAGCCGTGCCGGTGACCCGCCGACGCGAGCCACTCACCGGTTGGCGTCTTTGCCTGGCAGTGGTCGGATCCGATCGCGCTGATAGTCCCGTCTGTCACGGCTGTCCACAGCGCCTCGGAATCGCGCGCAGTGCGTAGTGGCGGGCAGACCAGGTACCGGCCGCCGTCTGGCCGGTCGTACCGGCCATCGTCGAGAAGAAGGTGGTGCAGGCACACCTCCCCCCGCACATTGGCCAGGCCAGCCACGTGTGCGTCACGGACGAGGCGTACGGCTCCCGCCGTGGACAGATGCACGAGGTAACAGGCCGCCCCGGTCGCGGCTGCGGCTTCGAGCACGAGGCCGACCGACTCGTCCTCGGCCTCGGGCGGCCTGGTGCTGGCGAACATCCGGGGCCCGGAAACCGGCCGGCCTTCGGAGGCCGCCGCTTCTTCAAGGGCCTCGATGAGGGAAGCATTCTCGCAATGGACGGATACGACCAGGCCGGCCGGGCCGGCCATGGCCATCAGCTCGCGCAATCGCCGGTCGGAGCACATGATCCCGAGCTCGGGATAGGCCAGGAAGACCTTGATCGCGGCCGCGCCCGCCTGCTTGGCGGCGGCGAGATCGTCGGCGGTCAGGCGGTCTGGCGCATAGATCGCGGCGTGCAGCCCGACGTCGATGCTGATACCACCGCTGCTCAGTTCCTGTCGGCCGCGCAGCAACGCGTCCACGTCATCCTCACCCGCGCGCGGGCCGGTGAACGACAATGCCGTCGTGGTGCCGCCCCGCGCGGCAGCCGCAGTGGCCGGCTCCGGCGCGGTCATCAGATGCGTGTGCGGATCCACTCCGCCCGGCAGCACATAGCAGCCGGTGGCATCCATCCGGTCGCCGGCGCATGCCGTTGCCGATCCGATCGCTGCGATCTTGCCGTCCCTGATCAGCAGGTCGGCTCGCACCGTTCCGTCCGGGGTGACGACGGTCCCGCCCGTGATCGCCGAGACGTTCACCGGTTACGCTCGGCGGCGATGAGGCCGGCCGCGGCCGGCGCGATCACGCGGACCTCGCCGGCCCTGATGACCGCGCGCGGCACCAAAAGCCGCTCGACCACCTCGGTCTGGCCGGCCGCGTCGGGCAGCGCCCAGTGCCCTGTTCTCAGCTCAAGTACGGAAAGATCGGCTTCCCGGTCGGCGACGATCGCGCCGTGGCTGGCGGTCTTGCCAATCGCGCTGGCGGGCGTGCAGGTCGTCGCCTTGATGACGTCATCCAGCTCCATGCCGACGTGCAGTAGCTTGGACAGCGTCGTCGCCTGATCGAAGACCGGGCCGTCGGCGTTGTGCGCATGCAGGTCGCTGGAGATTGTGTCAGGCGCAAAGCCCTGGGCGACGGCCGCCCTGGCGACCTCGTACGCGAAACTGCCGATGCCGTGGCCGATGTCGAAGAGCACGCCGCTTTCGCGCGCCGCGATGGCCTGCGGCAGCACGCGTCCGTCCTGGCCGAGGATGCCGCCCTCGTTGCCGTGGAAGCAGTGCGTGACGATGTCGCCGCGGCGGAGCCTGGGCAGCAGCCAGGCCAGCCCTGGCCGCATGTCGATCACGTGCACCATCAACGGCAGGCCGAGCTCGTCGGCCGCCTGCCGAGCCAGGCGGAACGCCGGCTGCGGGTCGTCGCCGACCATCTGATAGCCGAGCCGGACCTTGATTCCCATAATCAGGTCGGAGTGCTCCCGCGCGCGGGCGACGGCCTGCTCAGGCGATGCCCAGCGGATGTCCTCGAGTTCCCCGACCAGGCTGGTGATCATTCCCTCGACGGCGATGTTGAGGAAGGCGAGTATCTGGGTGAAGGACCGCTCGATGACGTACCTGCGCAGGCCTGGGAACGTCTGGGCGCCCGCCGATCCGGCATCGACCGCCGTGGTGACGCCTCTGCCGAGGCAATGCGGGTCAGGTTCAATGCCGTAGTGCGACACGCCCGGGTAGAGATGGGTGTGCAGGTCAATCAGGCCGGGGGTGACCAGCATCCCGGTCACATCTATCTGCTCGCGTGCGGCGGCCTGAGTGTCGCCCGGCCCGCTAATGCCTGAGATCAGGCCGCCGTCGACGCTGATCGTCGCGAGGCGGTCGATTTCCTGCCCTGGGTCGAGCACGCGGCCGCCGACCAGATCAAGCCCGGCGGCCGCGGTCGGCGCGCCCTCGGCGGTCACGCGAGATCCGCGGCCTGCAGCCGCACGAGCGTCTTATCGAAGGCGCGAAGCGTCAGCTCGATTTCGCGATCGCCGTGCGCGGGCGACAGGAAGCCGGACCCATGGAACAAGTGCACTCCTTCGGTGAGCATTGAGCAGGCGAGCATGTCCGACAGCGATGATGGCGGGACGCTGGCCTTCAGCGTCGCGTCGTCAAGCTCGCCTGGCGCGCCGTCATGGCCGAACAGCAGATGGAAGGTCGAGCTCTCGCCGTAGGCGCAGCCGGCCGCCCCGCGCCGCCGGAACACGGCGGTCAGCTCGTCGCGGAGCGAGGCGGCCAGCCGATCGGCTCCGGCCTGCACCTCGCCAGAGGCAGCCAGAGTCAGCGTGGCCACGCCGGCCGCGGCAGCGAGCGGGTGAGCGTTGTGGGTCCCGGGATGCGCCACCCGACGGGGCCCCGCGGCAGGCCCGGAGAGCAGACGCATCAGAACGGCGCGCCCGCACACCGCGCCGCCAGGCATACCCCCGGCCAGGATCTTGCCGAGGATCGTGAGGTCTGGCAGCACTCCCGATGCTTCCTGGACTCCGCCGGGCGCCCATCGGAATCCGGAGACCACCTCGTCAAAGATCAGCAACGTCCCTGTTTCGTCCGCGAGCTTCCTGGCCGCGGCCAGGAAGCCGTCGGGGAGCGGGACCGTCGCCCAGGCAGCCCCCGACGGTTCCAGGATCATGGCGGCCACATCGCGTCCGGCGAGGGCGTCGGCGAGTGCCTGCTCGTCTGCGGGCAGGACGCTCAGCCAGCCCGCGCTGGCACCCGGCAATCCCGCGGTGTCCGGTTGGTCGAACGGCGGGTCGGAGCCCACGGCGATCTGGTCGTGCCAGCCGTGGAAGTGGCCGCCGAGCTTGACGATCTTGTCCCGGCCGGTAGCCGCCCGGGCCACCCGCAGCGCGAGGAGGGAGGCCTCGGTTCCGCTCGAGGTAAACCGCACCAGCTCGGCTGACGGGACGAGCGCGATGACGAGTTCGGCCCAGCGGCTCTCTAGCTCATGGCAGGCACCGGGATGAAACGACATGCCCGCCTGCTCGCGGACGGCGGCGACGACGGCCGGATGGCTGTGCCCGAGCAGCAACGAGCCGTGGCCCATGACGTAGCAGATCAGCTCGTGGCCGTCGACGTCCCACTTGAGCGCGCCCTCTGCCCTGGCAACGGCCAGCGGGAACGGCACGGCGAGCCTGACGTCGTGGGTCACCCCGCCTGGGAGCAGCATGCTCGCCCGGCTGTGCAGGGCCGCGGACCGGGGATTCGCCGCCGCCCACTGGGCAATCGTGAACTCGGCGTCTCGCGTGTTGCCCGCCTCGCCCACCTCGATGCGGCTCCCTCGTTTGACGCCACCCGTGCGGAATGACCGCAACATGGGCAGCCTACGTCTTTATGCTGGCTTCGCACCTTAGGTGGTGCTGGCCAGCACCTTGCACACGACCCCCGGGAGATATCGCATGAGAGCCGTGACGTACGCCGGAACCGGCGGGAACGAGGTCGTCAGCCTTGCCGAGCGCCCCGATCCCGTTCCCACCGCACACGAGGTGCTCGTCGCGGCGAGATTCGCGGGTCTCAACTGGGCTGACGTCGCCCAGCGGAACGGCTTCTACCCCGCACCGCCTGGTTCGCCGCAGGACATCCCGGGGCTTGAAGTCGCCGGCACGGTGGTGGCGGCCGGTGAGGCCGTCCGCGCCTGGAACGTCGGCGACCGGGTATTCGGCCTGGTCGGCGGCGGCGGTCTGGCCGACCGGGTCGTCGTGCACGAGCGGCACCTGGCCCGGATTCCTGAAGGAATGGCCGACGATGTGGCGGCCGCGATCCCGGAGGCGTACATCACGTCGCACGACGCCGTGTTCAGCCAGTGCGGCCTGGAGCTCGGTGAGGTCCTGCTGGTAAACGGCGCGAATGGCGCCGTCGGCTCGGCTGGCGCGCGGCTCGGCCTCGCGGCTGGCGCCCGCGTCGTCGCGTGCGTCAGGTCTCCGGAATCGGCGCGCGGGCTAGCCAGCGAGGGCGCGATCGTCGTCACGCCGGATCAGGCCCAAGATCAGCTCTCCGCGCTTGGCGGCGCCGATGTCGTGCTCGAACTGGTCGGGGGGCCCAGGTTGCCCGGCGACCTCGCCGCCCTCGCGGTGAAGGGCCGGATCGTCGTCGTCGGCACCGAGGCTGGTCCGGATGCGCAGATCTCGCTGCGCGCTCTTATGGGCAAGCGGGCGACCGTGCGGGGCACGGTGCTGCGCGCCAGGCCGCTGGAGGAGAAGGCGGATGCCGTGCAGGCGTTCGTCCGGTCCGTCGTCCCGGTCCTCGCGGCCGGCCGGGCACTGCCCGAGATCGACCGCGTCTTCCCCGCCGACCAGGTGACGGCCGCGTTCGAACACATGGCCGCGCCGGGCAAGACGGGCAAGGTTCTCATCCAATTCGCGTGAACCCGGATCGCCGTCGGCGGGGTTGTCGTCCGGGCTCAGAGCGTCTTACCCCCGATTTGGGTTGTTGAAAGCAGGCGTTTTGCGATGTATCAGCCCATTCACAGGAACCACAATCGGGGGTAACCCATGTTGCCGGACGGATCAGCGGCAGATGGCGCCGGAATTGCCAGGTTAGGCGCTGGTCTGTTTTCAGTCAGATGTCGAGCCGGGAGTTTGGGACAATGCGCGGATGACGGGATGCGCGATTGTGACCGGTTCGTCGTCGGGGATTGGGCGCGCGATTGCGGTGCGACTGGCCGCGGACGGCTTCGCTGTCATCCTCGCCGACATCCGCCGCGAGCCGCTGACTGGCGGAGAGCCCACCGACCTGCTCATCACCGAGCAGGGAGGCACCTGTGAGTTCGTACAGGCTGACGTGTCATCGGCGCGGGCGTGCGAGGACCTCGTCGGCCTCGCGGCCGCGAATTACGGCCGCCTCGCCGTCCTGGTGAACAATGCCGTGCTCGCCGGACCGCATTCCAAGCCGCTGATTGACACGCTCGACCATGACTGGGACGCGATGATGGCGGTCAACCTGCGCGGGCCGTTCCTGCTCTGCCGGGCCGCAGTCAGGCTGATGCTCACCCAGGAACCGCGCAACGACATCCGCGGCCGCATCGTCAACATCACCTCCCAGCACGGCATGGTCGGCGTGCCAGGCCATTTCGCCTATGCCGTCGGCAAGGGCGGCCTCGTGCAGATGACCAGGCAGATCGCCGTCGAGCACGGCCGGGACGGCATCATGTGCAACGCGGTGGCCCCCGGCAAGATCCGCACGGGCGCGCCCGGCGACCTTGCGGCGGACCCTGAGTCGGCCGCGTACGTGTGGTCGCGCACCCCGTTCTCGCGCCTGGGCGAGCCGCCTGACGTCGCGGCGGCCGTATCCTTCCTGGCCTCAGACGAGGCCAGTTACATCAGCGGCGTCAACCTGATGGTCGATGGTGGCTGGATGGCCTACTGACCGGGTGGGCCCGGCCGGCCTTGCGGGGGCGACCAGCGGAGAGCGCCCGGTTATTCGACATAGTCAGACCGGCGGATGACCCCGGTCACCGGTTCGCCGAGCAGGTACCGGCGCACGTTGACGGCGGCCAGCCGGGCGGCGGATGTCATCGCGCCGGCCACGATGCTGGAGTTGTGCGGCGAGCCGAGCACGTTCGGCAGGTCAAGGAACGGGTAATCGGTGCGGAACGGCGCGTCGCCCGCCGGCTCGGCCCACCACGTGTCAATTCCGGCGGTGAAGTCCTGATGGGTGCGCAGGTGCTCATACAACGCCGCCTGGTCGATGATCGGGCCCCTGCCGACGTTGACGAGGATCGCGCTCGGCTTCATCAGCGCGAGTTCGGGGGCGCCGATCAGTCCGCGCGTCGCCAGGGTCAGCGGAAGGGCGATGACCAGCACGTCGGCCGTGGGCAGCACGCGATGCAGGTCCGAGATGCTGGCGGTGACATCGGCGTCGTTTGTGGCAGTGCCGGTTCGTGTGACGGCGCAGATGCGGGCGCCGAACGCGCGCAGCATGCGCGCCGTCGTGGTGCCGATCCCGCCGAACCCGAGGATTACGCAGGTCGCGCCGTTCAGCGTGAGAGCAGGTGCCCACTTTTCGAATCGGCCGGCGGCCAGCGCCGCGTGCCGTTGCGGGAGTCGCTTGGCAAGGCTGAGGATCATCGCAACCGCCTGCTCGGAGACCGCGTCAGCATAGGCGCCGGCGTTGCACGCCACGGTCAGCGAGTCAGGCAGCTCGGTGAAGTCCACCGAGTCGACGCCGGTCGAGAGGAACTGCACGAATCCGAGGTTGCCGGGGGGGCCGAGCGCTCCCGCGGGCACCTCCTTCGGCAGCTCGTAGGCCAGGAGCGCGTCGGCGCGTCGGATCTCCGCTGCGCGCGCGAAATCGTCGAGATCGTAGGTGTAGACGATCTCGGCGGCATCGCCCAGCACCTCCGAGTTGATCTTGACGAAATCCTCATCTGCCTGGTAGCCCACCGCCACGAGCCGTTCCGCCGCCATTAGCTACCTCCGATGTCGCCCGTTACAGCTCTCTCGTACGCTAGGTCCGTTGCCGAGACGCCCTTGGAGGATCGAGTGCCCGATCTGCTCCGCATGCTGGCGAGTGGCCCAGTCGTGTGCGCCGAAGGTTATCTTTTCGAATGCGAACGCCGCGGGTACCTGCAGGCGGGCGCTTTCGTTCCTGAGGTGGTGCTTGAACATCCCGAGGTCGTCGAAGAGCTGCACAGGGAGTTCGTCCACGCCGGGTCGGACGTAGTCGAGGCGTTCACGTACTACGGCCACCGCGAGAAGCTCAGGGTCATTGGCAAGGAAGACGTGCTCGAACCGCTGAACCGCCAGGCCCTGGCCATCGCCAGCAAGGTGGCACGCGAGACGGGCACACTGCTGGCCGGCAATATCTGCAACACGAACGTGTACGAGCCAGGGCAGGCCGCCGAGCGGACGGTGCGGGCCGCGTTCGACGAGCAAGTCGGCTGGGCGGCTGAGGCGGGCGTGGACTTCGTCATCGCCGAGACGTTCAGCTGGGCCGGCGAGGCCATGCTGGGGCTTGAGGCCATCAAGGCGGCCGGGTTGCCCGCGGTGGTGACATTCGCGGTGCACAAGGACTCCGATATGCGCGACGGGGTCAGCGCGACAGAAGCCTCCCGTCGCGCCGAGCAGGCCGGGGCGGACGTGGTGGGCCTGAACTGCATCCGCGGCCCGCAGACGATGCTGCCGCTGCTCGCACCGATCCGGGCCGCAGTGTCCTGTCCGGTAGCTGCCCTGCCCGTGCCGTACCGGACCACGGAGGCGGAGCCGTCGATGCAGTCCCTGCGCGATCCAGGACGCGGCGGCGCCCAGGCGTTCCCGACCGCTCTCGACCCGTTCACCTGCACGCGGCACGAACTGGCCGACTTCACCGTGGCTGCACTCGACATCGGGGTGTCCTATCTCGGCATCTGCTGCGGAGCCGGACCGCAACACGTGCGCGCGATGGCAGAGGCGGCCGGCAAAACGCCAGAGGCGTCCCGTTACGCGCCTGATATGTCGAGGCACTCGTTCTTCGGCTCCGCGGACGGGATCACCCAGAGCTACCGCGAGTACGCCCCCAACCTGTAGGAGGATCGGCAGTGAGTACGGCGCGCGCTTCTTATGTCATTGCCGGTGCCGGCATGCACGGCCTGTCCACGGCGTGGCATCTGGCCAGGGAACTCACGGCACGCGGACTCGGCAGCGGCCAGGACATCGTCGTCCTCGACAAGACCGGAGTCGGGGCTGGCGCCTCCGGCATCGCCTGCGGCACGATCCGCAACAACTACTTCCAGCCGGCCATGCGCGAGCTGATGGCCCATAACGTGTCGGTCTGGGAATCCGATCCCAGCGCCTTCTCCTACCACCCGGTCGGCTTCCTGCAGACGGCGCCGGAGGCCATGCACGCCGACGTGGTGCAGATCTACACCGAGCAGCGGGCGATCGGCTACGACTCGGTGCTGATCGAGGGCGAGCAGGCGTGCCGCGACTACATGCTCGAAATGTTCCCCGACTGGCAGGCGACCGGCGCGACCACCGTCCTGCACGAGAAGCAGGGCGGATACGCGAATAACAAACGCTCGCTGGCTGGCCTGGAGGCCAAGGCGCTGGCCGAAGGGGTGCGGATCCAGCCCGGCACCACCGTCACTGGTCTGCAGATCAACGGCGGCGCGGTCACGGCCGTGGAGACCAGCGAGGGACCGATCGCCTGCGACCACCTGATCGTCGCGGCCGGCCCGTGGGTGAGGGACTACTGGGCGATGCTCGGCCTGCCGGACACGGTCGACGTCACCGACCCGACCGGGGCGGTGCATCCTGGCCGGCCAATGTGGACGTACTGGGCGCTGCAAGAGGGCACGCTGGGCGTCGACCCCGGCGCGTTCACCACGAGCAGCGGCGGCTTCCCGCCGGTCGTGCACGTGGACTCGGACGCGCCGCTGCATGACGACATCGACGGCGAGCTGATCACCGACCAGATGTGGGGGATCTACTTCAAGCCGGACTTCGACTTCGGCGGGGTGCAGGGCGGCGCGGCGCCGTACATCGTTGACCACCCGGCGGCGGAGGTCGCCGTCGATCCGTATGGCCCGAAGAGCCCGGAGTTCGTCGTGAGCGAGGACTTCACCAGGATGTGG
This sequence comes from Streptosporangiaceae bacterium, assembly GCA_036258115.1. Classification (GTDB taxonomy): domain Bacteria; phylum Actinomycetota; class Actinomycetes; order Streptosporangiales; family Streptosporangiaceae; genus Chersky-822. Next base: position 12,781 of record DATAEH010000109.1, read on the forward strand.
ACGTCCGGGCTGGCGCACAGCCTCAAGCGCTTCGAGAACCAGCGGCACTTGTACCGCAAGGAGCCATCGGGCGGCATCGGCGCGTTCACCCCGGACAGCTTCCCGGTCTTCGACACGTTCAGCCAGAACGCCTACGTGATCGCGGACTCCAACCACGGGTACAAGATGATCGGAGTCGGATCCCTGGTTGCCAAGGAGGTGCTTGGCGAGCCGCAGGCGCTGCTCGAGCCGTTCAGGTTCTCCCGGTACGCCGCCGGCAAGCTGCACCCGGTCAGCAACTCGCCGTTCCCGTGGAGCTGAGAGGGTAGGCCAGCAAGTTGTGGTGGCGGCACGAGCCTTAGCCGGCGGCGGAATGGTCGTGGAGCGAGAGAACAAGCCCTCGGGGCCGGTCGCGGCGATCTCGGCTGCCGTCGAGTCAGGGTTCGATGCCATGGTCGTTGCCGCGACCGACGCGATCTGGGAGCAGGTTCCTGCGTACCCGGCGAGCGGCGATCAGCAACTGCGCGCGAATGTGCGGGCGCACGTGGCGTCGATATTCCGGATCTTCCTGTCGGTCCTCGACCGGGACGCTCCCGTCACCAGGGAAGACTTCGCCGGCACCAGGGAGCAGGCGGCCCGGCGCGAGGCACAGGGCATCTCGCTCGCCGACTTCCTGCGCGCGTTCAGGATCGGCCAGCAGAGCCTATGGCGGAGCGTGCTCGCCGCCGCGCGCGACGACCCTGACCAGCGCGAGGCCGCGCTCCGGCTCGTCGGCCCGATCATGGCGGTGATCGAGATCGGGAGCACGGTCGCGGCCGAGGCCTACATCGAGGCGCAGCAGCACCGCCTCGCCGAGCACGATCGCGCACGGCGCGACCTGCTGGAAGACCTGCTTGCCCGGCGCGCGATCACGGGCCAGCAGAAGCGGTCGATCCTGGAGACCGCGGGTCTGCGAGCGGGATCGCAGGTGCTTGTCGCCTCCGCGGTCCTCGCCACGAACCCGTTCGCCGCTCACGCGCTCACCGACGCGGCAGCAGCGTTCGCTGGCGAGCGTGGCCGGCGCGGTCTGACAGTCGTCAGGCAACAGGAGATCGTCGCCGTTCTGCCGGTCGGTGCAGGTGGCGAGCAGGCGGCAGTCGGCGGTATCCAGCGAGCCTGCGAGAGTCTCGGGGCTAGGGGTCTGCCGCTCAGCGTCGGGATCAGCACCACGCATGCCGGGCTGCAGGAGGTGCCCGAGGCCTATGCCGAGGCCCTGATCGCCCGGGACTTTCTCGGCGACCGGTACGGCGTCCTCGCCCTGCCACTGCTGTCGGCGTTCGACTATCTCGTGCTCAGCGAAGGGCCGACCGCCCTGCGGCTGATCAGGCCCGAGGTCGCCCGTTTCGTCACCGAAGACGCCGCCGCCGGGGGCGCGCTGATCGCCACGCTGGCCGAATACGCCGCGAGCGACCTCAACGCGAAGACCGCTGCGGGGCGACTGCACCTGCACGTGAACACGGCCTATTACCGGCTCGAGCGCATCGCCGAGCGGACCGGGTGCGACCTGCGGAGCATCACCGACGTGGTCGAACTGCTCATCGCGATCCGCTTGCTAGGCGGGAACCCGTCCGGCGAGCCGCGAACTTTGTGACCGCCCGACGACGAGGTTTGTCGTCCGGCCACTAACTCCGCCGGGCACCGCACGCCGATCGTGGACTCACGACGAAGGAACGAGTCGCGGAGGTGTCCAGATGCTCAACCTGGCATCGGTGCTGGAGTACAGCGCCGGCGAGTACCCCGATCGGATTGCCGTTGTAGCGGCCGGTGCCCGGCTGACCTATCGCGAGGTCGAGGAGCAGGCGTCCAGGGTGGCCAGCGCCCTGATCGACCGGGGCATCAGCGCGGGCGACAGGATCGCGCTGAGCTGCCCGAACCTGCCGGCCTTTCCCGTCATCTACTACGGCATCCTGAAGGCAGGCGGCGTCGTTGTCCCGCTGAACATCATGCTCACCGAGCGCGAGATCGCTTATCACCTAGCCGATTCGGCGGCGAAGGCTTACTTCTGCTTCGCGGGATCAGCCGAGCTGCCGGTTGGCGCCGCCGGCGCGGCCGCGTTCGAGCGCACAGCAAGCTGCGAGCACTTCGTGCTGATCACCGCCGACCCGGCCGCCGCATCTTCCGACGTCGCGCTCCAGACCCTGGCCGAGTTCACGCACCGCCAGCCCGCTGAGTGCCCGGCCCGGCCGGCGGCCGAGACCGACACCGCCGTCGTGCTGTACACGAGCGGTACAACCGGCCAGCCGAAGGGCGCCGAGCTGACGCACAGCAACATGGTGCACAACGCGCTGCTCGGGCCGCGGCTGTTCGGCGCGCACCCGGGAGGGCACGACGTTCACCTGCTGGCGCTGCCGCTCTTCCACTCCTTCGGGCAGAGCGTCCAGATGAACGCGGGATTCGCATCCGGTGCGACGCTCGTGCTGCTGCCGAGGTTCAGGCCGCGGGACGCACTGAGCCTGATGCAGGCCGAGGGAGTCACGTTCTTCGCGGGAGTGCCGACGATGTATCACGCGCTGCTCGGCCACGACAACGCTGATGGGTACGACCTCGCCGCGATCGCCGCCAGCATGCGCGTCGCAGTCTCGGGCGGCGCCCCGCTGCCCGGCGAGGTTTTGCGCCGCTTCGAGCGGCGATTCGACGTACCGATCGTTGAGGGCTACGGGCTGTCAGAGACGAGCCCGGTAGCGACCTTCAACCGGGTCGACAGGCCGCGCCGGCCAGGCTCGGTCGGCTTGCCTGCCTGGGGAGTCCAGGTCAAGCTGCTCGCCCCGGACGGCACGGAGGCACTGCAGGGAGAAGCCGGCGAGATAGCGATCCGGGGCCACAACGTGATGAAGGGCTACCTGGGGCGCCCCGCTGAGACGGCCGCGGTCCTAGACGCCGCCGGGTGGTTCCGCACCGGCGACATCGGCACCCGCGACGACGACGGTTACCTCTACATCGTCGACAGGAAGAAGGACATGATCATCCGCGGCGGCTTCAACGTCTACCCGCGCGAGCTCGAAGAGGTGCTGCTCACCCATCAGGACGTGAGCATGGCCGCGGTGGTAGGCGTGCCGCACGCGTCGCACGGCGAGGAGATCAAGGCGTTCGTGGTCCGCGCGCCCGGCGCGACGGTGGGCGAAGCCGACTTGATCGCGTGGTGCAAGCAGAACATGGCGGCCTACAAGTACCCGAGGATCATCGAGTTCAGGCAGGCGCTTCCGATGACCGCGACGGGCAAGATCCTCAAGCGGGAACTGAGCGCACCCGCGGCTGCCGTGGGCGAGGTGGCAGCAGCCGGGCCTGCACCAGAAGGGGGCCGGTCATGAGCGATCAGGAGACCGCTGCGAGCTCGCTCGCAGACGCGGCCGCGGACGCGCTGAACAGCGGCCTCGCCGCCGGGCGCGTCAGCGCCCTTGAAGCGGCGTCGGCGTTGATGAGCGCTCTGGCGCAGAGCCCTGCCCTCGCCGCACGCGGCAAAGCCCTCGCTCGTGAGCTGGCCGATGTCGCCGCTGGAACATCGGCGATCGCGCCAGCCCGGGGCGACTCCAGGTTCACCGACCCGGCGTGGCAGCAGAACCCGTTCTACCGGCGAGTCGGTCAGGCCTACCTCGCGGCCGCCAACGCGGTTACCGCAGCGGTCGAAGGCGCCCCGCTCGACTGGCGACGTGCCCAACAGGCCAGGTTCGCCGCCGGCGTACTCGTGTCAGCGATGGCGCCCACCAACACGCTCGCGGGAAATCCCGCGGCCTGCCGTAAAGCTTTCGACACCGGCGGACTGAGCCTGCTGCGCGGCGCGCGCAATTTCGTCGCCGACGCCGCGGCCGGACTCCGCGCTCCGCGGCAGGTCGACCGGCGGCCGTTCAATCTCGGCGAGAACATCGGCGTTACCCCCGGTGCCGTGGTGTTCAGGAACGACGTGCTCGAGATCATCCAGTACGCGCCGACGACGCCTCGGATCCGTGCAGTGCCCCTGCTGATCGTCTGGTCGCTAATCAACCGGTTCTACATCCTCGACCTTGCCCCTGGCCGCAGCTTCATCGAGTACGCCGTCAGCCAGGGCATCCCGGTGTACGTCACAAGCTGGCGGAACCCAGACCGCGCGCAGTCAGACTGGGATCTCGACACCTACGCCAGCGCCCTGCTTGAGGCGATCGCCGCGGTCAAGCAGATCAGCCGTAGCCCGCAGGTGGGAACCATGGGCCTGTGCGCCGGCGGTCAGCTGCTTGCTGCCCTGCTCGCCGTGATGGCAGGCAGCGAAGCCGACGCGGTCCGGTACACGTGCTTCGGCGTGAGCCAGCTCGACATGTCGGTACCCAGTCCGGCAGGGATGGCGCTCGCGGCTCCCGTACCTGCCCTCGCCAGGCTCGCCGGCGGACCCTCCGGAGTCGTGGACGGCCGCGATCTTGCTGCCTTCTTCTCCTGGCTGCGACCCGACGAGCTCATCTGGAGCTACTGGGTGAACAACTACCTGATGGGCCAGGATCCCCCTGCCTTCGACATCCTGGCCTGGAACGCCGACACCACACGGATGCCGGGCGCCTTGCAACGGCAGCTATTGACCATCGCGGAAGGCAACTTGCTGGCCAGTCCGGGCCGGATGGCGCTGCTCGGTTCACCGGTCGACCTCGGCGCGTCCGAGGTGGACAGCTACGTGATCGGCGCCGAAACAGACCACCTGGTGCCCTGGCGCGGTGCCTACGCCACGACAGCGTTGCTCGGCGGAAATTCGACCTTCATCCTGTCCGGCGGCGGTCACATCCAGCACCTGGTGAATCCGCCTGGCAACCCGAAGGCCAGGTACCGCACCGGCCCGCGCCCTGGCGGCAGTCCTGACGCCTGGCTCGCGGCGGCCGAGCTGCAGGATGGCAGCTGGTGGGGTCACTGGGCGTCCTGGGTGCACGCCAGGTCAGGAGCGTTCCGCCGCGCACCGGCCAGCCTCGGCAGCCGCGAGTTCCCCCCGCTCGAGCCGGCGCCGGGCAGCTATGTACGGCAGAAGTAGGCGTCCGATGGCTCGCCTGCTGTGGTCACGCGAGCGCGTGCAGATGGTGACCGTGCGGGGCAGGCGACTGCGCGTCGCCACCCGTCCGGGCAGCGCCGCGGAACCGCCGCTGCTGCTCTGCAACGGCATTGGCGCGAGCCTGGAGTTGCTCCAGCCCCTCGTCGACGCACTGCACCCGGACCGGGCCATCATCAGGTTTGACCTTCCAGGCATCGGCGGCTCACCGGCGCCGGCGCTGCCCTACCACCTGATCGGGCTCCCCGCGATGGTTGAGGGCATGCTCAGCCAGGTCGGCCACCGGCAGGTGGACGTGCTCGGCGTCTCGTGGGGCGGCGGCCTGGCCACGCAGCTGGCGCTGGCCCGCCCTCAACTGGTCAGGCGGCTCGTGCTCGCCGCTACCGGGACCGGCATGCTGATGGTCCCCGCCAGGCCCGGCGTGCTGCGGCACATGATCACTTCGCGCCGGCACCGTGATGCCGCTTACTCGGTCCAGGTTGCCGGCGACATCTACGGCGGCGGTCTGCGATCGCATCCTGAACGCGCGCGCGAGCTGCTGCGCCCGCACACAGGCTCAGGCTCCAGGCGCGGCTATTACTTCCAGCTTCTGGCGGCAACCGGATGGACCAGCCTGCCGGCGCTGCCGCTGCTCCGCCAGCCAACGCTGCTCCTGGCCGGGGATGACGATCCGATCATCCCGCTGGTCAACGCCCGCATCATGCATCAGCTGATCGGGCGCAGCCAGCTCTACATCTACCCGGGCGGTCATTTGGAATTGATCGACCGCCCCCAGCTGCTCGCGCCGGTCATCGAGCAGTTCCTGCACGAGCAGGATCCGGCGGCCATGAAGAAGGAAGGGCAGGGCTGAGTTATGAACCACGGGGCCATGAACCACGGGACTGTGCAGCGAACGACGATTGATGGCGACCGGCGCCTGGGAACAGCGCTTGGTACCGACTTCTTCCTGGTCAGAGACCAGTTCACCGATGAGCAGTGGAAGCGCTTCACCACGGTAAGGCGGTTCGTCGACGAGGAGGTCGTGCCGGCCGCCGGATCGTACTGGGACCGGGCGGAGCTGGCATGGCCGCTGATCCGCCGTCTGCCAGAGCTGGGCATAGTGGGCGAGGACATTGAGGGATTTGGTTGTCCTGCCATGAGCGCCATGGCATGCGGACTCGTCACCATGGAACTGCACAGGGGCGACGGAAGCCTGGGGGTTGTCCTTGGAGTGCACTCAGGGCTGGCCATGCGGTCGATCGCTGCCTGCGGGTCGGCGGAGCAGAAGCAGCGCTGGCTGCCCGCGATGGCCAAGATGGAGCGTCTCGGCGCTTTCGCGCTGACCGAGCCCGACCACGGCTCTGACTCGGTGGCGCTGGAGACATCGGCCCGCCGCGACGGCGACGGCTGGGTACTCAATGGGCGCAAGCGCTGGATTGGTCTCGGTTCCCTGGCGGACCTGGTCATCGTGTGGGCGCGGAACACCGCCGACGGCAAGGTCGGCGCGTACGTCGTCGAGCAGGGCGCGCCCGGCTACACGGCCAGTGTCATCGAGGGCAAGGCATCGCTTCGCTCGGTGTGGCAGGCCGACATCACGCTCGAGAACGTCAGGGTTCCCGAGGCGAACCGGCTGCCGGGCGCCCGCAGCTTCGCCGATGTGACGTCGGTGCTGGCCGCGACCCGCAGCACTTGTGCCTGGGCGGCGCTCGGCCACGCGACGGCGGCCTACGACACCGCGCTCCGGTACGTGACCGCCAGGCGCCAGTTCGGCAAGACGCTGGCAAGCTTCCAGATCATCCAGCAGCGCCTCGTCAGCATGCTCGCCGACCTGACCGCAATGCAGCTGTACTGCCTTCAGATCGGACGTCTCGCCGACGCCGGTCAGCTCACCCCCACGATCGCGGGGCTGGCGAAGATGCACAACACCCGCAAGGCCAGGCAAATCGCCGCCGAGGCGCGCGACATGCTTGGAGGCAACGGGATCCTGCTCGACCACCACGTGATCAGGCACATGGCAGACCTCGAGGCCATCCACACCTTCGAGGGCACCGAGACCATGCAGACGCTGATCGTCGGCCGCGACATCACCGGCATCGGCGCGTTCGCCTAACACCGCGGCTCGCGGCTATTCCGGTGCCTGGAGAGGCGTCCAGGCGTAAGCGTCTCCTCGGCGCGTGACCGTGCCGAGTCCGGGAAATGGCATGTGGTACGCCTGGACCGGGACGCCCTGTTCGGCCGCGAGGTCCAGCAGCCTGCGGCGGCTGCGCGTGGCCGCAGCGCCGTCGTGGTCCCATGGGGTGCACCACTGCGGATGGCTGAGCTGCAGCGGGTCGTAGAACAAGTCGCCCACGCAGAGCAGTCGATCGCCTTGGCTGTGGACCATGACTGCCGTGTGGCCAGGAGTATGGCCAGCGGCCCCGACGGTGCGGATGCCAGGCAGGATCTCGGCGTCATCGTCGAAGGCGTACAGCCGTTCGCCAAAGAGCTTGATCGCCTCGCGCGCCGACGCCAAGTGCTCGTCGGCTGCGGCGCCGGTGCCGGCCGCCCCGTCCGGCTGCGACCAGAACGCCACCTCGGCGGCGTGAGCAAACCCGTGGGCGTCAGGAAACGTCAGCTCGCCGGACCACGTCGCGCCGCGGCAGTGGTCCTGGTGCAGATGTGTGAACACGACAGCCGCTAGGTCGGCCGCCGGCGCTCCGGCCGATGCGAGCCTGTCGCCGAGCCGCCCCACGAGCGGCTCGATCCAGGGCCCGTAGCCAAGGAAGTGTGCGCCGAGGCCAGTGTCGATGACCGCGTGGCCATCGGCGGTCCGAACGAGCAGGCAGTTGTACCCGCAGGCGATGCTGGTCCTGCCCCGGCCCTCCGCCGCCATTGCCTCCTGCAGTTCGGCGACGGCCACCCCGGCGTCCGGAGTGAAGAACCCGGCGAGGGGAGGTTCCCACGGCGGCTGCATCTGCCCGTCGCTGACAACAGCGCATTCGAGGTGTCCGACGTTGAACCGGTAGATCACCGGACCATTGTCTCGCTGGCCCCGCTTGATTCGGGCAGGCCGACCCGTCGGTAGCGTGGCGCGGTGACAGAAAGTAAGCGTGCGGACACTCCTAGTGGCGAGATTGAGCGGGAGCAGGGCGAACGGGCTGCTGCGGATGCGCACGGGAGCGGGCCGCACGGGCGCGACACGGCGGATCCGGGCAAGCGCCCAAGGCGCCGGTTTCGGGAGCGGGTACACGTCGGCGCGATATTGCGCACCGCGCGACGGACCGCCAGGCGCCACCTGTGGCCGATCCTGACCGTGGCGACGGTCGTCGCGCTCGCGATAGCTGTTGCCGAGGTGGTCTCCGACAATCTGCTGGACCCGAAGAACAATGCGCTGTCCGTCGGCGGAACGCTCAGCGTCGAGGCGATCAGCTTGTTCGGGACCATTCTGCTGGCGGGCTTCTTGTGCAAGCTCGTCGGCCAGGACAAGAACGGCGACCAGGCCGCGCACTACCGCGCGGCGGGGCATGACGGCGACCCGGTCACCCTGGTCGTGGTCGTGCGCACGCTGCCCTGGATCAGCCTGATCGTGGCGGACATCTTGTTCGCAGTCCTCGCGGTCGTGGGATTGGTGCTGCTGGTGATCCCCGGCCTGATCGTATTCACGCTCTTCGCGGTGGTCGGTCCGGCGATCGAGATCGAGCGCCGGAAGCCGTTGTCAGGTCTGCGCAGGTCCGCCCATCTCGTCCGGCACCATTTCTGGACGGTCGCACTGCTCGCGACGCTGCCGCAGATCGGACTGGCGCTGGCCGAGTCCGTCCTTCCTTCCCCGCACGGCGCCTTGCACATTCTGGAGCTGATCCTCATCAGAGGCATCGTCCTGGCCCCGTTCGAGGCGGCTTTTGGGCTCGTGCTTGTCGCGCTCTGCTACCGGCTCATGGACCTCGACGCGGCCTCTGCTTCGGGATAGGGGCACAGGTCGCGCAGCACGCAGTCGCCGCAAGACGGCTGCCTGGCACGGCACACGGTGCGGCCGTGGGTGATCATCGCGACGTGCAGGTCGTGCCGGATCTCCGCCGGCACCAGGGGTGCGAGCGCTTCATGGGCCTGATCGGCCGTCGCGCCCGACGGGATCCAGCCGAGCCGCAGCGCCATCCGGTGCACATGCGTGTCGATCGGGAAGGCTGCCCGTCCCATTGAGAACACAAGGACGCATGCGGCCGTCTTTGGCCCTACCCCGGGCAGCACCCGCAGGTAGCTTTCCACCTCTGCGTCATCGCATTCGTTCAGCCGGCTGAGGTCGAGCTTGCCCTCCCGGTCTTCGATGGCGGTCAAGATCTGCTTGATGCGCCGCGCCTTCTGATTCGCGATGCCGCCCGGCCTGATGGCGTCGGCGACCAGGTCCTCTGGCGCGTCCGCGACCTGTTCCCAGCTCGGGAACCGTTCCTTGAGCTGGGCGAACGCGCGCTCGGAGTTCACATCGGAAGTGTGCTGTGACAACACGGTCGCGACGAGTTCGTCGATGATCGGCAGCCCGGGCTTCGGAATGAACGCCCCCTGGCTGGCCCGCAGACGGCGCTGCACGGCTCTGATCTCGTCCTGGTGCGGCCCGGTGACCGCCACCGACACCGCCATCACCACCATTCCAGCCTTCCGGTCCTGGCGCCTGGCCCAGGTCAGCCGAAGGTGAAGTCGTAGGCCTGGATGCCCGGCGATACGCGAAGCAGGAGCTTTCCGCTTGTTTGTCTGCCCGCGTCGTAGAGCGTATAGAGCCTCGGCACTCCGGCAACATGGATTGTCTGTGTATGGCGGCCGTCGATGGCCACGTCGAGCGACCCGTGGCCGCCGAGCACCAGGTACACGGTGCGGGCCACGAAGGCTAGCTGCAGCCTCGCACCAGCGCCGGCGGTTGCCTCCTGGGCATGATCGGTCCACGTCCCCGACAGCGCGAATGCGCCGAACGGGAGTGAAGCAGGGAAGCTGTATCTGGCAGGCCTGCTGCGGACGAGCCCGGTCGCTGGGAGCAGGTATTGCAGCCGCTCGTAGCCAATGTAGGTCTCCGGGCTCATCTCGCTGGTCGGCGTCATATTCGGAACGTCGGTGGTGCGATCCAGCCGCATCCCGGGATGGGCGGCGGTGAGCAGCTGACGAATCAGCCGCTCAGTTGTCCCGTAGTCGCCTTCGCCGAAATGAACGTGCCGGACGACTCCGTTCGCGTCGATCAGGTAGTCCGCTGGCCAGTACTCGTTGTGGTAGGCGTTCCATGTCCCGTAGTCGTCGTCTATAGCGACGGGGTAGCGGACGCCGAGGGCCGCGCTCTGCGACCGCACGTTTGACACCACGTGCTCGAAGGCAAATTCAGGCGTGTGCACGCCGACCACGACGAAGCCATCTTTGGCGTACTTGCGGTACCACGCCTCGACGTGCGGCAGCGTCCGCTGGCAGTTGATGCACGAGTAGGTCCAGAAGTCGACGAGCACGACCTTGCCCCGCAGCGAGTGCAACGACAGCGGCCGGTCTCCTGGCGTGTTCAGCCACGTGGTGACGCCCGTGAAGTTTGGAGCCGCGCCGCAGTTCACCAGAGTGCTGACGTCCGGCTTGCAGCTGGTGAGTGCCGTGCTGCCAGATCCCGTGAGCGTGTTCAGCTGCTTGCGCACGTGCTGGCTGCCCTGGAGCGCCGAGCTGTAGCCAGGAACCAGGCGCTGCAAGCCAGCGAAGACGTCGAAGGCGATGGCTACGGCCATGACTACCAGCACCACCCCGCCAATCTGGCGCACCAGCGGCGCACGGCGGCGGAAGGCGCCGATCCGCCCGCTGAGTTGATCTCCCGCCAGGGCCACGGCAAGCAGCGGCAGGGCCGTTCCCACCGCGAACGCCGCGGTGAGCGCGACCGCGGTCAGGCCAACCCGGTGGGTCGCGCCAAGGACGGTGATCGCGGCGAGGATCGGGCCGGCGCATGGAACGTAGACGACTCCCAGGGCCAGGCCGAGCACGAAACCGCCCGCCGTCCCGCTCGGCCGGCGTCCGCCCAGACGAGCGAACGGGCGCTCGAGCAAGGCACCGAGCGGCGGGATCAGGTAGCCGAGGCCGACCAGCAGCAGCAGCGCGATGCCCGCGTCACGCAGCGAGTCCTGCGGCAGGTGGAGCAGCGAGATGACCTCCGAGCCCAGCAGGACCAGGAGGCTGAAGCTGAGCACGAGGCCCGCGATCACCGATAGCGACCGAGCCAGGCCAGTCCGCCGCGGCGCATCCGCGCCGTCGTTGTCCTGGGGAGCGGGGCGGGTGGCGCCGGCGACGAGCACCACTGGCAAGACCGGCAGGATGCACGGCGAGATGGCCGCCAGCAATCCGGCCACGAATCCGACCAGCACAAGTTCGACCATGACGCCGTCTCCTCGGCCGTTATCAGGCGCTCGCGCCATCAGCCGCGAGCATCAGCCCCCACTGACTATTCGTTGCCACCAGCGTCAGGGCTTGGGCCGCACGAATAAGGGCTTCAGGTAACGGAGCGCCGTAACCCATCTTGATGGCCTGGCGCAGCGATATGGAGGCTGGTAAGCGATCCCCCGTTTGCCAACCACGCTGGCGGAAGCTTGTTGCCTACACCCCATCCGCGCAGCCGAAACGTCCGCGGACCAATGACTATGAACAGATATCTGCCGGTCGGCGTGGCCGCGTTTGACGGAGGGCTTGACATGTATGCGGTGAAGTGCCCGCGCATGACCACGAGGTAGGCCATCGTGCGGTTGGGCGCCATCCCAGCGGAGACTTCCACTCCCCGGGGACCGTCACCATGACGGCTGCCCATCGCGGGTTGGGGTCGCCATTCGCCCTTGCGAATTGGCTGGCCAGTGCGTTCAGCCTTGAGATCGCGGACCTCGGCACGGTCACGCGGCCTGACTGCTGTGAGGATGAGCAGCTCGCCAGGGCGAGCGCGGCAATGAGCGGCAACGCAACCACGCGGACTCGTGATCGGCTTGCCTCACTCATAGTTGGCGAACCCTCCAATTTGGCGGCATTGTTCCACAGGGCCGGTGGTTATGGCTGGCACTGAGTCCTGAGTTCGCCGCCCCCGCATACTGGCTGCATGCCTGTACGACTCCACCACATCGTCATCGACACTCATGATCTGCCACGGCTCGCGCGGTTCTGGACGCAGGCGCTCGGCTGGCCGGTGCTGTCTGAGCGCGAGCGGGAGATCGTCATCGGCCCAGACGTGAACGCTCCGGTTGGTATCTGTTTCATGCCGGTGACCGACGCCAAGACCGTGAAGAACCGCGTGCACGTGGACCTGACAACCAGCGCCGCGGATCGCGATCAGGAGATCGAGCGCCTGGTCGGGCTCGGCGCGCGCCGGGTAGATGTCGGGCAGACCGGCGAAGAGTCGTGGACGGTACTCGCCGATCCCGAAGGCAACGAGTTCTGCGTGGTCCGGCCGAAGGACACGCTCATCGGATAGGCGCACTCCCAGGCAGGAATAGAGGCACCAGCATGAAGATCCTGATCTCCGCGGACATGGAGGGCGCGACCGGCGTCACCTGGCCTGCCGACGTCGAGCCAGGCACCGAGCAATGGCAGCGCTGCCGCCGGATGTTCACCTCCGATGTCAACGCGGCGGTGGCCGGCTGCTACGCCGGCGGCGCGACCGGCGTGCTCATCAATGAGGCGCACTCGACCATGCGGAACCTCCTGCTGGAGGAGCTCGATCCCAGGGCCGTGATGCTCACGGGGCGCCACAAGGAGCTGAGCATGGTCGAGGGCATCCAGCACGGGGACGTCGATGGCGTGGCGTTCGTCGGCTATCACGCAGCCGCTGGAGCCGAAGGCGTGCTTGCGCACACCTACCTGCCGAACTCCATCACGGCGATCACGCTGAACGGGGAGCGCGCCAGCGAGGGCTTGCTGAACTCCTACGTCGCGGCCGAATACGGGGTGCCGATCGTGCTGGTCACCGGAGACGACAGGACCTGCGCGGACGCGGCCGGCTACGCGCCTGGCGTTCCAGCCGTCGCGGTGAAGGACTGCGTGAGCCGGTACGCGGCGGTCTGCCGGCCGCCCGAGGTCACAGCGGCGGCGATCACGTCCGCGGCACGGGACGGGATGAAGCTGGCCGGGCGGGTTCCGCCGACCACTGAGGTTCATTTCGGCGTGCAGGTCGAGGTGGACGCCGCCCAGCTCGCGCTGTCGGCCGCGATCGTGCCGACCGTGCGGCGGACGGGCGACCGCATGGTCGCCTTCGAGAGCGCGACCGCGTACGACATGATCCGCTGCTTCAAGGTCGTGTGCACCATGATCTCATCGGCCGTGGAGGACTACTATGGCTGACCCATTGGCCGCGACAGCGACGCCCGTGATGGGCAGGTTCCTCGGCCAGGCCAGTTGATCGCGGACGATGCGGCTCGAGACTTCGTGGCTCAGCGCTATGGATCGCGGGCCGGTGGCTTGCGGCAACTCGGAGCCGGCGAGTGGTCGCTGGCCTACGCGTTCGTCCTGGACGGCAAGGAGCATGTCATCCGGTTCGGCGCCCATGTGGCCGACTTCCGCAAGGACGCAGTGATGGCGGAGCAAAGTTCCCCAGCGCTGCCGATTCCGAGGGTGACCGAGATCGGCTCAGCAGGCGACTGGTTCTTCGCCGTGTCAGAGCGCGTCAGCGGGCGTCCGCTAGACCAGATCGATGGCGCCGCCATGCCCGCCCTGTTGCCTGGGTTGCTCGCGGGGCTCGACGCGATCGCGGCCGTCGATGTGGCCGGCGGTCACGGCTACGGGATCTGGGCACCTGATGGGATCGCTCCCGGCACATCCTGGGCGGAGGCTCTGCTGGCCGTTGGCCAGGAAACCGCTCGCGTCCCTGGCTGGCGGGCGGCGCTCGCTGCCTCGCCGACCGGGGCGGCCCCCTTCGACCGCGCCTACGCCCGGCTCGCGGATCTGGTCAGCGGGCTTGAGGTGCAGCGGCACCTCATTCACGGCGACCTGCTGAACCGCAACGTGCTGGTGCGCGGGAATCACGTTGCCGCGGTGATCGACTGGGGCAACGCGATGTACGGGGATGCGCTCTACGACGCTGCCTGGCTCATCTACTGGTGGCCGTGGTATCCGCGGTGGGAGGGCATCGACATAGGCGCCGTGCTGCGGAGCCACTGGGCGCGGCAGAGAGGTCAGCCGGCGAACCTGGACCGCCGGCTGACCGCCTGCCTGGTGCACATCGGCCTGGACGCGATGAGCTATTGCGCCTTTCGCGGCCGCTGGGACGACCTGGCCAGGAACGCGGCGCAGCTCGCGGCGCTGGCGTAATACCAGGCGCCGCGAGCCGCGGATCGTTTGTGTCCTTACCGCTGCGTGGCCAGCTGGTCGTCCATCTGCCCTGCCCGGCGGGCAGCGACGCGGCGCGACCGCGCTGCCAGGGATCCGGTCCTGGCCAGCAGCATCGCGACGGACAGGAAGATCAGGCCGTCGGTGAGCGCGCCCACCGTGATCTGGTTGGTCAGCATCCATTCGCGCAGCTGGCGGCCGAACACGTGGTTCGCGCCGTACGCGAAGTAGATGCGTCCCGCCACGACGGCGACCCAGATCAGTGCATATGGCAGCCCGGCTCGGGAGACTGCTATACCCGCCTGCTGGTCGTAGGAGACTCGCATCATCGCGGCCGCGAGCATGCCAAGGGCCAGCCCCGCCGCCGTCGCCGCTACCTCGAGGAGCAGGCCGTTACCTGAGGTGGCCGCGCCCTTGAAGAAGAACGGGATGATGACGGCGGCCGCTATGAACGGGCGGAGCAGCCGCAGTGGCGTGATCTTGCGCTGACCAAGGTCGGTGATCAGCAGCCTGGTTACCCGGGCTCCCACCGAGACGCTGGTCGGCTATCCGCTCACGTTCATCGGACTCTGGGCCTTCGGCGCTCGGCACGCTGCCCGGCATCGTCGTGGCAGGACAGGCGGCCGACGGGGAGGCCGCGATCGAACTGGTCGGTTCTGTGCGCCCGCAAGTCGCCCTCATGGACCTGAACATGCCGGGCCGTGACGGCGTTGCTGCCACCCGGCGGATCACGGCCGAGTACCCGGCCACGCGGGTGGTCGTCCTCACCACTTACGCCGACGACGAGTCGATCATCGGTGCGCTGCAAGCTGGAGCGCTCGGTTATCTCACCAAAGACGCTAGCCGTGCCCAAATCGTACGTGCGGTCATCGCTGCAGCGGCAGGGCAGGCAGTGCTCGATCCCGGCGTGCAGAAGCGGCTGCTGTCGGCGACCGCTCGCGCTCCGGAACCGGCCGCCGCAGCGCACGAATCTGGCGGGGACGACCTCACGCCGCGGGAGGCCGAGGTGCTCACGCTGATCGCAGCCGGGCAGACCAACCGGGAGATCGCCAGGGGACTGTTCGTCACCGAAGCCACGGTCAAGACACACGTCAACCGGATCTTCGCTAAGACTGGTGCCAAAGACCGCGTGCAGGCGATGCGTTACGCCTACACGCACGGGTACGCCGATGCCGCATCCGCGGGCTGACGCCTGCCTGTGCGGGACACGTATACGTCCGGCCGAAATGGGCAAGGCTTTCATCGCGCGTTGCGAGGCTCTGCCGCGCGGAGAGAGGAGTTCTCAGATGACCGACCCGAACCGGCACGAGTCCGAGGATCTCGAGGACTACGAGACGCGCGACGCCTCGGAGACGCTTGACGGCGACATCGGGGACGATCCGCTCGACACCGGAGTGATTCCGCCGCAGCACTGGTCGGCTGGCATGCGCTATGGCACCACGGCCGAAGAGGAGGATCGGGGCGAATCACTCGACCAGTTGCTCGCCGAGGAAGAGCCCGAAGAGGTCGATGACGACGTCGACGACGAAGTTCATGAGTCGTTGGGCGATGACGAGGATGCTGGCGATGAGTACGTCGACGGCCTGTTGCTCGATGACGGCGAGGACCCGCGAGCGGGCAGGCTGGTGGCCGAAGACGAGGGAGCACACGTGGCCAGCGAGGAGGACCTTGTCGCCCGCGACGTGGGTGTCGACAGCGGCGCAGCCACGGCCGAGGAGGCCGCGGTGCACGTTGTCGAGGATGACGACAACGACATCAGCTCGGAAAGCTGAGCTGACCCGGCCAGGTCGGGCCCGAACCACACATCACCGACGCACATGGAGCGGCTATGCAGGCGATCATGGTCAGCGAGTTCGGCGGGCCCGAGGTTCTCCAACTCAAGGAGGCGCCGGTGCCGGAGCCTGGACCTGAGGAGATCCTCGTCAGGGTCATGGCCGCCGGGGTGGGACCGTGGGACGCCCATCTACGCCGCGGAGGCGGGTCGCTGCCGTACATCCCGGGCGGCGAATTCGCCGGCCTCGTCGAGGGCGATACCGGATCTGATGCCTCCTTTGACGACGGCACCCCCGTCTACGGCTATCCGGGGCTGACCGGCTGCTACGCCCAGTACGTGACCTGCCCGGTCGAGAAGCTCGCGCCCATCCCAGCCGGGCTTCCCATGGTTGACGCGGCCGCCACGCCGATCGACGCGATCACCGCCGAGCAAGGGCTCACCGACGTGTTGAATGTCCGCAGCGGCGAGACGGTGCTGGTCACGGCCGGATCTGGCGGGCTCGGCCACTTCGCGGTCCAGATCGCCCGCATTCTCGGGGCAACGGTGATCGCCACAGCCAGCCCGCGAAACCATGAGTTCGTGCACCAGCTCGGTGCCGCCGAGGTCGTCGATCACACGGACCCTGACTGGCCAGAGCAAGTGCGCAAGTACGCCGCGGGCGGTGTGGACAAGGTTCTGGCGACCGTCCAGCCCACCCTCGAGGGCGCGGCGCGGGCGGCGCGCGACGGCGCGCTCATCGCGACGCCGGTGTACGCCGACCAGCTCCCCGACGCTGGGCGCGTCAGTTGGAGGCCCTACAACGGCCAGGCCAAGGGGAGCACGCTGATCAGAATGGCGCCGTGGCTGGACGACGGATCGCTGTCGGTCACGCTGCAGGCCAGGTACTTCTTCCGCGACGCGGCGAAGGCGCAGACCGCCGTCGAGAGCGGCCATACCCGAGGCAAGATCGTTCTAGTTGTTGATGAGGACCTCGCGGCCACGATGGAAATCTGAGCGAGCCGACCGAGCAGGCATTCGGGGGCTTAAGAGGCAGCCGGCCTGAACCGTAGCGCCGACCAGGTTTCGTCGATCGATACCTGGCGGACGGGCTGAACACCCAGTCCGGACACGGCTTCGACCAGCAGGTCACGGTTGAGATCGGTGCCGAGCTTGCCGCCCTTCGGATAACCGATCCACGCCAGCCGGTCGGCACGGGCGGCGTCGATCACGGCACCAAGCGCACCCAGATCCCGCCGGGTCGCCGCGAAGCCGATCACGACGTCGGCGGAGGCGGGATTCTCTTCGGCCGGGTCGACAGGCCAGGCCAGCCCAGGCGGAAGATTCACGACCGACACGATCTGGCCAGGCCTGATCTGCAACTTGGCGCTCACTTCCATGGGCCACAGCATGCCATCAGCGGCGTAAGTGGGCATAGTGGACGACCGTTATCGCCATGGACGTCTGCGCCGCTGGCGAGAAGCCTGCCTGCAGGCACGATCCGGTCCGCTGGCCGGAGGATTGGCTGCGATCACGCATACAAGGCGGTAAATCGGGGAGAAGCGCTCAGCGTCACACTTTTGCGGGTTGAATTTGGGAGCTGGCAAGCCGACATGACGCATGACGGGAACGGTCTCACGCGTATGACCGCGGTAGCGGCGTTGCTCAGCCTGGACCAGGCAGCGAGCGCTATCACCGGAGCGTGGACCACGCTGAGCGGGAAGCAGTTCTCGGCCAGCGAGGCAGCCTTGATCGACTGGGCGACCGACGAAGAATGGGACATCGCCGCAGCGATTCGCGGTGCTCGCGGCGATCTGTCAGAGCTGGATGCGGAAGCTGTTGCCGGCCTGCTGCGGCTCGCGGCTGGTACGGCGGATGAAGCCATGCTGCTGACCGGGCTACGGCAACATTTCATCGACGACGAGCCGGATGACCGCGGTGCGGCATTCGCCCGGTTGTTCGAGCGTCTCATCATGCCTAGCCTGCGTGGTGCTAAGCAGCAGGCGGGCAGGTCATTGCTCCGCAGACTCACGGCGACTTCGAGGCTGACTCGCCTCTAGTAGGTAGTCGAATCGCGCGGCGGTCGGCCTGGCCGGCGCATCTGCTTGGCATCACGGGGCAGCCGGCCGGCCTCCGACAAGGCCCGGCGCAGCAGGAACTCGATCTGAGCGTTCGTGCTGCGCAATTCATCGGAGGCCCACCTGGCCAGGGCGTCGTGCACCGAGGGATCCAGCCGCAGCAGCACACCCTTGCGCTCAGTCATGGCAGATCCCTGGCTGCGTCACTGGTAGAGCGAACCGGTGTTGACGACCTGCTGGGTCGCCTGCTCACTGCACAGCACCACCAGCAGGTTTGAGACCATGGCGGCCTTGCGCTCCTCATCTAGCTCGACGACGCCTTCTTCCTGGAGCCGCTCGAGCGCAAGCCTGACCATGCCGACGGCGCCTTCGACGATGCGCTGCCTGGCGCCCACGACCGCGCTGGCCTGCTGCTGCCGCAGCATTGCCTGCGCGATCTCAGGCGCGTACGACAGCCGCGTGAGGCGGGTCTCGATGATCTGTACGCCAGCCGACCTGACGCGAGTGCGCAACTCGGCAGAGAGCCGCTCGGTAATCTCGTCGGCGTTGTCGCGCAGGGACAGAGCGCCGCTGCCGCGGTTGTCGTAGGGATAGCTGGACGCGATGTGCCTGACCGCGGTCTCGGTCTGCACGGTCACGAAGTGCCGATAGTCGTCCACGGCGTAGATCGCGTGTGCGGTGTCCCGTACCAGCCAGACGACCACGGCGGCGATCTCGATCGGGTTTCCGTCCGCGTCGTTGACCTTCAGTTGAGCCGACTCCTGGTTGCGGATCCTCGTCGATACCACGATCCGGTTCGTGAACGGGTTGACCCACTGCAGGCCAGGCTCGCGGATGGTGCCGCGGTATTTGCCGAACAACTGCACAACATGGGAACGGCCGGGAACGACGGACGTCAGTCCTCTGAGGACCAAAGCCCCGGCCAGCAGCAGCAGGGCGCCGAGCCATATCAGGCCCGTCGCAGCGTCCCCGCTGGAGCGGCTGGCTAGCCACAGGACCGTAACTCCTGCGGCCAGAACGACGATGCCGAGCACCAGCATTTGCAGACCAGGCAGGAACCGCGCCTTGCGCTCAGTTACCTGCTGGCTGGCGATGCTGACACTTTCCGGGTCCAGCTCCGGTGCTGTCATGACCCACCTCCGTTGACGTGCTTGATACCACTTGTCTAGCATAGTGATATCAGTTTTTCAAGGCAAGAGTCCCGGAGGCGGCCATGAGCCGTGACAACGAACGGAGCGGCGCGATAGCTCTCTCCGTCCATGGCCTCAGCAAGCGATTCGGCGATCGGGTCGCGTTCGACAACATCTCCTTCGATATCGGCTCCGGTGAGGTCTTCGGATTCCTCGGACCGAACGGCGCAGGCAAGACGACGACTGTGCGGACCCTCAGCACGTTGATAGCGCCAACTTCGGGATCGGCGATGATTGCCGGAATCCCGCTCACGCCTGCCAACGGCGTCCACATCCGCCGCCGGATCGCGGTCATGCCCGAGTCGCCAGGGCTGTACCTGCGACTAAGCGTCGCGGAGAACCTTGAGTGCTTCGCCGATCTCTACGAGGTTCCCCAGCCGGCTGCCCGGATCGAGTACGCCCTGCAGGCGGTCAATCTGACGGCGCGAGCCAAGGATCTGTGCGGGACCCTCTCCAAGGGACTTCGCCAGCGGGTGGCTCTGGCCAGGGCGCTGCTGAGTGACCCGCAGGTGTTGTTCCTCGACGAGCCGACATCTGGCCTCGATCCGGCAGCGGCCCACGATGTGCACGAGCTGATCATGGGGCTCCGCCAACGCGGAACGACCATTTTCCTCACGACTCATCGCCTGGAGGAGCCCGAGCGGCTTTGTGACCGCGTCGCGATCCTGAACAGGACGCTGCGCACGATCGGACGTCCTGAAGAGCTCCGGGAGCGGTTGTTCGCGCGGGCGCTTGCGGTCAGGACACTTGCCCCGCTGCCTGACCCGGCGAGCGTCTTCTGCGGGCTGTCCGCGGTCGAGAGCTGGCATCGGGACGGCCCGGCGGACTACATCATCTCTGTCACCGACCCGGACGTGGCCGCCCCGGCCGTGGCCAGGGCCTTAGTCGCCGCCCGCGCGGACGTTCGGTCGATCGGCGAGTCGCAGCACTCGCTCGAGGACGTCTACCTCGAGCTCATCGACGAAGAGGAGGGGGCGGTCCGGCCATGAACACGACAATGAGCCGCAGGCGCGTCCGAGCGATCTTCCGCAAGGAACTGCGCGACTACCGGCGCAACGGGCACATCGTGGCGACGATGATCATCCTGCCGCTGATCTTCGTGATCCCGCCCCTGATCGACGTCTTCGCGCTGTCCGCGCAGGCGGCGATCGCAGTGGGCCGCCAGGACCCGCTGCTGTACCTGCTCGGCATACCCGCGCTCGTGCCAGCCACGATCGCCGCCTTTTCTGTGGTCGGCGAGCGTCAGCAGGGCACGCTCGAGCCTGTGCTCAGCACACCGATCCGCCGCGAGGAATTCGTTCTTGGCAAGGCGCTGTCGACGCTGGTTCCCTCGCTCGGGGTCGCATATCTCGTCTATGCGCTGACCGTTCTGGCTATCGTGCTGTTCGCCAAACCGGCAGTCAGTTCCGCCCTGCTGCAGAGCCAGGACGTGCTGGCCCAGCTAGCCTTCACGCCGCTGGTGGCCGCGTGGTCCATCTGGCTGGGTATCGCGATCTCGACGCGGTCCAGCGATGTGCGCGTCGCCCAGCAACTCGGCACGCTCGCTAACCTGCCGTCCGTCGTCGTGGTGGCGCTCATCGCCTACAACGTCATCCACGCCTCGGCCGGCCTGGCGCTTGGCGCAGCCGCGCTGCTGCTCTTCCTCGATGTCGCCGGCTGGCGGATGACGGCTGCGATATTCGGCCGCGAACGGCTGATCGTTGGCGCGAGGTAGCGAGCCGGCGGTCAGCCCGCGTAGGTCGCCGTGCTGCCAGCCGCGATGTCGCCGATCGCCGCGGCCAGCTCTGCGGCCTCGTCAGGTTCCAGGCTGGTCGTGGTGATCCGGATGCCAGGCGGCGACCCGAAGCGATACCGCTCGCCAGGGCTGACCGCCCAGCCGCGCTCGAGCAGTTGCTGGACGATCGTGGATTCCTCGGCCAGCGGAACCCAGACGCCCAGACCGGTGCTCCCGTACGCGACGATCCCGTGCCCGGCAAGCGCGTCCGTCAGCGCCTGCCTGCGCTCGGCATAACTGAGTCTATCTGGCGATGATCGGATTCTCCTTCTGGATTGGCCTGGCCGTCGCGCCATCGCTGGGAGGTCGGCTGCTGACTGAATGGCGTGCGGGTGCGTTCGTGCTGTTCGCAGTCATAGCCGCGGTCGCGGCAATCTCGGCCCTGCTGCTTGAGCGCCGCCTCCCAGAGTCGGCTCGGCTGACCCCGCGCCCCAAGGCCGTCCGGGCAGCGCCAAGAAAGGCATGAGCCGACCAAAACCGCCGCGCCCGGAAGCGGCACGCGTAGATCATTGAAGGACAAATTGGTGCGTCCGTATCACCGCACCGCGGATGGCGCTCCTGTAACAGCGACACAGAGCAACGCGACCGGTGTCCGCGCAGCATCCAGCGGGCGAACGCCCCCTCCCGGAGGAGACGACCATGACCACGGCAGCGGCCACGCTTCAGGAGATCCTGCTCGCTCCTGACACCCAGCTGAAGGTGATCGACGACTGCTGCGCGCTGATCGAGCAGGAGGTCAAGACCCTTTCCGGGATCTCGGGAACCGCCGTCAAGGTGGCATACAAGACCGTGATCACCTTCGCCTCCGATCACGTCCGCTACATGGTCGAGACCTTGCTCCCGAACCTGGTGGACAAGCTCCAGCCATACTGGGCGGACTTCAACTCATCGGGCGGCGGCGTGTTCGGCGACTACCTGGCCAAGAACGGCGATCAGGTGTCAGAGGACCTGCTCACCGTCACCGACGCGCGGGCGGAAGCCTCGGACCGGCCGGTGATCATCAAGGCATACCGCTCCGTGCGCACGAGCGCAGGCAAGCACATCCTGGCTGCGCTCCCGCGCGTCGGCGACCTGGTGACGAAGTACGCGGCCTGACGCTCCGCTCAGGCGTGCGCCTCCGCCCGTCGTAGATCAAGGATCTGCGTCTGCGGGCGTCCGGCCAGCGCGGGTGATGAGTCCGGCGAGGACCAGACGTGCGTGTGCAGGAAGCCGGCGAACGCCTCGGCCTGCCCCGCCGAGTCGAACTCCAGGTCCAGCGTCAGGAACTTCTGGTCATCGGCGGGCTGCCTGATCGCGTAGCGGCGGACTCCCGCCTTCGCGCGAGCGTCCGTGAAGCTGTCGAACGCGCGCTGCCAGGTGTCGTAGTCGTGGATCGCATGCTCGATGCGCAGGGTAACCATCGCTTCTCCTTGTGCTGCAATTGGCGTGACTGCCCGTCACGCTAAGCGGCGCCCGGCGCGGCCGGGTATCCCGGAAATCTGGGGGTAGCGGCATCGGCCCGCCGCGGCCCTGCGGGCATACGCTCACGTGATGGCGAGTGCGTGGGCGCGGAGCCGGGCCAGGGAGCGGATCGATGCGCTGGCCGGGGCTGGTCTCGGCGACCGGGAGTTCCGGCGCGCCGTTCTCGGCGAGCTGCGCGAGGTGATCGGCTTCAGCGCTTTCGTGTGGCTGCTGACCGACCCCGTGACCGAGATCGGGTCGGCGCCGCTGGCGGACGTGCCGTGCTTGCCCGAGCTGCCAGCGCTGGTGAAAACGAAATATGCGACGGCCGTGAACCGCTGGACGCAGCTGCGCCGGCGGCCTATGCCCGCGAGGCTGCTGACCGAGGCGACTGGCGGCGACCTGGCCGCCAGCCCGGTGTGGCGCGACGTGCTGAGCCGGTACGGAATCGCCGATGTCGCGTCGGCCGTCTTCGCCGACCAGCACGGCTGCTGGGGTTTTCTTGACCTCTGGCGAGACGACACCGAGGGCTCCTTCGACGCCGCCGACGCCGCCTTCCTCGCCGAGATCGCCGCTCCGCTGGCAACCGCGCTGCGCCGGAGCCAGGCGCGGACCTTCATCCAGCCGGCGACAGCCGGACGCCAGGACGCGGGGCCGGTCGTGCTGACGCTCGACGACGGGCTGCGCATCATCGGCCGGACCGCGGCGTCCAGGGGATGGCTGGACGTGCTGCTTCCGCCTGGGCCGGACGAACAGGCCATCCCGGCGAGCGTCTACAACGTTGCCGCCCAGCTCCTGGCGGCCGAGGCCGGCATCGATGATCACCCGGCTTACGCACGCACCCACCTGGCCGATGGCTTCTGGCTGACCCTTCGCGCAGCGAGGCTGTCTTCTGACGCTGAACAGAACGCACCCGCTGGTGCCGTCCCTTTCATCGCGGTCACGATTGAGGAGGCCTCGGCGGCCGATCGCCTCGACCTGTTCGGCCGGGCCTTCGGCCTGACCCCCAGAGAACGCGAGCTGCTCAGCCTCCTCGCAACTGGGAGCGATACCAGGACGCTGGCTCGTCAGATGTCGCTGTCGGAGCACACGGTCACCGATCATCTCAGGTCGATCTTCGCCAAGACGGGCGCCAGGGACCGGGTCACGGTCTTGTCCCGGGCGCTTGGCACCAAGCGAGTTCGAGCCGGCGGCCTCGGGTAAACGCGCTGGTGCCAGCCCCCGAGCGCGCTGCGTTAAGGCAGAACGCCTGGCCCCTTGACCAGTGCCATCCGCAGGATGGCGGTTCCCCCAGCGAAGACGGCATGTCCATCGGGCCCGCGCTTGCCGCGGACGAGTTGCACGGCCATCAGGCGATAGGAGTGTGGATTGAGCACGAGCTCCTGGCTGTCGACGGGGCCCTTGCCATACACGAAACCAATTCCGTGCCTGCCGGCTACATCGACCGCGTGCTTGTCGACGGTGACGCCGGGAAGCGCTCGCGGGCCGCGGAGCGAACCTTCCGGCGGGCGCTGCCGGCGCGGCTCCCGTTTTGGCCAGGGCCCGGTACTGCCTGATCTCGGTGCGGTGGTGGCGGCCGATCAGGTTCGTGGCGATCCCGTACAGCCACGGCCTCGCGTCGGGCAGATCGATGCGGTAATTGGCTCGCTGCCGGAACGCCTGCAGAACGTCTCGCCGACGACATCGTCGGCGGCATCACGGCCGATCCTGCGCACCACGTAACGCTGAATCTGCGGTGCATGCCTGCGGAAG
Source organism: Streptosporangiaceae bacterium (assembly GCA_036258115.1). Lineage (GTDB taxonomy): Bacteria > Actinomycetota > Actinomycetes > Streptosporangiales > Streptosporangiaceae > Chersky-822. The sequence continues at coordinate 37,043 of DATAEH010000109.1, forward strand.
ACGATCGCGAATTGCTCAGGGTCGTGCAGCGACCGGGCGATGACCAGGCCGTCGTGCAAAGCGTTATCCGCGGGCGGAGCGACCGGAGCGCTCATCTGGCTATGCACATTCATAGGCAGCCTTTCGGCGATCGGACACGGCACCTGGTATTGCCCGCAGCCGGTGGTCCGGTTCCCTATGGTGTGCGGTGTGGCGACGAGGGGCAATGCGAAAGCCTGGGTGGTGGCGGGTCCTCCGGGCAGCGGCAAGAGCACCGTCGCCCGCCTGCTCCTCGCCGCGCTGGAGCCCGCGCCCGCCCTGCTCGACAAGGACACCATGTACGGCTCGTTCGTCGCGGCGGTCCTCGCGGCCGCCGGGCGCCAGCCAGGGGAGCGCGAGGGCCGGTGGTACGACCAGCACATCAAGATCCACGAGTACGGGGGCATGACGGCCACCGCGCGCGAGATCCGCTCGCACGCCTGCCCGGTCCTGCTGTGCGCACCGTTCACCGAACAGATCCACGATCCCGGCAGGTGGCGGTCGTGGGTGGCCGACCTCGGCGGCGGCGCCGTCCGGCTCGTCTGGATCCGCTCGGACGCCGAAACGCTGCGCGGGCGGCTCAACCGACGGGCATTCGGCCGAGACACGGCCAAGCTGGCCGGCTTCGACGCGTTCATCGCACGGATGCGACCCGATGTCGCGCCGGCAGCGCCGCACGCGGTGATCGACAACCGGCTCACCGCGGCAGAGGACTTGCCCGCGCAGGTCCGGCGGGTGGCCGCCGAGCTCTAGGCCAGCTCGGGAGCGCCGAGCATGGTCAATACGGCCGATCGGGACGTGGGGCGCAGAGCATAAACAAGAGTGAACAAGGCTTCCCTGGCCAGCCGCTGCGCTTGAGTATTCGCGAGCAGCGCCTTGCTGCCTTCGGCCGTCATCAGGGCCGATGCCGCCCTAAGAGCGAGCTCGCCAGCTGCGGCTCGCGCGGCAGCGGTGTCCGGCCCGAGCCGGTCAAGCCTGGCCCGCACGGACGCGAGCTCGGCGTCCAGCCTCGTCGGCCCGAGCATCCGGCAGCAGCGCGTGGTGACGCCGAGGGCGAGCGCGGCATGAGTCCGCAAAACCTCGGGCGGCGTGACGGTGCTAGCGGGATGTGTGCCCGTCACGCGATCGGCCGGCACCCGCGCGGCTGTGAACGTCACCCGCACGGTAGATGTGGCGTTCAGAGCCGCGAGGCCGAGCCGCTCGGCCCGGATCGCGTCGTTCTCGGTCGCCTCGACGATCAGCCACACGATCTCGTCACCGGCGGTCCTTGCCGCCGCGTACATGACATCGATGTGACCCCATCCGGACACGAACGGCGACGTCCCGTCGAGCAGCCAGCCATGGCCGTCAGGGACTGCGCGAAGGCTCGGCTTCGGCAGCGCTCCGCCGAGCGCCAGCCCGGCCCGGATCTCTCCGCTGGCTAGTGGTTTCAGCCAGCGCGCTCTCAGGTCCTCGTCCTCAGAGCTGGTGAGCGCACGGACCAGGCCAATGTGCTGCATCCACAAGAAGGCCGTCGTCAGGCAGCCGCTGGCGAGCGCTTCCAGCACCGCGCACGCCGTGCCGAAGTCGGCGGACACTCCGCCGAAGTCCGGCGGCGCCACGATGCCGTACAGACCGGCGTCAGCGAGGGCGTCGAGCAGCCCGACCGGTACGACGTCGCTCGCGTCTGTCGCCACCGCGGCAGGAAATAGCAGCTCATCGGCGAGCTGCTGGGCAACCTCAACGGCGTTCGCCCAAGCGGGCGGCCGGTGGATGCTCACCCGCCGATCGTAGGGGAGACGTCAGGCCTGGTCAGGCACCGCCATCTCGCCCAGCGTCGACCAGTCGTCCTGCGGGATGGTCATATTGACGATCCGCGGCGTCTCCGCCAGGTACGGCGGCAGCGTGCGCCGCGCCTCCTTGAAGTGATCGGACTGCACGTGCGCACCACCAGCGTCGCCGTCGCGAAACGCCTCGACCAGGACGTATTCGTTCGGATCGTCCACGCTTCTGGACCAGTCGAACCACAGGCAGCCTGGTTCTGCCCTGGTCGCATTCGTGAAGGCTGCCGAAATCTGCGGCCACTGGTCGGAGTGCTCGGGCCGAATCCGGAATTTGGCGGTGATAAAGATCATTGCGGTCCTCTGGGTGTCCGCTGGATCTGGTTTCCGGACGTCTCGCCCCGGCTAGCAGACATCGTAGTCATCAGCATTCGCTACGGGCCGGCCGTGGCGCGCCAAGGACTATAAGTGGACGGCGTGCTGGAACCGTAAGGTTGCCGTGGCGTAGAGAAGTAAGGCGGAGTTCAATGAGAGCTGCGACCGGCCAGGCTTCGGAATGCCGCCCGAACGGAACTCGCGGTCGGCTCGTGACGAGGTAGGGGTCGAGGTGTCGGGCTGGTTCTCCGAGCAGGTTGTGCAGACCGGCCGGCTCCCGTTGTTCTGCTTCTTCATGGCGTTCGTCAGCGGCTTCACGGCGATTCGCGTTTCGGTGCGGATGATCAGGGCCGGGGTGCGGTGGTGGCTTGGGAACCTGATCGCAGGCGCCGTCCACGTGCACCACATGGTGTTCGGCGTGGTTCTCATGGCTGCGGGCGGAATTGCCGGGCTCGCCGCCCCGCCCTTCTCACTAGCCTGGCGAACGGCCGCAGCCGCGGTGTTCGGCCTCGGTACCGCCCTGGTGCTCGACGAGTTCGCGCTGATTCTGCACCTCCGAGATGTGTACTGGGCGAACGAGGGCAGGCTGTCGGTCGACGCCGTCTTCGTCGCCGCTGGGGTTACAGCGCTGCTGCTGATCGGAGTCACCCCAGTCGGCGTCGCGAACGTGGCCAACTACCACCACATGCCAGGCAGCCCGAGTGCCGAGGCGACGCTGACGGCCACGCTGGCCGTCTTGTTCGTCCTCGCCGGGGTCACGCTGCTAAAGGGCAAGCCCTGGACGGCCTTGCTTGGCCTGGTCATACCGCTGACGCTGATAGTGGGCGCCATCAGGCTGGCGCGGCCGGGTTCGCCCTGGGCTAGGTGGCGCTACCGGAACAGGCCAGGCAAGCTCGCGACCGCCAGCCGCCGCGAAGAACGCCTGCGTCAGCCTGTGATCCGAATGAAGGACCGGCTGCAGGACCTGCTGACTGGCAGCCACGACGAGCCCGTCGTCGGGCGTTCCCTGCCTAACCGGGAACGCAATATCCGGTAAAGCCGCATCTGTTCCGCTCCGGTCTTCCACCCTGCCCTGATCGGGCGGGAATGGTCTGAAGCACGCCCCAGGCCGGCCCGGGGATCCTCCGGTTCTCGGTCAGGGCAGACTGGAATTGCGGCGCTTTCCACATCAGCCTGACGGGAGTTGCTGCTATGGGCTTGACCTGGAGAGACTTGGTGTCGTCGGCTGCCATGCTCGCGATCGTCCTCACGTTCATGGCGTACAGGGTCGTGCCGGGAGCTCCGCTCGTCGGAAGTGCCGCGTCAGCGAGCATCGTCGCCATTGTTCTCGGCGTCTGCTGTGCCCTGGCGGCGGCGTTCGACCTGCACACCAGGAAGCAGTCGAGGCTGGGCGTGATCTACCGGCGGATCACAACCGTGGCAGGGACGATCGCGCTCGGCGCCGGCCTGGTCGGGGTGCTGGGCAGTAGCGGGCAGGCGCTGGAGATTCTCGTGGTGGCGACTGCCGTGCTCTGGCTGGCGGGCACAATCTGGCACGTTCTTAGCATCGCGAGCGAGTACTGACGCGCTCCCGCGGCTGTCGGCACTCGGTGGGACACTGTCCGGGTGACTGAGTCGGAACAGAAGTCAGATCTGCACAGGTACCTCAAGAACGGCCGCGAAGCGATGATCTGGAAGCTTGGCGGGCTGTCGGAGTACGACGCGCGGCGACCGCTGACGCCGACGGGTACGAACCTGCTCGGCCTGGTCAAGCACCTAGCCCTGGTCGAGATTGGTTATTTCGGAGATTGCTTCGGCCGTCCCTTCCCTGACCCGCCGGCCTGGGCCGAGTTCGACGAGGACGACGTCAACGGCGACATGTGGGCCACCCCCGACCAGTCGCGTGAGGACATCGTCGGGCTGTATAGGCAGGCATGGGCGCACGCGGACGCGACGATCAGCGAGCTGCCGCTCGACGCACCAGGCCGGGTGTCTTGGTGGGGTGATCGCGGCGATGTCACCCTGCGCCTGATCCTGGTCCACATGATCGCCGAAACGGACCGGCATGCCGGGCACGCCGACATAGTTCGCGAGCTCATCGATGGCGCCGCCGGGCTGCGGGAGGACAACGACAACCTGCCGGGCAGCGACAAGGCGTGGTGGGAGAGCTACTACGCGAAAGTCGAGGCTGGGGCGCGGGAAGCGGCCGGTTTGTAAGCCGCTTCCCGCTGACCAGCGGTCAGCGCTTTGTTCTGCGCTGATTGAGTTCCCTAGCAGCCGCCACCTGGACGGTAGAAGTCGTGTCCTGCAAGGCCGGGGCCGGTGATCTGAGGCCGGTTCTTGCCACCGCCGGACGGGTAGGCGGTGTCCCACCACTGCTTGAAGAAATGGCCGAGCCTGGCTTGGCAGGCGCTGGTCTGCACCGGCAACCACTGCCGGAATATCGCCTCGAGCTGAGCTTCGGTGACGCTGCCACCGCCGTATGTCCGCTGGATCTGCTGCAGGGCGCGGGTGAAGTTGCCGTGCCCGAGGATCTGGCGCAGGGCGATGTAGCCGATCCCGGGCCTGTCGTACGTCGATGACCCGCTGAACAGGCCGAACGCCTGCGGATTGGACGGGGCGACGGTCCAGAAGCTCTTGCCCTGGGCGTAGTCCGAATTGAACCTGTGGACCAGGCTTGCCTGGAACGCAGCCTGACCCTTGTGCGTGTAGGGGCCGCCCGCCTTCTGCTCAGCCAGCCGCGCCTGGTAGAGGAACTCGGCGAGCGTGGCCAGGCCCTCCTTGAAGTAGGTCAGGTTGTAGCCGCTTTCGGTGACGTTGTCGCCCCACCACTGGTGCATGTTCTCGTGGTAGAGGACATCGGTGTCGATGAACCCGCCAGCGAAGGTGATCATGGTCTGCATTTCCTCTTCGAAGCTCGCGTTCGGGGTGCCGACCACGACTCCGTCGGAGGTGAATGGGTAGCTGCCACTGAACTGGCTCTCGAACTCGGTGATGCCTTGCTGGCGGTTCATGATCTTGAGGTTCTTCGCCCGCCTCGCCGCGCTGATCGCGCGGTCCTGCGCCTCGTAGAACCGCACGCCGTTGTCGGCCGTCCGCTCGGTCAGGACGTAGTTGCCGACGCTGTCCTCGACGAGGTAGCTCGCGACCGGGGCGGGGGAGTGCCAGTTCCAGGTCACCGAGCCGGTCGGGAATCCCTTGCTGGCCGGATGATGCATGACCGAGACGAGGATGCCGTTGGCGAGCACCGTCCGGCCGGCCGTGACCGTGTTGGAGAAGTCGTAGGTGGGCTTGGCGGACGGGTAGTCGTTCAGCGGCATCCAGTCCTCAGTGCCAACCGGCTCGGTGGTGACGAACCCGCCGTCCGGGGCGCGGAACCAGCCTTCCGTGCTGCCGTCACCGTCGTTGTGCAGGCCCGGCCGGCCGGTGTAGTGGACCGTCACCGTGAACAGCGAGCCATCCCTGATCGGCTTGGATGGCGTGATCACGAGCTTGTTCGCCGGGCACGGCGTGCCGTTCAGTGAATTCACCGGACGGTTCGAGGAGGAGAGCTCGGGCGTGCATGCGGGTGGGAGCGGGTTGTGGTGCGGGCCGCCGACGGGGTTGGTCTGCGATGCCTCGTGCGCGGCGGGGTTCGGGTCGTCCTGGCCCTTCGGATCGCCCGGATATGTGGGCTGGACGAACGCGAAGGTGGCCGGCTGGCCATTGACGCTGACCGACTGCACGGACATGTCGGGGCCGTGCTTCGCGTTCTGCGACGTGCGCTCGAAGTCGAGGCTGAAACTGGACAGGCACTGCGTTGCCCGGTCAGCCAGTACCACCTTGTTGCCTGGCAGGAACCTGTTCGTCTTGGCGTTGTAAACCAGGTGAACAAGCGTGTGGATGCTGGTGTAACCGCCGTTGCCGGTCTCCGGGTACAGCCTGCTTCCTGGTGCGGATAGCGTGTGCGCGCCGGCCGAGCAACGCGCCGAGCTGGCGGCGAGCGTTGCCGTTCCGGCCGCCCCGGCCGCCCCGGCCGCTCCAGCCGGGACGGCGGGGATGGCCATGCTGACGCCGGACAGAATCAGCCCCGCGCTCGTCGCAGCGGCAAGGAACAGCAACTTGCGGCCGGCCATCGCGTATCTCCTATCTCGGGCGATCAGTCAATGCCAGGTCCATCTCCGTTCGTCTCATCCTTTATCGCGCGACACCGGCGCGCCTAGCGAATGCAACCGAAGTGACTGAACCGGTATCGGCGATATGTCAGCAGCCCGGCTGGTTTGGGATTTGGAGCGGCCACTGGGGCGCTCGGCGGTTAGTTCGCTGAAGGCGCCCGGCGGTTAGGTCACTGGAGGCGTTCGGCCGTCAGGTCAGCGGCGGCGCTGAGAGCTTCGTCGCGGCTGGCGAGCCGTCCTGTGCCACCCCAGCCGGTGACCGCCATCGTGCCCGAGGCGACGGCGCGCTTGAGTGACTCCACCCCGGATGCGCCGTCCAGCACGCCCGCGACGAACCCCGCGTTGAAACTGTCGCCAGCACCAGTCGTGTCGACCGGTTCGACTGGCTTGCCATGCACCCGGATGGCGGCGTCGGGACCGACCAGCAGGCCGCCGACCGGTCCCAGCTTTACCGCGACCAACGGGCCTTGCCGCTGCAGCGCCTCTGCCGCGCCGCGGACGATCTTCTGGAGCTTCGCTTCGTCCAGCTTCGGGTGTTCCTCCTGGCGGTAATCTCGCCAGTCGCCCCGATTACCGTCGCGGCGGCCTTCACGCCCATCGTTCTCGCGCTGGTCCTGGCGGTCATCAGGCAGGTCATCGTGCCGCCACCCGACGGAGGTCGCCAGCTTGACGCACTCGTGTGCGTTCGGCAGCAAGTAGTCCACCTGGCTAAAGACCGCCTTGGCGTTGGCCCACTCACCTTTGGGAGCCCAGCCCGTGTCCAGCGATGTCTTGGCACCGGCGGCGCGGGCGGTGCCGAACAAGGCCGGCAGGTCTGCTTGCAACCCCTGCTGGAGAAAGAACGAACTCGCATGCACGTGGTTCGCCGCGCGCAGCAGGTCATGAGGTACATCGGCGGCCGTCATTTCCGACATCGTGCCGCTGAACGTCAGAATCGCGCGGTCACCGCCGGGCCTGGTGATGACGACGCTCATCCCGGTGGGCCGCCCAGCGCGGCGGACCACGCACGCCACGTCGACGCCAAGACCGGCGACCATGTCAGTCGTCCAGGCTCCGAGCTGGTCGTCTCCGACGATCGCGCAGATCGCGACGCGCAGGCCCTGAGCGGCCGCGGCGGCAGCGGTGATGGCGCCTGAGCTGCCGAGCGTGATCGTCGCGTTCTCGACGAGCTGCTCGACCTGGCCGAACCGCACGTCCACATCGCCCGCGGCGACCAGCACATCGGGGTTGAGCTCTGCGATGACAAGCAAGTCAAGGTTAGCGGCCACGGCGTCACTCCTCGTTTGCCCGTGTGGCCTCTGCCGTGGGCCTACTGGCCGGGCCTGGCGGGGCCGGATTCGGAGGGATGTGTTCCCTCAGTGCATCATGTTGTCCGGTCGGCCTGGCGTTCGAGGCGGTCGGCCCCGGCATGTCGTGCGGGAGGCTAAGTGGAGACATACCAGAGCGCGGCCGCGCTCGAAGCCGCGGTTGGGACCGAGATCGGCCCGACGGAATGGTTCACGATCGACCAGGATCGCGTCAATGGGTTCGCCGATGTGACCGAGGATCACCAATGGATCCACGTCGACACTGAGCGGGCCGCGAAGGGTCCATTCGGAAAGACGATCGCGCACGGCTTCCTTACCCTTTCGCTGCTTTCACATCTGGTCAGCGAACTGCGCCGGGTCGAGGGCGTCCGGATGGGGATCAACTACGGCCTGAACAAGGTCCGGTTCCCTGCTCCTGTGCCAGTCGGCAGCAGGATCCGAGCCCGGTCGACCATGGTCAGCGTCGAGCCGACCGGCGACGGGGCAGTGCAGGTCGTGAACCGGGTCACGATTGAGGTCGAGGACAGCCCGAAGCCGGCCTGCGTCGCCGACTGGGTCACCCGCTTCTACTTCAACGCTGCCTGACACGTGGCCTAACGGGATGGCTGGCGCCGACGCTGGTTCCCTGACGTCGCTCGTCAGGCCGGGCATGACGGTGGCGGTCGGAGACGGCTTCGGCTCGCCGCATTCGGTGTCCGCTGAGCTGAGCGCGGCTGCCGCCCGATGCGGTGGGGTGCGGCTGATCCTCGGCTGGGTTCCGCGGGCCGATCCTGAGCTGGAGTTCGCGGCGTTCGCAGATGCCAGGACGTTCATGCCAGGCTGGGGACTACGCCATGCGGTGGACACTGGCCTAGTGAGCTTCACGCCAGCCAGGATGTCTGCCGTTCCGGCACTGATTCACGGGCCGTGGCGCCCTGACCTGCTCGTTGCGACTGTGGTGCGGTCCGGCAACGGATTCTATTTCGGCAGTGAAGTGTCCTGGCAGCGGGCGGCGATCAACGCCGGAGCCCTTGTTGCTGCCGTCGTATCAGCCGCTGCTCCGCATGCCGACGCGGGGCCGCCCCTGCCTGCCGGTCAGGTGGTGTTCGTGGCTGAGACCGCCGAGCCGCCTGCCGTGCTGCCTGAGGTCACGCCCGCGCCGGCATATCAGGCGATCGCCGCGCTGATAGCGCCACTGGTCGATGCGGGTGCGCGGCTACAGCTCGGCCCGAGCCCGGTTGCGACTGCTTTGCTGCGCGAGCTCACCGTGCCTGTCCGGCTGGACTCGGGAATGCTGCCGGAAGCCGTCGTTGATCTGGACGAGCGCGGCCTGATCGCCGGGACGCCGGTCGCGTCGTACCTGGCAGGCGGGTCCCGGCTGTTTGCGTGGGCGGACGGCAAGCCGTTGCTGCATCCGCTCGAATACACCCACGACCTGGGCAGGCTGTCCGCGGACCCGCTGTTCGCGGTGAACACGGCCGTCGAGATCGACGTGGACGGCCAGGTCAACGTCGAGGGCACCGCCGCATCGGCGCTCGGCGGGATCGGCGGCCACCCCGACTACGCCGCGGCAGCCGCGCGATCGGTGGGCGGCCTGAGCATAGTCGCCGTGCCCACCACACATCACGGGCAGCCAACGCTGGTCAGGCGGCTATCGCGACCCGTGTCGACCCCCGCCCACGACGTGGACGTCATCGTCAACGAGCGCGGCGTGGCCGACCTGCGAGGGCTCTCTAGACCTGAGCGGAACCGGGCCCTCACCCAACTCTGGGACGGTCAGGTGGCTCCGGGTGCCGGCTAATTGGGGTCGTGTCCGGCGGGCATCACAGGTGACCGGTCATCCTGACTGGCGTCCGGCGTGCCCTTGAGGGCACGATAAGCCCGAGCCCGGCACCTAGTCCGGCGAGGAGCCCGATCGCACCGGTCTGCAGCGCGTTGCCCCGAAGGCGCGCGAGCGCGTGACCGAAGGGCAGCACGCCCCGGAGCGTCACGCCCGGCATTCGATTGATTGCCTTCCTTACTTGGGTAGCAACCTCATTCAAAGCCCCAGCCGCGCCGTGCCGGCTGCCGTGGCCGACGACCTGGAGCGTGTCCCCGTGCAAGACTCGGACCCGCACCCCTTTGGACATGCAGGCTTCTCGCCAGCGCTGCAAGGCGGGTGGCGTCGCTGCTGTGGGCGGCCAGTACGAATTCCTCGCCATCGACGAAGCTGCGCGGGCCGGAATTCGTCACCATGACGCCCACGACCAAGGCCGCGAAGGCGAGCGATGCCACGATCGCGAGTCTCCTGAGCATGTGGCCGCCTCCGAAGTAATCGTAACGTCAACTGGCGGACACCAGACCGACTCGGGAATCGGCGCGCAGCAAGTCAACTATGCCTTATCGAACTGTCGTTCCCTGGACCGGAAAATTGTCAGTGGCAGTCGTTAAGATAATCGAAGAAACCAGGCCACGGAAGGGAGGCCGCCAATGACGAACAGCATCCAGGCGACCGCCCCCGGCGACCCCGGCGGCTCCGCTGAGGCGGCGGGCGTCTTCCCGGAGCCTGGCTACGGCGGCTTGTCGTGGACCTGGGAACTGGACCTCGACGCCGTCCTGGCCGCGGTCCGCGGCGCCGCCCCCTGGCAGCGCCGGCCCGCCAGGCCCGGCTTCGCCGCCACCGCCCCTGCCGCCGCTGCCGCCGATGCCGGTGCCGCCGCCGCATACGCCGCCCGTGCCCCGGCTACCAGTGCCGCCGCGGACGGCAGCGCCGCCG
>DATAEH010000110.1:0-34498 GCA_036258115.1 Streptosporangiaceae bacterium
GCTCCGCTTGCCAAGCCGTCCCAGCAGAACTCGGCTGCCAACGGCCATCAGCCCGTGCTTGAAGTCAGCGATCTGCGCAAGGATTTCGGTGAGCTCGTCGCGGTCGGCGGCGTCAGCTTCGCGGTTCAGGAGGCCAGGTCACTGGCGATCGTGGGGGAGTCAGGATCGGGCAAGACCACGATCGCACGGATGATCGTCGGCCTTGAGCGGCCCACCGCCGGATCGATTACCGCATGCGGACGGGACCGGTCCACACCGGCCCGCTCGGCCAGGGAACGGCGCCGCCGCGGCAGCGAGGTGCAGATCGTCTTCCAGGACCCGTACACCAGCCTTGATCCGCGCCAGACCGCCGAGGCAACGATCGACGAGGTGCTCAAGCTGCACCACGGCTGGGCCAGCCCGCAGCGCAAGGCCAGGATCGAGGAGCTGACCGAGCTGGTCGGCCTTGACCAGCGGCAAGCCCGCGCGCTGCCCAGAGCGCTGTCAGGAGGGCAGCGGCAACGGGTCGCGATCGCGCGGGCGCTTGCCGCCGAGCCGCGTGTGCTGATCCTCGACGAGTCCGTCGCCGCGCTCGATGTGTCCATTCAGGCTCAGGTGCTGAACCTGCTCGCCGACATCCGCGACTCGACCGGCGTGTCCTATCTGCTGATCAGCCACGACCTGGCGGTGGTGCGCCAGCTCACCGACGACGCTATCGTGCTGCATCGCGGCGTCGTCGTCGAGCAGGGGCCGACGGCGCGCGTTCTGGACGACCCGCAGGACGACTACACCAAGCGGCTGCGTGCGAGCGTGCCACGACCGGGCTGGAAGCCGCGGCGCGGGGCACTGCGTGCCGACGCCGCGGCGGGATCCGGGGGGTTGCCCCCCGGGGTCAGCACCGCCGACACGACGGGGGAGGAGCCCACCGCGTCATGACCGACCTGCATTACCTGTCCGCGACCGATGCGCTGGCCAAGTTCCGCAGCAAGGAACTCTCGCCTGTGGAGTTGCTCGAGGCTTTGATCGCCCGCGCGGAGGTGGTCGAGCCTGTGATCAACGCGTTCGCAGAGACGCGGTTCGACGAGGCGCTGGATGCCGCGAAGGCGGCGGAGGGGCGCTACGCGAGACGCGGCGAGCCGATCGGGCCCCTCGACGGGCTGCCGGTAGCGGTCAAGGAGGAGGCGCCGATCGCCGGGCAGCGCAACACGCTCGGCTCGCTCCCGCTGCGTGATGTGGTCGCCACCGAGACGGCCGCGTTCGTGCAGCGGATCATCGACGCCGGCGGGATCGTACACGCCAGGACCACGACCCCGGAATTCTCCAGCGCACCGGTGACGTGGACCAAGCTCTGGGGTGTGACGAGGAACCCGTGGAACACCGCGTTCTCGCCAGGTGGCTCGAGCGGCGGATCCGCTGCATCGCTCGCGGCCGGTTCTACCACGCTGGCGACCGGCTCCGACATCGGCGGTTCGATCAGGATCCCGTCGTCATTCAGCGGCGTTGTCGGGTTCAAGCCGCCGTACGGCCGGGTGCCCGAGGTTCCGCCGTTCAACCTCGACCATTACTGCCATGAGGGCCCGATCGCCAGGACCGTGGCCGACTGCGCGCTGCTGGAAAACGTCATCGCCGGGCCGCATCCGAGCGACGTCGCCTCGGTGCGGCCCAAGCTAGAGATACCCGGCGCGCTTGAAGGCATCGAGGGGATGCGGATCGCGCTCTCGGTCGATCTGGGCTGCTACAACGTCGATGCCGATGTCGCGGCGAACACCCTCGCGGCCGCCGATCGCCTGCGCGACGCCGGCGCCACCGTGCATGAGGTCGAGCTGCCGTGGGACCTCGAGACCATCGCGAGGACGGTGGACATTCATTTTGGCATGATCTTCGGCGCTTCGATGAAGGAGCTCGCCGATCAGTACGGCGATCAGATGACGTCCTACGTTCGCCGGCTGGTCGCCGGGTCGGAGAAGGTCAGCAAGGACGATTTCTACGCGGGCCTGATGCTCGAGGGCGAGTTCTACGCTCCGCTCGGCCAGATTCTCGAGGACCATGACGCGCTGGTCTGCCCGACATTCGCGGTCCCGGCGCTGCCCGCCGAGTACGACACCGGCGACGTGATCGAAGTGAACGGCAGGCGAGCCAAGCAGTGGCTGGACGTCATGATGACGCTGCCGTTCAACATCGCCAGCCGGTGCCCGGTGCTCAACGTTCCGTCCGGGCTGTCGAAAGACGGGGTGCCGACCGGCCTCGCGGTTGTCGGCAAGACCTATGACGACGTCACCGCCTTCCGCGTCGCGGCAGCGCACGAGGCACGCTTGCCCTGGCTGAACTCCTCAGGCCCGCGGCCCGCCCTGTGACCGGACAAGGTGGTTCACAGGTCACGCTGGCGAACTGGCAGGACCCGCCGTTCAACAGATGGGCATTCCAGCACGTGCGGGAACTGATCCCCAGCGCCCGGATCGCCAGGAAGACCGGCGCCCGGCGACCGCTGCCGAGGAAAGAACGCGAGCTCGCGCGTCTTGCGTTCTCCTTCAAAGGACAGAAGCTGACGGTCGGTGAGTTCCTCGACCGGACATGGACCGACGGATTCCTGGTCCTGCACCGCGGCGCGGTGATCACCGAGCAGTATTTCAACGGCATGCGACCGGAGACGCCGCACCTGCTGATGTCGGTGTCGAAATCGGTCACCTCGACGGTCGCCGGGATACTCGCCGGCCGCGGTGCGCTCGACCCGGCCGCCGAGGTGTCGAAGATCGTGCCCGAGCTCGCGGGCACGTCGTTCGCCGGCGCGACGGTGCAGCACCTGCTCGACATGAGGGCAGGGACACGGTTCAACGAGGATTACGCAGACCTCGACGCCGATGTGCGCAGCTACGAGCGGATCTATCTGTGGCGGCCGGCCGACGGCGATCATGCAGCCGGTCTCGGGGCCGCCGACGCGATCACGTACTTCGGCACGCTCCAGAACGACGGCCCGCACGGCGGTCCCTTCCGGTACCGGTCGATCCTCACCGACGTGCTCGCCTGGGTGATCGAACGTGCCGCAGGCGAGCGCTTGCACGAATTGATCAGCCGTGAGCTGTGGCAGCCGATGGGTGCCGAGTTCGACGCCGAGATCACCGTCGACCGGCTCGGCAACCCGATGGCAGACGGCGGTGTCAGCGCTACGCTGCGGGATCTGGCCAGGTTCGGGCTGTTGTTCATGCGCCGCGGCCGCTCCGGGCATCGCCAGGTGGTGCCTGCGTGGTGGATCGACGATACGATCCGCGGCGCCCCCGACGGACCGCGTGCGTTCGCCGAGGGTGACGAGCGGGAGGGATACCCGGCAGGCGGCCATTACCGGAATTGCTGGTGGGTTCGCGAGCCCGCCCTGCCGTTCTACCACGGGAGCGGGATCAACGGGCAGAGCGTGTTCGTGCACGTCCCTTCGCAGACCGTGGTCGCCAAGCTGTCCACCTGGCCGGTCGCCTGGGACGAGGACTTCTATGGTCAGACGGTCGCCTGCGTGAATGCGATCGCCGAGGCGCTGGCAGTCGGCCAGGTCTGAGCGCTGAAGCGCAGGCTAGTCGCCCTGCGGCTAGCGGCGCGGCCGCCCTGGCAGTTCGCTGTCGCCGGGCCGTACCAGTCCCGTCTCGTAGCCGTAGACCACCGCGTGCGCCCTGTCGCGCAGCATGAGCTTGGTCAGGATCCGGCTCACGTGCGTTTTCGCGGTGGCTTCGCCGATCACGAGGGTCCTGGCGATGTCGGCGTTCGACAGGCCGCGTACCAGCAGGCCGAGCACTTCTTGCTCGCGGTCGGTGAGCTGACTGAGGTCCGGCGCGGCCGCCGGACGGCCGCTGACGAAATGCTCGACCAGGCGCCGCATCGGCGCGGGAGAGACGAGGGCATCGCCTGCCGCCGCGGCCCTGATCGCGAGCACGATCTCCTCAGGCGGCGCGTGCTTAAGCAGGAACCCGCTGGCACCGGCCAGCAGGCCGCTGAAGACGTACTCGTCCAGATCGAACGTGGTGAGCAGCACGACGCGCGGCGGGTCAGGCGTGAGCGCGACGACCTGCCTGGTGGCCTCGATCCCGTCCATCTCCGGCATCCGCACGTCCATTACGACCACGTCGGGCCTCAGCACCGCGGCGCTGCTGGCCGCCTGCAGCCCGTCGGCTGCCTCGCCGATGACCTGAAGGTCGGGCTGAGTTCCGATGAGCTGAGCCACGCCCGCTCGCACCAGTGGCTGATCGTCGGCGATAAGGATCCTGGTGGTCATGGCGGGCTCGGCAGGAACGCGCGGACAACGAAGCCCTGCTGGCAGGGCCCGGCTTCGAACTGGCCGTCGAGCAGCCTGGCGCGCTCACGCAGGCCGCTGAGTCCCGAGCCACCGCCGCGCCCCGCGTCCGGGCCTGCGCCGACGGGTCCGTCGTCAGTCACCTCGATGAGGATCCCGGTTCCGCTGTAGCGCAGCCGCACGGCAGCGGTCGCTCCTGCCGCGTAGCGGATCGCGTTGGTCAGGCCTTCCTGCACCACCCGGTACCCGGCCAGCTCGACATCATCGGCTAGCGCCCGGGCCTCGCCATCGACCGTGAGCTCGGCGCGCAGGCCAGCCTGCTTGGCGCGCGAGATCAGTCCGGGGACATCCCGCAGCAGGGGAGGCCGACATGGCTCATCGGCTGGTCGCATCCTGCGGACCAGCGCGTTGAGCTCGTCGAGTCCCTCGCGAGCTCCCTGTTCAATCGTGGCTATGGCGGTGACGGCGGCCCCGGGGTCGCCGGCCGCAGCGAACCTGGCCGCACCGGCCTGCACCGCGATCGCGCTGAGCTGATGCGCCACCACGTCGTGCACCTCGCGGGCCAGGCTGGCCAGCTCTTCGTCGTAGGCCTGCCTGGCCAGGCTCGTGACCAGCTCTCTGTGGGCTGCGGTGATCTCGCCGACGGCGAGCGCGGTGGCGAACAGCGCGCACGCGATGGCGACCGTATGGTTCCCGTCGATCGCCTGCAGGGTGATGATCGCCGCGACAACTGCCAGCGCCACCAGGACGCGGGCCCCCAGACGGAGGGTCCGGCTGCCATAAGCGCCGAGGCCGTAGGCGGCTGTGAGCACCGCGGCGCTGGCAGACCACAGGTTCAGGTGCAGGGCGAACTTGACACCGAGCGCGGCCGCCGTCAGGGCGAGCACCAGGGCTGGTTGCTGTCGGCGCCAACCGAATGGGACCGACTGCAGGGCGGCGAGCGCGACCAGGCCCGCGATGGCCAGGTTCGGCCCCCCGTGGCCTGGCGGCCGCCACCACCACGGCACGTCGAACAGCGCCCAGATCGCCAGGCCCGCCACGATCATGCGGTCGGCGGTCGCCGGTGTGAGGCGCCAGGCAAGAGCTCGGGACATGCCTTGACGATACGTCGCACACGGCGCGCGGGACGGGTAACGTTTCCGCAGCGTGCCGCCGGGGTCCGATCGGCTCATACCGTTACGTCCGCCGCGAACCGCCAACGAGCCGCCAGGCCGGCCAGGGCGGCGGTGATGGCCATCCCGCCGAGGCCAGCGAGCTGGCCGAGGTGCTGGCCGCCGCCAGTAAACCTGCTCCAGAAGTTGGTTGGCAGGTAGCCGTTGCTCCCGAAGCCCATCCACGCCTGGACGAACGAGGCGGGGGAGAGCTTGCCCACGCTGGCGATGCCGGCTAGCAGGAGTGCCAGCAAGAACACGCCCGCGGTGAGTGCTGTCGTGGCCAGCTGCCCGCGGCCGATGGCTCCTGCTGCGGTGCCGACGGCGGCGAACAGCCCGAGCACGGCCGCGGCACGGCCGATCGCGACGGCCGAGGACGCTAGTCCGGCCCAAAGGCCGGCGTGGGTCGCGGGCAGCCCGGCGCGAGATACGATCAGCGACCCAGCCAGCGCCAGCACCACCCAGCAGCCCATCATGGTCGCCACTCCGGCCGACCAGATAGTGAGCCATTTCGCGGCGAGCACCAGGCCGCGCCGGCCCTGGCGGCTGAGCAGCTGCCTGATCGTCCGCAGCCCCCACTCACCACCCCAATGGCCGCCGGCCACCAGCGCGATCAGCACCAGCCCGGGCAACGACGCGAGCATTCCCGCAGCGACGTGCCCGATCTCACCGGGCTGGGCCAGCGCGCTCGTGGCCGCGGCGGCAGCCTTTGCCGTGGCGTGCGCCTGTGCCAAGACGTGCCTGCACTGGGCCGTCGCCGCGTGATCGCAGACATCCGGGATCCGCGGGCTCGCCAGTCCGCCCCTTGCGTTGTTCGCGGCGCCCCAGGTGATCAGCACGCAGAAGCACACGATCGTCAGGGCGGAACTCCAGACGAGCGGCCTGGACAGCTTGCGGAACTCAGCCCGCAGCAGCGACATCACGATCGTTCTCCCTCTCCGCGGACGTGGCTGGCTGGGTCAGCTCAAGGAACCGGTCTACGAGCGCGGGCTGCTCAGTGGCCACCGACTCGGCGATTACCCCTCCGGCAACGAGCGCGGCGTTTATGTCCCTGCCGCTGTCGTGCGCCATGACGAATTCGGGTCCGGAGTCTGCCGAGCGGGCCGTCGGCCACCGCGCAAGCAGCCGGACCGCGGCTGCGGTGTCCGCGGGATCGACGCGGACCCTGACCCGGCGCCTGATGACGCCGAGCGTGGCAGGCGGACCCTCGTCGACGAGCCGGCCAGAGACGATGACCGCGACTCGGTCACACACCTGCTCCACCTCCGCGAGCAAGTGACTGGACAGGAAGACCGTGGTGCCATCTGCGGCCAGCCTGCGCAGCAATTCGCGGATATCCCTGATGCCCGACGGGTCGAGCCCGTTCGTCGGCTCGTCAATGATCAGCAGCGGCGGCCTGCCGAGCATCGCTGCGGCGACGCCGAGGCGCTGGCGCATGCCTTGCGAATACGTCCTGACTTTCTTGGCCGCGGCGTCGGTCAGACCGGTCAGTCCGAGCACACTTGCGATCTCGCGCGCGTCCATCTGCCCGGCGCAACTGCGGCTGCTGGTCGCACCGAGGACCTGCAGGTTCTGACGCCCGGTGAGCCACGGGTAGAAGGCCGGCTCCTCGATCATTGATCCGGTTCGCCCTGTCGCACGCGGGTCGGGCAGCCGCGCGCCGAGCAGTTCGATCTGCCCTGCGGTCGGCGAGATGAGTCCGAGGAGCATCCGGATGGTCGTCGTCTTCCCGGCGCCGTTGGGGCCGAGGAAGCCGTAGACCTGCCCGGTCCCGACCCGCAGCTGCAACCCGTCAACCGCGGTAGTGCCCCCGAACCGCTTCGTCAGGCCGGTGCAAACGATCACGTCCATGCCCCGACCGTAAGGTTGGAAGGCTTCGAGAGCGCCGGCCAGAAGATCGATCCGGCGTCAGCTTTTTGGTGACGCTAGGCGGAGGTACCGTTGCGCACAAAAGGGAACGGGACGCGGCAGCCAGGTCGCTGCGGCGCAGTGGAGAGGCGGCGCGATGGCGGAGCTAGTCGGGGACCTGGAGCTTGCGGAATTCGACATCTCCGACGCCGGGCTGGCGGGCGACGCCTATCACGAGCGGCTCGCAGCAGCGCGGGAGCACGGCTGGCTGGTCAAGTCGCCAATCTCCTACATCGTGCTTGATCGCGAGGCCGGTGAGTTCTTCCTCCGCGCTAGGCAGACGGCCTTTCCCGGCCGCGAGATCGCCGAGCTCTTCGGCATAACTGGCGGTCGGCTCGCCGAACAGATCGAGGCCAATATCTTGAACCTGACCGGCGATCGACATCGCAGGTTGCGGTCCTTGGTCTCTCCGGCCTTCACGCCGCGGGCCGCTGCCAGGTGGCGGCCAGCCATGCGCGAGATCGCCGGCGCCCTGTGGGCAGAACTGGGGGACAGCAACGAGTGCGAGTTTGTGTCCTGGTTCGCCGGGCCGTTCCCGGCCAGAACGATCGCCGCGGTCATCGGCGCACCGCAGCAGGACGCAGCGGTGCTGCACCGGCTGTCCAGCCTGGTGCAACAGCAGTTCGATATCCGGGCGCTCGCCGAGCAGCCGCAGCAGATTGAGCAGGCCGTCTGCGAGCTCTACGACTACGTCAACGACCTGCTGGATCTGCGCCGCCGCGAGCCGGCCGACGACCTGATCAGCACACTGCTGCGGGCCGAGGAAGAAGGCGAGCGGCTGTCCGGGCCCGAGTGCGTGAACCTGGTGCTGAACGTGCTGGCCGGCGGCGTCGACACCACGTCAGCGCAACTGGCCCATGCGCTGCGGTTGTTCGCCAGCCATCCCGCGCAATGGCAGGCGCTGCGGGAACGACCGGAACTGGTCACGCGCGCCGTCGATGAAGTGCTCAGGTACGAGCCGATCACGCCGTTCACCGCGCGCATCTGCACCGAAGAACTCGAGCACCGCGGCGTGATCTTCCCGGTCGGCACCATCGTCGCGGTCTGCGCCGAGCGGGCCAACCGCGAAGCCGGGCCCGGTGAGGAGTTCGACATCACCGCGGAGACGTCCGGCGGCGGTGAGCGGGTGCTGACGTTCGGCGCCGGCGCACACTTCTGCCTCGGCCAGAACCTCGCAAGGGCGGAACTCGAGGAGGCCCTCGTGTTTCTCGCCCCGCGGCTGCCTGGCCTGCGGGTGGCCGGGACCGAGCAGCTCGGCGGAGTCGAGGGAATCTACGGAATTAACTCGCTGCCGCTCGCCTGGTCGGCGAGCTGACGCCGACCGACACGCGGGCTCCTGCTAGAGGAAGTAGGGGTCGGGGCGGCTGATATAGGTCCTGCCGGTGGGTGTCGTCCACCTGAATTCGCCGCCGGGTGTCTGGGTGAGTGTCCAGCGGGGGTCTTGCTTGAGCTGGTGGTCGGTGCGGCATTCGGCGCCGATGTTGCAGGCGCAGGTGGGTCCGCCTAGGTGGTACGGCTGAGCGTGGTCGAGGTCGCACATTTCGGCTGGGCGGCGGCAGGGCGGGAAGCGGCAGGTCTGGTCGCGGGCGGTGACGAGTTCGGCGATCCGGGGTGGTGGCCGGTAGGTCGGGGTGGCGAGCTGGTGGGCGCATCCGCCGGTGCGCTGGTCTTCCGTGGCTCGTTCTGTGGCTTCCTGGGCGGCGCGCTGAGCGACTATGAGGGCCTGGTCGAGGATCCTGGCAAGCTCGGGGTCGCGAACCCGGGTCTGTGGGTCTTTTGTTGGCGGCGGGTTCGCGAGTTGCTGGGTGCCGGTGACGAGGGTGACGCACCGGATGAACCCTGTGCTCGTCTTGCCGGGGCGGTCTCTGCTGCCGGGGCTGTCTCTGCTGCCGGGGCTGCGGGATCGGGGGATGCGGGTGACGGCGATGGCGCGGCCGGAATGGTTAACGATGACGACGCGCCACTGGGCGGCGCCGTGGCGGGCGGCGAGTTCGGCGAGGTGGCGGGCTTGGCTGGCGGTGATGATGCCGAGCCAGGTGAGCTGGCCAGAGGTCGCCGAGGTGCCGGTGAGGGTGCTGAGGGGGACGGTGAGGTTCAGCAGCCCGGCCGGCGCCGCGCCTACGGCGGTGTTCCAAGGCAGGTCCGGCTGGATGCCAGGCCAGGACGGGTGACCGCCGGCCGGAGACTGTCCCCCGGATGGGCCACTGGGCGGGAACGGTTCGCTTGGCGACGGCTTGCCGCCTTCGCCGGGCCCGCCGGGCTCGCTCGGTTCGTCGGGGTTGCTGGGGCCATCGGGTCCGCCGGGTTCAGCGGGCGGGGTGAGGGTGCCGAGGAGGAGGCCGAGGAAGGCCTGGGCGCGGAGCCAGTTCATCTGGTGGCTGGCGCCGTCAGCTTTCATGGCTTTGGCGAGGGCCGTGATCCTGGCCATGGCGGCGGCTGCCTCGACGGCGGGCAGGGAACGCCCGGCGAGGGTAACGGTGCCTTCGTCGTCAGGGTAGATGGTCACGGCGGCGTCCCGCTCGGACTGCTCCCGCCGTCGCTCCGCGCCGTCGGAGTCAACCTTGATCACCGCGCGGCGCAGCGCGGCGTGGAGCTGGCCGGGGGTGAGCGACCCGGCGTGGCCGAGGACTGCGGCTTCGACCTGGCGGGCCTGCTCATCACTGAGCGACTTGGTCATCCGCGCGATCATCCGGGCGCGGGTGAGGTCGATCTGCCCGGCCGCTAGGGCGGACAAGGTGAGCGGGAGCCGCCACGTCAGGGTGATGGCGAAGTCGGTCCAGGAGGTGGCGGTGTCGCGGGAGATGGCGAGGGCGAGGCTGACCTGCGCGGCGGCGTCGGCGGTGACCCGATCCGGCCGTCCCGTCTGGTCGGCACTGGCGCGCCGGTCAGTTTCGGCGGACCGGGATGCGATCTGAGCGACGGCGGCGAGTTCCCCCGCGGCGGCCCAGGCGGCCATTCGGTGGTATGCGGCGGCGATTCCGGCGAGGGCGCCGTCCTCGAGCTGATTGGCCTCGGCGTGGGCGAGCCAGGCGGCCAGGCCGGGGCCGGTGGGAAGGGTCTCGGCGACCCTCCCGGCGACGTATCCGAGCATCGTGGTGCGGACCCGGCCGGCTTCGCTGGCTTCCTGGTACTCGGCCTCATCAGCCTCCGGGTCCCGCTCCTCCTGCTGCGCAGGGTCGCAGTCGTCGGGGTCGGGGGGCTGGGTGCCGGGACGCGTGGCGCGGAGCCAGGGTGGGGTGCCGGTGAGCGCGGCGAGGACGGCGTCCAGATCGAGTTCCCAAATCCAGGACAGCCCGCCGGGCGTCGCGGACGGCGAGTCGCCGCAAGCTCCAGGCCCGGCCGGTCCGCTGGGAGGTGGCGTGTCGATGATGGTGGTCATTCGCGTCCTCCCTTCCATCCTGGATTCTTCGATTATCCTAGCGACCCCCACTGACAGTTTCTGATCTCAAGGAACTGCAGTTCGAGGAATATTGCAGCCGTCGAGAAAGGTAGCCGCAGTCGCAGGCAGGAGGGCAGCGCGCGGCGGCGGGCTAGCCGGGGAATTCAGGCAGCGGCAACCTGACTCGCATGACCTTGAGCCCAGTCAGCAGCGCTTCGTTCGCTGATTCATCGAGCACTGAGAAGGCTGGTGCGGTCAGTTGATCAGTGAGTTTGTCGGCCCGCATCAGCCTCTCCCGGTGCTCCTCACCCACCTCAGGGATGTCGCCAGGCTGGTAGCCGAAGTTCTCCCATGCGTCGGGCCTGGTTAGCCAGTGCGCGACTCGAGGCTCAAGACCCGATGCGACGATCGCCATCAGGTGAACGCCACCGCGAAACTCGCGCAAGAAGGTCACCAGCTGCATCGCCCTCGCCGCAAGATCCTCGGCCAGGGGTAGCGCCTTGACCGCGGCGAACAATGGAAGTGCCACGGGGCTAGCCGCCTTCAGTACCGGTTCGGCGGCCGCGCAGAACGGCCCGAGCCAGTCTTCGCCGCCCAGGTAGCGGCGGCCGAATTCCCGGCAGCATTCCAGATAAGCCGCAGCGATCTCCGATGGCGGCAGGACTTTGCTCGCGGCGTTCCAGTGCCGCGCAACGACGGACGGGGCGAAGTACCCCAGCGCGCTGTCGGCGACAGCGGCACTGACATTCCCGAGCACGCCAGCACGGCCGACGAAATAGAACTGCGACGGGCTCAAACCCAAGTTCGGCGGCGCGTGCTAGCGTCTGCGGCGCGAAATAGAACAACCCGCCGAGGTAACTGATCTCCGGGCATGCCCGCCTGACAAGAGCGCCGGTGTTCACAATAGGGAGTTGTCAGCCAGGCGGGCCGCGCAGACCGGCCCCCGACCCGGCGGGCGACACCTCGAACGTCACCACAGATTCGGCCTCTTCCTCGCGCTCCTTCCAGGAGTACTCGAGCAGGCGCGGCGGAATGCAACGCAGGATCGAACCCGTCATCTGCTCGCCTCCCGGCCAGCGCAGTTGCACAGCACCGCCGGGTTCGGCCTGAATCCTGACCTCGGCGCCGAGCCAGCGGCTCATCGGGTCCGGCTGCGTGAGCGCGGCCCACACCTCCTCCGCGGAGGCCTTCAATTGCCGCTCGAACCTGATAGACGCGTGGCTTTCGTGCATGGACGCTATTCCGAAGTCGCTCATGGGTTTTCCGTTCGTGGCGGTTGCGTTCGCAGCCGTCGGCTGCGGGCCAGCTCGGTCTCGAGGGCGTCGAGTCGCTGGCTCCAGAAGGAGCGGTACCGGTCGAGCCATGACGCGAGCTCGTCGAGCGGGCGGGGATCAAGCGAGAACACCCGGCGCTGAGCGCGGGGACTGACTGTCACCAAACCGCTCTCCTTGAGCACTCGCAGATGACGCGAGACAGCGGGCCGGCTCACCGGGAAGGATGCGGCCAGCTCTCCGGCGTCCCTGTCCCGCTCTGCGAGCAACTCGACGATCTTGCGCCTCGTCGGATCAGCCAGCGCCGCGAAGGCTTCCATGGCTCTTATGTAACAGCTTCTTTAATTAACAGTCAAGTTACATACGCTGGCGCTGACGGGTCCCGGTTACTGCTTGGAATGGAAAGCCGTGCTACTGGTTGCTGATGACGTCCCAGCGGGTGCCGTCCGGCGTGTCCCTAAGTTCGATGCTCGCGGCCGCAAGCGCGTCCCTGATCACGTCGGCTGCGGCGTAGGCGCGGTCAGTTCGCAGTGCTTCCCTGAGCCCGATGAGCGGCCCGACCGCCGGGCGCAGCCGGTCGGCAGGATCGGCCAGACCCTGCTCGGCGCTGCGGCCGAGCCGCGTGACCAATCCTCTGAGCACCGCCCTGGCCCGGTCGGAGTCGTCGTTCTCGTCGGTGTCGGTGGCCCAGGCCTCGATCGCCGCCTCCAGGTCAAGAATGGCCGATACCATTGCCGCGCTGTCCCGATCGCGCGTGGCCGCGGCGAAGCGCCCCTCCGCGTCCGTGGTGACCTCGTTGAGCGCCCTCGCCGGCTGGACCTGATCGTCGCCCTGCACGGGTTCTTTCGCCGCGCCGTCGCCGTCCGTGCGCTGGCAAGCGGCGACGCCGCCTGCGGCCGGGATACCGCTGCGGACCAGGCTGCGCAGGTCATCCAGCGTCGTCACGGTGCCCGCAGGAAGTACCGTGCTGATGCCCGCCTTCCGCACCGTCGCACCGCCGCGTCCGACGACTTCGACCGCCGCGGTCGTCAGGTCCAATATCAGGGCGGTGTGCTCGTCTACGCCCAAGACGGCCGCGTCTTCGGGAAGCTCGCGCTCAAGGATCGCCAGCCTGCGCTCGCCGAGGTAACAGAACCTGGTGTCGTGAGTGCCGCCCTCGGCGTTGTCATAGTGCGGGATGACGGCAACCTTGAGCCCGAGCACGCCGAACAAGTCAAGGCCATCCAGCCAGTGCGGGTCCGCGCCCACCTTGTAGATCTCATAGACGGGCACCGCCACGATTCCGGTCGCTGCTGCCGCGGCCGAGGCGATCACGGTGAGCCCGGCTCCAGCGGCGATGCGCTCGCGCAGCGCGTCGGCGACTGGCCCGCCACGCCACCTCGCCAGCGCATATGACGGGCTGCCGGGTCCTGCGAAGACCCAGTCGGCTGACCGGATCGCGGCCAGCCCGGCAGGTGCTTCGGGGTTCTGCTCTGGCGGCAGGTCAGCATCGCTGATCACGCTCACCTTCAACCCGACGCTGCGCGCGAAGTAGGCCTGAGCCCTGGCCGAGATGTCGCCGACGTTCTCCTGGAACGCATAGGCGGTGTCGAGCAACACCGCCGTAAGATTCCCTGCTCCAAGCCGTGCCAGCAGCGCCTTGTGAATGGTGACCATGGTCGGGCTCGTCTCGCCTGAGCCCATGATGACCAGCATTCTGGAATGGGCCGCGTCGCCCACCAGCTGCCTCCTCGAACCTCGCCGCTCGGGGCGGACAGGCTGCACCGATACCGCCGGTCCGTACCTTACTTATCGCCTCTGACGCTACGCCGTCGTGGCGGCGTTCTTAGCCACCACGATGAACCGTCGGCCGCTCACTGGCAGCGGCCACGTGCCGGGCTTCTCCCACGCTGCCCGCAACACGGGCAGGAATGCCTCCAGGTTGTACTGCGGTATCTCCCAGCCGACGACTTTCAGGTAGTAGATGACGGCTCCGATGTGCGCGAAATACCTGACCCCTTCACCGGCCTCGCTATGAGCAACAGTCAGGCCGGCCTCGGTTAGTTGTGCTGTGGCCAGCGGAAGCCAGGTTTGCGGTTCGTCGGGAGGATCGAGGCCAAGCAGCTCGAACAGGGCGGCATCGCTGTGATAGTCGACCTGCTGAGTGACGAACCTGCCGCCAGGTGCGAGGACGCGCGCCAGTTCGTCCGCGCGGAACGACTCGTGCCTGTTGATCACCACATCGAGAGCGCCGTCCGCGAACGGGAGGAGGCCGGCCCGGTCGGTAACGGCGGAGAGACCTTCGTCGCTCATGTTGTCCGGCGCGCCGTCGCAGTGAACGAGAGGGATCCCGAGCGGCTTTAGCCGTCGCGCCGCGACCGGTACGTTCGGCCGCCACGACTCGGTGGCGATGGTTAGGGCCGGCCTTGGTCTAATCCTGGCCAGCTCTTCGCCACCGCCAGTACCCATGTCGAGCATGGTGCGGGCCCTTGCGGAATACCTGCCCACTTCGGCGCAGTAACTCCAGGGCAGGTCTTTGGTGCTCGAGCGGGCGTCGAGCCAGCTGAAGTCCCATCCGGTGAACGGGGCGGAAACCGCCTCAGCGACAAGCTCGTCGAATGCGACGATGGCGCGGCTCACCTGAATCGGCTAGGACGCCCGCTGCGCAGGACCGGCTTGCCGCCGGGTGAAATGGCGCAGCAGGACGAAGCCGGCGACTCCGATCGTGATCTCGCCCAGCCAGAGCGCCGGGTAGGCGGGAACCGGGTAGGCGGCTCCGCCGCCGATCTGGATGCCGTACAGCCACCACGCGGCCGGCTCCAGGACGAAGGCCACGGCGATCAGGCTGGCCGCCACCAACGATCGGCGCTGCCGCCACCACAATCCAAGCGCACCGAAGAGCGGGCCGGTCAGGAGGCCTGCCTCTGCGTAGTACCGGATCGCTCCCATCGTGAGCGAAAGGTCGGTCAGCCATGGATGCTCGCCCAGATCGAGCACGAAGCTCTCTGCGAAATAAAAGCCTGTCAGCGCCGCGAGCGTGGCGGATAGGCCGAAGAGCGCGCCGATAATCAGGTGGCGGCTACCGGCGGCGGCACCAGCCAGGAAGGGCAGCAGCAGCCACGTGGCGCTGATGTTACCCACGGCGTCGCTGAGACCCGCGCCGTTGCCCTTGATCCAGGCCATCACGACGCCGAAGATGACGGAGCCGGCAATTATCAGCGCGACCCTGCGTGCGGTGCCCCAGCGCCGCGGCAGATTCTGCTCCATAGCCGCGCAGGTTAACCCGGCGCGGATCGCGTTCTGAGCACATTTGCGCGGCGCTACGGCACCAAGGACTTGCCTCATTGTCAGACGGACAGGAGATCATAAGAGGCATGTATCGGGTCGATGATGCGGAGCGTCGGCGGCGGCTCGCTGCGCGGCACGCGCTGGCGCCGTCTGCCCAGGTCGGCGGGGATCCTCCCGATCCCGCAGCCGTCGCGGGCAGGCTGGTGGCGCTGCATTCCACCGACCCGGCGACCGTCTATCTGTCGATTGTGGCCAGGACGGCACAGCCGGCGCCGGCGAGCGGCATCGAGGCGTCGTTGTATGAGCGGCGCGATCTCATCCGCATGCTCGCGATGCGGCGGACCGTGTTCGTGGTACCGGCCGGAATAGTGCCGGTCGTGCAGGCGTCCACGACTGACCGGCTCGCGAAAGACCAGCGGGCCAGGCTGATCAAGCATCTGACCGACGCGACGGACGTCGCTGATCCTGACCCATGGCTGGCCGACGTCGAACGATCGGTGCTTCGCGTGCTCGCTGACCGAGGCGGATCGGCCACGGCGGCGGAGTTGTCCGCGGCAGAGCCCAGGCTGAAGACGAAGCTGATCCTGGCAGCCGGAAAGTCTTATCAGTCCACCCAGACGATCACAAGCCGGGTACTGCTCGTTCTGGCCGCCCAGGGCAAGGTCGTGCGCGGCAGACCGATCGGAACCTGGCTGTCCCAGCAGTACCGCTGGGTGCTCGCTGAGCACTGGCTGCGAGAAGAGGCTGATGAGATCGGCGAGGCGCAGGCGCAAGCCGAGCTCGCCAGGCTGTGGCTTGCGGCATTCGGGCCCGCGCCGCTCACGGATCTGAAGTGGTGGACAGGCTGGACGATGACGCAGGCCAAGCGCGCGGTCGCCGAGATCGGTGCAGTCGAAGTGGGCCTGGACGGCGGCAGAGGGCTGGTGCTGCCTGGCGACCTGGAGAGCACACCTGATCCCGGGCAATGGGCGGCGCTGCTGCCGGCGCTCGACCCGACCGTCATGGGCTGGTCGGACCGGTCCTGGTTCCTCGGGCCGCACGCGAAGGCGCTCTTCGATGTCAACGGGAACGCTGGGCCCACCATATGGCTGAACGGCCGGATCGTCGGCGGTTGGGCGCAGCGTACCGACGGGGAGATCGCTATCGGCGTGTTTGAGGATGTGGGCGCAGATCAATTGTCATTGATCGACGCGGAAGTCGGGCGGGTCGGCAAATGGCTGGCCGGGGTCCGGGTAATTCCGCGATTCCGGACCCCGACCGAGCGCGAACTAAGTGCCTGATTGAGGGGCTCGCTTGGTGGTTTTGCCGGTCGAGTTGAACTCGAACGGCCGAAACCTCGGATCGGAGTGACGAATTCGACACTGCACGAGGCGTTCGTGACCGGGGTCGATACCTGCGCGTCGCCGCCGTTCCCGGTGATGCCTGCGAAGGTAACCAGGGTGTCCCCTGCGGAGAGCTGGGTGACAAAGACCTGGCCGCCCGTCGAGTTATATGTGGTCGTCGGATCGCTGCCCGGCTCCCAGCGCAGGTAGCCCGCCACGCCGGACTTGCTCGCCGGTCCGATCGCCATCCCGGACTGCGTGCTCGCCGCGGCCGGTCCGGCCATCGTCATCCCGCTTACCGCCAGCCCGAGTACTGGCCCAGCGAGGGATGGCAGCAGCCACCGGATTCTTCGTGTTCTCAACCTGATTCCCCTCCTGTCCGTGAGGGCAGCCGTCTCATCCCGAGCGGGCGAGCCGCCCGGCGCGTCCAGGTGAGACCACGGAGCAACAGACCCCAGCCGGCACCTGTCATTGAGGGTCGTTGTGAATCCGATATGAGAAAGTCACCAGATTGTCTGGCTGCGAATTGAACCGAAAAGGCTGGCAGCGAGCGTGGCCTCGCGCCTTTGTCCGGGCGGCCCGCACCTGAGCAGCGAGTCCTGCTCAGATCGTCGAGGCGGGGCTATTACCCGCCGAGCTCGGCGAGCCGGCGGCGCAGCTCCTCCCCGCGAGCCGCGAGCGTCTCGGCTAGGGCGTCCTGCTCGTCGGCTGCCTGGATAAGCGATCCGCGGTCGGTCGGGTCCTCGGCTTCGCCAACGCCCGAGCGAACCTCGGTGGCGGTGCGCCGCACCCTTTCGAGGTCGGTCTCGACTTGCTTGAGCTGGGCACGCAATTCGTCCGCCGAGACAGGTCCGGTCATCGGGCTGTTCCTCTCCCAGGTTGCGGCCCGGCCTGCTGCCTGCTCAGCCGCGAAGACGTCTGAAGATCGCACCAGAGTAGTAGCAGGCTTTCTGGCGGGGCGACCGCGACCCACGAAGTACGCCTGCAACCCCTAGTTATATGCCGGGAGTGCGAAGTGCGTCCGGTTATGAAAGATGCTCGAGTGCCCGCCTGGTCAGCACCCGCGCCAGATGGCACCGGAAATCCCTGTCCGCATGAATGTCCTCGCCCGGCGTCGTGCCCTCAGCCGCTAGCTCTGCGGCCTCGGCAGGGCTGGCTCCACCCGCCAGCGCCTGTTCGGCCGCGCCAGCGCGTAGCGGGGTGGATCCCATGTTGGCGAGCGCGATCCTGCCGTCGATCGCGGCCGCGCCGACAATCGCCCAGTCGTTGGCGCGGCGCACGAACTTCTGATAACCCCAGGGCACGCCCAGCTGTCGCGGCACGCGAACGGCAGTGAGCAGCTCGCCGTCGGCGATGGCGGTCTCGAAGAATCCGGTGAAGAAGTCGTCAGCAGCCACGCTACGGGTTCCGCCAGGACCTGATATCTCGACCGAACCACCGAGCACTAGCAGCGCCATCGGCAGGTCCGCCGCCGGGTCGGCGTGCGCGAGCGAACCGCCGATCGTGCCCCTGTGCCTGATCTGCGGATCTCCGACCAGCGACGCCGCGTGAGCCAGCAGCGGTGCCTCGGTCCTGACAAGTTCTGAGGAGGCGAGGTCGGCATGCCTGGTGGTGGCACCGACGACAATCTCCCCGCCGTCCAGGCTGATTCCCGACAGACCTGCGGTGCGGGCGATGTCGATCAGGACGGCGGGTGCCGCGAGCCGCAGTTTCATCATCGGGAGCAGTGAGTGACCGCCGGCGAGCACCTTGGCGTCGTCGCCGTGCTGGGCGAGCAGGTCGATCGCGTGCGCCGCCGAGTCGGCCGCCACGTACTCGAACTGAGCTGGGATCATGCGGTCACCTCGGCCTGGGCAGTCGCGGATTGCGCCGCCGCTGTAGTGGCGGCCCCAGCACTAGCGGCAACAGCACTGGCGGCCCCAGCGCTGGCGGCGGTCAGCACCGCGCGGACGATGTTGTGATAGCCGGTGCACCGGCACAGGTTGCCTTCGAGTCCCTCGCGGACCTGTTCTTCGGTCGGATTCGGGTTCTCCTGGAGCAGGCTGACCGCTGCCATGACCATTCCAGGGGTGCAGAAGCCGCACTGCAGGCCGTGCTCGCTCCTGAACGCTTGCTGTACGGGGTGCAGCTCTCCCCGGGTCGCCAGGCCCTCCGCGGTAACGACCTGCTGGCCTGCGGCTTGTGCGGTGAGGACCGTGCACGACTTCACGGACTCGCCGTTCAGCAGGACGGTGCACGCCCCGCACGACGTGGTGTCGCAGCCGACATTCGCCGCGCGAAGGCCGCACACCTCGCGCAGGTAGTGCACGAGCAACAGCCGCGGCTCGACCTCGTCGGACCGCTTCTCGCCATTGACGGTGAGCTCGACCTGCATCATGCACTCTCCGTTGCGGTGGGTTGGGACTGTTCGGTCGTCGCGGATTGCGCGCGCTGGATGGCCCGCCAGACGCGCATGGCCGTCGCGGGCATCTCGACGTGCCTGACGCCCAGGTGTGCGACGGCGTCGACGATCGCGCTTTGCACCGCGGGCGTCGCGCCGATCGTGCCTGCCTCGCCAATGCCCTTAGCGCCGAGCGGGTTGTAACTCGTCGGCGTCTCCATGCTGGCCAGCTCGAAGCTAGGCAACTCGGTCGCAGAGACGATCGGGTAGTCGGCGAAGCTGGCGGTCAGCGGGTTGCCATCGGCGTCATAGACGAACTCCTCGAGGAGTGCCTGTGCCGCGCCCTGTGCGATGCCGCCGTGGCGCTGCCCCTCGGCGAGCAGCGGGTTGAGGACGATTCCGGCGTCATCGACGGTGATCACCCGGGTGAGGGTGGGCTTGCCGGTCTCGGTGTCGACCTCGGCGAGGGCGACGTGCGTGCCGAACGGGAACGTGGCGCCTGGCGCGGCGAAGATCGAGTGTACGAACAGGCGCTCTTCCTTGGCCAGGTCGGCCAAGGGGACAGATGCATCGGGGTCACCGGCGACCGCGAATGCGCTCCGGCTGACGTCGAACTGCAGATCGGCTGCGCTGGCTTCGAGCTCTGCCGCGGCCCGCTCCTTCGCCACGTCGAGCAGTTCCCTGGAGGCCTGCTGGACGGCGGCGCCGCCTTGCTGCAGGCTGCGTGAGCCGCCGGTGCCGCCGCCAACCGGGATCAGGTCGGTGTCGCCCCACTTGACCGTGAAGTTCTCGATCGGGATGCCGAGTTCCTCGCTGGCGATCATTGCCCAGGCGGTCGAGTGACCCTGGCCGTGCGGCGAGGTGCCGGTGAGGATCGTCGCCGTTCCGTCCGCGTGCACCTCGACGGTCGCATTCTCCGACGGCGGTCCTGATTCGTCGCCGCCGCCGGTTATCTCGACGTAGCAGGCCACGCCGATGCCGAGCTGGAGGACGTCGCCGTTCTCACGGCGCCTGGACTGCTCGGCCCGCAGGTCCGCGTAGCCTGCGGCCTCGAGCGCATTGTCCAGTGCCGCCGCATAGTCGCCGCTGTCGTACAGTGCGCCGAACGAGGTCTGGTGCGGCTCGGTGAACTTCGGCAGCAGGTTGCGGCGCCTGACCTCCGCCGGGTCCATCCCGATCTCAGCGGCGAAGAGGTCGAATGCCCGCTCCAGCGCTGCCGTGGCTTCCGGGCGGCCGGCGCCGCGATAGGCGCCGAGCGGCGTGGTGGTGGTGGCGATCGCGGTCGCGATGGCCTCGGCCTTCGGGATGTCGTAGGGACCAGAGGCCATCAGGATCGTCAAGGTCGGCAGGATCGCGCCGATCCGCGCGTATGCGCCTGAGTCCTGGATAACCTCCAGCCGATAGGCCTGGACGTCGCCGTCCTTGCTGCCGCCGATCGTGATCGTGTGCCGCTGTGCCCGGCCGTGGGTCATCGCGACCAGGTTCTCGAACCGGGTCTCGGTCCACCGGGCAGGACGCCCGAGCTGTTTGGCTGCCCAAGCCACGAGGACGTGCTCGGGGTCTGCGCCGAACTTCGCGCCGAACGCGCCGCCGACGTCTGGTGTGATTACCCTGACCTGGCTCTCTTCCAGGTTGAGGTACTTGATGAAGTCATCGCGTGAGCCCTGAGCGCCTTGGTTGGGGATCCAGCTGATCAGCCTGCCGTCCTCCCACACGGCGGCGGCCGCCCGTGATTCCATTGGTGCTGGGGCGACCCGCTGGTTCGTGAACGTGTGGCTGACCACGGCCTCGCAGTCGTCGAACAGGTCCTTCTGGAGGCTGCCCGCGTCACCGAAATTGGCGACGACGTTGGTGCCCGCGTCCTCGAACACCAGCACATTGTCGGCGAGCGCGTCATCGAAGTCGATGACGGCAGGAAGCAGCTCGTAGTCCACATCGACCAGTTCGATAGCGTCCTCACCCTGGTACGGGTCCTCGGTGACGACAACCGCCACGGGCTCACCGACGAAGCGGACCTTGTCGCTCGCCAGCATCGTCCTGGTCATCTTCGGGTTCATCAGGCCCGGGGCGAGAGGATCGATGACTGGCAGGTCAGCGACGTCCTCAGCGATATACACAGCGAGCACGCCTGGTGCGGCGAGCGCCGCCGTCTTGTCGATGCCGACGATGCGCGCGTGCGCGACGGGGGAGCGGACGAAGAACACGTGGCACGCGCCCGCGAGCCGTTCGTCCGTCACGTCCTCGGTGTAGACGCCGCCGGTAGTCAGGAACCGCGGATCTTCGGTCCGCAGGACCCTCGTGCCAAGGATGCTCATAGGCGGCTAGCCTCCTCGATCGCTGCCTCTGTGGCCTGAATCGGCGCCTGTCACGGGCCGGATCGGCCCGCAGCGGGGGTCGACGGCCTGCATCCAGACTCTACAGATCATCACAGCGGTCTATGTTGTCGGATCCCGGTCACGGCCATGCAAGTCGGGCGAATCAGGCTCGTGCGGGAATGTCCCGCCGAAGTCGGCCGTTACAAAATGTGGCGCCGGGCATTTCCGGCGCTGAGGCGTATTGGGCGATCGACACCGCAGAACCCAAATGGGCGGCGGCCGTCGGGCGTGCAGCACAGTAGGCCGGAGACCCGGCGCGGCGGCGCAGGCCGCGCGCGAAGAGTCTGGCCACCGGAGCGAGGGCGGCGCTCCGGCCCTTG
The DNA here is from genome assembly GCA_036258115.1 of Streptosporangiaceae bacterium. Lineage (GTDB taxonomy): Bacteria > Actinomycetota > Actinomycetes > Streptosporangiales > Streptosporangiaceae > Chersky-822. The sequence continues at coordinate 21,626 of DATAEH010000110.1, forward strand.
CTGGCGCGCCTGTCGGCTGGCATCTGGGTCAGGGCCGAAAACCTGTTGTGGTGGTCCTGACCGGCCCAGATAGGATCGGGCGGCCGGGCGCTCATCTGATCAGATTGGATTTAGAAATGCTTACGCGTGCGCTGAGGCGCCGCTTCCCTGTCCTGGCCAACCGCAACTTCAGGTTGCTGCTGGCCGATCGCCTGCTGGCCCCGATGGCCGCCGCGTTCTCGCTAGTGGGCGTGTCCTTCGCTGTCCTCGCTGCGACCGGGTCGACCGCCGACCTGTCCTACGTGATCGCCGCGCAAGCCGCTCCGTCGCTTGTCTTCCTGCTCGTTGGCGGCGTGATCGCCGACCGGATCGCTCCTCAGCTCGTGATCCTGGCCGCGAACGTCATGATGGCCGTCGGCGAGGGCCTTTTCGGCATCCTGGTGCTGACTGCTCACCCTGCGGTGTGGGTGATGATCGTTCTTGAGCTGGTGACCGGCACGGGCATAGCGCTGTTCTATCCGGCCTCGATGGCGTTGCTACCGCGGCTGGTTCCCGCCGATCAGATGCGCGAGGCCAGCGCGATCAGCAGGCTGACGATGAACGGCGCGATGATGGCTGGCGCCGCGTTGGCTGGCGAGTGCGTGGCGCTGTTCGGCGCCGGCTGGGCGCTGACGGTCTGCGGCATTGGCATGTTCGCGACCGTTCCGCTGCTGCTCGCGATTCAAGCGGCGCCATTGGAGCGCGCCGACGGCGCGCACGATCACGAGCGCGCGCCGAACATGCTCCGCGAGCTGCGCGAAGGTTGGTCGGAGTTCCGGTCGCACACCTGGCTGTGGGCTACCGTCCTGCAGTTCACCGTCGTGCTCACCGCCTGGGCCGGCGGCTTCCAGGTGCTCGGCCCTGCCGTGGCCGACGCGCATCTGGGCGGCGCCGCGGCGTGGGGCCTGATCTCGGCGGCCGAGGCGACGGGCCTGATTGCCGGCGGACTGGTCGCGCTGCGCTGGTCGCCGAAGCGTCCGATGCTGTTCATCGTGCTGAGCGGCGGTGCGATCGCGGTCTCGCCGCTATCGCTGGCCATGGCGACGCTGCTGCCGCTCTGGGTGATCTGCGTGAGCTCGTTCTTCCTCGGCGTTGTCATTGAGGCGATGTCGGTGGTCTGGACGGTCACGATGGCCGCGAACATCCCGGCGGACAAGCTCGCCAGGGTTTCCGGCTACGACGGGCTCGGATCGATGATGGGAATGCCTGTCGGCGCTCTCGTCGCCGGGCCGCTCGCAACGAGGATCGGAGTGTCTGCGACGCAGTACGGCGCCGCCGCTATCACATTGATTGCGTCGGCCCTCGCGCTGATCCCGCGTGACATCTGGACCATGCGCGCAACCGCGGGCAACTCGGCGCTGCTTTCGGCGGCGGAAGCTGCGCCGAGCGATGGTTTGGCGGCCGCTAGTGTGCCCGCCGAGCCGCTGTCGGCTGAGCCTGTCCCAACCGAGCCAGCCACGGCGCCCGCACTGGCCGGCGAGCCGTCGTTCGCCGCATCCCAGGTCGGCTAACGCGCGCGCCGGCTGCCCGCCTGCCCGCCCGCGGGCGGGCGTGCCCGACGTGGCGTCTTTGCTGCTGTTCCGACGACAGCTTTGACGCCACGTTGAGGTTGGTGGCGGCGCTAGCGGTCGGCTCGGTCAGGCGGCGAGGGTGGCTTCGCCGGTGAAGGCGGACCATAGGGAGGCGTAGGTGCCGCCCGCCGTGAGCAGTTCGGCGTGGGTGCCGACCTCCGCGATCCGGCCCGCTTCAAGCACGACGATGCGGTCCGCCCGGGCTGCCGTGGTCAGCCGGTGCGCGACCAGCAAGGTGGTGCGCTTGGCCGTCAGCTGCTCGGTGGCACGGATCACCGCCGCCTCGGCGGCCAGGTCAAGCGCTGCGGTCGCCTCGTCCAGCAGCAGGATCGCAGGGTCGATCAGGTACGCCCGGGCCAGCGCGATCAGCTGGCGCTGCCCGGCGGACAGGTTACGCCCACGCTCGGCGACCTCGTGCTCGAAGCCGCCAGGCAACCGCGAGATCATCTCGATCGCGCCGACGCCGCAGGCAGCGGCCTCGACCTCGGCATCGCTCGCGGCTGGCCGGCCGTAAGCGATCGCGTCGCGGATTGTCCCGGGGAACAGGTACGGCTCCTGCGGAACCACGCCCAACTGCTGGCGGTAACTGGCCAGGTCGAAGTCGCGCACGTCCGTGCCGTCGACCAGGACCTGGCCGCCGGTGGCGTCGTAGAACCTTGCGATGAGCTTGACCAGCGTGGACTTTCCGGCGCCGGTCTGGCCAACCAAAGCGACCGTCTCGCCTGGCGTGATCTTCAGGCTGACGCCGGCGACCGCCTCCTGACGGGAGTTCTTGTAGCTGAAATGCACGTCAGCAAGCTCGATCTCGCCGCGGAGCCGCCTCGCCCGCACCGGGTGCTCAGGCTGAGGTGTGCTCGTCGGCGTCCTGAGCAGGGCCGAGATCCTGCGCAGGCCGACTGCGGCCTGCTGGTAGCCGTCGAAGACCTGGGACAACTGCTGGACGGGGGAGAACAGCAGGTCGATGTACAGCAGGTAGGCGATCAGCCCGCCGGCGGTCAGCACGCCACTGTGCACCTCGCTCGCAGCGGCGAAGAGCACCAGCGCGCCCGCGATCGTCGACAGCGCCTGCACGAACGGGAAATACAACGCGATGTAGCGCTGCGCCCGGAGCCGCGAGGTGAGATAGGCGGTGCTAAGACCGGCGAACTTGGCGCGGTTCACGCGCTCGCGGCGATAGGCCTGCGCCACACGCATCCCAGCCACGTTCTCCTGCAAGTCAGCGTTGACGGCACTGACCTTCTCCCGAGCATCGGCGTACGCACGCGCCGACTTCCTGCGGAAGATGATCGTCACCGTCACGAGCACAGGCAGCACGGTGAACAAGGTCAGGCCCAGCCGGATGTTGATCAGCAGCAGCGCGATCATCACGCCGAAGAACGTGAGCCCGGCGTTGACCATCGTGATGAGCCCGGTCTGCAGGAAGGTGGACATCGCGTCGACATCGGTGGTCATCCGGGTCATGATCCGGCCGGCCATCTCGCGCTCGTAATAATCCAGGCCAAGGCGCTGGAGCTGAGCGAAGATCTTGACCCGCAGCGTGTAGAGCAGCCGCTCGCCATTGCGGCCTACGACGACAGTCTGAACCGCGTTCACGAGCCAGTCGGCGATGACGATGGCCAGGCCAGCGAGCGCGATCAAGATGATCACACGGAAGGCGCCCGCTTCGATGCCGTGGTCGATGCCGGTGCGCATCAGCCACGGCAGCGCGATGCTCGCGAGCGCGTCGAGCCCGTCCAGCAGCAGGCCAGCGATCAGCGCGACGGCGAACGGCTTGAGCAGCCTGCGCAACGTGAAATGCAGGTCGCCCGCCCGGCTGAACCTCTTGTCCACGTTCGGCTTGTCGTTGGCGGGCGGCAGCGCCGCGACCTTGGCGAGCAATTCTGGCGTGGGCGGGATTCCAGCCAGCATGCTGCCGTCGCCGCCCGCGGATCTGTTCGCGGCGGCCACTCGTCCGCGGTTCGCGCCGGCGCTGCCCGCGATCCCACGTCCGATCGAGGTGCTGGCCTGTGCGGCGAACTGGCGCCCCGCTCCGTCGGTCGTGGCGTGCGCCGAGCCATTCGAACCCGTGCCGTTCGCGAGCGCGCCGTTCGTGGCTGCGCCAATCATTTCTGCGGCGGTGCCCGAGCCGTTCAGGACGGATCCGTCCTGCCCCGGCCATAGGCGCGGGGTGATCGTCTGGTGCCCGTTCGCCGCAGGTACTGACTCGGCGGCCGCATGAACGTCGGGCGGTGTGCCCTCGTTCTCGTAGTAGGCAAGCTCGCCCGCGTCGACGCCCTCGGCGTCATCGCCTGGCCCGGCCAGCAAGAGCCGGTAAAGCGGGCAGCGCTCGGTCAGTTCCTCGTGAGTGCCGAGATCGACGAGGTGGCCGTCGTCAAGGACCGCGATCTTATTGGCGAGCTGAAGCGTGGATCGTCTGTGGGCGATGAGCAGCGTGGTGCGGCCGGCCATGACGCGGCGCAGCGTCTCGTGGATCTGCGCCTCGACCCTCGGGTCCACCGCCGAGGTCGCATCGTCGAGGACGAGGATCGAGGGATCAGTGATCAGCGCCCTGGCGAGCGCTACCCGCTGCCGCTGGCCGCCTGACAAGGTCAGGCCTTGCTCGCCGATCACGGTGTCGTAGCCCTCAGCCAGGCTGAGGATGAACTCCTCGGCTTCGGCGGCTCGTGCGGCCGCAATGACCTGCTCGTCGGTCGCGTCCGGCCTCCCGTACGCGATGTTCGCCTTGATCGTGTCGGAGAACAGGAAGCTGTCCTCCATCACCAGGCCGATCGCGGCGCGCAGCGAGTCAAGAGTGACGTCGCGTACATCCTGTCCGCCGATCCGCACCGCGCCGCCGGTCACGTCGTAGAAGCGAGGGAGGAGCAGCGAGATCGTCGACTTGCCAGACCCCGAAGTGCCGACGACAGCCATGGTCTCGCCTGGCTGGACGCGGAGCGACAGGCCGCGCAGAACAGGTTCTGAGGGAAGGTAGCCGAACGTGACGTCGTCGAGCTCGACGTCGGAAACGCCCGATGGCAGCTTGACCGCGCCCGGCTTCTCGGACAGGACGGGCCGGGAGTCGATGACCTCGAAGACGCGGATGACGCTGGCACGAGCCTCTTGGCCGAGGGTGATCAGGCTGGTGAGCGCGCGGACCGGACCGACCAGCAGGGCGATGTAAGAGGCGAACGCGAAGAAGGTTCCGAGGTTGATGTCGCCGCGGATCGCCAGCCAGCCGCCGAGCGCGAGCACGCCGACCTGGCCGAGGGCCGGGATGGCCTGGAGGGTGGGGTTGTACTTGGCCATCAGCCTGACCGCGCGGACCCTGGCGGCGTAGAGCAGGCCGCTCGCATCTTCGAGTCGTTCGACCTCTTGCTCCTCTTGACCGAAGCCTTTGACGACGCGGACACCTGTGATCGCGCCCTCGACAGTTCCGGCGACGTAGGCCGCATGCTGCTGGGCATCCCAGCTCGCCGGGAACAGCTTGTTACGCGAGGCGAGTGAGATCACGAAGAGGACTGGGCCTACCGCGACGGCGACGACGGTGAGGAGGGGCGACAGGATCGCCATCGCGACCAGAGACAGAAGGAACAGCACGATGTTGCCGAGGAGGAACGGCACCATCGCGAGCAGGCCCTGGATCATGTTGACGTCGGAGATGGATCGGCTGACAACTTGGCCGGTGTGGAGCTGGTCCTGCCGAGCGCCATCCAGCTTCGACAGCGATGCGAACATTGCCGTCCGCAGGTCGTGCTGGACGTCCAGGGATACCCGGCCGCCGAGGTAGCGCCTTGTGTATACGCCAGCGAACCCGACGAGCGCCGCGATGACAAGTGCCGTCGCTCCTACCCAGATCGGCTGCCGGTGGGTGAGGATCGCGTTGTTGACGATGTCGCGCTGGATCAGCGGGATGATCACGGCGACCGCCGTGTAGACGAGTGACCCGAGTAGCGCGAACGTCACCAGCTTCGGGTAACGCCAGCAGTACCCGATCAGCCGCCGCAACCAGCGCCTTTGCTGGTCAGCCGCCGACGTCATACTGCATCTCCTTCCGGGCCATGCGTTGTTCTCCGACCTGGCCCTGGTCGTTGCGTGCGGCGCTGGCCACCGCCGCCCGTCCGTCCCGCCATCACCCCCGGCCCCGGGGGGCTGGCGGGTGCCGCACGGCCAATCGCGCTGCAGCAGGCGAGAGCCCGCAGATGTCAGCGACAATCGCGGCGCTCAAATTCCGCCGAGCCCGCCCCGGGGGGTCATCTCGCTCGATCCGCCCCAACCGGATGAACCTTGAACCGTCTGCGGCCCCGACACCGCCCGCCCGCTCCGGTCGGCGCCGACGCCACAGCGGCTCACCCATCCACGCTGCCGGCTCGATCGCTAGCAGCGGCCCGATTTAGTATCCGGTGACCCTCTGACACTCGTTCGCAACTAGCTCTCATGCCGGTCAGGCCCTGAGTCGCTGGCCCTAGTTCGTTAGCCTAACAAAATTCTGCCGCGGGGTAGATCGGCCGCTCTGGGAGCGAAGAGAAGCAGGCAGCGGTAGATCGGAGGTCCTGGGGAGCGAGGAGGGCCGGCCGGGCCGGTCGTGAGGGGCGGCCGTGTATCAAAGTGCCACCGATACCGGCGGATTCTGGTGATGAATGGCACATTGATACACGCCGACAGTGGCACTCGCGGGTCGATGGCCCAGTTGGAGACGCCTGAAGCGCCCCGGGCGCGCTAGACCTTGCCGGAGAGCGCCTTGACCTGCGGGGCCGTGCAGACCGGACCTGGCTTGCCACCGGTCATCTTGCAGATCGCTGCGGTGATGTAGTTCGCGGCGGCGTCGACGTTCTGTGCCACGGGGTCGTTCGGGTTCTTGAGCTTGCTGGCGACCTGCGCCCAACTCAAGCCGTGCAGGACCTGGGGTGAGAACAGCGGTCCCGTGATGACCGTCTTGTTGCCGAAGTCAATGAACGGATAGCCGACCTGGCCCTGGGAGTTGGTGTCGTACTTGCTCCACAACGCTTGCTGGGCCTTTGAAACTGGCTGCAGAGGCTTGCTGTTCACTTTCTGGTGCTCGATAGGCGTGAACGTCAGGTAGGGGCTGCTGTAGTGCTGATTGTGGAACGTGAGTGACGGAGTGTTCGGGTAAACGTCCGTGCTCGAGGAGTGGATACCCGTCAGCGGGCCGAAGGTGCCGAACTTGCTGAGCGCGACCGCCATAGACCAGCGCATCGCCGCGCAGTACGGGCAGAACTCGGCGCCGATGTAGAGCATCTCCGGCTTGTTGGCCGAGGTGAGCGCGGTGTCCGTGATCGGCTTGACCGGCAGGCCGGAGGAGGCCAACTTCCCTGTGCCGATCGTGCTCAGCGCGCTGGCCGGCACGTTGGTGATGTTCTTCGCCACCGCGGTCGGCAAGTGACGAGTGGTGGTGGGCCCCGGCTTCGATAGGTTCTTGAAGACGATGAACGCCACAACGATCACAACCACCAGACCAACCGAGCCGCCGACGATGAGCAGCCTGCGCCTCTGCTCGGCTTTCCTGGCCGCTGCCTGCTGGACGGCGATCCGCTCGCGAGCGGTCCGCGCCCTGTTCCGTGTTGCCTTGCTCATCTGAAGTGCTCTGCCTCTTCTTGTGTCTGCTCAGCGACAGCCGCTGCCAGGCTAGTCGTTGTCCGTTATCGCTTTGACGCCCGAAAACGCTGCACGGCCGATGATCAGCGCGAACAGGATGAATGTGAAGATGTGCACGCCCGTGCAGTACAGGCAGATCGCGTTGATCCTGAACAGCTCAGCCCAGATCAGGTACAGCACGAACACGATCCCGATTACGACCGAGGCGAGCCTTGCCCAGTGCACGGCCGGCCATGGTGCCTTCCAGCCCCACCGGGAGTTGATGGCGACCATGAACACGAAGAACGCCAGGCCCAGCACCGCCACCGGTATACCGAAGACATGCGACTCAGGGCTGGTGGTCACGGCTTCGCAATTGACCGCACCGCTTGCCGAGCAGCCTACGAAGGAAGTGGCCCCGCTGAAGTGCTGGTACGTCAGGTACACCGCGTCGGCCAGCCCGAGCAGCGAGACCACGATTGTGGTGAACGCCAGGCCACCGCCGGACCACCGCACCGCTGGTCCCAGACCGCCGGCAACCGCGCCAAGCACGCGCTGGACCATCGGCCGGCTCTCGGGCCGCGCTGGCTGGCTTTTCCGCGCGGCCTGACCCGAGCGGGCAGGCTTTCCATTCGGCGAGCCCGTCGCGGCCTTGCTGGTCGAGCCGGGCCTCGTCGCGCTGGCGGCGGTCTTCCGTCCGGCCGGGGCGGTCCCGCGCTTGCCGGACTTGCCGGCGGTTTGCCGTGTTGCCATCAGATGCTCCCGCTGGCTGAGATGACTCCGGTAGAGGTGCAGACATCACCGGGCTTGTTGCCGGTCATCTTGCAGATGGCCGCGGTGATGCGGTTGGCGGTGGCGTCGATCGCCCGGCCGACCGTGCTCGACGGATTGGCGAGGTCGGCGGCGACCTGACCCCAGGATAGGTTCGCCAGCAGCGCGGGATCATAACTCGCGCCACCTATGACGTATTTGTTGCCAAAATCCACGAATGGGAAGGAGTTGTCGTAGCCAGACGGGACGTACGGCGGAGCGTCGTACGTGGCCATCAGGGACTTGTCCCTCGCCGTGATCGGCTGCAGCGGCGTCTTGTCGACCCTCTGGGCCTCGGTAGCGCTGAACAGGACGTACCTGCTGGTGTAGCTCGATTTGTAAAAGCTCAGCGTCGGCGTGTTCGGGTCGATATCGGTGCTGCTCGAGTGGATGAGGCGAAGGCCCGAGAACGTGCCGAACCTGCTGAGCGCCACGGCCAGCGCCCATCGCTCAGCGCCGCAGAACGGGCAGTACTCGGCGCCGACGTAAACAATCTGCGGCCTGCCGTCGCTGCTGGTGAGCGTCGCAACTGAGGGCTTGACGGCCTTGATCGCGCCGGGATACACGCTCCCCTTCGCCGGGTACGCGAGGCCAGCTCCCACCTTGTCCAGCGTGGCGGCTGGCACCGAGGCGATGGCGCGGGTCACGCTGGCTGCGTTGTTTGGGTTGCCTGTCGCATGCACCGGCGCCGTGGCCGATGAGCCGCCGGCCAGCTTGATCGCTATGAGGGCGACCACCAGGGCTAGGACTACCGCGACGCTGCCGCCGGCGATCAGGGCTCTCTGGCGCGGACCCGAACGCCAGGCCGATGCTTCCTGGGCGGCGAAGTCGTGGGCATTCTGCTGACGGTTTTGCTCCGCCTCGCCCATTCTTGACCGCCTCTGAGGATATTGGACATCGTTCCGGCTTCCTGCCGCAGACCATGTTAGGGGTCGCGGACAGGCGCAGTTGCGCTGTTATCGAAGCGCTGCGCAGGCGGCTCACGCCCGCAGGGCCCGGGTTAGCTAAGCACTCCATCCTGAACGCTGGCTGAATCCAGCCTGCAGATTCTCGGAGCCGCAAGCACCCATCCGGATGGATCCGAGGATCATCCGGAAATCTCGGATCGATCCGTGGATTCATCCACGCGGGAGGTGGCGCCCGCCTCGCCGATGTCAAGGGTTCTTGCGTTGCGCAAGTGGCAGTGGCTATCGTCCCACTTATGACGCTGAAAATAGGTAGATTGCAGGCCGGCCTGATCGTGCTGGCATGCCTCGGCCTGGCCGCGGCCGGCTGCAGTTCATCCGGTGGCTCAGGGAACTCGGGCGGCAGCAATGGCGGCCACGCCAAGCCCACCGGCACCGCGAACGTCGCCTATGCGGCGTCGCTGACCTACCTCAACGACAAGGTCTTCGGCCCCGCGTTCGAAACAGCCACCGGCTACACGTACCGGGGCACGGCCGGGCCGTCCGACGGCCTGTCCGCCGAGATCGCCGCCAAGACGATCTTCCCCAACGTCTTCATCACGGTGGGCGGCAAGCCGATCGAGTCGCTCGGGCCGAAGTTCACCAAGTGGTACGTCCAGTGCGCGACGACGTCGATCGTGGTGGCGTACAACCCCAACAGCAAGTACGCACCGCAGTTCAATGCCATCGCCAGCGGCAAGAAGCCCCTATCTGACCTGTTCACGCTGATGCAGCAGCCGGGCTTCCAGCTTGGACGGACTGACCCGAACACTGACCCGCAGGGCCGGGCGTTCATTTACATGCTCGAGCTGGCGCAGATGAAGTACCACTTGCCGAGGGACACCGTGACGAAGATCCTGGGCGGCGCGCTTGCCTCCGCCAAGTCGACGCAGATCTTCGAGGAAGCCGCACTGGACTCGCGGCTGCAGGCAGGCCAGGTCGACGCGGCCAGTGCCTACCTGTCGCAGGCTAAGCAGCTGCACCTGAAGTACATCAGCCTGCCGCCGGACATCAACCTCGGCGACGCGTCGTTCGCGGACAACTACGCCAAGGCCTCGATCACAATCACGGACAGCACCGGCAAGGACACCAAGACCGGCTCACCGCTGACGATCGACATCACGACCATTGAAGGCGCGAAGGATGCGGCAGCGGGGAACGCGTTCGTGGCCTATGTCCTCTCGCCAGCCGGACGTGCGCTGTACCAGCACCAGGGCGGCTATACGTTGCTAACGCCGACGCTAACCGGCAAGGCAAGCGATGTACCCGCATCGATCAGGAAAGAGATTGGCAGCTAGTCCGACCGTCACAGTCACTCCGCCAGCGCCCGAGGGGGGCGGGCCTGGCGGGGCGGCGGTACCGCGCGGGTTGCGTTATGCAAATCGCTCGCTAGCCCTTGCGGGCACGGCCATCATCTGGGTCGCGCTGCTCGGGCCCGTGATCGCGTTGCTCACCCATTTGTCGTGGCACGACATCAAGACCTCGCTGAGCGCACCGGGCGCGTTCGAGCCGCTTATCTTGTCGGTCGAGTCTGGGGCCGTCACTCTCGGCGTCCTCTTGCTGCTTGGCACCCCGCTGGCTTGGGCGCTTGCCAGGGGCACGCTGCCGTTCCCGCGGGTCTGGGAGGCGGGCGTGCTGGCCACGCTACTCCTGCCGCCGCTGGTCATCGGACTGCTGCTGGTCTTCATGGTCGGCCCGTTCACTCCTATCGGGCAGCTCCTGTCCGGCCTCAACCTGTCGGCCACCAACACCTTTCTCGCCCTGGTGATCGCGCAGGTGTACGAATCCGCCCCGTATTACATCCTCGGCGCACAGGCGGCGTTCGGTGGTGTCGATCCCCGGCTGGAGCAGCAGGCCGCGCTGCTTGGCGACCCGCCGAGGCGGGTGTTCCGGCGCGTAACCGTGCCGCTGGCCGCCCCCGGCCTGGCGATGGCCTTGGCTATCTCCTGGGCCAGGGCCATGGGCGCCTTCGGCGCGGTCGTAATCATCGCCTACCATCCAACTGCGCTTCCGCTGCAGATCTGGACGACCCTGCAGGAGACCGGCCTGTTTTCGGCCCTGCCGTTCGCCCTGGTCCTGCTGGTCGTCGCGCTGCCGCTGCCGCTCGCGGCCTACATCTGGAGCGCCCGTGCTCGAGGCCGACGCCGAGGTTGACCGGCGCGACTTCACCGTCCGCGCCGCGTTGGCCGTCGCACCCGGGGAGAGGCTCGCGCTCTTCGGCCCGTCAGGGGCGGGCAAGACGACCATCCTGGAGATGATCGCCGGCCTGGTAAGGCCCCGGCGAGCGCTGATCCTGCTCCGAGGCCGGGTGCTGACGTCGACCGACAAACCGGTCACCGTGATCCCGCCATGGCGGCGCCAGGTTGGCCTGCTGCGCCAGGATCCTGGCTTGTTCCCGCACCTGTCGGTCCGTGCCAACCTGCTTTACGGTCGCTCGGGGAGCGACGCCGAGGTCGCCGCCGAACTCAGAGAACTGGCCGGCGTGCTCGGGATCGATGAGCTGCTCGGATCCATGCCCGCAAGGCTGTCTGGCGGGCAGGCGCACCGGGTCGCCCTCGGCCGTCTGCTCCTGTCGCACTGCGATGCGCTGCTGCTCGACGAGCCGTATACCGGACTCGATGCCAGCCTCCGGCGGACGCTGACCGACCTGGTCGTCTCGCTCGTGGCCGAGCGCGGCGTTCCGTCGATCCTGGTCGCCCATGAGCTCGCGGAGGCTCAGGCGTTCGCGGACAGGCTCGCCGTTCTCGACCGTGGCCAGGTGCTGCAGGACGGCGCGCCCGGTGAGGTCGTGCTCGCACCTGCCACACGGCGGGTGGCAGAGCTGGTGGGGTACACATCGTTCGTGCCCCTGACGGCACGACCCGGGATGCCCGATGGGAGGGTCGCGGGGATTCATCCTGATCGAGTCGTCGCCGGGAGGCATCCGGACCGCGGGCTGGTCCTGACCGGCATGGTTACCTCGTGCCGCCCGGCAGGTGCCCTGTGGGAAGTTACGATCACGACCGGAACGGCAACGGTGACCGGCCACCTTTCCGAGCCTGTCGCGAACAGGCAGGAGTTCGTCCTCACGGCGGTGCACCCGCCGGTCTTCGGAACCGACGGCGACCTGCTGGTGCGACGGGCAGGCTGGACTGAGGCCGGCTCGAGCGCAGCCGGGCGGAGTGGGGTCGGGTGGTGATCAGCGGGGTCAAGCTCAGGTTCGCGCGCCAGGCCAGGGGCTACTCCCAGCAGCAGCTCGCCGGCATGGCGGGCGTATCGCGGCAGGCGGTATCGGCAGTCGAGTCCGGCCTGTCGGACCCCTCGCTGCGGGTGGCGCTCGCGCTGGCTCAGGCGCTCGGCATGACCGTTGAGGAGCTGTTCGGCGCGGAGGGAACCGTCGCCTCTGTGTCGGCCCGCTTGGTCGGCCAAGACGCCGGCGGGGCGAGCCCTGTAGTCGGTGCGTCCGGCCAGAGCGGTGCCAGGGTCACGCTTGCGCGGGTCGGGAACCACTTTGTCGCGCTGCCCCTGGCCGGGCCGACCGTGAGCCGGGCCGGCTTCCTGCCGGCCGGCGGAAGGCTCGCGTACCCGCCCGGCGAGCAGGCCGGGCGGAGCGGCGAACGGACTGGCAAGCGGCCTGCCGGGCACCCGGAGGTGCTCGTCCGGCCGATCGGTCCGCCGCGGCCGACGCTGGTCGTGGCTGGATGCGACCCGGCGCTGCCGCTGCTCGAAGAGCCGCTGAGCTTGCTCGATCCGCCGATCGGGTTCAGCTGGTGGCCGTGCTCGAGCCAGGAAGCGCTGCGGCTCGCCGCGGCCGGACTCGTGCACGCCGCTGGAGCCCACCTGCGCGACCGGACGGGCGAGTACAACACCGAGTCGGCTGCCGAACTGCTGGCAGCTGGCGGCGAAGTCATTGGCTTCAGCGCCTGGAGCGAAGGCCTCGTACTCGGGCCGGACGCCCGCGACAGCATCGGGGCGGTCGG
>DATAEH010000111.1:0-4670 GCA_036258115.1 Streptosporangiaceae bacterium
GACGGAGTATGTTCGGGTCTACGTCCGCAGGCTCAGGGCCAAGCTGGAAGACGATACAGGCGCGCCCCTGATCCTGACTCAGCCGCGAGCCGGGTATCGGTTTGCGCCGGATTAGCAGCCGTTGGGGGCGGCCGCGTTTACGGAATTTTCATGGCCAAGGGCCGATGTTAATGACCGCGTTCATGATCAGACTCCTAGAGTTCAGATCAGAAGGAGCCGCTGCGGGACCCGCAGACCGGCGCCGAATGATTGGCGGCCTCATCCGGCCAGGGAAGAAACGGGTGGTCTCTTTGCAGCAAGTAACCAAGAAAGTCGCCATGGTGGCGGTGGCCGCGAGCGCGGCCCTCGTCGCCGCGGCGTGCAGCTCGGGTACGAGCGGAGGCGGCGGAGGAGGCGGAGGCGGAGGTAGCTCGGCTCCCGTGCCGCAGATTTCAGCGTCCGACTTTAACAATACTTTCTCTGCCATGACTAAGCTAAAGCCGCTTGCTAAGGCAGGAAAGGGCAATGTGGCGGTCATCCTGCCAGACACGGTATCTTCGGCGCGTTATACAGAATTCGACGCGCCTTATCTGACTAAGGCTCTGACACTCGCTGGCCTTTCGTCGTCGCAGTTCACGGTCCAGAATGCGCAGGGCAGCGACGCCACTGAGCTGAGCGACGCGCAGACGGCGATTACCAAGGGCGCCAGCGTGCTGATCATGGACCCGCTGGACTCCACGGTCGGCGCTTCGATCGAGAGCTATGCGGCCAAGCACGGTGCCAAAGTCATCGACTACGACCGGCTGACGCTCGGCGGCAGCCGCCAGTACTACGTGAGCTTCAACAACGTGCTGGTCGGCACCAAGATCGGGGAAGGCCTGGTCTCGTGCGTGGCGGACTGGAAGGTCAAAAACCCGAACGTGCTGGTCATGTACGGCGACCCGACCGACAACAACGCGACGCTGTTCGGCCAGGGCTACAACGCAGTGCTCAAGCCGAAGTTCAACGGTGGCGGATGGCACTCGGTCGGCAAGGCCGCAGGCACCTGGGACCCGCCCACCGCGCTGAGCGAGTTCCAGCAGCAGTTCACTGCGCACAGCACCATCAACGCGGTGCTTACGCCGAACGACGAGAACGCCGCTCCGATCATCACCTACCTGCAGCGCAAGGGCGTTAAGGCCAAGACCTTCCCGGTCACCGGCCAGGACGCGACCCTGATCGGCCTGCAGAACATCCTCGCCGGCTACCAGTGCGGTACCGTCTACAAGCCGATCTACCTGGAGGCCCAGGCAGCCGCGGCGCTGGCGATGTACCTGCGCGCTGGCGACACGCCGCCCGCATCGCTGACCGGCGGCAAGACCACGGCCGACACCAAGGCGAACGTCCAGGTGCCGTCGGTGCTCTTGACGCCCACCTGGGTGACCACGTCGAATATGAACTCGACAGTCATCGCTGACAAGTTCGTGCCGGCCTCCCAGCTGTGCACGGCCAAGTACAAGGCGGCCTGCCAGGCAGCCGGGATCTCGGGGTAATCATGAACGCTCGGAGTAGCGAAAGCCTCCGGCAGTGGTAAACCTTGGGAAGCCAGACGACGCCTCGCCCGCGACAGCGGGCGGGGCGCCGCCCGGCCAGCCGTCCACAGTGCAAGGTCCCGACGCTTCGGCAGCGCTTTTGCAGCTACGCGGCATCGGCAAGAGCTTCGGCCCGGTCCAAGCCCTGACAAACGTCAATCTCGACATTCCGGCGGGACAGGTGACCGCGCTCGTCGGCGACAACGGCGCGGGCAAGACGACACTGATCAAATGCATTGCCGGCATCTGGGAGCCAAGCGGCGGCGAAATCCGGTTTGACGGGCATCCCGTACACATCAGGAGCCCCAAGGACGCGACGGCGCTCGGGATCGCGACCGTGTACCAGGACCTGGCGCTCTGCGACAATCTGGACATCGTCCAGAACATGATGCTCGGTCACGAGACGCTCAAGTTCGGTCTGCTGGACGAGATCTCGATGGAGAAGACCGCGAGGCAGACGCTCAAGGATCTGGCGGTTACCACGGTCCGCTCGGTGCGGCAGACCGTCGGCTCGCTGTCCGGGGGCCAGCGGCAGTCCGTCGCTGTCGCCAAGGCCGTCATGCTCGAAGCCAGGCTAGTCATCATGGACGAGCCGACGGCCGCCCTGGGCGTCAGCCAGACCGAGCTAGTGCTGAGCCTGATTACGCGGCTGGCCAGCCGCGGCCACGCGGTCGTGGTGGTCTCGCATAACCTGAACGACGTGTTCCGGGTCGCCGACCGCATCGCGGTGCTCTACCTGGGGCAGCTGGCGGCCGAGGGCCCGGCTACGGATTTCGACCCGCAATCCGTCGTGGAGATCATGACGACCGGCCGGTCCTCCCGCAACGGCAACGGCAGCGAGCCTGCGGTATCACGCGGCATGAACGGCCTGGAGGGCTGAGCTATGGCATCGGCAGGTAGCGACGATCCTGGCCAGCAGCCCGGGGCACCGGTAGCAGTCGATGACCACGCAGCGCAGGCGGCCGACGACGCTGCCCTGGTCGCGACCACGCCCGATCTGATCGCCGACTCGCTGGGTGAGTACACCAGGATATGGTTCCGCCGGGTGCGCAGCGGCGAGAGCGGCGTGCTCCCTGTCGTGCTCGGGCTGATCGCGATTGTCATCTACTTCCAGATCCGCAGCCCGCTATTCCTCTCGGCGGGCAACCTGGTCAACCTGATCACCCAGGCCGCGTTCATTGTGACATTTGGCATGGCCGAGGTCTTTGTGCTGCTCCTGGGTGAGATTGACCTGTCAGTCGGCTACAACGCTGCGCTCGGCGCGGTGGTCACGCTGTGGATCCTGTCCGGGGCGCACCCGCCGCCATGGTGGGTTGGCGTGATCGGTGGCCTGGCGTTCTGCGCCGCATACGCCGGCCTTGAGGGCCTGATTATCACGTGGCTGCGGCTGCCATCGTTCGTCGTGACGCTGGCCGGTTATCTCGGCGGCTTCGGGCTGCTCCTTGCCTTCATCGATATGGCCGCGCCGAACTCTGGCGGCACCATCAGGATGAACAGCAGTGTGCTGAATGCCATCGAGGGCGGCAGCATGAGCCCGACCGCGAGTTGGATCGTGATGATCGCAGCGGTAGCTGTCGCGGGTCTCTTCATGGCGCTGCGCGATATCAACCGCCGCCGGCACAACCTCGCTGCGCCTCCGATCACGGTCACCGTACTGAAGATCGCCGCGATGGCGGCCGCAGGCGTCGCAGTGGTCCTGATCAGCAACACCAACCGGGGCGTCGGATTCTCCGTCGTCGAGGGCGTGCCCTGGGTCGTCCTGGTCATCCTCGGGCTGCTCGTCGTCTGGACGATCCTCCTGAACCGGACCAGGTTCGGCCGGTACGTATACGCGATCGGCGGCAATGCCGAGGCGGCGAGGCGGGCCGGCGTCAACCTGAGCCGGATCAGGATCGCCGCGTTCATGCTCTGCGGCCTGACCGCCGGGGTTAGCGGCATCATCTACTCCTCGAACCTGAGTGGCATGTCCAGCAACTTCCAGGGCGGTCAGTACGTCCTGTACGCCGTGGCAGCCGCCGTGATCGGCGGAGTAAGCCTCTTCGGTGGGCGCGGCCGGATGCTCGGCGCGGTACTCGGCGGACTGGTGGTCGGCGTGATCTACAACGGCCTGCAGCTTCTCGGGCTCGGTGCGGCTGCTCAGAACATATGGACCGCGGGTGTGCTGCTCGCCGCGGTGACGGTGGACGCATTGGCGCGCCGGAGCAGCGCGACCTCCTGAGGCTGGCCAGAACGGAGCGGAATAACCGCTCATGGCATACTGGTTTGCGTTGTTAAGCGTGCTCCGGGGTCGGTGAAACTCCGAACCGGCGGTGACAGTCCGCGACCCGGCCGAGGCCATCGGCCGGTTGAACCGGTGAAATTCCGGTACCGACGGTTAAAGTCCGGATGGGAGGCAGCACGCACGCGGCCCAGGCGGCCCGGGGAAGGTCTCCGGTCCCGTCCAGCGCCCGGCGCTGGTGGCCGCGGCTGAGCGTCCTTCGCGCCCCGGAGCCTAGACGGACAGGCTGGAGGCGCGGTGTTCACCGGAATCATCGAAGAGCTGGGCAAGGCTGCCGGGCTCGATCTGCTGGCCGATTCGGCCAGGCTCACCATCTACGCTCCGCTGGTCGCCGACGGCGCGAGTCCAGGAAGTTCCATCTCGGTTAATGGCGTTTGCCTCACCGTGACGTCCGCCGAATCCGACCAGTTCACGGCGGATGTGATGGGCGAGACGCTGGCCAGGTCGACGCTCGGCGGGTTGGCAGCCGGAGCTCCGGTAAACCTGGAGCGGCCGGCGCCTGTCGGCGGACGTCTTGACGGGCACATCGTTCAGGGCCACGTCGACGGCACCGGCGTGATCACTGAAAGCAGGCCTGCGGACCGCTGGCATGTGCTGCGAATCTCGATTCCGGCTGGGCTCTCTCGCTATATAGCCGAAAAGGGGTCGGTAGCAGTCGACGGCGTCAGCCTCACCGTCTCAGGACTGAGCCCGTTGGGGGCAGCCGGAGGCGAGCACTGGTTTGAAGTCAGCCTGATTCCCGAAACGCTCGCGAGAACTACGCTGGGCGTTGCCGCCGTGGGCGACAAGGTGAACATCGAGGTCGACGTGATTGCCAAGTATGTCGAACGGCTGCTGGCGGG
>DATAEH010000112.1:0-33661 GCA_036258115.1 Streptosporangiaceae bacterium
CTGGCTCGCATCTGGTGGCCGGGCCAGCGCCGCTGGTGAACGCGGGTGGCTCGGGTTCGGACTCGCCGAAGGTCGCGACGAGACCGGCCATCTCCGCAACCCCTGCCGCCGGGTCGGGCGCGAGCGCGCGGAACCTTTCCAGCGTGTGGGCAGCCCACGGGCCGACACGCTCGTCGGCGCCGACGAGGTGCGGACCCCAGAGCGCTCCGGCCGCCGCCGATGTCGTCCGGTGCGGAGGGTCAGCCGCATAAACATCGACCGCGAAGCCCGCCTCGAGCAAGGTAATCGCGGAACTCAGGCCGCAGACACCAGCCCCGATCACGAGGACATCGGGGCTCTGGCTGGTCACATCCGGCACGGTACCGGATTTGCCGCATGGATGACCGCCGCCCGCCCGGGCCACCGTGAGGCGCGCACCCGAGCTGCCGGCTAGCGCCGGAGGGCCAGGCCACTACTCGCCGGCATAAGCTGAGCGTGCGCTCACGGGAGGCAGAAGGTATGGGCATCGCAATAGGAATTGTGCTGATCGCGGCGACAATCGCGTCGTTCGTGATGATCAACGCGCGGGTTGGTCGGATGGCTAAGCAATACAGCGACCCGTCGAGCATCGATCCGCAGACCGGCCAACGCGTTCCGGGGGATCAGGGTCCGGGTCACAGCGGCCATCACGGCGGGCACCACGGGGGCGCTAACCATGGGGGCGGCAACCACGGATTTTCCGGCGGTCACGGGGGCGGCCATCTCGGGTAGTGCGGTGCCAGCCGGCAGGGACGACCCCGCCGAACATCCCGGCGGTCAGCGACAGGACACGTGGGCGCCGCTCGCCGACCGGTTTATCCGCGGCCACTACGGGACGCTAAGAGGCCGGGTTCGCACGCACGTGATCGGCGCGCACCTGCGCGAGCACCTCCCGCCTCCGCCTGCCGCGATCGTGGACGTGGGCGGCGGTGGCGGAAACCAGTCCATCCCGCTGGCTAGGTCCGGCTATCAGGTGACGATTGTCGATCCTTCAGAGGCCATGCTGGCCGGCGCTGCCGAAGCATTAGAGCACGAGACAGCCGAGGTGGCCCGGCGAGTCCGTCTGGTCAGGACCGACGCGGAAGGCGCCGGGGCCGTGCTTGGCGGCCAGCGGTTCGCGGCCGTCCTGTGCCATGGCGTGATCATGTACACCGACGATCCGCGGCCATTCACGGCCGCGCTGGCGGACCTCGCTGAGCCTGGCGGGATCGTGTCCCTCGTCGCTAAGAACGCCCGCTGCCTCGCCACTCGTCCGGCCCTTGAGGGACGCTGGGCGGAAGCCCTGGCGGCTTTTGACACAGACCGCCAGGTCAATGGGCTCGGCGTGGACACCAGGGCAGACACCATAGATGACCTGTCCGCATTGCTGTCGGAGGCCGGGGTCAAGCCGGTCGCCTGGTACGGCGTTCGCCTGTTCACCGACGGCTGGGTCAGCTCGTGTGACCAGGCCGATCCCGGGACCGGACGCACCGACCTGAATGCGCTGCTGGCGGTCGAACTGCAGGCCAGCCGCCGCGACCCGTACCGCCAGCTCAGCAGGCTGTTTCACCTCGTCGGCGTCAGGCGCTAAGGGCGACCAGCGCTAGCCTCCACCAGCGCGTCAGCGATCCCCGGGACCGCCGTGCCGATGGGTTCCCTGATCACCTCGGTGGCGAGAGCGTCATATGGCGTCGGATCGCGGTTGATGATCACCAGCGGGGCGCCCGCCTCGGCGGCGACCGCGCACAGCGACGCCGCCGGTTCGACGGTCAGCGTGCTGCCAATAGCGAGCATGAGATCGCAGCCGGCCGCTGCGCGGACGGCTGCGGACAGGACCGTGCGGTCCAGCGGCTGGCCGAACATGACCGTCGCCGACTTGAGGACACCTCCGCACTGCTCGCATGCCGGATCGTCCTCGCCCGCCCTGACCCGGTTCAGCGCGGCGGCCATCTCACCGCGTTCACCGCAGCCGACGCACACGACGCGGTACATGGTTCCGTGCAGTTCAAGTACGCGGTCTTCCGGCGTTCCCGCCCGCTGATGCAGGCCGTCGATGTTCTGGGTGATCACCCAGGTGTCAATCCGGTCGCCGAGGCACGCCAAGGCCATGTGCGCGGGGTTGGGGACCGCGGACCACGCTGGGTGCGCCAGCCTCGCCTGCCAGGACCGGCGGCGCAGGGCCGGGTCTGCGACGTAGGCATCGTAGGTCGAGAGCCGCTCCGCGGCCGGATTCGTCGTCCACAGGCCCTGCGGACCTCGGAAATCGGGAATGCCTGAGTCCGTGGAGATGCCGGCACCCGTCAGGACGGCAACACTGGCCACGCCTGTGGTCCAGGACGGCTTGTCGCTCATCGGTTCATCGTTATCGATGCTCAGGGCGGGAAGCAAACGAGCCATGGCGAAGTCATGGCGCGGGGAGCTGCGGCCGCGCGGCGTGGGCTGGCCGTATCGTCTGAAGGCATGACCGGGGCCTTCGGCACGAGCTTGGCTGACTACACCGGGACCATTCCCCGGCTGCTCGAGCGGGCGGCGGAGCGAGATGCCGACGCCACCTGGCTGCGCACCGACGATCTGACGCTGACGTTCGGCCGGGCCGCCGGGCAGGTGAGGGCGATCGGCTGGGAGCTGGCCGAGCGCGGCATCGGCCACGGTGACCTGGTCATGCTGACCGCGAGGACCACGCCGGAGTACCTGCTCAGCTGGCTCGCGCTGACCTCGCTTGGCGCGGTCACCGTGCCCGTCAATCCCGCCAGCGCCCCGGCCGAGCTCGCCGGCCTGATCGGACAGGTGGAGCCGAAGGCGATTCTGACCGATTCGGAAATGGACCTGCCGATCGGCGAGGGCGATCCAGGCGCGCGTCTGGTTATCGATGTGCATGGTCTAGGCGCCGGACGGCCTGATCAGCCGCTGCCCGCGGGGCTGGTCGGTCCTGACGACCTGGCGGTGCTGATCCCGACGTCTGGCACGACCGGCCGGTCGAAGCTGGTCATGCAGACCCACCGCGCGTACACGCTCGCCGCCGAGGGGTTCCCGTATTGGATGGAGCTGACCGCGGCCGACCGGCTGATGACCTCGCTGCCGCTGTTCCACATCAACGCGCCGATCTATTCGATGCTCGGGTCGATGGCGTGCGGCGCTGGCCTGGTGCTCGTGCCGAGGTTTTCCGCGAGCCGGTTCCTTGATACGGCGCGGCGGCACGGCGCGACCGAGTTCAACGCGATCGGCGCGATGCTCGAGATCCTGATGCGCCAGCCCGAGCGCCCCGATGACGCGGACAATCCGCTGCGGCTGTGTTACGCGGGACCGGCGCCCGACAGGGAACGGCACCTGCAGATCGAGCGCCGTTTCGGGATCAAGATCGTCGTCGGCTACGCGATGTCCGAGTCGCCCTACGGCCTGATCTGGCGGCACGGCACGCGGCCGTACGGGACTCTCGGCAGCGCTCGTCAGCACCCTTATCTGGGAACCATCAATGAGGCAAAGGCGGTCGCCGCAATTGACGGCGACGGCGGGGACGATGGCGGGGCTGCGGGGCCGTCCGGATCTGCGCTCGGGGCGGGGGAGACTGGCGAGATGCTGCTGCGCAACCCGGTGATCACACCGGGGTATTGGAACATGCCGAAGGAGACGGCCGCGGTCAAGACTCCCGATGGCTGGCTGCACACCGGCGACCTGGTGACAGTCAACGACGACGAGACGTACACGTTCGTGGGGCGCCGTAAGGAGGTGCTGCGCCGTCGCGGGGAGAACCTGTCACCGCTGGAGGTGGAGGAGGTGCTCGACTCCCACCCTGCGGTGCTGGAGTCCGCGGTCGTGGGCGTGGCGTCCGACCTAACCGAGGAGGAGATCAAGGCGTTCATCGTTCTGGTGCCGGGTTCTAAGGTTGATCTGATTGAGCTGCACGGCTACGCGGCCGAGCGGCTTTCAGCGTTCAAAGTGCCACGGTTCTGGCAGCTGATCGACGCGCTGCCGAGAACGCCAACCGCGCGGATCGCCAAGCACCGATTGCCCGAAGGCCACCAGCCCACCGAGTTCGACACCGAGCCCTAACCCGCTCCGCCCCGGGCCTGCGGACCCGCGGACCCCGGAAATACACCAGCCATGCCCCACGGACCGCATTGTTTCAGCGTCGGTGGGGCATAGCTGGTGTTCGCGGTCGGCTAGATCCAGTGGAAGAGGTTCAGGAAGCGGTCGGCGAGGGCCTGATCACCGCGGACCGTGCCGGCCCGCATCCTGCCGAATGCGACCAGCACCATGCTGCCCGCGTCGAACTCGATCACTGCTGGCAGGTCATCGACGGGGCCGGGTTCGTAGCTCAGGCCCTCCTGGTTGACGGTCACCCGCGTGGTCCCGGCGTTGGCGCCGGTCGTGACGTTAATGCCGATGGTGAAGGGCGTGCGGTCGGCGTCCGGCCGCATCGTCGCCTGCCAGATGATGAACATGAACGGGACAAGCAGGTCGGCGACCTCGCCGGGAAGAGCGTGCGACGCGCCTTCGCCTTCGCGGATGTCCCAGGTGTGGACGCCGTAGTCCATCAGCTGGCCGGCCGCATAGATGAACGCGGGCACCGGGCCCATGTAGAAGTGCGGAACGATCATGGTCGTCCACTCTTCGGCGCTGAGCGGCTCGAGGATGCCGATCATCTGGTCGAGATCTTTGCGAACCCGGCTCATCATGTCGGCCTGGGACAAGCTCCTGAATCCTTGCGCCGAGTCACCGGCTCGCTCGTGCATGCCGAGCAGGCCGTACGCGTTCTCGGCCGTGGCGCCAGAGCGCGCGACATCGAAGGCCTTGAAGTAGCCCTCCGTCGTGTCGACCAGATGGCCGATGACGTCCCTGACCTCCCAGTTCTCGCAGGCCGTCTTGTTGAGCCAGGCGTCGGGCCGCTCCGCGAGGGCGAACATCTGACCCGCCTGCTCGCGCACGACCCTCAGGATGGTGTCCTTCCCCTCATACGTCATCGCGTTCCACTCGCTCATACCTTCACCTCATGTGTCTTCTGCGGAAACGCAAGATCGGCCGACCCTGAGGAGACGCTCAGGTCCAACTGCCCAGTGCGGACTGCCCAGTGCGGACTGGGCAGCGCAGATTGCTCGGGCACGGCCAGAGCGGCCGGGCGGCACATATGACGAACCTCAGCGCAAACCAGTGCCGAATGTCAATGGCTAGCGACGGCGATCCTCGCCAGCGCCTCGCCATAACGGACCGCGACGAGTTGCGCGATCGCAGGGTGGCCGCCGAGCGGGGCCGCGCAAGGCGCGCTCAGCGCTGAACTCAGCGCCGTGAACTCGGCCGGATCAGTCTCCGGGCCGATCACGCACGGCGCGATAGCCAGGTGGGTCGCACCTGCCTCATGCAGCCGCACGACCGCGGCTTCGATGCTGACCCGGTCGCCGAGCGAGGCAGGGGCCGCGGGGATCGACAGCCTGGATGCGAGCAGAACGGTGGTCACCCCCGCGTCCGTAATGGCTTGCGGCCCGCGGTCGACGACGACGATCACCCCCGTAGACCCTGCCGAGATGTTCAGGCCCATCGACCTGTTGGCCCTGGCTACACCCGCCTCGAACAGCCGGTCGTGCAGCGCGCCGGCCAGCAGCGGATGCGGGCCGAGCGCGGATGCCAGCATCACTGGAGCCTGGGACGAGTTGATCGCCGCGGCGATGGCGGGGTCGAGCTCGGGGTGAGGTCCCGCCAGCAGCGGCACGACGACGGCTTCGGGCCCGTCTTCGAACCGCTCGTGTCCTTCGCCAGGGTCTGCCTCGAGGGCGTCGGCGAGGGTTTCGGTGCTGCCGGTCAGGAATCCGACCCTGATCTCCACGCCCGGGCAGGACTGCATCGTCGCCTCGGCGATGAACCTGGCCAGGTCGGCCGCGTCGTCGATCCAGCCGGGCACCGCAAGTATTAGGGCGGGAGCGTCGGACGCGACGCTGATCCGGTGCATGCTGCGGTGCCGTCCGGCCCGCCGGGATCTCCCGGCCGCGCGGCGGCGCGGCAGGCCCTGGGCGCCATTGTCGCCATTCCCGCCAGAGGCCGGTCCGCCTGTTCCCCTGGTGGGCAGGCGCTGGGGCAGCGGCTGGTTGGGCAGCGACCGGCTAGGGAGCGGCTGTCTCGCCTGGGGCTGGCTAGGCTGGCGCTGGCTCGCCTCGCCCTGCGGCGGCTGGGCATCATGAGGTGCCTTGCCGAAGCCAGGAGGGGGCTGATTTTGCGGTGCTGGATCCGTTCCGTTGCCCCCGCTGGCCGTGGCGTTCCTGCGCCGCGGCAGCGGTGAGGACGGCGCCGACTCCGGGAAACGATCAGTCACGCTTAGGTATCGTAATGCTCCCGCCTTGATGCGGCCCTCGTTCTGTGATGTTCGCACCTAAAAGTCGGATGTATGTGCTATTCACAAATTCACGGGCGGAGTAAGCGGCATTCGCATTACCCGGCTCCCGACATGCTGCGGTACACCGAGATTAGAGCGGCCTTCTGCTGGTCAGACAGGTGCGCGTCGGCCTCGATGGCCTGCTCGACCGTCGGCAGTTCTGGCACCTGGCCAGCGGCACCGTCGCCGTGGTGCAGTAGACCCGCGTGCGTGAGCAGCGACTCGGCGGACACGTTGAGGGCCTCTGAGATCAGCTTGATCACGCGCATTGAAGGCTGATGCAGTCCACGTTCAATCTGGCTGAGATAAGGATTCGACAGCCTGGTCTTCTCGGCCAGCTGACGCAGCGACAGATTCGCCAGCTTTCGTTGCCTCCTGATGAAATCGCCGAGTGCTTCCATCTGCGAGTCCCACGGTTCACTCATTGTCTTTCCTTGTGGGAGGGATCGGGATGTCGGCCGATGCCGGTGTCCGATCGCTGGCTCGACGGCCCGCTGAGCGGAACGAGACCGGGGCGCGGCTGACGGCCCGCGCCGTCGGCCACGCCTCGGTCATCGCGTGCATCTTTACTTGGTGTCTGGCTTGGCCTTCTTGGCCGTGCTGGTCTTGGCCGGGCCGCTCTTGGCTGTGCCGCTCTTGGCTGGCTGAGCCTTTGTTGACGGGGCCTTCGTTGACGGGGCCTTCGCTGAGTGGGCCTTGCCCGCGGACGAAGGCTTGCTGCCCGATGCCGACTTGGCGCCGGTCGGGGTCTTACGGGTCGGCTGTGCCTTGCTGGCGGCTGGCTTGGACTCGGCCGACGCGGCTGTTGCCGACGGGGCCTTAGCGGTCCCGGCGGCGGCGCCGTTCTGCGTCACAGCCGCGGTCCTGCTGGTCTTCTGCCTGGTCGCAGTAGCCTGCGCGAACGCGGCGGCCGCCTGCTGGGCTAGCGGGCTCGCAACAGCGCGAACCTGCTCGACGACCTGCCGCTGCACATCAGCGACCTGACGTTGGACCGTCCTGGCCTGGCCGGCGACCTCGTGCGCCCCGGCCCTGAGGTACTCAGGGTTCGGCAGCCTGGCGATCAGGCCCGGGGCCTTCTCGCGCAGCTGACCGAGCTGCTTCTCGGTTATCGCGGCGAGCTGGTCGGTGCTCGGTAGCCTGGCGACCAAGCCTGGGGCAATCTCGCGCAGCTGGCTGAGCTGCTTGTCCCGGAGCTGCGCGAACTGCTCCGCGTTCGGCAGCTTAATGAGGTTCCTGGCGGGCATGCTGGGGAGCTGTGGCCGGATCATCTGGGCCGTTGCCGTCACGTTCTTGACGGTGCTAGTCACCCTCTGCTGACCCTTGCGGGCGGCGGCCAGGATCTGGTCCTGGAGCTCCTGCCCTCTGGCGCGGGTGTCGATCATCGAAGATTCCTCCTCCTAGATTCTGCAGCAAACTATAGTTTGCAAAGAGAACATATGTCAAGCGCGCCGGGGCGGGGGTCCCGCGGCCGGAGGTTGCGCCTGGCCCAATGGGGGTCAGGTAGGCAGTGGCCGCGTCCCAGCCGCTGCGACCACGCGGGTGACGAAGTGGCGACGGCAGCCCGTGCGGCCAGGCCGACATGGTGCGGCCAGGGTGAGACAGCGCGGCGAGGGCCAGATGGCTGCGGGCGGCGGTTTACGACGCGCGACGGCGGGCCGTCACGAGCCCGGTTTCGTAGGCGAACACGACCGCCTGGACGCGGTCGCGAAGGCCAAGTTTCGCGAGCACCCGGCCGACATGCGTCTTGACCGTTGCCTCCGATACGAACAGCCGGCCCGCGATCTCGGTGTTGCTCAGGCCTTGGGCGATCAGGGTCAGGACCTCGCGCTCGCGGCTGGTGAGCCCGGCCAGGTCAGGCGGTTCGTGATCCGCTCCTGCGGGCAGCATCGGCACGAATCGGTCGATCAGCCGCTTTGTCGTGGACGGCGCCACGACTGCATCCCCAGAATGGACTGCCCTGATCCCGAACAGCAGTTCTTCGGGCGGGACGTCCTTGAGCAGGAAGCCGCTGGCTCCGGCTTTGAGCGCCGCGAACGCGTACTCGTCAAGATCGAATGTGGTCAGCATCAGCACGCGTGGGCGCTCGCCAGCCGCGCAGATCCGCCTGGTCGCCTCGATCCCGTCCAGCTTCGGCATCCTGACGTCCATCACGGCGACGTCGGCCTGCGCGCCCGATAGCAGCGCGACCGCGGACAGCCCGTCGCCGGCCTCGCCGACCACCGTCATGTCCGGTTGCGCGTCCAGCACCATCCGGAACCCGGCCCGCACTAGTTCCTGGTCGTCGACCAGCAAGATCCTGATGGTCACGCGACGCCTGCTTGCGCCGGCGCGAGGGGCAGCAGCGCGGTGACCTGGAAGCCTCCGGCCGGAACTGGCTCGGCCCGCACCGACCCGCCATACATCGCGGCCCGCTCCCGCATGCCCGTCAGCCCGTGGCCGGCGCCGTCGCATGCGGCAGCGCGACCGAGGCCATCGTCGGCGATAACGAGCTCAAGCGCGGCGGGGGAGTAGCGAAGCAGGACGCTGGCCCGCGCCTGCGGGCCAGCGTGCTTGCGGGTGTTGGTAAGCGACTCCTGGACGATCCGGTAGGCGGCAAGTGCGGTGCCGCTTGCCAGCGGCCTCGGTTCGCCCTCGATCGTGCAGCTCACGGTCAG
This sequence comes from Streptosporangiaceae bacterium, assembly GCA_036258115.1. GTDB lineage: Bacteria > Actinomycetota > Actinomycetes > Streptosporangiales > Streptosporangiaceae > Chersky-822. The sequence goes on from DATAEH010000112.1 coordinate 9,013, forward strand.
TCCGGCCGCCCTCGTCTGATCGAGCAGATCTTCCAGTTGCTCGATGCCCGGCATCGGGGTGAGCGATGCGGGTTCGGCGGCCCCGGTCAGCGGGGCGGGCTCAGATGGGTCATCGTCCGTGGTGGCTGCCATCTCTGGGACAGGAGGCACCGGTGCGACGCTGTCGTCGTCGCTCTTGCGCAGCACGCCGAGCAAGGCCCGCATCTCGGCGAGGGCCTGGCGACCAGTCCCGGAAATGGCGGCCAGTGCCTCGCGTGCCCTGGCAGGGTCGGAGCCGAGTGCATAAGCTGCGCCATCCGCCTGGACGACCATCACGCTGACGTTGTGTGCGACGACATCGTGCAGTTCGCGGGCGATGCGTGCGCGCTCGGCTGCGGCCGCGATCCTTGCCTGCGCGTCCCTGTCGCGCTCCAGACGCGCGGCACGCTCCTCGAGGTTGGCGTAGTAAGCGCGCCGGTATCGCATCGAGTCACCGAGGGTCCACGCGATCAGGCATGGCCCGGCGAACACTATCGTGCCGGTCAGCAGCCAGTTCGGCGCGTGCGGCCAGCCCGCCCTCGTGTAGAGCCTGGCGAGTTCCGCGGCCGAGCCGATCAGGCAAATGCCCAGCCCGGTGACCGACAGTCGCCTGGTGGTGTAGGCGGCGAGCGTATAGAGCAGAACGACGATGCTCAGGTCAGCCGGCACCGGGCGGGTGCTGGCGAGCACCTGGGCAATACCTGCCACGATGGCCGTGGCGAACGCGCCGACGGGATGGCCGCGCCGGAAGATGATCGGCACGGTCAGCCCGAACGTGATCGGGATCAGCGAATATGCCTGCAGGCCGATCGCCTCGACGATGCCGCCGAACCCCAGCGCGAACGCGAGCACGCCGTCCACCAGCCTCGGATGACGGCCTAGCCATGCATACAGCGCGGACACGGCACAAGGTTAGCCGCGGGACTTCCCGTTGACGTCATCCCGCAGTGTGGACCTGGCCCACCGGTGTCCTCCGAACGGATGACGCCTGACTGACGAGCCGGGCGACGCGAGGCTAGGTGCCGCGGCCGCACGATGACATGCATGGCAGACATAGCAACAGAAGCATCGGACTGGCCAGCCGCAGAGAAGCACCCGGCCAGATCAGGGACCGAGCGGTGCGCCATCAGCGTCCGAGGCCTGCGTAAGCGCTACCGTGGCGCGGCAGCAGTGGACGGAATCGACCTGGACATCGGGCGCGGTGAGATCTTCGCTCTGCTCGGGCCCAACGGCGCAGGCAAGACCACCACAATCGAGATCCTGCAAGGTCACCGGCGCAGGGACGGCGGAGAGGTCAGCGTCCTCGGCGCCGATCCTTCGCGGGCCGATCGGGCATGGCGAGCTCGGATCGGCATCGTTCCCCAGACCCAGATCACCGCCGGCGAGCTGACCGTGCGCGAGATGGTGAGCCAGTTCGGTGCGTACTTCCCCGACCCGCGGGACCCGGACGAGGTGATCGAGGCGGTCGGGCTCGGCGAGCAAGCGCGAACCAGGCTCCGGCGTCTATCGGGCGGGCAACTACGGCGCGTCGACGTTGCCATCGGCATCGTCGGGCGTCCTGAACTCCTCTTCCTGGACGAGCCGACGACGGGATTCGATCCGCAGGCACGTCGCGCATTCTGGGAGCTCATCGCGGGCCTCGCCGATGACGGCACGACAATCCTGCTCACTACTCATTACCTGGACGAGGCGGCTGCCCTCGCCGGCCGGGTTGGTGTGCTCGCGGGCGGCCGCGTCGTGGCGATCGGAACGCCCGCGGACCTCGGCCGCGGCGACGACGTCGCTACCGTCAGCTGGCAGGCGCCCGGCGGCATCAGGTCGGTGCGGACGGAGGAACCGACGGACTTCGTGCTGAATCTGGCGAGCGACGCGGGCGGCGAGATTCCCGGCCTGACCGTGACCAGGCCGTCGCTGGAGGACAGATACCTCGAACTCATCGGAGCGACCCAGAACGGAGCAGAGCGATGATCGCCACCACTGAGCCGGGACTGCCACCGAAGCCGGGACAGCCAGCGCTGCGCGCGCGAGGTCGCCGGGCGCTCGGCCGCGGGCTGCCGGCGCTCGGCCGGGCCAGCGTTCTCCGCGGAACGATCGAAATCAAGCAGTTCGCCAGGCAGCGCGAGAACGTCATCTTCACGTTCTCGCTGCCGATCATCTTGCTGCTGTTGTTCGGCCAGATCTTCCACGGCGAGGTCGGCCACACCGGCGTGAGCTTCCGCCAGTACTTCATGGCGGGGATCATCGCCAGCGGCCTGATGTCGGCGACCTTCGTTGGCGTCGGCGTGAGCATCGCCGCCGACCGCGACGACGGCACGTTGAGAAGGCTGGCCGGGACACCGCTGCAGCCGGCCGCGTACTTCGCGGGAAAGGCGATCTTGGCGTTCGTTACCTCGGTGCTCGAGGTGGCGGCGTTGCTGGCGGTCGGCGTCGCGTTCCTCGGGCTGCACCTGCCGTCCTCACCAGATCGCTGGCTCACCTTGGCCTGGGTGCTCGCGGCGGGCACCGCCACCTGCTCCATGCTCGGGGTCGCCGTCGGCGTCCTGGTCCGCTCCACCCGCAGCGCGTTCGCCACGATGAACCTGCCCTACCTCGTGCTGTCCTTCATCTCCGGGGTGTATTTCGTGTTCTCCAGGCTGCCAACCGGGCTGCAGCACGTCGCCGCGATCTTCCCGCTTAAGTGGATCTGCCAGGGCCTGCGCTCGGCGTTCCTGCCAGACCACCTGCTGGCCGCCGAACCGGCTCACAGCTGGGAACACGGCAAGACCGCACTGGTGCTAGGCGTCTGGTTTGTCGCTAGCTTGGTGGTATGCGTGCGCACGTTCAGGTGGCAGCGGCAGGGTGATCGATGAACCCTGAGCCGGGAGTCCGGCATGCCTGGGACAGCGGCGAACGACGGTGGGACGCCTACTTCGCCGTCATCTTGGCCGGCACCCTGGCGCTCATCCAGGTGAACGGATCGGCTACCGGCCACGGGCGGCTGGTGGCGAGTGCCGCCCTTGTCGCGATGGCGCCGTGGTACGTGCTGGTCGGTCGGCGCGCCATGTATCGCGCAGGCGAAAGCGTCTGGCCTGGCGTGATCTACCTGGCCGGGCTGATCGCGCTGCTGGCAGTTGCGGAAGCCGGAGCCGATTCCGGGAGCGTCGTATTCATCTTGCTCGCGCTCGGGCCGCAGGCCTTCATGGCATCTGGCAGCTATCGGCAGGCCGTCGTAGTCGTTGTTCTCATGAACGCGCCCGTCGTTCTGACTGCCCTGGGCAGGGGGGCCCGCGAATCCGAACTGGCCGCACCAATCGCGGTGGCGGGCCTGACGACGGTCTTCAGCGTTGTGTTCGGCAGCTGGATCAACCGGATCATCGATCAGAGCAAGGAACGGGCCGATCTGATTGAGCAGCTCGAACGGACCAGGGCCGAGCTCGCCGAGGCGAACAGGGAAGCGGGCAGGCTGGCCGAGCGCGACCGGCTCGCCAGCGAGATCCACGACACGATCGCGCAGGGCTTCACCAGCATCGTCATGCTAGTCCAGGCTGCCGATGCGGTGATCGGCGAAACAGTGATCGGCGAGGACGTTTTCTGCGATAACGGGGAGCGCGTCCGCAAGCAGCTCGATCTCATCGCCAGGACCGCTCGCGAGAACCTGGCGGAGGCCAGGGCGCTCGTGGCCGGGCTCGCGCCGGCGGCGCTGGCGGCTGCGTCGCTCGCCGATGCCCTGGCCAGACTGGCGGACCGGGCAGCAGAGGAATCGGGACTCCGGGCCGGGTTCGAGGTGGTCGGCACGCCGCGGCCGGTCGGAACCAGAGCCGAGGTGGTCTTGCTGCGGGTTTGCCAGGAAGCGCTGGCGAACGTGCGCAGGCATGCCGCCGCGGCGAACGTCGCAGTCAACCTCAGCTATACAGATGAGCATGTCGCGCTGACGGTGACCGACGACGGCGCCGGGTTCGACCCAGACCAGCCGACCAGCGGCTACGGGCTGCGCGGCATGCGGGCCAGGGTGAACGAGATCGGCGGCGAATTGACCGTGCGCAGTGCGGCAGGGACGGGCACGACGGTGACGGCGGAGGTGCCATGATCAGGGTCCTGCTCGCCGACGACCATCCCGTGGTGCGGGAGGGTCTGCGGGGGATGCTGTCGGCGGAGTCCGACATCGAGGTAGCCGGCGAGGCCGCGTCGGGCTCGGAGGCTGTCGCGCTGTTCGCCTCGCTGCAACCTGACGTGGTGCTGATGGACCTGCGGATGCCAGGCGGTGACGGCGTTCACGCGATCGAGAAGATCAGGTCACGCCACGGGAACGGCGCCAGGATCATCGTGCTGACCACCTACGACACCGACGCAGACATCCTCCGCGCCGTCGAGGCCGGTGCGACCGGGTATCTGCTCAAGGACGCGCCGCGGGCCGACCTGCTTCGCGCGATCCGCGCCGCCGCGAGCGGCGAAACCGTTCTCGCGCCCGCCGTGGCCGGCCGGCTCGTGTCCCGGGCGCGCGGACCGCAGCCTGAGGCGCTGTCGGCCAGGGAGACCGAAGTGCTCGCTCTGGTCGCGCGCGGGCTGACCAACGTCCAGATCGGCCGCGCGTTGTTCGTCAGCGAAGCGACCGTCAAGACGCACCTGATGCGTGCGTGCGCGAAGCTGGGCGTAACCGGGCGCACGGCCGCGGTGACCAAGGCGATGGAGACAGGTGCCCTTCCGCCCCCTGGCGGCGCGTCCGGGGGAACCGGCGTTTGCTGAGCGCTCGGGGCGCCGTGTACGAGGCCGGGCCGTGGGTATCGGACTGGCCATGGCAGGGGAGTGTCAGCAGTGAGCAGAACGCAAACCTCGGCGGCTGGCCGTCAAGTCAAGGCTGGACTGCCGGGCCCTGGCTGGCTGGATGCTCAGCTGGCTACCCTGACCAGGGACCGGTTCTCCGATCCGGCCTGGATCTACGAGCGCAAGCTCGACGGTGAGCGGTGCCTGGCATACCGAACTGGTGACCAGGTGCTGTTGATGACCCGCAATCGGCTCGACGTCAGCGGAACCTATCCCGAGCTCGACGAAGCGCTGGGCGCGCAATCGTCGTCCGACTTCGTGTGCGACGGCGAGATCGTGGCCTTCGACGGCGCTGCCACCAGCTTCAGCAGGCTGCAGCAGCGCCTGGGCGTGCACAATCCCGGCGCTGAGCTGCGCCGCCGCGTGCCGGTGTTCTACTACGTCTTCGACCTGCTGTACACCGCCGGGCAGGACATACGCAGCCGCCCGTTGCTCGAGCGCAAGGAAGCACTTCGCGCGCAGTTGTCCTTCGCCGACCCGATCAGGTTCACTCAGCACCGCCAGGGCGACGGTGTGGCGTACTTCGAGGAGGCGTGCCGCCAGCGCTGGGAAGGCCTGATCGCCAAGCGCGCGGACGCGCCGTATCATTCGGGGCGGACCAAGGACTGGCTGAAGTTCAAGTGCGAGAACAGCCAGGAGCTTCTGATCGGCGGCTTCACCGACCCGCAGGGTTCGCGGACGCATTTCGGTGCGCTGCTGCTCGGCTACTACGACCAGCACGGCCGGCTCATCTACGCGGGCAAGGTCGGGACAGGATTCAGCGACGCGACGCTGGCCAGCCTGGGCCGCGCGATGAGCGAACTTCAGCGCAACGATCCGGCCTTCGACTCATCGCTGCTGCCGCGGCCCAGCGATGGCGGACCGCCGAGGCGCGGCGTGCACTGGGTTGAGCCGAAGCTGGTCGCGCAAGTGGGCTTCACCGAGTGGACCGAGGCCGGGCAGCTGCGCCATCCGCGTTATCTGGGCTTGCGGGACGATAAGGATCCGTCCGCGGTACTACGCGAGACGCCGTAGCTGCCTTTAGGCGAGGACGGGCCCGCCCCGCTGTGCGGCGTCGAAGTCGCCGGTGCCATCGGGCGCGCCGGCTGCATGGCTCTGCGGGTACCGGGTCCGTCCGGGTGCCGGGATCATCTCCGGGTGCGCGCTGGCGGACACCCGCCTGATGACCATGTACCGCCTGATGTCCTGCCAGTTGGCGGCCAGGAACGCGCCCGGCGCCGCCACCACGAGCAGCTTGATCATCGTCCTTATCACCTGCGGCTCCCCCGTCTGGTTATCTTCGCTGGCCCGGGCCTTGCACATGCTCTCTGGCACGTCTGTCGGCCTGCTCGGGCACGAGCGGCATCCCGGGATCGGGCATGACCTGCCGGCCGCCCTCTCTTGCTTCAAAGGCGCCGCCCACGACCTCGCGGTGCGGTTCGGACTCCTGCGGCCGACGCGGAATTTCCCGGCCAGCCCTGAATACCAGAGTGATCCACAACGCCAGCGCTGCGGCGAAGGCCACGGCCATGATGCCGAGCCAGTAGAACGCGATGGACATGGCACACACCTCCTGCCGTCATCATTTCCGCTGCTCAAGCTTCAATGCCTGAGCAGCGGAAAGTTGACGAGTGGGCCAGGAGGGCGGAGTTACGCGGCTCGCCGCTGCTCGGTTCCGCTGGCTACCCGCCGGGCCTCGCCCAGCGGCTGAGGCTGGCCTGGCCTGGCGATCGCCGGAGCCGCCAGGCAGCGCTCGTACGCGGCGGTGGTCTCTGCCGCTATCCGCTCCCACGGGTAGCGCGACCTGGCGCGATCGGCGGCAGCGATGCCGAACCCGGTCAGCTTCATCGGCGTCGCGAGAAGCTCACGCAGCCGCTTGACCAGCATCTGCGGCCTGCCCGGGGGCAGTAGCAGCCCGGTAGTGCCGTCGACGACGGCATCTGCGTAGCCGCCCACGGCGTTCGCGACGATCGGCTTGCCGCAGGCCATGGCGCTGATCGCGGCGGAGCCGAACGGCTCGTGGCGGGTCATGCTCACGAAGATGTCCGCCGAACGGATCAGCGCGGCGAGGTGCTTGCCCGTGACCTGGCCGGTGAATGTGATCCGGTCAGCCACCCCGAGGCCGGCGGCGAGCTTGCCGAGCTTCTTGTAGGCGATATCGGAGTCCAGCTCGTCGGCCTCCGGGCCGCCCGCGATGACCAGTTCGGCATCGGGCAGATCTGGCAGCATCCTCAGCAGCTGCTCGAGGCCTTGATAGTCGGCCAGCGATCCGACGTGGAGCAGCCGGAGGCCCGCATGGCGCTTGGCCGCAGGTCCCTCTGGCTGGAACCGGCTGGTGTCGACGCCAGACGGGACGATCCGGACCCTGCTGCCAGGTATGCCGAGCGCCGACAGGTCCCTGACCTCATCGGAGGTGTGCGCGAGCACTCCCGCAACGGATTTGGCGATGCACGCCTCCATCTTCATCCGTGCGCCGTCATGCGGGCCAGGAACGCCGTTGCGCTGCTCGGCGATGCCGAGGGAACCGAAGCTGGCCACGATGGGAACAGGCACCTCGCGGGCCGCGAGCATGGCGGCCAGGCCGCTGGTCCAGTGATGCGCGTGCACGATGTCCGGCCTGTCCTTCTTCCAACGCGCTGCGAGGTATCTAGCGATCTCGGCGATGTGCTGCGGCAGCTCGTCAGCCGGGAGCGGCGCAGCTGGCCCGGCCTTGATGTAGCGAGCGACCAGCCCGGGCACGAGGGTTTCGCGTTCTGGCATGCCCGGCGCGTCCTTGCGCGCATAGATGACTACCTGATGGCCAAGCGAGGCGAGAGCCCTGCCCAGGCCGAAGACGTGAGCGGCCTGCTGGTCAGCATAAGGATCGGCTGACATTCCTGGGGTTGATGCATGCCTTGCGACGAGGGCGATCTTCATCCCTGGGCCTCCTTGCGGGTTCCTTCGTGTGTCACCGCGCGGATGCCTTGGTTAGGAGATCAATCCTGAGCGTTACGAGAGAGTCGCTTGTGCCGCGAGCCAGTAAAAACGGAAAGGCACACCCAGCAACGTCACGCCGTGACAGATGGGTGTGCCTGCGTCGTAAGCACTTCCACTGAAACTACACGACCCTTGCCAGTCTGTCTACGCGGCTACGTCTACGCAGCGCGGGCGCCGGCGAGCCTGCCGGACCCGCCTGCCACCGCCCGATTCCCGGGCAGGCGCATGTGGAACCTGGTCACTGTGCCGTCGCTGGTACTGCGTACCTCGGCAAACTCCACGCAGCGATTGACGAGCCAGAGCCCGAATCCGCCGGCCTGATCGACCTGCGGCAGCCGCCGGCCGATCAGGCGAGCATGCCGTTCGGCAGGCACGATGTCCGGGGCCCGGCTGGGCCTCCGCCCGCCTTCGTGGCACTCACTGCCGAGCGAGATGCCTGCCCTGCCTTCGGGGGTTTATGCGTGGCCCGTCGTAGCATGTCCCTGGAACGGCGCGGGTGCCGGAGTATTGCGCTGCCAGAAGTCCCGTCTGGCCGCAGCGGCCTGATGTGTTTGGGGGTTACCAAGGTGCCGGAGTTCGAGCTCTCATCTGAGCAGCGCGATGATGCGGCCGTCATCCGGCTGATCGGTGATCTCGACATCGTCACCAGCGGCCGGCTTGATGAGACCCTTGCTGCCTCACGCCGGACCCTTGACCGGGTCGTTCTTGACCTGTCGGCCGTCGACTTCATGGATACGAGCTCGCTGGCGGTGATCGTCAGCCACTGGAAAGGGCTAGTGGCATCCGGTGGGATGCTCGCGCTCGCGGGCGCGAGGTTTCAGTACACCAGGACGCTGTGGATCACAGGCCTTGCCGACCGGATTCCCATGTACGACACCGTCGACCTGGCCATCGCCGGCCAGCGAGCCGCCGCAGCCGACAGGGCGGGCTAAGCCCGTCCGATTGCCTGAGCGGCGATTAATCCTGGTCGTCCTGTTCGGCGGCCATGCCCGAATCGGTTATCCGTGTCCGCAGATAGCCGAGCGCATGCGCGAGCAGACGCGAGACGTGCATCTGCGAGATCCCGAGCTGATCTCCGATCTCGGACTGGGTCATGTTTCCGTAAAAGCGCATCATCAGCAGCCGCTGCTCGCGTTCGGGCAGCTCGCCAAGATGCTCCCACACTGCTTCCATGTCGAGGGTCGTCTCGAGCTGCGGGTCTTCGCCGCCGAGCAGCTCCTCAAGCGTGCCCGAGTCGGTGCCCTCGGACAGCGGCGCGCTCAGCGACGAAGCCTGGAACGCGAGGTCGGCCCACTGCGCGTCGAGCAGATCGGCCGCGCTGACCCCCAGATGCTCGGCGAGCTCGGCGTCGGTTGGGTTCCTGGACAGCTGCTGGGCGAGGTCGCTCCTGGCCTTCCTGATCTCGAGCCGCAGCTCCTGAGCTGCCCTGCGGACGTGAACCTGCCAGCGTTTGTCGCGGAAATGCCGCTTGACCTCGCCGAGGATGCAGGGCGTCGCGTACGCCGCGAGGCTCTCGCCGATATCGGCGTCGAAGTTGTTGATGGCCTTGAGCAATCCGACGTATCCGACCTGCATTAGTTCTTCCCGCGACTCTGGACTGTCCCGGTACCGCAGCACGCACGAGCGCACGAGGCCCTGGTAGCGACTCACGAGTTCCTCACAGGCGGCTTCGCGAGCGCCGCTGCCGTGCGGCTCAGACTGAACGATCCTCAACAGCTCATGATCGGCTCGATCAGCCAGGGCGTCAGACACCGGCGCCATCCAGGCAACAGAATTGGGCACAGATTCTTACCTCCGTCGGTTGATCCCGCCTAGGCATGCCCTCCCTGACGGCCCCAAACATCTGAGCGCTCCCGTCGCGCCCTGGCTGGCCAGCGATGATGATCCCCCTGACTTCAATGACGCTTACCGCAGCGAGCGCCGCGGATAGGGACCGCTACCCGGGCGACATCCGGGCAAACCGGCGAGGGTTTAGCGAGCGGGCGCCGGGTACCACGGAGTTCTGTGCAGCTCGTCGGAGAGGAAATGTCATGGTTGACGCGTTCAGTGTGCTGCGGCGCGATCACGAGAAGGTCGAGCGCACGCTCGCCTCTCTCGAGGATGGCGCGAACGCTGGAAGTGGCGCTGACCAGGTCGAGCTGATCGCGAGGCGCAGGCTGACGCAGCAGCTCATCGCCGACGAATGCGCGCACGAGGCGATTGAGGAAAGGTGCTTCTGGCCACTCGTGAAGAACCGGATGCCGGGTGGCGCCGGGCTCGCCGACGAAGCCGTCGGGCAGGAGCATGGAGCCACGCAGGCGCTCCGGAGGCTGGAGGCGTTGCAGGCCTGGGATGACGGGTTCGAGCAGTTGCTGAGGGAGTTCATGACTGCGATCCGCGAGCACGTGACCTTCGAGGAGACCAAGGTGTGGCCAGGGCTCCGCGAGGCGCTGTCCGCCGAGGAGGTAAACGACCTTGGCGACAGGTTGCTGCAGGCCAAGGAAAGCGCGCCAAGCCGGCGCTCGCCGCAGGGTTAGTGGCGAGGCCCGCGGACGGCGCAGCGATTGGCGATACCCGGACTCGGGTACCGGGTGCGGATGCGGGATGGCGAGAAGATCGAGATCGACGGACGCGAAATCAGGCTGACCAATCCGGACAAGGTGCTGTTCGACAACGGCATCACCAAACGCGAACTGGTCCAGTATTACCTGACCGCCGCCGCCGCGATGGTGCCGCTGATGCGCGACCGCCCGGTCGTCATGATGCGCTATCCGGACGGCATCAGCGGCCCGCGCATTGTTCAAAAAAACACCCCCGAGTACTTTCCCGAGTGGATCAGCAGGGCGGAGGTGCCCAAGAAGGACGGCGGCCAGGTCAGCCACGTCATCTGTGATTCCGCAGCGACACTGGCATACCTTGCGGCCCAGGCGTGCATCGAGCCGCACATTTTCCTGTCCGCCGCGGGCAGCCTGGACTGCGCGCAGGAGGTGGTCTTCGACCTCGACCCGCCAGGTTCTTCCGAGTCTTTCGATCCGGTCAGGCGCGCCGCGCTCGTGCTGCGCGACGTGCTCGAGTCCGAACTCGGGATGACCTCGTTCGTCAAGACGACCGGCGGCCACGGCCTGCACGTTCACCTGCCGCTCGACGGCCGCGCCGGGTTCGACGGCGCCAGGCAGTTCGCGCGCGGCGTCGGTGACCTGCTCGCCGCGCGGCACGAGGATACGTTCACGACGAGCCAGCGGATCCGTGGCCGCGAGGGCCGCATCTACGTGGACGTCATGCGCAACGCCTTTGCCCAGACGGTGGTCGCCCCGTACGGGGTGCGCGGCCGGCCTGGTGCTCCGGTCGCGACTCCGCTGACATGGAGCGAGGTCGAGGACGCGAGCCTCGTGCCGGACCGGTTCACGCTGCGGGACGAGTCCGCGCGGCTCACCGAGATATCCGCTGGCAAGGATCCGTGGGCGGGATTCTGGCGGCGCAGATATGGCATCGCCGCTGCCGAGCGCAAGCTCGCTGCGCTGCGCCGATCCGCCGGCACGGGCTAGCTGCGTTGGCGGTTCCGCGGACAGGGCGTTTACCTGACTGGGCCGTTATTGGGCGCGACCGCTGGGTAAGCAACGGTCTTGCGAGCACAACAGATCGGACGAGGAAGGGAACCTGATAGGCATGGCAACGACCAAGCAGGCGCAGGCCGCCAGATCCAATGTGAAGAAGGCTCAGCGGTCCGCGTCGAGCAAGAAGACGATTGCGCACATGCCGGTCAAGACCAAGACGGCGCTCGGCAAGCAGGGCGCTACGGTGGCGCAGCGCAAGCGGACCGGAGTAAGCGCTCCGAAGACCCGCGCCGAGCTATACGAGATGGCCAAGCGGCGCGATCTGCCGGGCCGGTCGAAGATGGGCCGCGCCGAACTCGCCAAGAAGCTCGGCGTTCGCTGAACCCGCGCCCTGACCGCGCACCTGGCGGTCAGGGGCGGTCACTTCCGCAAGGCCCGGCACATGGAGCCGGGCCTTAGCGTCTCCACCCGATCCGTGGTCATGGCCGCCGCCGAACTTGGCCCGGCGCGGCAACGGGTGCGAAAGTTGGAGTTGTGGCCAGGGACGGCGAGAAACTCGGGCGGTACCGGGCCAAGCGCGATTTCACCCGGACCCCGGAACCCGCCGGCGCGCCAGCAGGCCAGGACGGCGGCCAGCGCCGTTTCGTCGTGCAGCGGCACAGGGCCAGGCGCCTGCACTACGACCTGCGTTTCGAGATCGACGGCGTGCTGGTGAGCTGGGCGGTGCCAAACGGCCCGACCCTGGATCCCGCCGTTAAGCGGCTGGCCGTGCATGTCGAAGACCATCCGATCGAATACCTCGACTTCGAGGGCGTGATCCCGTCCGGTGAGTATGGCGGCGGTGACGTCATCGTCTGGGATCTGGGCACCTGGGAGCCGCACGAGACCGACGACCCCGCGGCTGCCGTGGCCGCTGGCGAACTGCACGTCGACGTCACCGGCCACAAGCTGCGCGGCCGGCTAATCCTGGTGCGCAGCGGCGGCCGGGGCAGGCGCTCGGGCGGTGAGTCCGACCAATGGCTGCTGCTGCACAAGGACGACGCCGATGCGGTCAGGGGCTGGAAGCCGGAAGATCACCCGCGGTCTGTTATCAGCGGCCGGACAAATGATGAGGTGCGTGCGGACCCCGATCGCCTCTGGCGGTCGGATTTGCCGCCCGGCCAGGCGTCGATCCTGCTCAGGCCGCCAACGATCGAGGGTCCGACTCAGACCGAACTCGACGCGCTGTCCGAGCTTGGCAGCAACGGCACATGGGAGGTGTACGGCCGGGCGCTGCGGCTCACCAACCTGGACAAGGAACTGTTCCCCGGCCGGCCTGACGCGCCCGACGGCGTGACCAAGCGGGAGCTCATCGGCTATGCGGCCAGGATCGCGCCGGTCATCTTGCCGTACCTGGCCGCCCGGCCGCTCAACATGCACAGGTTCCCCGGCGGTGTCGACGTGCCCGGGTTCTGGCACAAGCAACTGCCCGACCACGCGCCCGACTGGGTACCCCGCTGGGACAACCCTGAGGCCGAGCGCGGGAAGACCACGACGTACCTGGTTGTCGATGAGCCCGCCGCCCTGGTGTGGGCGGCGAACTTCGGCGCCATCGAATGGCACGCGTGGACGGCGAAGATCACCAGCCCGCGCAGCCCGAGCTACGCGCTAATCGACATCGACCCCGGGTCCTCGACGTCCTGGGAGGAGATTCTCGTGCTGGCCAGGCTGCATCGCACGGCCCTGGGCCACCTGGGCGTGCGGGCTCAGCCGAAGATCACGGGCCGTCGCGGCATCCAGATCTGGATCCCCGTCACGCCTGGCCTAACCTATGAAGACACTCGCACCTGGGTCGAGCACCTGTCGAAGACGATCGGCGCGGTCGTCCCTGACCTGGTGAGCTGGAAGTGGGACGTCAAAGAACGTGGGGGACTGGCGCGACTGGATTACACCCAGAACGTCAGCAACAAGACGCTCGTGGCACCGTATAGCCCGCGCGCGGCTCCGGGCGCGCCGGTCTCGGCGCCGATCGAATGGGATGAGCTCGACGATCCGTCGCTGCGGCCTGACGGGTTCACGATCAGGACGATCGGCGACCGCATCGCCGACCGGGGCGACCTGTTCAAGCCGGTGCTCGGGGAGGGTCAGGAACTGCCGGCGGTCGCGTGACCGGCTGGTTCGCGGCGCGTCTAGCCGCGGCGGTGGGAGAGATAGCCGGAAATACCTTCTTCGGCCTGGCTGGCTATGAACGCGCCGCGAACGGTGACGAGAATCTCGTCCGCGTGGTCGAGGCAGGCCCACAACGCGTCGCCAGCGGAGTCGGCGAGCTTCACGCTGGCCACTTGTCCGCACGAATTGCCGTCGATGTCGGTCACCTGGCAGACGATCGTTGTGCCACCGCTCGAGGCGACCACAGCGGCTGCCTCTTTAAGCAGCGAGAAGTGCGGCGACGCGTCGTCCTCTGCCGGAGGCGGCTGGCTGGGAGATCGCTGCCGCTGGCCGAGCAGCACGGTATTGCCGTCCGGATCAAGCACCCTGGCCTCGCCGCCCTGCGCGTGCGGCGGATAGCCCATGTGCACTACCTCGACGCCACCGGCCCTGACCTGCTCGATGGCGGCGTCGACGTCATCAAAGTAGAAGTAGAAGAGCAGCGGAAGCTGCTGTATATCCAGTGGCGGCGTGGTCGAAGCGAGCAGAACGATCTGGCCGCCGTTGTGCAGTGCGGACCAGGCTGAGGTCTCGGCCTTGCCGCTTGATTGCTCACCAAAGCCGAGCAGGCCGTAAAAGCGCCTCGATGCGTTGATGTCCCGCACGTAGGTCGCCGCGACCATCTCCTCCAGGGCCGGAGCCATTGGCACAACATACTCGGGTTGGCAGCGCCGCCGTACAGGCTGCGCGCTGCCTTGGCACTCACCCCAGGGGCCCGGCTGGCCCCGCACCCGATGGCGCTGCCGGCGCGGCCCGTGCGGGCTCGGCCGGTTGTGGCGGCGCGGCCATCCAGGCTCTCGCAACATGGGCAACGACGACGGCGACGATGGCCAGCGGCATCACGGCGAGCCCGTCGGACCCGAGCAGCAGCGTAGCGAGCAAGACGGAGGTCAGCGGCAGCGAGAGCATGACGACGCACATCGCGCCGATGCCCATGGCCACCCCGGCAACCAGCGGCAGGCCTGGCAGGTGGGACAACGCGATCCCGCCGGCCGCACCCATGAACACGGCAGGAAAGATCGGCCCGCCGCGGAAGCAGCCGAGCGACGTCCCGTACGCCAGCCCTTTGCAGGCCAGCAGCAGGATCAGTGCGCCCACCGAGTAGCTGGCAGCGTGGTCGATGAGCGGCCCGAGAGAGGATTGGCCGGAGAACAGGACCTGTGCCGTTGACTTGCCGGTCGCCTGGTCGAACGCGATCGCGAGGCCGGCGACCACGAGGCCGCCGGCCGGCAAGACGAGCATCGGGCGAGTCTCGGCGTACCCATGCACCCGCGGCGCCAGCCAGTGCAGGCCAGCGCCGATCAGGGCCGCCGCCAGGCCGATGACGATCGCCCACCCGAACTCGCCGATGTTCGGCCTGCTGAAAGCCGGCAGGCCAGGGATGGCCAGGGAGTAGGTACCAAGGCCGGTCAGGCTGTCCAGGCCGACGAAGATGAGCGATCCGATGCCGGCGGCCAGCAATCCGGGCACCAGGACCACCCCGAGCATCGCTCCACCGAGCCCGGAGGCCTCCATGAGCAAAAAGGCGCCGACGATCGGAGAGCCGAGCAGCGTGCTGATCGCCGCGAAGCTACCGGCCGACGCCACGACCGTCGTCGCCTGCTCGGGGGCGTCCTTCTTGACAAGGCGGATCGCCGCCGCCGCAAGCCCGCCGCCGAGCAAGATCAGCGGCATCTCGGGTCCGAGCACCATTCCGAAACACAAGGTCGCGAGCGCGGCCGCGATGACCCCGGGCAACTGCGCCGCGGTGGGCGCCTTGTGCATCTTGAATCCTGCTGCCGGCGACGGGCCGCCGTCGCCGGGCAGGGTCTTGATGGCCACCGCGACCAGTACGGCGCCGACGAACAGCACCGGCACTGGCCACCAGGCCGGCGCTGATGCGAAGCCGAGCCCGTGCGGCAGGTGGGTGAACAGTTCGGACTGAAGGTAGCTGACCAAGGCCAGGAAGCCGTATGCCGCAGCCGAGATCGGGACTCCCAGCAGCGCGGCGATGACGAGCAGGCCCAGGTAGCTCCTGCTGCGCAGGAGCGCGGCAGGGTCGGGGTGCGCAGTCATTTCGTTCCAACCCTGCGGGCCAGGCGACCACATCGCCATCATCCCCGCCGGGTGAAACGGTGTAGACCGAATCGAACAGGCGTTTGAATTTCGGGTTATGCTGGAGGCATGACGAGTGCGTTCCAGGCGTCACTGTTCGACGCGGATCTGGGCGGAGGCCACCAGGCCGGCCAGTTCGGACGCCTCGACCGGTCGGCTAGGGTTCGGCTTTCTCACGGTGCCTGGCTTGACGTGGTGCCCGGATGGCTGCGCGGCGCAGACGACCTATTCCAACGCCTGGCCGGGACCGTGCCGTGGCGAGCCGAGCGCCGGTGGATGTACGACCAGGTGGTGGCGGTCCCGCGGCTGCTCTGTCACTACGGCGCCGATGACCCGCTGCCTGATCCGGCTCTCGTCGAGGCGCGCCGCGCTCTGGACGAGTACTACCGACCAGAGATTGGCGAATCGCTCAGCACGGCCGGGTTGTGCCTGTACCGGGACGGACGGGACAGCGTGGCGTGGCACGGCGACACGTCGGGCCGGCGGGTGAAGGAGACCATCGTCGCGATCGTGTCGCTTGGCACCCCACGCGCCCTCATGCTGCGGCCGCGGAGACCTGCCAGCAACCAGGACGGCCAGACGCTGCGGTACCTCGTCGGGCATGGCGACCTTCTTGTGATGGGCGGGACCTGCCAGCGAACGTGGGAGCATTCGGTGCCGAAGACGGCCAGGCCGACCGGCCCGAGGATCAGCGTCCAGTTCCGGCCTGACGGCATCCGCTAGCCCGCCGCAAGCCGCTGGCAGCGCCCGTTTCCTGCTCCGACATCGCTGCGAGCGTGCAATGACCAGCTTCCGCCATTTCGTTATCCGGTCTAGCCTGTCGTACCAGGAGGCTCGCTGTAGTGCTGCAAGTCTGCGTCCTGGGGGAGCAGTCAATCACCGATGAACGGACCGCAATCGTGCGGATCCGGTCCTCGCGCACGGTCGCGCTCCTCGGGTTCCTGGCGGCACATCCCGGCTCGCCGCAGGCGCGGCAGCGGATCGCCGGCCTGTTCTGGCCCGAGTCCGCCGACGGTCAGGCACTGACGAACCTGCGGCGAGAGCTGCACAACCTGCGCCAGGTTATGGGTGACGAGCAGTCGCTGGTCGTGTCGCCAAGGGATCTGTGCTGGCGCGACAGCCCGACGTGCCGCGTGGACCTGCGCGTCTTCGACAGCGAGCGCAAAGCAGCGCAAGGTGCCGCCGGCGCTGGCGACATCGCCTCGGTCCTAGCGCACGGCGATGCGGCGCTGGCCTCGTATCGAGGCGAGTTCCTCCCTGGAAGTTATGAGGACTGGCTGCTGGACATTAGGTCAGAGCTCCAGCGGCAGTGCGCGGACCTGTGCGACCTGATGGCCGAGACCCGCGCGGGAGAGGGAGACGTCGCAGGTGCTGCCGCCGCGGCCCGCCGCCGGATCCAGCTTCAGCCGCTCGAAGAGGTGGGTTACCGCACGCTGATGCGGTTGCAGGCTGACCTCGGCGACCGTGCCGGTGCGCTGAGCACCTACCACCACTGCGCATCAGTGCTGGAACGCGAGCTCGGCGTCGTGCCCGATCAGGCGACGCAGGAGCTGCTTGCGCGGCTGATGAAGCCCGGGGAAGCGGTGCTGAAAGTGCCTGCACCGAAGGCTCTGGCGTCACCCAGCCGGCCAGGGGCTGCCTCGGCTCAGCTGATCGGCCGCTCGCGGGAACTCGGCCTGCTCAGCGAGAGCTGGCAGACCGCAGCCGCAGGACGTGCCGGCCTGGTCGTTGTGCGCGGCGGTGCAGGTGTCGGCAAGACCCGCCTGGTGGCCGAGGTTGCCGACTTGGCTCGGGCGAACGGCGCCGTGATCGCTAGCACCCAGTGTTTCGCGGCTCGTGGTCGCCTGCCACTTGCCCCCGTCGCCGACTGGCTGCGGAATCCGGCGGTCCGCCCCGGGATCGACAGGCTCGAAGATGCATGGCGGATCGAGGTCCACAGGCTCGTCCCGACCGATCACGGCGATAGCGCAGACGTGGCTGGCGCACGGGCGACGGTGGATGCCTGGCAGCGGCACAGGTTCTTCGAGGGCCTGGCCCGCGCGCTGATCGGCCCCGGCCGTCCGACCCTGTTGATCCTTGACAACCTGCACTGGTGCGATGAGGAGACGCTGGCCTTCCTCGCTTTCAGCCTGGCGCTCGACCCTGCGGCGCCACTGCTGGTGATGGCGACGCTGCGCGACGACCGATCCGAAGGAGACGACGCACCCGCCGACTGGGTGGCGAGCATGCGGGCCAGCGGACTGCTCGCTGAGATCACGCTGGCACCGATGGAGGAAGCTGACACGGCGAGGCTGGCAGAGCGGATCTCCGGCCGCACGCTCAGGGAGCCGGACGTCCAGCTGCTGCACGCCACCACCGGCGGCTTTCCGCTGTTCATCGTCGAGGCCATGCGCGGTAGTCAGGATCCTGGCCTGGGCAGCGTGCCGGTCGGCGATCTGTCCGCGGTGCTGCTGAACCGCCTGGGTCAAGTCAGCCCGGCAGCGAGAGAGATCGCCGGCCTGGCCGCCGCGGTTGGCACCGACTTCACCCTCGGATTGCTGACCGAGGCGAGCGACCTCAGTGCCGACCTCGTCGTCGGAGCCGTCGACGAGTTGTGGCGACGCCGGATCGTGCAGGAGTTCAGGGACGGGTACGACTTCTCCCACGACCTCTTGCGCGATGCGGCCTACGGGCAGGTCAGCCCGCCAAGAAGATGGCTGCTGCACCGGCGGATCGCGCAGGGCCTTGAGCTCTTGTACGCCGACGGTACCGATCAGGTCGCAGCTCAGCTTGCTGAGCAGTATGCCCGCGGCGGACAACCCCAGCGAGCGGTCGCGTATTACGCGCGAGCCGCCGAGCTCGCCACGCGGGTGTTCGCGCACGCGGAGGCGATCAGGCTGCACAATCAGGCACTGTCTGTGGTACAGGGTCTGTCTGCAGGTGCCGAAAGGGACGGCCGCGAGCTCATGATCCTCGAGGCCGTTGCCGCGCCGCTCAACGCGCGGTACGGCTACGCGTCCCTCGAGCTGGAGCGGACCCTGCAACGCTCGATCGAGCTTGCCCAGTCGCTCGGCCGCAGGGAAGCGCTGCTGACCGGGCTGGTGGCGTTGAATACCTGCCAGTTCGTGCAGGGGCGCACCGCCAAGGCGAAGGAGACCGCGGCCAGGGCCCTCGCGCTAGCCGAGCCGGGTTCGCAGCTCAAGGGGCACGCGCACTTTTGTTTCGGTGGTACCTCGCTCAGCCTTGGCCGCCCCGCCGAGGCGATCCAGCACCTGGACCTGGCGGTGCAGCAGGCCGCAGGTTCAATGTGGCTGACGGTAGGCACCAGGCCCGACGTCCATGGCCCGGCCTGGAAGGCGCACGCGCACTGGCTGCTCGGCAACGTCGAAGCAGCGCTCGAGGTTTGCGGCGATGCGATCACGGCCGGGCGCGCCGTCGGTGACCCGTACAGCATGGCCGTCGCGCTGGCCTACGCCGGGATCACCTATCAGTTCTGCGGGAGGCTGTCCGAGATGGGTGAAACCGTCGCCGAGCTGCGCGAGTTGTGCGAGCGGCATGACTTCGCCTACTACCGGGAATGGGGGCTCATCCAGGCAGGCTGGCTGGCCGGCGGCGACCCGGGCATCAGCCTGGTGCGGCAGGGAATCGGCAATCTGCGGGCCGCGGGGGCGTTTGCCAGGATGCCCTACTGGCTCTCACTGCTCGGCGACCTGATCGCACGCCAGGGCCGCCGGGACGCGGCGAGGGCGACTCTCGACGGGGCCCTCGTTACCGGCCGCGCGCACGACGACGTCTGGTGGCTGCCCGAGGTGCTGAGAATGCGCGCCGCCTACGACGATGACGAGCAGGCAGCGCTGGCGAGGCTGCGCGCCGCCGCGGCGATGGCTGCGGCTCACGGGAGCATCGCGCTGCTGCGCCGCTGCGAGGCCGACATCGAGGCTCGCGGCGTTCGGCAAAGCACTGCTGGCGTTCGCCACGGCGCTTCTGGCGTTCGCCGGAACGCTTGATTCTGCCGCAGACACACGAACGCTCCGCGAACGCGCCGGGTTCTAGCTTCAGGACGTCTGCCATGCAATGGGCTTCCGGAGGGGAACCAAGATGACCACCACTACCGCACCTACTACGGCCGTCTCCTATGACGAGCTTGCATCTAACCTGCGTGGCGAGCTGATCGTGCCAAGTAACCCTGGCTACGACTCCGCACGCGCTGTCTACAACGGCATGATCGACAAGTACCCCGCCGCCATCGCCCGCTGCCGCGACGCCGCGGACGTCATCACCTGCGTACGCTTCGCCACCGACCACGCGGTCGAGATCGCCGTCCGGGGCGGCGGTCACAACGCGGCCGGGCTGGGCGTCGGGGACGGCGCGCTCGTCATCGACCTTTCTCAGCTCCGCAGCGCCACCGTGGACCCGGTGAACCAGACGGTCCGGGCCGACGCCGGGTGCACCTGGGGTGACGTCGACCATGCGACCGTCGCCTTCGGCATGGCGACGCCGTCGGGCTTCCTGGCCTCTACCGGCGTGGCGGGCCTGACGCTCGGCGGCGGTATCGGCTATCTGTCCAGGCGGTTCGGGCTCACGGTCGACAACCTGCTCTCCGCCGATGTCGTGCTCGCTGACGGCACGTTCGTCACCGCGAGCGAGACCTCGCATAGCGATCTGTTCTGGGCCTTGCGCGGCGGCGGCGGCAACTTCGGCGTCGTCACGTCGTTTACGTTCATGTGTCATGACATAGGCGAGAACGGCGTCATCATCGGCGGTCCTGTCCTGTATGACATCGCCGATACCGCGGAGGTGATGCGCTGGTACCGCGAGCTAATGCCCTCGCTGCCCGAGGAGCTCAGCGGGTGGATCGCGTTGCTGACGATCCCGCCAGCGCCGCCGTTCCCCGAAGAACTCTGGGGTCGCAAGGCCTGCGGGATCGTGTGGTGCTACACGGGGCCGCACGACAGGGCGGACGACGTGCTCGAGCCGGTCAAGAGCTTCGGCTCGCCGCTCGTGGTCGGCCTGCACGATATGCCATTCAACGTGCTGCAGAGCGCGTTCGACGCGCTCTACCCGGCGGGGCTGCAGTGGTACTGGCGGGCAGATTTCTTCAACGAGATCTCCGACGCGGCCATCGACGTCCACATCAAGTACGGCGCCCAGCTGCCGACCGGGCATTCGACCATGCACATGTATCCGATCGACGGCGCGGCGAGCCGGGTCGCATCGGGCGCCACCGCCTTCGCCTATCGCGAAGGCGGCTGGGCAGGCGTCATCGTGGGCGTCGACCCGGACCCGGCCAACGCGGAGCGGATCTCGGCATGGGCCAGGCAGTACTGGGAGGAGCTGCATCCCACGTCTGCGGGCGGTGCCTACGTGAACTTCATGATGGAGGAAGGATCCGACCGGGTGAAGGCGTCCTACCGCGGCAACTACGAGCGCCTGACCAGGATCAAGGAGCGGTACGACCCGGACAACGTGTTCCACATCAACCAGAACATTCCGCCGGCTAACGGGCTGGCGTCAGCCTGACCAGAGGACGTCGAGTGTCGCGTCGATCGAAGCGGTGAGTGGGCCAGCCCGGACGACAACGGGGGAGTTCGGGCTGGCCTCCACCGTGACGCAGGCGGCGACGGCCGTCGCGTCCAGGAACCTGGTGATCTGGCCGAAGCTATGACGATCATCGCGGCCGGTGCGGTGATGGTGCAGCCGCAACGGGGCGTAGAGATACAGCTGGTCACGCGCCCTGGTCACGGCCACATAGAAGAGGCGCCGTTCTTCCTCCAGGCCGGTCTTACTGGCCAGTGCCATGTCGCTCGGCACCGCCCCATCGACCAGATGCGGAAGGTGGACCACTGGCCACTCAAGCCCCTTCGCCGAGTGGATGGTGGAGATGACCAGGTAGTCGTCGTCGAGCCTGGGCGGCCCGGCAAGGTCCGAGGTTGAGACCGGCGGATCGAGGGCGAGTTCGACGAGCGCATCGTGCAGCGAAGGCCGGCTGGCCGCGGCGTCGGTCAGCCGTTGCAGGTCGGCAATCCTCGCGGCGGCGTCCTGGTACCTGGCCTTGAGCGGCCGGTCGAGTGCGGCCAGGACGGCCGAGGCCTGGTCCGCGGTCCCGGCGAGCAGGGCGGCTTCGGCGAGACTATAGAGGGTGGCCGCCAGCTCCTCTCTGGAGCGGGCGGGCGCCGCCGCGATTGCTTCGTTCCTCCTGCTCAATGGGGTCTCGTTGACGGCGGCTGGCTCGGTCAGGCGCAGTGCGGCGCTGATCCGCCTGGCATGCGCCGGCCCGATCCCGTCGTGCAGTCTGAGGACCCGGAACCAGGCGATGTCGTCCGATGGGTTGGTGATCACGCGGAGCGCGGCTAGGAAGTCGCGGACGTGCGCGGCCTCGGTAAAGCGAAGCCCGCCGTACTTCACGAACGGTATGCCGCGCGCCGTGAGCTCGATCTCGAGCACGTCGCTGTGGTGGCCAGAGCGGACGAGGACGGCCTGATCACGCAGGTCCAGGCCGGCTTCGCGGGCTTCGAGCACGCGAGCGCAGATCTGGGTCGCCTGCGTGGCCTCGTCGTAGCACCGCACCAGCGAAGGCTGCGCTCCATTGGTCCGGCTGGCGCTCAGCTCTAGTTCCAGTCCCGGCGATTGCGGGCGGACGATATTGCCTAGGCGCAGGACGGCCTGTTTGCTCCGATAGTTCCTGGTGAGCCGGACGATGGCTAGCCCGGGGAAGTCGGCCTGCAGGCGGCGTAGGTGCTCGGGATCGGCGCCGCGGAATGCGTAGATCGCCTGCGCGTCATCGCCGACGCAGGTCAGCCCGGAGCCGTCGGGCCGCAGCAGCCTGACGATGTCTGCTTGCACGGCGTTGACGTCCTGGTACTCATCGACCAGCACTGCGTCGAACATCCCGCGCAGTACCGGCCCTGCCGAGCTGTCGGCCAGCGCGGCGCGCCAGAGCAGCAACAGGTCGTCGAAGTCGACGAGTCCGTGACTGCGTTTGTGCCCCACGTACGCGCGGAACATCTCAGAAAGCTCGCCGGTGAAGTTCGTGCACCACGGGAAGCCCGCCTTGACGACGTCGGTCACGGGCAACTGAGTGTTCACGCACCTGGTGTAAATGTCGGCGCAGACCGCTGCCCGGGGCGTCCGGCGCTCCGTGCTGACCAAGCCGTGATTGCCGCGGAGCACGTCGAACAGATCGGTGACGTCCCCGGGATCGATCACGCTGAACTGCGGCGGCAAAGCGAACGCCTCCGCGTGCTGGCGGATGATCCGGTGCGCGATCGCGTGGAACGTGCCGCCCCTGATCCGGCCGCTCGGTCCGCTTCTGTCGGGCCCTGTTCCTGGCGTGCCCGGCGGGGCCAGCCTGGACAACATCTCGTCAGCCGCCCGGCGCGTGAACGTGAGCAGCAAGATTCGCGACGGCTCCATGCCCTGGTCGCGCAGCCAGCCGGCCCGCGCCGTCAGCGTCCTGGTCTTGCCTGTGCCCGCGCCGGCCAGTACGAGCAGCGGCCCGTGCGGCCACGTCACGGCCTCTCGCTGCTCCTCATCAAGGCCGTCAAGTGCCACCCCGGATTCGAACATGACGACGAATGTAACGGTGCCCTCCGACAACGCTCGCCATTCCTGCCGGCCTGGGGCCGGTTGGTCCATCGGCGGCATCGGTTCTGTGAGTCATCCGTGGGCCTTCTGTGGGCCGTGCCGTGTGGTGTTCCGTGCCGTAGTCGGCGACATTCGATCAAGTCGGCATTACAGAGCCGAGGGGGACCAACGATGTTGGCATTGCATCAACTTGCAGACGAATTGAACCGCGAAAGGCTGGCGCGGGCCGAACTGCGCCGCGCAGCTCGCAACAAGCGTTCATGGCGGATTCCGTTGAAATCGGGTGTTCGAAGAAGGCGGCCGATTCCTGTCGGTGCGGTGCCGCAATCGGAGCATGCAGCGGATTTGGTTGGGGCTGGACGCCACTGACCCAGAGCCGGGTCCCCAGGGCGACGGGGACCCGGCTCTGCCCGCACGTTGGGCTGCTGCCTCGCGAGCATCCCGATTGCCAGCGGCAGATATCCGCTGAGCCCGGGGGTGGTGGCGACCTGGTTCCTGGAAGCAACCGCCGCGTGCCGTGATGACTAGTTCTGCGGTACGGCGTCAGGAGCCGCCTTGGAGCTGGTATGCCTGCTGAGTAAGCGGGCTATTGGCACCGAATTCCACCGGCTTGCCGACGCTTCGCGCATCCAGATGCTCCTTGTCCAATTGCGTTCCCGGAGTGGCGTAGACGAGTCGTGTCTTGTTGACCCCCTTGCCGCGAGCCGCCGTTGGCACGACCGCCGCGGTGGTGCCGGAGGCGGGATCGGTGACCCACAGCACGAAGTCGTCGTATTTGATCAGGTCGATGTCCGTCACTGGCGTGGGGTAGTGATGCCTTCCATCTCCCTTGGGTAGCACGCCGGTGTGGCGAACTGCCGGCAGGGGCACGCAGGAGTTGAAGATCGAATCGACCCACCGCGCCACATCTGGGGCTGAGGTTATTGGCGTGTTGAGAATCGCGACGCCGTCCTTGTAGCCAAGGCGGGTCATTTCGGGCAGCGTGGCCGGGAAGGCGTCATAGAGCCGCTTAGCGTTCAGCCGGAGATGTTCGACCTTCTTCGGGTCGGCGCAGAACTGGGCGCTCCATTCGATTCCGGCTTGGTTCTGGACCATGAACCAGCCTGCGCTGTCGAAGAGCCACAACGAGCCGCCGTGATGCATCTGGATCACGGCCGAACCGTAGAACTGCCCGTCCAGGCCGAGCGTCGCCAGGATCTTCTTAGCCAGGTTTTTCGCGGCAACGAAATCCCGCGACTCCTTGCGCTTAGCGTGATCAGGGATATTGATCGTCCAAGGATCTGATTCGCCCTCGGTGTGCTGGCCCTGCAGCGTTAGCGGGGCGCCCTGGATAGGGCCGGCTTCTGCGGGCACTTCTACCCCCATTTACGTTCGCAGCCGAACAGGTGGTTGCGCCCGGCAACTTACCCCGGCTATGGGTTGCTTTCCAAGCCAGAATTCGGAATGTCCGCGGCTTATGTGACAACCTAAAATGCGGGGTAAGTTGTGCAATCGAACGC
>DATAEH010000113.1:0-1929 GCA_036258115.1 Streptosporangiaceae bacterium
CAGCCGCAACAAGGTGTCCAGATGCGCCTGGCACGTCCGCACCAGCATCTGCCGAGCCGGGAGTGTCCCGTGAGCAGGCGCCTCGCTCACCATCTGGGCCGCCATCGCCTCGGCCAGTTCGTCCCGTCGGCCGGCCAGCACCGACGCCAGCAACGCCAGGTCCGCGGCCACCGCGGCCTCGGTATCAGACTCCATCGCGGGCCTTCCTCCTCTCGGTAGGCGGCTGCGCGGGCGCAGGAAATAGCGGGACCGCGCCCAGCTGAATTGACATGGGTTAGACCTGCCGCAGGAGGTCCTGGACGTAGCGCGCTGTGTCTTGCCACTGCGTAACTTCCACCCAGCGGACTCCGAGCGCTCGTACCGGATAATCGTTGCCGCCCTCGTAAAGCCGGTCACCGATGAACAGCAACTGATCTGGCGTGATATCAAGCTGTTCGATCAAGCGCTTGATACCATATGCTTTGTCTATTCCTTTGCGCGTCACGTCGACGGATGTAGTCCCTCCGACGCGGACCTCGAGGTCCGGTAGCCGCCCGGCCGCATAGTCGCGTAGCTTTAGCTTCTTGGAACCATCTGGATCCCATTCACGCTTTGCATCAGGAGGCGCCTTCTGGCCAAGCGCTGAATAGGTTATCTGGCTGCCCCGGTCCTCGATGATTTCTCCCCATGGATCGGGTTCCCAGAATCCGAGCTGCTTGGACCCTTCGGCCAGGACACTTATTATGCGGCGTTTTTCGTCTTCGGTCAGGTCCTCGGCATAGAGCCTCTGCCAGGCGCCGTTCCTCCAGACGTAGTAGCGCGTGCCGCAGGTAGGCATGATATGCAGATAAGCCAGCCTGCCGGCCGGAGTATGCAGATACTGGAGCACTTGAGACTGGATCTGCTCAAATGTCCCCCCGGTAATAATGCAGACATCTAGCCGGGCGAGTAGTTTGCCCAGGAGCTCGGCCATATGCTGGTCGATCTTGGCTTTCGATACGGTAAGCGTGTCATCGAGATCGAAGGCCACCGCGCGCAGCGTTGTGTTCATCTATTTTCTCCAGTCAGGCTGATGACGATTTGCCAGTTGGCCCACTCGGCCATGGCCGCGGTGACGCTGCCCGAGCTCGTCGGTGACTCCGGTCCCATCTGTCGAGCCGGACCAGGACTCCGTCTTCGGTTGCTGTTTCAGCGGGCACATCCACGCGCGCGACGGTAGGGGTCAGGCGGGTGCGCACGGCGCATACGATCGCCGCTGCGTCGATGCCAGACGCGTGCAGCAACCCGGCAGGTCGCCCGGACCCTCGAAGGTCGGGTATGTCGCGCGCCGCGAGCCGCAGGATCGGCGGGCGATGCGGCTCGCCGGCGAGAGCGCTCACCACCGCTTCGCCGAGGCCACCCACGGCCCAGTGATCCTCGACAGTGACGATCACCGCGGTCTGCCTGGCCGCCGCCCGCAGCGCGTCGGCGTCGATCGGCTTGATCGAGTAGCAGTCGATCACCCGCACCCGCACGCCGTCGCGCTCGAGCTGCCTGGCCGCCGCTTCTGCCTCCGCTACGGTTACGCCGCAGGCGACCACGGTGACGTCGTCGTGGTCGCTGCCGCGCACCAGCCGGCTGCCACCGATCCGGATGTCCTCATCAGGACGGGTCCGAACGACCGTCTTCGAGCGGAGGGTTCGCATGTAGGAGATTCCCGGGCGGGCGGCCATCTGCGTCACCAGCTGCGGCACCTGGTTGGCGTCGGAGGGGTGCAGGACGGCACTGCCGGCCACCGCACGCAGCGACGCGAAATCCTCCAGGGCCACTCGGGAGGCGTCGCCGTCCTCGCCGATGGCCAGGTCAGCGTAGGAACCGACCAGACGCAGGTTCGCTCGTGAGATCGCGGCCAGGCGTCCGAAGTCGCACTCGCGGGACAAGAAGACGGAGGCGAAGGGCTCCCAGCCGCGC
>DATAEH010000114.1:0-4718 GCA_036258115.1 Streptosporangiaceae bacterium
CCGCGCCGATGCGCTGCACAAGGCCACCAGCGACCTGGCCGCCAGGTACGAGACGATCGTCATCGAGGACCTGAACGTGGCGGGCATGACCAGGAACCGGCGGCTGGCCCGGGCGATCGCTGATCAGGGTTTCGGCGCGGCAGCCAGGATGCTGGACTACAAGACGACCTGGAACGGCGGCCAGGTCCTCACGGCCGGCCGGTTCTTCCCGTCCTCCAAGACGTGCTCGGGCTGCGGGGCAGTGAAAGCCAAGCTGCTCTTGTCCGAACGCACCTACACCTGCATCGGCTGCGGCCTGATCCTGGACCGGGACGTGAACGCTGCGGTGAACCTGCTCAACCTCGCCGCCAGTGGGGCGGAGAGGCTAAACGCCTGTGGACCGCAGGTAAGACCCGGCTCGGCCGGGCACAGCGGGATGAAGCAGGAACCCGGCACCGCGCCAGCGGGCAACACCGGGACCGCCTCTCGGGAGGCTGCCTGACTAGATCGTACTCATCTGGCGACGGTGCTGGTATGTCCGCCTCGGCCCATGATCCTGCCCTCAGCATGGCGGCAGTCACCGAGCGGCTGAGGACGGCTGGCTGCGTGTTTGCCGATGAAGAGGCGGCTTTGCTCGCTGGAGCGGCGGACTCGCCTGAGGCGCTTCGCACGATGGTCGAGCAACGCGTGGCCGGCCTGCCGCTCGAGCACATTGTCGGGTGGGCGGAGTTCTGCGGGATACGCATCGCCCTCGAACCTGGCGTGTTCGTGCCCCGGCGCAGGAGTGAGCTGCTCGTTCGCCTGGCATCGGCCAGGGTGGGACCCGGATCGGTCGTCGTCGACCTGGCGTGCGGCTCAGGGGCGATCGGCGCGGCCATCGCCGCGCGCGCGGCCTCGGCGGCGGCGGCGGTCGAGGTGCACGCGTGCGACATCGATCCCGCTGCGGTGCGATGCGCCAGGCGCAACCTCAGCGCGGCCGGCGGCCATGTGTATGCCGGTGATCTCTACGAGCCCCTGCCCGTGGCACTGCGCGGGCAGGTCAGTGTCATCGCCGCGAACGTGCCATACGTGCCGACCGAGGCTGTCGTGATCATGCCGGCAGAGGCCAGGATGCACGAGCCCCTGCTGGCGCTCGACGGCGGATCCGACGGGCTGGACATCCTCCGCCGCGCCGCGGCCGACGCGGGCGCCTGGCTGGAGCCCGCCGGTCATCTACTGATCGAGTCGAGCAGGGGCCAGGCACAGGCCGCGGCCGCCGTGTTCGAAGCCGCAGGACTAGCGGCCGAGATCGCCATGGACGACGATCTCGGCGCCACGGTCATCGTTGGCCAGCTGCTGCTCTGACCGCCTCGCCGCGTGCCGTTGCCACCGATGGATCCCTGGACCCATTGGATCCCTGGACCCATCCGCGCAAACCGGATCAATCCCGGGATCCATCCGGTGCGGCCGAGCGTTAACAGCGCGTCAATTCGGACAGGCGGGGCGTTAAGGCCGTGTCAAGATCGACTGGATTAGCCGCGCGCCGGGGTGCACTGGAAGCGCGATGACTGCTCAATATGACACCCAGGATCCGCAAGCCTCACACGACCCCTCGCAACAGCAGGGTGATCGGCACAGCCCGCGCCGCCGCGTCGGCGCCCACGTCGCATTGCCGGCAGGCTGCGCGACCCTGCTGCTCATTGGCGCGATCGCTGCTGCCGCGCACGGTGCCCTCTCTGGTGGCTGGGTGCTGGTGCTAGCCACGATCGTGGTCGCCGCCGTCGGCATGATCGCCGAGCCGGGTGCCACGCTGTTCCTCGTCTGCGCCGCCTGGCTGACGGTCGCCGGCTTCTCGCGACCGCCCTATGCGCAGCTGCACGTGACATGGCTGACCGGCGCCCGTGCGGCGCTGGTCCTCAGCCTGGCTGGCCTAATCGCGGCCGTGGCCAGCGCGGTGGTGCGCAAGCTCGCGATGTCGGTCACACTGGGAGATGTGGAGACTGGTGGCCGCCGGCGTCCCCGGCTGTCCTGGTGGCGCGAGCTGGGCCCGGCCGGCGGCCTTGACCGCAGGCGGCAGCTCGCGGGCCTGGCGCTCGTCGCCATCCTGCCGCTGATGACAGCTGCGCTGATTCCCGCCCAGTCTTTTCTGAGCCTGTCCGATGACCTGCTGATCTATCTGGTTGGCGTGGTCGCGGTCGCCGTGGTCGGCGGCTTCTGGCCAGCCGTAGTGGCCGCCGTCGCCGGCAGCTTGCTGCTCAACTGGTTCTTCACTCCGCCGGTGCACACCTTCACCATCGAGGACCCGCAGAACATGCTGGCCCTGCTGCTGTTCATCACCGTGGCGGTCACGGTGAGCAGCGTGGTGCACCTGGCAGCCCGGCGAGCCGTCCAGGCGAAACGGAGCCGCGAGGACGCCGCCGCACTGCTCGAGCTCGCGCAGACCGTGCTCGGCGGCCAGGACACCCCATCGGCGATCCTCGGCCATTTCACGGCGACATGGGGCGGCGGCGCCGAACTCGCCGAGCGTGCCGGCGGCCAGTGGGTGCGGGTCGCTGCGTCCGGCACGATGCCATCGGGTGCCCAGCGCACCAGCGTCAGGGCTGGCGCAGACCTCTTGCTGACGGTGGCAGGGCAGCCAGATCCGGTGAACGCCCCGCTGCTCGACGGGTTCGCGGCCCAGGCGGCAGCGGCGCTGGAACGCGACCGGCTGCGCACCCAGGCCTCGCAGGCAGAGGCTCTGGCAGAAGGGAACCGCATGCGCACGGCGCTGCTGGCTGCCGTCAGCCACGACCTGCGCACCCCGCTCGCCTCGATCAAGGCGAGCATCAGCACGCTGCGGCAGACGGGCGTGCAGCTCTCTGCCGAGGACGAGGCTGCCCTGCTCGCGACGACCGAGGAGTCGGCCGACCGGCTGAACGACCTGATCGGCAACCTCCTGGACATGAGCCGGCTAGCCGCTGGATCACTCGAGCCGTTCCTGCGGCCGGCGTCGATCGACGAGGTGGCGCCGCTGGCCAGGCATGAGGCCGAGAGCTCGGGTAACGTGCGCCTGGTGGTCCCCGATGACCTGCCGCTCGTGCGCACCGATCCTGGCCTGCTCGAGCGTGTACTCGCCAACCTCTTCGCCAACGCGATCGCCCATTCGCCGCCCGGGCGTCCTCCGGTTATGACCGCCAGCCGCGCCGGCGAAGTCGTGCTGCTCGACGTCGTCGACCACGGCGCGGGCGTGACCGATGACCTCAAGCCGCTGATGTTCGAGCCTTTCGAACGGCTGGGCGAGCGCGGCGGCGGCACAGGGGTGGGCCTCGGCCTCGCGGTGGCCAAGGGCTTCCTCTCGGCCATGGGCGGCACCGTGACGCCCGTCGACACCCCTGGCGGCGGCCTCACGATGCGGGTCGCGCTGCCCGTGGCGGCGTCCGCCAGCACGCGGATGGCCGCTGACCAGTGACAAAAGTACTGGTGATCGACGACGAAGAGCCCATTTTGAGGGCCCTGCGGATCAACCTCGCCGCGCACCAGTACGAGGTAACCACCGCGGCTGACGGCAGGTCGGGGCTCGCCGCGACCGCCAGCGAGCACCCCGACGTGCTCATACTCGACCTCGGGTTGCCAGATATGGAGGGCACCGAGGTCATCACGGGGATCCGGGGGTGGTCGTCGGTCCCCATCATCGTCCTTTCGGCATGGGGCCAGGAGTCCGCGAAGATCGCCGCGCTCGATGCGGGCGCGGACGACTACGTCACCAAGCCTTTCGGGATGGGCGAGCTTCTCGCCAGGCTGCGGGTTGCCGTCCGGCGCGCCTCCCCTGCGCCGGACGAACCCGTGGTCACGAGCGGCGACATCACCGTCGACCTGGCGGCGAAGCGAGTGCGCCGGGTCGGCGAGGACGTCAGGCTCACGCCGACGGAGTGGCAACTTCTCGAGGTGCTGGTCAGGAACCGGGAGCGGCTGGTCACCCAGCGCCAGCTGCTGCAGGAGGTCTGGGGACCCGAATACGGTACTGAGGGCAATTACCTGCGCGTGTACATGGCGCACTTGCGCCGCAAGCTTGAGGCCGACCCGTCCCGCCCGCGCTACCTGCGCACGGAACCTGGCATGGGCTACCGGTTCACGGCCGCGGGCTCGGAGGTGTCGCCGCCTGGGGGCCGCAGCTCGTAGCCGGGATTGAAGATCGTGCGGGTGCCGCGGTGGCTCGAGACGCGGCCGCGAACCTTCAGGTGCCTGCCGGGCTCGATTCCCGGGATATTGCGGCGGCCGAGCCAGACAAGGGTGACGCTGCCTGACCCGTCCCACAACTCGGCCTGCAGGGCGGGGCTGTTGCCGCGCGGCCGGACCGTCACCGTTCGCAGCGTGCCAGCGACTTCGCACTGGTCGCGATCGGCGAGGTCGGCGATCGGCGTCGCGTGTACGTCGGCCACCCTGGCTTGCAGTTCCTCGGCCTGGATCTGCTCGTGGGCGGCCGCGATGTGGTGCCTCAGCCTTGCCAGGCTGCCTTCATGGACATCGTCGGGCGCGCCTGCCCCGCTCGGGATGGCCGCGCCGCCGGACGGTTTGACCTCGGCCTTGGCCAGCCGGCCGCCGGGAGGCGCAGCGCTGTAGCCAAGCGCGGTCGCCTGCGCGATCGCGGCCGACCTGGCAGACCTGAGCTGGTAGGGCACGCTCGCGACGATGACGCCCGGCTGGAGCAGCAGCTTGGCCTTCAGACGCAGCGCGCTCTGGTTGTGCAGCAGCTGCTCCCACCAGTGCCCGAGCACGTACTC
>DATAEH010000115.1:0-3528 GCA_036258115.1 Streptosporangiaceae bacterium
GCTTCTGGATCGGGCAACGCGTTGTACGCGCGGCCCTGGCCGACCTCGACGGCCGTGGCCCGTCCACGGCGCTCACGCCGCTGATGCTCGCGCGGCTCGGCGTGCCCGCGCCGTCGGATGCCGGCGACCGGGAGCCGATCATGGCGGTGGTGCGGGCGCTGTACGCCGGCCCGCCGGTCCGGCTCGCCGACTTCGCCGGGCTGGTGTTCGAGGTCGACGGGGACGGGACCGCCGACCGCATCCTCGACGACGCGGCCGCAGCGCTCGCGCGGACCCTCACTGCCGTCAGGTCCCCCACCGTCTCGGGTCCGGTCGTGCTCGGCGGCGGCATCCTGGGGCGCGGCCCCAAGGTCGCCGATCGGCTCGCCGCCGCGTGTGGCGCGGAGGAGGTCCATACCGTGGCCGACGGGGCCGTCGGCGTCTCCGTCCTCGCCCTCCGCCATGCCGGGACGTACGTCGACGCGGCCGTGTTCCAGCAGTTGACGACCTCACTCACCACGGTGCGCTGAGTTCTCACGGCTGTGGGACGATCGGGCGTTGGAGAGGGTGGCAAGTGCCTGTGCATCCGGTGTCGGGAGCGTTCGTGCGGTCGGCCGAAGAGAGTGTCCGAAGATCTGCAAGTTCCCCCCGCTACGAGGCGAAACCGCAGGTCAGAGGCCGTTTCCGGAGAAGTCCGGGAGCGGCTTTTGGCTTCTCCGGGGGCGGGCGACTACCCGCCTGACTTCCTGGCGCATGAAATCGGCCCGTTCAGGGCCGTACGTCATAGACGGCTCGCCCTGAGCCCGTCCGAACTGGCTCAAGGAGATGGACGACACATGGCAGCACGGGTGACGAGGCGGCGGCCCGACGGCCGCTACCAGGTGAAGGTGACGACAGTGCGCTGGCGGCAAAGGCGACAGCCCGTGCTGGTACGGCGCTGGAAGCTACGGCCCGTGCTGGTACGGTCCTGGAAGCTATGGCCCTAGCGGCCGACGAGACAGCAGGATGAGGCTATGGCACGGATTGTCTTTGACCAGGTTTCTATGGCGTACCCGGGCGGGATCCAAGCGATCGACGGGCTGAGCCTGGAGATCAGCGACGGCGAGTTCATGGTGTTCGTCGGCCCGTCGGGCTGCGGCAAGACCACCGCGCTACGGTCCATCGCCGGGCTGGAGCAGGTCACCGTGGGCACGGTCACGGTCGGCGACCGGATCGTGAACGACCTGCCGCCCAAGGACCGGGACATCGCGATGGTGTTCCAGAACTACGCGCTGTACCCGCACATGACCGTGGCGCAGAACCTGGCCTTCGGGCTTAAGCAGCGCCGGACGCCCAAGCCCGAGGTCAGGCGGCGGGTCACCGAGGTGGCGCAGCTGCTGGGGCTGACCGAGTACCTCGGCCGCAAGCCGGCCGCGCTGTCCGGCGGTCAGCGGCAGCGGGTGGCGATGGGCCGGGCGATCGTTCGGGAGCCGCAGGCGTTCCTCATGGATGAGCCGCTGTCGAACCTGGACGCCAAGCTGCGGGTGTCGATGCGCGCGTCACTGGCCCAGCTGCACGCGCGGCTGGGCGTGACCACGGTGTATGTCACGCACGACCAGGTCGAGGCGATGACGCTGGGCCAGCGGGTCTGCGTCCTGCGCGCCGGGAAGCTGCAGCAGGTCGACACCCCGCAGGTGCTGTTCCGGGCGCCGGTCAACCTGTTCGTGGCCGGGTTCATCGGCTCCCCGGCGATGAACTTCGCCGACGCCGAGCTGGTGCGCGCCGACGGGCCCGCCGTGGTGTTCGCCGGGCACCGGCTGGCGGTGCCGGAGGCGCTGATCGAGGGCCGGCCGGGTCTGGACGGCTACTTCGGGAGGCCCGTGATCCTCGGCATCCGCCCGTCGGACTTCGAGGACGGGGCGCTGGCCGAGGCGGACTGGCCGCGGCTGGCGGTGACCGCGACGGTGACCGAGGAACTCGGCAGCGAGAAGCTCGTCCTGTTCGCGCTGGACGCGCCGCCCGTTCAGCACGCGAGCCTGAGCGCGGCCGAGACCGCCTCGGCGGACGAGGAGCTGATGCCGGTCACCGGCGACAAGGCGATCTGGACAGCGCGGGTCGCGGCGCGCAGTGCTATCAGGACCGGGCAGCAGTGCGAGCTTGCGGTGAACACCTCGGGCCTGCAGTTCTTCGACCCGGAAAGCGGCCTGTCGATCGGCCACTCCGCGCTGCTCGAGGTGTAAAAGGGGGGAACCCGGCGGACCCGGCTGGTGCGTCCTAGCTCCATCTAGCCTCGCCGAGGCTCATGGACCGGGAGCTTCGCACCATGCCGATTTCGCTTACGCCAGCCCAGCGGGCATGACCGCGCGACCGGCTGATCTCGACGAGCTGTTCCCTGCGCTACCACGCCACGACCGGCGGGAGGCTCACATATGAGCACCGACCTCGGGATAAGCTCGAGATATGCGTGTCGCACTGACCTTCGATGCAGAACACGGGGACCGGGAGCACTCAAACAGTGAAGGCAACCCCGCGATGCTCTTGGACGCGCTGATGCGACGGGCGGTCACGGCAACTTTCTTCGTACAAGGCCGATGGGCGAGTTCATACCCGGCGCTGGTAAGACGCATGGCCGAGGCAGGTCATGATGTCGCCAACCACTCGCACCATCACGCGCCCATGACTCTCCTAACGGATGAAGGTGTGCGTCGCGACGTTGCCTGGGCAGAGCACAGAATTAAAAAAGCGGCAGGACGGCCAATCGACCGCTATTTTCGCTACCCGTTTGGGGAAGGTGATTCGCGCGTCGGAGAAATTATTGCCGGCATGGGGTACCAATTGCTTGGCTGGACCTTGGACTCTGGTGATTGGGACAGCAGCCGAATCCCCGATGCGGCGGCCCTAGTCGAATGGGCTGAGAGAACCCGTCTTCCTAAGGATCCAACCCTAATACTTTTCCATACATGGCCGGACTCCACCTGCCAAGCGATCGAACACGTCATTGATGTCCTAAGAACGCGCGATGCGAAATTCGTAAGGGTTTCTGATCTCTGTGATCCTCATTCCTGCCAGTAGGATGTAACGATAGGCTCAGTCCAAGACTCGAAGGCCTTGCCGCGTTGGGCAGGGACATACGGCGGATGGCGTCGAGCATTTCGGGACGGGATCCGCCAAGACCTGTCATTATCAGCAGCTAGTCAACCCCCAGCGAAGATCACGATCTCCGGCTGGGGTCCCTCAAGTGTCTCGCACGGGAGTTTCGTCCTTTTGGCTTCGCCATTGACTCGTCAGCGGGTTTTGGTATAGGTGAAGGACTGACAACGTTCGTTCCAGCCGTCGATGAATTGGCTGTCAGTTCTTTGACGGAACGGTAGGTGCCACGCCGGATGGTCCAGCGGCCCGCAACGGATCGCTGCGACGCGCGAACATAGAGTAATACACGTCAACGGCCTGCTCGTTCATCGCCACCCATTTCACGCCGACGTCCAGCCAGCGGGCGATCATTCGCCAGTCTTCAAAGCTCTCACCGCGATCGCAGGCATGTACGTAAGGGGCGAGTCCCCCTCGGACACG
>DATAEH010000116.1:0-18362 GCA_036258115.1 Streptosporangiaceae bacterium
GTCCGCGACCTGCGCGGATGCGCATTGCGCGGCCGTCGGTGAACGGCTCGGGACGGGGGTGAATGAGACCACATTTGAGACCAGGCCCAGTTCCGGGGCGTGGCTCCCCGGCCGATTGCCGGGAGGTGGTGCCTGGTGAGCGTCGAGGCGATCTCGTGGGCGCTGAACCTTGCTCCGGTCCCGGCCGATCGCGGCGGCCAGCCGTCGAGCGCGTGCAAGTTCGTGCTGGTGGGCCCGGCGATCCACGCGGGGCCGGATGGCACAGGCGCATTCCCGTCGGTGGCCACCCTAGTGCGGTACACCGGGCTGTCGGAGCGCACCGTGCGCACGTGCCTGGACCGGTTGAAGGCCGCGGCCATCATCTCGGAGTGCGACCCGGACATCGTGGCTGCGCGGATCAAGCGAGCAGACCCGGAGGCCGCAAGGTGGCCGAACCCAGCGAAACCAATCCCCATACCGCCCTTGGACGACAGCGCACATCTCCGCCATCGCTGCCTTATCGTCGTCCGTGATCTCGTAACCTAGCGCGAGCATGACAACCGCGCGCAGTCCGATGCGCCCGATCTCTACCGCGAGGATCTGGTTCTCGGCGACGATGATGGCGTGCTCTTCCTACTCAGCCCGCAGGCCGAGGAGATCTTCGCGCTGGCCTGGACGATCAGCGAAACCGAGCGGCGCCAGGCCGAACGGATCCGGGCAGGTGTCTCACGACGCAGCCAGGTACAGTTCCGCGCCTACCTTGCGAAGCGCGAGAACACGGCCTTCCTGAGCTTTCGCGAGCATCTGCGCACGGTGGGCGGGGCCATAGAGGAATGACCTCTTCTTCAGGTCGGCCATGGACCTGCTCATCGCAGGCGACGGCGGCAGCCGTTCATGGCACTCCCTGCTGTGGCACCAGTGGGTCGCCGCAACCCAGCCTGGCTGCCCGTGCAACTCCACCAGCAGGTGCATATGAAGGTTGGAGACTGTGCCAGCGATCAGCGCCAGCAGAGCAACGCATCCGATCGTTGTCCACCGGATCCACCGGTCCGGGTCGGCGGTCATGACCGGCTCCCAACTGGGAATTCACCGGTGAGCACGCATTGGTTTCTGGGTGCACATACCCCTCGGACACGAACCGCTGGCCCATGTCAGATCTGGGCGGGGCCTGGCTGACCTGAATCTGCTGTTTTGCCTGGTGGTAGGTCAGGCGTATCCCGAAGGCTGCGTAGATCCTGGCTTTGCGGTCTGGGCTGGCGACATGGTCAGCAGCCTGACCATGTCGCCGAGTTCGCGGATGGCTGCCGCTAGCTGATCGCGGTCTAGCTTCGGTGCAGCAGCAGGGCGGATCTGCTCCAAGCGGCGCTGGGCCTCGAATCTTACGGACTGAACCTCCTGGATCCAGCCGGCGACGACGGCAGGGTCAGCGCCCGCCTCGAGCGCCGCCCGGTGGCGGGCTAGCTTGCGGTCCGCGGCGGTAATCTCACGGCGGATCGCGGCGCTCAGGGCATCAGTCCCGGTGCTCACCTGCTGGGCTGCATCGAGTCTGTCCAGGGTGCGCTCGACAACATGGTCGTCGAAGATCGTGGCGAGCCAGCGGTCCAGGCGGGGCACCAGACGGTCTTCGCGAATGTAGACGTTCAGCGGATGGGACACGTTGTTGGCGAGCGCGTATTCCTGGGGGAACCGGGACCGGTAGTAGACAGCCTTGTTCGCCCAGTTCGCATTCATCCGCCGGTCGCTGTCCAGCGGCAGTGGGTGTCACGTGAGGTGTGGTTGCCTGCGCAGCGGGCAGGCGAAGGAGGCAACTGATTCGGGGCGCGGTGCCATGGCGGCGGCTGAGACGCCGACGTGGGGCAGGAAGGATAAGACGTGCGACATGATCACGGTTCTTATGCAGGGGATCAGGCACGCAGGGGCGGGAGTGGGAGCACGGTGAAGTCTTTCCCGCGTGACACGATCGCCGGGCGGATCGAAAACCTCGAGGCGCTCGACCGCGTCTCCGAAACGGTGCAGCAAGCCGTCCGCGCCGCCGTCCCGCAAGAGTCCAAACTCAAGGACGTGCTCAGCGGTACCTGGCTCGGCCATCCCCTGCACCCGCCCCTAACCGACATCGTGGTCGGCGCCTGGACCAGCGCATTGCTGCTGGACCTGCTCGGCGATGAACGTATGGGTAGTGCGGCCGATCGCCTGGTCGCCGCCGGCATTCTGGCTGCCGTCCCGACAGCGTCCGCCGGTCTGTCGGACTGGGCCGAACTGCGCGGCGGCAGCCGTCGAGTCGGCACCGTCCACGCAATCGGCAATACCACGGCGCTCGCCTTGCACGCGCTCTCGTGGGCAGCACGCCGACGCGGCCACAGAAGGCGAGGCCGGGCGCTATCGGCTGCAGGCTACGGAATCGCCGCTTTTTCTGCCTGGCTCGGCGGCCACCTCTCCTACGCGAAAGGTGTTGGCGTGAACCAGACCGCCTTCGACGACGCGCTGGGCGACTGGACGCCGGTACTCGAGGAGGCGGAACTCGAAGAGGGTAAGCCGACAGCAGCGCGGGCGAACGGAGCCGCGATCGTGGTGGTGCGCACAGGCAGCCAGCTCTATGCCCTGGCCGACCGCTGCTCTCACCGCGGCTGCTCGCTGCACGAAGGTCAGCTGAACGACGGCCAGACGCTCACCTGCCCCTGCCACGGAAGCACGTTCCGCCTCGACGGCACCATCGTCAAGGGGCCAGCGACCTCCCCGCAGCCTGCGTACGACACGCGCAGGAAAGACGGCAAAGTCGAAATCCGGCCCTGTGCCACCTGAGCTGGCGGGACTCGCCGGGATTTCAGCTGTTCCATCCAGCCGTACAGCACAAGGCAGTGAGCCCGTCCTCGTCCCACGGCTGGCAACGCGGCGCGCAATGGCCTGGAGAGCCCGCCCGGTGCACTTTCCCACCGCAGCGGCGCTTGCCGCGCCGCGCTCAGCCTTTGGGCCTCTCGCGCGGACGTGCCGCGCAGCTCACAGCTTGCCTCGGATCAGCCACGCTCACTGAGCAGGCAGCCCTGCGCTGCTCGGGCCGTCATCCTCGCCTGATTGTCCTGGTCGCCGCTAAGGTGTCAAGGGCGGCCTAACAGGCCGTCGCATGCCCGTCGCATGCGATCGGCTGCGCCGACCCTGACCCGCTGGCCCCTCACCAGGGGATCCTGCCCTTATGAGGATGACGAGACGAGCTCGGCGGGCGGGGCGGGGAGGGATCACCGCGATCGCGGCGCCTTCGTGTTCGCGGCCGGCTAGACCGGGGACTTTCCGCGAGTGCGTCGACCCGTGCCAGCACTGCGGTTCGCGGCGCGACGGGAGAATGAGAACGGCTTTTGCAGCCACTTTCCGAGTCGGCCGGGCGCTTTCGCTCCCGCCCGCTGACCGCTTCGGAGCGTTCTATCGACGCTGCGCTGGGGCCAGATCGAAAGCCGCGGCAGCAAGAAGCCGAGGATCAGAAGCACGATGCATACACCGACTATCGCGAGCACAACCATGGGTCCTCCTTGCCAGACGACCCCACCTACCCGTGGCGCCGCGTCACAACCCATGGCTAGTGCTGAACATGTTCCTGGTACTTGTAATCGCGGCGATCGCACTCGGCATAGTCGGCGCTGTCGTACATGGTTTCCTGTATCTGCTGGTGATCGGGATCGTCGTCTTCATCACCGCCATCGGCCTAGCTGCGGTGCGGATGCGACGACCAGGTAAACGCCCAGCCCGATAGGACATCACCCCGACCTGCACGGCAATCGATCAGTAACTACGCTGCGCGGCGGCGTTCCCAACCGGCGGTGTTCTGATTCCACGCCACAGCGCACGTTCAGTGGCCGGTGCTTGCCCGTTCGCGGCTTCCGCTCGCGGTCGCCACACGCCGCAGGTGCTTGCCGCAGATCGCCGGGTGGCCATTGCCGTCGCCCGACGGCGAGTATCCGGTCGCGCAGACAGCTAAGGGCATAAGTGACTCACGCCTGCGCGCTAGCCCGTCAGGGCTGACGTGCGTCCGGTGGTCCCGCTTCCAATGATCTGATCGGCTGCCTGCACTCGGAGCTCTTCGAGCAAGTCGGCCTGGCGCGAGCCTTGGACATGAGCTCCTCGAGCAGGCCGGCATCTAGCCGCGAGTCCTTTTCGGCTAGAGCCCGAAGAGTACGCCATCCCGTGGCCTTTGCCCTCGACTCCGAGACGGAGCATCTCCAGTTCCTCAAGGCTGCTGAGCGGCGACCGGGTACGAAGGTGGCCATTCGGCTTCAGCCGTGCGGCCTTCTCGCCGAGCCACGCGGCGCAGACCTTGTAGCCGCGGACTGGGATGCCTAGCGCGGCCATCATGTTGAGCAGAGCCGCGCGGTCGTGCGCGATCTCGTCAGCCAGCTCCTCAAGCACCCCCGCTGCTGCCGTGACATGACGCGACGCAGCAATTCGGCGTGCCAGCTCGCTGCCTCCGGTGGCACCGGCAAGGTGATCATTGAGGTAAATGCCGAGAACGCTCATCCCGGTCTGCCGGGCAACTTTCCCTGCCATGATTCCTCCTGTTGCGATGCACCTAGCTCCTGATTGTCGCGTCGGAGTTCCTTTACTACTTCGAAGGAACGACCTCCTGACCGTCATCGGCCTATGGCACGCTGCGGCTGCCACTTGGGCGCGCTGCTGGCTGAGCACTGCCGCCACGCAGTTGCCCGGTACCCGCGCGCGGCGGCCGCATGCGCGCGGCGCTAGGCGAGCTGCCAAGTCCACGACACCGACGGCCAGGGCGCGCCGAAATCGCGGGTCAGCGCCAGAATCGCTGCGGTGGGCCGGGCGATTCGTCATGGGTGGGGTATCGCCAGTGCTTCCGGAATTGTGGAGGGTTCGGAGGGCGGGCTCGGCGCATAGGCGATGGCCGCCTTGCAGGACCAGCACCGCCAGATCGCTGCGCCGCGCCCGTGGCTTGCCAAGTCCCCTTCGACCTGCCGGAGCCCGACGGAAAACTGACCTACCCGCCGAAGCATGGCTGCGGCTGGCGCTCGCCGCCCGCTATACCCGGCCGGCGTGGTGACCACCGGCGCCGCCGATCCGTGCGGGCGCGGCGGGCACGGGACATGGCGGGTGGCAGTGTTCGCGGCCGCGAATGCGGCAACGGCGGCCGCGCCATCGCTGGCGGCGCTGTTGAGTGCCCGTCGTCGCCGCGGGCGCGTGCGGCGGGGCGTTCATGGCGGCTGGCGCGGCAGCCGCAGCGCAGTTGGGGGCACGTGAGCACCAGGGACGCGCGCTGGCAGTGATCACCGTTCAGGCACGGCTACGGGGTCCGTACCCGGCCTGCCAGTGGCCGAGCTGACTGGGATCGAGCTGCTGATGCCTGTCGCGCTAACCGCGTTCGGGTGCATGTGGCCGCCCGCATCCCGCGGGCGCGTCAGGTACCAGCGTGCTAGCCGTCCTGCTGACCCGTGACCGAGTGGCGGATCACCAGCACCGGGCAGGTGGCGTGATGGACGCAATGCTGGCCGATCGATCCCAGCAGCGCCTCAGCAAATCCGCCGTGCCCGCGGCTGCCAACAACCAGCAGGTCAGCGCCGGCAGCCGCGTCCACCAGCACCCGGGCAGCGTTCCCGTGGGCCACCTTGTACCTGATCTCCAGCGGCTCCGCACTGGCAGCGAACTCGGCGATGGCACCGGTGACGATCTCAGTGGCGAGTTCCTCCCAGTTGACGTCCGTTACGGGGACCGGGTAGCCGGTGATAGCCGGAACCTCCCAGGCGATGACCGCCTCAACCACAGCGCCCGTCAGGCGGGCCTGACTGGCTGCCCAGGCCAACGCGGCCTTCGACGGGGCCGACCCGTCCACACCTACTATGATCCGGTGCTCGTGCTCCCCGTCCGCCTGGGCCGTCATGTTCGCCCCTCTCGGCCGGTCACCTATCCGCCTGGATTCTACTGGTCCGCGACCTGGCACCCCCGTCCCCGGCATGTGCGTTAGGGATGGCTCTGCGCGGCGTTTCATGTCAGGCACCGACGAGCATCGGCTGGCGCGCGCAATAGCTCCCTGGCGTCAATATCTCCTATATCGAGTTACACCGCATACATCAAGCCGTCGCTTCACGTTGCATCCCCGCCTTGCTCATGTGGGCGGAGCAACGTATAAGCGACCCGCATGCGGCTCGTGACAAAGTGGCTGAAGCTGACGTGATAGCTCTCCAGGCTGTCGGTCCCGCAGGAGCACACCCGGGCGGGGCAGGTCGGTCCGAGGATGCCTACGCCCGGTACAACGACACCTCGCCACAGGCGCAAGCCAGCGCCGCGCACCGAAGATCGCAAAGGCCAGCGCGGCGCCGACGGGCCGCCCATCGCGTAACCCCAGAGATCGCCTCGTCGTGCTTCCCTCTGCTGGTACCCGGTGCCCTGATCCTTACTTGGCCCGTGCTTTGAATGCCGCGGCTCAGGTTCACATCGGCAGGAGGATTCCCCGCGGGACCTTCATGCCGCCCGGGGATCCCTGGCAGGGCTTGTCTCCTGGCCTTATCTGGCGGCCGGTTGGAGTATGTTACCCGCTGCCTAGGGTTTGCGATCCGATGCCACGGGTACCGGGGCGAAGCGGTCGGCCTAGGCGAGGCCGCCGAGGCGGAACTGAGGAAGGTCTGCAGAGATGGTGTCTGAGACCAGAGCGACACAGCCGCCGGGGCGCAATGTGCTCGAGGATCTGGATTCGCGCATCCCGACGAACTTCTACTGGTACCTGGCAGTGCTGGCCTGCGTCGGTGGATTTCTCTTCGGATACGACACCGCGAACATCGGCTCGGCGCTGGACTTCATTCCTTACCATCTGTCGAGCTTCTGGACGGGCTACCTCGTGGCTGGCGCATCCCTGGGCGCCGGCGCGGGAGCGCTCATTGCCGGGCCCCTGACCGACCTTTTCGGACGCAAGACCTTGCTCATCACCGACGCGGCTATCTATGCCGTCGGCGCGCTGCTGTCGGCTTTCACCGTGAACGCCTTCATGCTGCTGTCGTCCCGCACGCTCATCGGGCTCGCGATCGGGGCCGACTCGGCGATCGCCACCGCCTACATCGCGGAGTTCGCGCCGCGCGATCGGCGCGGCCAGCTGAGCATCATCCAGCAGTGGATGATCACCGTGGGAATCCTGTTCTCCTACCTGGTTGCGGTGGTCGTGCTGGTTGCCCTGCCGCACAGCGCCGGCAACCTTGACTGGAGGCTCATTCTCGGCATCGGCGCGCTTCCGGCCATACTTGCCGTGGCATTGCGGTCCAAGATGCCCGAGTCTCCCCGATGGCTGATGCTGCATGACCGCTACGCCGAGACCAGGAAGGCGTTCGGGCAGCTCGGGATGGAGACCAGCGAAGAGGAGATCCGCGCGGCCGCCGAACAGCTCAGGGGCACGGAGGAAAAACGGCAACGGAAGACGCAGTGGACCAAGGGCGTGATCCGGGCGCTGATCGTGGTCTGCGTGTTCTTCATTTTCCAGCAGATCACCGGGATCAACATCCCGTTCTACTACGGCCCGAAGATCCTGGCGACCTTCTTCCAGAGCGGGCACAATGCTGTCGCCGCCGCAGTGGCAGGGGTCGAGGTCACCGCGATCCTTGGCGCGGTGAACGTGATCGCGACCTATTTTGCCTTCCGCTGGATCGACAAGGTCGGCCGACGCCCGCTGGCCATGGGGGGTTACGCGGGCATGGCGGTGTTTATGCTGGTCGCCGCCGCGGCGGTCGCATACCTGACTGACATACCGAAGACCGTAGTGGTGATGGTCGGCTTCTCGTTCTTCATCACCTCGTTCGCGATCGGTGTCGGCGGGACGGGCTGGCTGATCCAGGGCGAGGTCTTCCCGACATCTGTCCGCGGCCGTGCGGCTGCGATCGGCGCGGCCGTGGACTGGGTGGCCAATTTCGCAGTCATCGAGGTGTTTCCCGCCTGGCAGAGCTCATGGGGGCTGGCCTGGGTCATGGTGACCTTCGCCGTCCTCTCAGTCCTGGCGATCGGATTTGTTTTCAAATTCCTGCCCGAGACAAAGGGCCTGTCGGTTGAGCAGGCGGTCCATGTCTTCGAGAAGCAGGCCGAGGCCAGTAAGGCGCCTGTTTAGCCCGGGGTCATTGCCTCGAATGCGCCCGTGCCGATTCCCTGCTACACGAGCCGGGGCTTCTGAGCCATCTCAACCTCCGTTGCCGGCCAACGGCCGGACGGGCGTTCTCCGCTCATTGTCACTTCCACCAGCGGCAAGGCAGCGGATCACACGCCCGGCTGC
Source organism: Streptosporangiaceae bacterium (assembly GCA_036258115.1). Lineage (GTDB taxonomy): Bacteria > Actinomycetota > Actinomycetes > Streptosporangiales > Streptosporangiaceae > Chersky-822. The sequence goes on from DATAEH010000116.1 coordinate 8,225, forward strand.
AGAGATATCGGCATCATCGAGGCCGACCGCCCGTTATCGCTGCGGCGCCGTGGTTGCGGCCGCCCATCGCGCTGAGCCAGATCGCCAGCCGGACACCAGCGCAGGTGCTGCTGCGGCAGGACGACGAGCAGTATTGGCTCGGGCCGGCCCTGCCCCGCGGGCCTCGCCTCGCCCGGGCTCGAGTTGGTTCATGCGGGTCTCGTGAGCGGCATCCGCTGGCGCCGTTCGGCAAGCCCCCACGGCGCTCCGGCCGATGGTGCGGCGCCGTGAGCTCGATCCGCGCGGCCGCGGAACGTCTTGCGCTGCTGGTTAAGCCGCCAACCATCGGGCAGTTCGTCGCGTCTTCACTACAGGCCGGATGCACCGGGACCGGCGGGTGCCACCGTGCTGGTCAGGGTCGGCAAGATCCGGCTGACCGGTAAGGAGTGGTCTCATGCGCCAGTACATGATCGCGCTCAGTTCGGCGGCTGCAATCTTGGCTTTTGGTATCCCGGCCGCTCAGGCGGGCACGGGCGGGAAACCACCGCCGACGGGGGTAGTCATGACCACCCCTCCGGCTAACCTGCCGCATCTGTCGGCCTCCACGACCCAGACCGAGCAGGTACGCCAGCTGGTGCAGTGCGGCGGCACGATGTACGCGGTCGGCACGTTCACGACGATCCGGCGCGGCAGCACGACCTACACCCGCAACAACGTGTTCAGCTTCAGCGCCACCGCCCCGTACACGGTGACGAGCTGGGCTCCCAATGTCGTCGGGCCGTACGGGACCACGAAGAACGGCACCGACGTGGTAAACACGATCGGGTTCGCGAACGGCGACTGCTCCCATGCCTACATCGGCGGCAAGTTCACCTCGGTGAACGGCATGGCGGTGAGCAACATCGCCGAGATCAGCACAACTACGGGAAACGTTGTGTCCGGGTTCAAATCAGGCGCGTCGGGTACCGTGCAGACGATCGTCGCCGTCGACAGCCACCTGCTGGTGGGCGGGAACTTCACCGGCGTCAACGGCGACACGGCCGACCCGTACATGGCCAGCCTCAATCCCACGACCGGCCTGAGCGACGGATTCCTGCACCTGAAGATCTCAGGCAACTACCAGTACCCGGGCGTGTCGTCGAACCCGACGCGGGTCTACAACCAGCAGATCAGCCACGGCGGCACCCTGGACCTGGTTGAGGGCGACTTCACGTCTGTCGGCGGGCAGGCCAGGCAGCAGGCGTTCATCCTGAATGTCGGCGGCACGTCCGCGACCGTGACCGGCTGGAACGCGCCTGAGTTCAACACCAACTGCTATGTGACCGAGCCGTTCTACGTGCGGGACGGAGCGTGGAGCCCGGACGATTCCACGGTCTACTTCGGTACCACCGGCTTCCACCCGAACAACCAGTCAAGCCCGCCGTGGACCGGGCCTTGCGATGCGGCGATCGCCTTCCCGTCAACCGCTACCACGGTCAGCGCCCGCTGGCACAACTACACCGGCTGCGACTCGCTGTACTCCGCCGCTGCGGACAGCGATGCTGCCTATTTCGCCGGGCACGAGCGGTGGTCGATGAATCCGGACGGCTGCAACGACGAGGGCCCGGGCGCCTACCCCGCGCAGGGCCTCGAAGGTGTCGATCCGGCCAACGGGGCGCTGTTCCTCAACCCCGCAGGCACGGCCGGCCTGTACACCCGCGACCGCGGGCTCGGCGCCGTAGACATGTTCACCACCAGCGCGGGACTGTGGATCGCCAGCGACAACCTCGACCAGAGCCAGTTCTGCGGCGGGGTTTCCACGTCGGGCATCTGCTTCCTGCCCTACGCCTGACCCAGTACAGGCCGCGCTCGAACGCATGCAACGACCGGCAAAGAATGGCTTGCCCTGCGTCCGGATCCATCGCAGGTGCTCTGCCGGCGCTGAGCCTTGCTGCTCCAGCTTCCAGCACAACCCAGCCCGCCAACTGATTAACCCCCGCCACGGCCAGCCGTTAACACCTGCCGTGCGTGCCGTCCGCGACTCCGCGGCAGATCATGGGCTGCTGAAATGAAGGCGCGCCTGAGGAAGGCAGAGAGCGAGTCTGATCGGGCCGCCGATGCCCAGGCTTATGGTGGGGCAGCATCCGCGCAACCGAGGCGAGCCGTTCTTCATTCAGGAACCTGCTGGTCCGACGTCCAGCCAGGTGCCGCCCGAATTGCACAGGAATGGGCCAGCGGTTCAAGTCCCCCCTCGGACACTCGTGAACAGCCCTGATCAGGGCAAGAGCTCCGGACCCGCTAGGCCTTAGGGTCGCATAGCCGCAGGTCAGGGTCATGCGGGTTCATCTCGCCCCCGGACCCGCGCCATGAGCCCATGAACTGTGGTGCGCGGCCCGCGGCGGAACGCAGGGGTTCCTCGCGGGGCACGGTGCTCGCGGCATCGCCACCCAGGCGGGCAAAATTCCGCGATGAAAACGCGGCCTGCCGGGGCCAGTTGAAGTGGTCGCACTCAGCCCGTCGCGCGGCCTCGTCGCCAGCCTCTCATCCGGCTGCGCCACAGAACCGAAGGCGTGCCAGACGAGCGGCAGCCATTCGTTGGACATGATCCGAACAGCAGGTTTGCCATAAAGTGGCAGCCGGATTCAGACCGCCGATGTCTCAGATGGGGACCGGCATGTGAGACATCGACATAACCCAGCGGGTAAGTCCAGGCTTGGTCGCTGTCGTCGCAGGTGATCAGCTTCAGCTCGACCCGCTGGTCCTGAGTTGGCTCAACTTAGCGTGCAGGCCGTATGCGTAGTTGCGGTTGGGGGAGGTTCGCGGCTGTGCCCTCAACGCCAGGTCGGTCGTGCGAACGCCGCCACGCCGACGGTAGCCGGCGGGGGCGCCTCAGTTGTGGATGCGCAGTTCGCGTTCGGTCTGTTCGTATACCCGGTCCTGGGCGTCATGGTCGCGGGACTTTTTGGAGGACTTCTTCAACTTCGCGGAGCTGTAGTAGCCTCCGGTCGCGGTCGCGAGCTCCGGATCGGCCATCAGCCGCACGCAACCGCGCGACCCCTTCTCCGGAGGCCCGACGAACGGATTGGTCAACGCCTGAATCGTTTTGAACGGCCCGCCGGCTTTGCTGCCGAGACTGGTTTTGACCGCGCCTGGGCTCACTGCGTTGAACGTCAGGCCGTCGCCCTCGTGGCGTCGAGCCTGGGCGTAGGTGTACATCAGGGCCAGCAGTTTGGCATCGGCGTACGCCTGGATCTGCTTGTACTTGCCCGGGTAGCTCCAGTCGGTGATCGGCTTGCCCCGCGACTCGATCAGGGCGGTCATGGTGACCACCCGGGAGGGCGCGGCGACATCATCAGCTCCCTTGCGCAAATGGTCGAGCAGCCCCTCCGTCAGCGCCGCGGCGGCGATGTGGTTGATCGCGATCGTCCGCTCGTAGCCGTCCGGGGACAGGGCCTTGGTGGCGAAGGCCGCGCCCGCGTTGTTGACCAGGCCGTTCAGGCCCTTCGGGCTCGCCTGGCGCACCGCCTCGACCAGCTCGCGGACGCCGGCGAGCGAGCCCAGGTCCCCGGCCACGGCCACGTACTGGCCGTGGCCGTTGCCGTTGCCAGCCAGCAGGTCCGCTGCCCGCCTGGCCTGGTCAGCGCGCCGTGCGTGCACTAGCACGGTCGCGCCGCTGTTTCCGGCGCCTTGGGCTGTCTCATGGCCGATACCGCCCTTCGTGCCGGTGACCAGGACGGTCTGGCCGTCGAGCCTCCCGGCGAACTGGGCGTCGAACTTGCTCATACGCTTCTCCCATCAGGTGAGTCCTGCATACCAAGGGCACTTCGAGGGCGTCGTCTGGCGGCCGGCCCGTACGGCGGTCATCCCGCCGCCGGCCTCCAGGGCCGCTCCGGTGAACGTCGCCGTGCTGCGACTGGAGTTACGTCGCGACCCGGCCGCCGTCGACCGCGAGGGTGACGCCGTGGACGAAGCTGGCGTCGTCGCTGGCGAGGAAGACGATCGCCGCGGCAAGTTCCGCGGGCTTAGCCACGCGGCCTGCCGGCGCTAGCGCCGCGAGCTGGTTCACCATCTCGTCGTTCCGTGAGCGCGGTGCGCGTCGGGCCAGGGGCGACGGCGTTGACCCGGACACCACGAGCGCCGTATTCGGCGGCCCAGGCCTTAGTCAGCAGTTCGAGAGCCGCCCGGCTGGCGCCGTACATGGCCATGCCGGCCTGCCCGAAGTTCGCGACCATCGTGCTGACATTGACGATCGAGCCCCATCCACGTCCGGCCATGGCTGGCGCCAGCTCCGCGACGAGGAAGAACGGAACCTTGACGTTCAGCGCGGAGGTCTCGTCGAACTCTGCCTCAGTTGCTGCGCTACTTGGCCCGAGCAAGGCGACGCCAGCGTTGTTGATAAGGATGTCGACGTGGCCGTCGCCCGCCTCGGTGGCCCATTCGACCAGGTCCCGGGCCGATTCGAGGCCGCTCAGTGTGATGAGCCGGAATGTAGCGCTGCCTCCGCTGTCTTCGATCTCGGCGACCACGTCCTTGGCTCGTTGCTCATTGCGTCCGACCACTAGTACGTGAGCGCCGCGAGCGGCCAAGGCGAGGGCCGTAGCCCTGCCGATCCCGCTCGTCGATCCCGTTACCAGCGCTGTCTTGCCCTTGAGGTCAGTCATGCGAGGTGCCGTCCCCTCACTCCAGAATGAGTTGCGTGACTCACTCTGGCAGTTCCTTACTGGGTTGTCAAACTCAGAATCCTGGTAGCATGGGTGCATGGTCAACGAGACGAGTGACCGGCCGAGGCTCACCCCCAAGGGAGCACGCACTCGGGCACGGATAGTGGAAAAGGCAGCCGCCCTGATCCACGAACGCGGGGTGGCAGCGACCACCTTGGAAGACGTCAAGGTGGCGGCAGACGTCAGCGGCTCGCAGCTATACCACTACTTCCCCGACAAGAACGACCTCGTGCAGGCGGTGATCGATTACCAGGCCGACGCCATCGTCAATCGCAATCGGCGCGCACTCAGCAGCGCCGACGGCGTGGAGGCCTGGCGGAACATGGTGCTCGCCGCGGCGAAGCGCACCAAGGCCAAGGGGGGCTGCGCACTTGGCTCGCTTGCTGGCCAGCTCGCCGAGAGTGATCCCGAGGCCCGAGCGCTCATCGCAGCGGGGTTCGATCAGTGGGCTGCCGCCATCGCCGATGGGCTCAGATCCCTTCATCCCGACGGGAAGCTCCCGTCCGGCATCGACCCGGACGACCTCGCCACTACTCTGCTTGCCACGCTCGAGGGAGGGCTTCTGCTCGCCCAGGTGCAACAGAGAAGCCGTCCGTTCGAGACTGCGATCAATACCCTCCTCGCCCTTGTCGTCGGCAAATGAGCCCAAGCCAGGTTCGTTGACAGCGCACGGCTCTCGGACGGTACCGATGATGGCTCCGGTGGCCACTCCCCACAGGACGACTGGTGGTACTGGGTGCGCCCGGTGTCTCAAGTGACGAGCGACAACTGAGTCAGCGGATACTCGCATCGTCTCGCTGCGCCGCCAGCCGACGAGATGGCACGTAGCCCGGAGGTGATCGCCAGAGCGCTGGCACGGACGACAGGGTAGGCACGGTGGGCGCGGGCTACAGATCAGGTTCGGCGGTTCGGTCCGTGATGCGGCGGCCCAGCTGGTATGTGAGCCCAGGCTGAGGTAACAGCTCGGCGCATCAGGGCGTCGATCTCTTCCCTGCGGTCCTGCGCACGCCGAATGTGGGGTGTGGGATCGTGGCCGTTCATCCTGCCGGCGCGGTCGAGGATCAACGCCGAGGCCGAGATCGCGGACTCCGCTGCCGCTCCCACGTCCAAGACGCTGGGGGTCAGGGCCAGGAGCTCTCCCGGGCGAGAATGGTTAACGTCGCGCAGTCCCCAGTAGATGCTGTGCGTGACGCTTGAGCCGATGTTGTACCAGCTCGGCGAGTCGGGGAGCCATTCGGACATGAGCTCGGTGATGTTGATCTTTAGCGGAACGGACACCCTGGGAGACTGCATTTCAAGACGAACACTTGCGTTGCCCTTCCGCGAGGATCCAAAGGCCATTCCAGCGCCGTCGATCAGCTTGCGGATGTCGTCGCGTTCCTGGATGCAGCTCTCAAGCATCTGCCGATGCATCGCGGACTGGAAGCGCTCGGCGGGGAGAGCGCGCACGCCCCTGAACCGCTCCTCGGCGCTGTAGTGCAGCGCGACCGCGCCACGCACCAGGCGCTTCGCACTGCTGACAGCTGGGTCCATCAGCCAGGCGAACCGGACGGCTGCCTCACATACGACCCGTGACAGGCTCGCCTGCGAGAACAGCGGCATCGCGCCGTCACCGCCAAGAACTCTGGCGAGGGTGATCAGGTGGTCCCAGGCATTGACATAGATTAGCGAGGCCTGGTGCCGGGCGTACCGCAGGACTGCAGACCGGCCGTGGGCCAGTGGGTCGGCACCGTCCGCGATCGCCTCGTCATCCATGACCCACGGGCTGCCGGGTAGAGGCGCGCTGCCGAAGTCCTGCATCGCCGAGCGGAGCGCGTCGGCTTCTTCGGTCAGGACGCGGTTGGCGACAAGCACCAGTTCGGGCAGCGGGAACCCGGCGGGCGGCCGTACTGTCATCCCTAAATGATCAGGGATGCGCGCCAGTGTCCAGGGCGGATTCTCGGCGGCAACAAGACAACATGTACGGGCCCGCTACCGGCGCGGTCTCCGCACACTGGCCGGCATGGCGATGATCGGCTACGCGAGAGTGTCCACCGGCGATCAGAATCCCGAGTCCCAGACAGCCCGGCTCCGCGACCGCGGCTGCGCAAAGGTATTCACCGACCTGGGCGTCAGCGGCAAACTGGCAGCACGGCCGCAGTGGGATGCCTGCCGCGCGTACTTGCGCGACAGCGACGTCCTGGTGGTGACGAAGCTGGACCGGATCGGCCGGTCGGTCGGCAACCTGGTCAGCGTTGCCGCCGACCTGCAGCAGCGAGGCGTGGATCTGGTCGTGCTGGACCAGGCAATCGACACAGCCACCCCGGCCGGACGGATGCTGTTCCACGTGCTGGCCGCGATCGCCGAGTTCGAGCATGACCTGATTGCCGAGCGGACCCGCGACGGCCTCGCCGCCGCCCGCGCACGGCGCGGCGGGAAGCTCCCGCCCCGCGGTCCGTCGATCAGCCCCGACAAGCTCACCGCCGCGCGCCAGCTCTATCAGCGCGGGGAAATGCCCGCCCGCCGGATCGCTGCCGCCGTAGGCATTTCCAGAGCGAGCTTGTACCGAGCACTGCCGCCAGGAGGTCGCGAGTTGAGCGGCAGGCGCCAGTAATGCGGCAGGCAGGTCCCTGGCCGGCCACCGCGCGATCTGAGCGCATCCGTCACGAATGCAGATGGCCGGTCGGCACGGCAACGGCCCAGGCCGACGTGCGCCACCAGGCCAAATGATCTTGGCGAAGCAACCGCCGCCGGGCCGATCTGATGCTTCGCCTTTGGCTTGCCAACCTTGGTCGATGATCTTGCAGTCTGCACGCTTCAGTCGCTTCTGTCATCATCAAGGTCGCCAAAACTTCGACTACGCTGAGTAGGCCCGGGGCGCGGTTCCGGGATTGCTCCCGGACCGTTTCCCCGGACCTCTCGCCGAACCCGCCGTGCGCCTCTCGACGCAACGGGCTCTCCACGGTTCCTGCCGTCAGGCTGGTTCAGCCGGCCAGGGGCTGGGGATGTTGGTGCCGCGGTAGCGGTACCGGGTGACCGGTATCGCCGCGATCCGCTGCAGCGTGATCTCGCCCGCCGTGATCGGCAGCCACCGACCGGTGGGGGTGGTGTACTGGCGGCGGACGTCCTTCCATCTCCATCGGTGCCGTGTCATCAGCATGCGGATCACCCGCCACCAGGCGAAGTTGTCCAGCATGGAGAACACGTTCTTGGCGACCGCGTGCCGGAAATAGTTGGCCCAGCCGTGCATGACCTGATTCAGCCGGGTCAGCACGTATCCCAGATCGAGCTGTGATGTCCTGCGGGTCAGGGCACGGATCTTGGTCTTCACCGACCGGACGGGCCGGTCGTCGATGAAGGTGTAGACGTGCCACTTGCTCGTTCCCCGCTTGCGGCGCCACTGGATGCGGAACCCCAGGAAACTGAAACCCTCGCTCATGTGGACCACACGGGTCTTGGACTCCGACAGGCGGAGCCCGAGCGTGGCCAGCACGGTCGCGATCTGATCGCGCAGCGCCTCGGTGTGCTGCCCGGTGCTGTCGACCAGCACCGCGAAATCATCCGCATAGCGGACAAACCGCCAGTTGGGCAGTCCCTTGCGGCGGCGGGTAGCGCGGATCGGCCGGGTCGACATCATCCCGCCTGCCTCCCACGGCGCCATCAGGTGCTCATCGAGCGCCGTCATGGCTATGTTGAAGATGAGCGGGGACAAGATGCCGCCTTGCGGCGTGCCGGTGAGCGTGTCGCGATGCTCGCCGAGCTCGGTGAGCACCCCGGCCTTCAGGAATGCCTTCACCAGCGCCAGCACGCGCTTGTCCTTGACCCTAGTCCGCACCCGGTCCATTACTGCCGAGTGTGAGCAGTTGTCGAAGGCCGCCTCGATATCCGCATCCAGCACCCACCGGTAACCCTTGGTGCCGTAGAAGTGGATCTCGGCTATCGCGTCCTGGGCGCGCCGTTTGGGCCGGAACCCGTACGAGCACGGCTTGAAGTCCGCCTCGAAGATGGGCTCCAGCACCAGCTTCAGCGCTGCCTGGACGACCCGGTCCGCGATGCAAGGTATGCCCAGCTTGCGGAGCTTCCCCGACCCGCCCGGCTTGGGAATCAATCTCTCCCGCACTGGCAGCGGCCGGAACGAGCCGTCCTTGAGGGCGGCCCGCAGGTCGTCCAGGAACCGGGGCACGCCCACCTGTTCCTCGACCCAGGCGGCGGTCACGCCGTCTGTGCCGGGAGTGTTCGCGCCTTGGTTACCCGCGACCCGGGCGAACGCCACGATCAGCGTCGCCGGGTTGTGCACGAAGTTGAACAAGTCATCAAACCGGCGGCCTGGATCGGCCGCCGCCCAACGGTGAAGCTTGGCCTGCATCCCCGCTACCCGCGACCATTCCCCCTTCGGGGCTGTGTCTTGGGCGCAGCCGTTCGGCGACGCGTCTTGCGGCATTGCAGCCTCCTTCCCTTCTCGTAACCGCTGCCGCCCTTTCCCATGTGACCGGCTCTCCCGGCCTCGGAGTACTACGGCGGCTCCGCCCCGCCCGGCCCGTTCAGCGGTCGGCGCGCCTATCCCCGCGTGGCAGGCCGGATGCCCGCCCGCGGGGAACCAGTGCCAGGCGGTTCCCGTGTTCACTGTGATTCGCTCAGCGGAGTAGGAGCCCGGCTGTGTCCTCGCAGCCTCGCCACAGGTACGCCGCAGACCTTCCCCATGGCCTTCCGGACGACATAGCCGGAAGGTCCCGCCGCAGGTGCACACAACGGGACGCACTGCACCCGGCCCATATCCGCCAGGTTCGAGCCGGTCGATGATTAAAGGACGTAAACGCCGGTTCCTCGCGTACTCCTCTCCACCACGCTCGCCGGGCCCGCCCCATCTGGCAGTGCTGGACACGTCCCGGCTTTGTCAGGGCTGCTCCCGCCCTCCCCGGCGCCACCCGGATCAGGCTGCCCTCAGCTTCACCGCCCTGCTGCGACAGGACGGAGGCGAAGGTCTCTCACCTCCACTCGAATCAACAGCGCCTCACGGCGCACTCAACGGCGCCTGAAAAATGAACCCGTGTCGGCGCCAGGGGTAAGAATTCGAGCGCCGTTGGGGAGCGGGCCCCGGAAGCTGGTCACTGAACGTGGAGGCGTCACCGGGCGAGGCGAGCACGCCTGGCCGCCGCCAGGGACGGCCAGTGGATCTGAAGTGCCGTCGGCGCAGGCGCAGATCACGGTGATCCGCCGCGCACCAGATCCTCCCGCAGGGCCAGGCGATTCCTTCGCCCCGGCGGCGCCTGCGTCAGAGCTCGTTCAGCTGCTGCCGGTGGGCCAGGATTCCGCGCTCCACCTCGGCGAGGGCCGTTCGTACCGTGTCATCGTGTTGCCCGGCGAGCGCTGTGGCCAGGTGCTGCCCGAGCCGGTCGAGATGCTCGCCGACGATCCGGCGGACCTCCTCATCGCTCGCGGCCCCGTGCCAGCGGGCCGGTGGCGTCCGGCCGGCCGCGCTC
>DATAEH010000117.1:0-2968 GCA_036258115.1 Streptosporangiaceae bacterium
ACTCGGGCCGGACGCCCGCGACAGCATCGGGGCGGTCGGCGACGTCGTCGAGCGCGGACTGCGGCTGGTGAACAGGGAACCAGGCGCGGAGGCCAGGCGCGTCCTGGACCGCGAGCTGGACAAGGCTGGCATCGAGGGCGAGCGGGTCGCCGGCTATCAGACGATTGCGGCCGGTCACCTCCAGGTTGCCGATGCGATCGCGGCAGGTCTCGCGGATGTGGGCGTCGCTAGCGAGCCCGCCGCACTGGCGTACGGCCTGGCGTTCGTTCCGATCGCGGCCGAGCGCTTCGACCTCGTCATCCCGAACGCGCACGCGGCGTCCCGTGAGGTGCAGGCCCTCATCAAGGTGCTCAGCTCACGCTGGCTGCTTGACCAGCTAGCCAGCCTGCCCGGCTACGACCCGGCTTCGTGTGGCCAGCACATCGCGACCTTGGCAGCGAGCTGATCAACCCGCCTGGTCAGCGCTCTGTTCACCCTGCGTGGGTGAAGCCGGCATGGCCGTCAGATCGGAAAGATGTTGCCTTGACATCCGGAGTTTCCGCCGTGCCGCCGTGCAGATGGCCTGCGCGGACCGGGGAGGGGACGATCGGTGAATCGCCTGCTGGAGCGGCTGGGCGGAGGCGCGGTCAGGTGGCGCTGGGCCGTCATTATCGCCTGGGTGATCATTCTCGGCGGGCTCCTCGGCGCCCGGCACGCGTTCGGCGGCGACTTCGTCAACAACTACACGGTCTCGGGGACCGACTCGGCCAGGGGTCTTGACACCCTTAACGCCTCGTTCCCGCAGCAGGGCGGCTATGGGGGCAGATCGTGTTCCACGCCAAGCACGGCACGGTCTCGGCCAGCAAGAGCGCCGTCAACCAGGCAACGAGCAACGTGGCGAAGCTGCCGCACGTCATCGGCGCGACCAGCCCGTTCGCATCCTCGAACAGCGGTCAGGTGTCCAAGGACGGCACCATCGCGTACACCAGCGCGTCTTGGAACGTGAACCCGGACTCGCTCAGCAACTCCTACCTCGACAAGCTCAACAAGGCGGTCGAGCCAGCCAGGAAGGCCGGGCTGACCGTCGACTACGGCGCTGGCGCGGGCAATATCGGACAGCAGACGAACGACCTGACCTCCGAGGGGATCGGCCTGGCCTGCGCGCTCGCGCTCCTGCTGTTCATGTTCGGCTCGCTGATCGCCGCCGCGATACCGCTGCTGTCCGCGTTGTGCAGCGTCGGCGCTGGACTGTCGCTGCTCGGTTTGCTCGCATCCGCCATCACGTTCCCCACGACGGCGCCGACCATCGCGACCCTGCTCGGCCTGGGCGTCGCCATTGACTACGGCCTGTTCCTCACGGCCAGGCACCGCGAGCAACTCGACCAGGGCATGGACGTCACTAGCTCGGTCAAACGCGCGGAGAGCACGTCGGGAGCGGCGATCGTAGTCGCGGGCAGTACCGTCGTGATCTCGATCCTTGGCCTCTACATCGCCGGGGTGACATTCGTCGGCTCGCTGGGGCTGGCCGCGGCCGTCGTGGTTGCTCTCACGTTCTCGATCGTGCTCGGCCAGCCTGACAACGGCACTAATCCGGCGTCCGACAGCAACAAGCGCGCGTTCGTCCTGATCAAGCAAGGCTTCGGGACGGGCGTGAACGGTCCGCTCACCGTCGTCGTCAAGCTGCCCAAGGAGTCCTCGCAAACGACGAACTCCAAGCTCAGCACGATGCAGTCCGACCTTGCGCACACCCACGGCGTCAAGACGGTCAGCCCGCCGGTCGTCAACAAGGCAGGCACAGTCGCCGTGCTGAACGTCATCCCCACCACCAGGCCGCAGGCGACGGCCACCACGAACCTGGTCAAGACCCTGCGGAACACGGTGCTGCCCAATGAGCACCTGACGACCTACGTGACGGGAACGACGGCGGGCACAGTCGACTTCACCGACCGGATCACCGCCCGGCTGGTCTGGCTGATCGTCGCGGTGATCGCGATCTCTTTCCTGCTGCTGACAATGGCGTTCCGTTCCATCGTGATCGCGACGAAGGCGGCGATACTCAACCTGCTGTCGATCGGTGCCGCGGTAGGCGTGATCGTGGCGATCTTCCAGTACGGCTGGGGCGCCAGCCTGATCGGCCTGCACACCACGCTGCCCATCCCGGCCTACGTGCCGATGCTCGTCTTCTGCATCGTCTTCGGCCTGTCCATGGACTATGAGGTGTTCCTGCTGTCCAGGGTCCATGAAGCCTGGCTCGTCACCGGCGACGAGCGCCGCAGCGTCGCCATCGGCATTGGCGCCACCGCCAGGGTGATCACGACCGCCGCGGCGATCATGGTGACGGTGTTCGCGAGCTTCGTGCTGAACTCTGATCCGACCGTGAAGATGCTCGTGATCGGGATGGCGTTCGCCGTGCTGATCGACGCGTCCGTTGTGCGGATGGTGCTGGTGCCCTCGATCATGACGCTGCTCGGCCGCTACGCCTGGTGGATGCCGCACTGGATGGAACCGATCGTGCCGCAGCTGCATCTCGAGGACAGCCAGTCCCCGCCCGTCGGCCCCCAACCCGCGACAAGCCCCGCCCAGCGCACCGGCACAGCGCCCCGCCGCTAGCCGCCTGTGGCCCGCCCTGGGCCCCCGCCCCGTTCGGCCCCCGAACCGCCCCCGCCCGGTCCCGAACGGCTGAAAATGGAACAGCTACGGGCCATCAACCGCACTGTTTGACCGGCGGTGTGGCGTAGCTGTCCAAATTTCGGGGCCGTTTTGACCGTCGGCGCGCCGTAGCTGTTCTAATTCCGTGGGCGGCGGGATTCGGGGCGGCGGCGGCGTGATCGAGGGGGCGCAGCCGAGTCGGCTGTCCGGCATCGACCAAAATGAGGGCATGAGACTTCTCGTACTTGGCGGAACCCACCATGTCGGACGCGCTGTGGTCGAGGCCGCGGTCGCTCGCGGCGACCAGGTCACGACGCTCAACCGCGGCGAGACCGGCAAC
>DATAEH010000118.1:0-5809 GCA_036258115.1 Streptosporangiaceae bacterium
CCGCGCCGAGCCGGCCGCCTGGGTTCTCGATCAGGTCCAGGTCGATCCGCGGGTCGCCGACCAGGTCCTCCGCGGGTAGCACGGCAGCCAGAGCCGCCGGGACCTTTCCGGGCGGCAGGATCTGCGCCAGGGCGAGCCGACGAAGGCTAGGACGCAGGTGCCGCTGGTACCACACCTGGAACACGGCGGCTGCTGCGGAGTCCGCTGCGAGGGTGCCTTCCCAGGCAGTCAGCAGCCGCGCCGCTCGCTCGGCGGCAGGATCGGTCCAGTTGCGCCCGGCCAGGACCTGGACGATCTGCCGGGCTGGCCCGCTGACGTAGTCGCTCTGCAGTCGCAGCATGTCGGCGACGGTCCATGCCGTCGCCGGGCCGAGCAATTCGGCGAGCCGGTCAGAACGGAACGGAGCTGCCCAGTCGCGAGTGATGACCCGCTCGTCGGGGAACCCGGGCGGCAGATTCATTTCGTTCGCAGTGGCGATCCAGCCGCGGGCCGGGTTTACTTCCGCAGGCAGTTCGTCCATGTCGTAGAAGCCCGCCCACTCATAACGCCCGTCGCCAGGTACCGGCAGCGTGCCGTCCCAGTTCGGCCGGATGGGAGTCAGCCCGGCGGCTTTCCAGCCAATGGTGCCGGCGTCGTCGGAGTAGACCAGGTTCTCGCCTGGCGCACCCCATCGGTTCAGGGCGGCAGTAAATCGTTCGACGTCTTGTGCCCGCATCGTCTCGATGCTGCCCAGGTACGGGGCCATCCCCGGCTCCAGCCATGCTGCCCGGACGGCAAACGCCGCGTCGGCGTCCGGGACAGACCGGATCACAGGCCCGTGCCTGGTGAACCAGAGTTCGACGGGCACCGGCGGCGCGTCCCGCACCGGGATCTCCTCACGGACCACTGTCATTGGCTCCCAGCGGTCCCGGTACCAGTACTCGGTGGGCTGCCCCGGTCTGGTCCGGTATACGTACAGGTCCTCCTGGTCGACGGGGAACACCGTGAACCCGAATGCCACGTGGCCGTTGTGACCGATCGACAGGCCCGGCAAGGCCGGTTCTCCGGCCCCAATCACGTCGAAGCCTGGCGCACTGAGATGCGCGATGTATCGGAGCGACGGAAGCGAAACGGTCCGGTGTGGGTCGTTGGCCAGCAGCGCCCGCCCGGTCGCGGTCCGCTCCGGCGCTAGTGCCCAGTTGTTGCTGCCCTCGTCGGCCTGCACCGGTCCGGCTGCGGCGGCGGCCGGGGCATCGACCGGACCGCCAAGCTGGGCAGGCGCGATCGCCAGGGCGTAGTCCCGTAGCACGTCGTCGGGAATGACGCTGAGGTCCAGGCCCTCGGGCACGGTCAGCTCGCCGCCGGGTTCGCGCCGCCGGCGCAGTTGCTCCGCAGCTGGCCCGAAGTCACGCAGGATCAGCGCGCGTGCCACCTCGTGGGCGACGTTATGGAACAGACCGTGGCTGCGGATCCTGGCGACGTCGGCGGGCGCCCAGAAGGCGGGCTCGTAGGCGAGTTCGCGGAATTCCAGTGGCAGCCGGGACGGGTCCTCGCGAGTCAAGGTGACATAGGCGTTGATCCCTTCGGTGAAGGCGGTGGCGATCTGCTTTGTATCGGAGGCGTAAGCCAGCCATTCGGCGTGCATGTCCCCGCGGAACAGGAACAGCCGGGCCGCCCTGTCCTGCTCGGCGTAGCCGGCGCCCCACACCTGCCCCAGCAGCCCGAGGCCGCGGCGCCGCCAGGTGTCGATCTGCCACAGCCGGTCCCTGGCGACCTGGAAGCCCTGTGCCCAGAACGCGTCGTGCGTGCTTGACGCGTAGATGTGCGGGATGCCCCACGGGTCGGTCAGGATCTCCGCCGGCGCGCGTAGCCCTGGAACGCGCAGGTCGGCGGGCACCGCGGTCAGTTGTCGCTCCAGCAGTCGTAGATGTCGCTCAGCGTGGCGAACCACACGTCGTCGTGCTGCTTCATGTGCACGATGAACCGCTCGAGCAGCATGATGGCGTGCGCCCGGCCGCTGACCAGGCCGTGCACGGTGTGGGTGAGGATGCCGCCTGGATGGTTCTCGTAGGCGTAGTCGAAGTTATCCCGCCAACGGGCGAAAGTGTCGTCGGTCGACATCAGCCCGGCCAGCACTCCTGGGACGTGGTCCAGCGCAGGGAAGTCGTCCATGAACCATGACACCGGCAGCTCAAGCACCCTGCTTGGCGGACCGAATTCGTTCGGCTCCTCGCGGTGTACGGTGACCTGCCGAGGACGGTACGGCTCGAAGTCGCGGCCCATCAGCGAGCTGTCCCACTCAAAGCCATGCTCTTCCAGGATGCCCAGCGTCCACGGGGAGAAGTCCCAGGCGGGCGACCGGTAACCGCGCGGCCGATGGCCGACGATCTTCTCATGCTGACTGAGCTGTACCTCCATCAGCCGCCGCTCTTCGGCCTCGCCAAGCGACGGCACCGACTCGTGGTAAGCGCCGTGCGCGGCGATCTCGTGCCCGGAGTCGATGACCTCCCGGATGCGGTCCGGGAATGTGATGAGGGTGTGCCCCGGCGTGCACCAGGTGGTCGGGATGCCGTGCTTGGCGAACAGTCGCAGTAGCCGCGGGGTGCCGACCTCCGCGTCGAACTCCCCGCGGGAAAGGATCGACGGGCTCAGCGTGGCCATGTGCCCGCTGAACGCACACATCGCATCGAAGTCCACCCCGATGTTGACTGCAAGTCGCTTCCCCGCGGGCAGTCGAAGCGGCATACAGCGGTCACCTCCTCAGTGCGTCCCGGCCCCATACAGGTCCCGTCCAGAATGTGCGGGTTGCACCTGCGACGTCAACCATCGGGATTAACGCAGCCCGCGGGGCGGAATGTCCTACCTCCAGGGTTAAGGTGGCGCCATGACGCGAGCGGTGGTGCTGGGTGGCGGTGGTCCGGTGGGCGTGGGCTGGGAGTCGGGGCTGGCCGTGGGCCTGGCCAACGCCGGGGTTGCGCTTGGGGCGGCGGACCTCGTGGTGGGGACGTCGGCAGGATCGATCGTGGGGGCCGGGCTGGCCCTCGGACTGGACCTGGCCGACACGGTCAGCGCGGTCGGCCAGCCGGTGCCGGTCGAAGTAGGTGCAGGCGCGTCGATTACCGAGCTGATGACCGCTATGGCTGACGCAGCGAGCCGGGCGCAAGCCCCCGAGCAGATGCGCGTCGAGCTGGGCAAGCTCGCACTCGACGCGAACACGGTGCCGGAAGGCGATTTCACCGGAGCGGCTGTGTTCGCGCACCTAGCCGGGCGCGACTGGCCAGCGTCCTTCCGGTGTACGGCGATCGACGCCCAGACTGGCGCCTTGCGGGTGTGGGACGCCGCGGCTGGCGTGCCGCTGGACAGCGCTGTCGCGTCGAGCTGCGCCGTCCCGATCGTGTTCCCGCCGGTGACGATCAACGGCTCACGCTACATGGACGGCGGAATGCGCACCCCGCTCAACGCCGACCTTGCAGCAGGCCACGCCGCGGTGATCGTGGTGTCCTGCCTGGCCATGGTCTTGCCCGAGGGAATCACCGACCCGGTGTTCGAAGCGACCGCGGCTCAGATCGAGGCGGAACTGGCGGCGGTGCGCGGGGGCGGAGCCGCGGTCGAGATCATCGCCCCAGGCGCGGAGTTCCTTGAGGTAAGCGGCTGGGGAACTGAGCTGATGAACCCGGCCAGGGTGGCCGGCGCGTATGAGGCGGGGATCAAGCAGGCGGCCGTCGAGGCAGACAGGCTGCGGGCCATTTGGGCGGCGTTATAGTCGGGCACGATCATGACTGCCACTCAGGCTGAGCTAGATGAGGCCGGACGTGCTTATCTGGCCCGGCTTAGCCACGCCGACCTGCGCGCTCTCGTCCACGCGGACGCGGTCACGGCAGACCGCGCGACGGCCAGAATCGAGGCGCTACGCCGGCAGCCCGCCCTGCTGCTGGACGCCCTCGACCGGCCTGCCACATCGGCGGCCGTGATCAACCTGGTTCGCGCGGCCGGGCCCGGCACAACACCTGGTAGCGGCCGCGCTGCCGACCGCTTCGCCCTGATCTCGCCGTTCCTGCTGTTCGCAGCCGCTGTTCACCGCACCGCAGCCGACCTAGCCGGGGCGACCTATGCGCCGGAGCGCACCGCGCCCAGGCTGCGGATCCCGCTCTTCGACGCGGGCCGTCTCACCGCCTACCTGGCGGCTCCGCGGCACCGGCTGTTCCTGGCCGACCTGCTCGCCTCGTTCGCGCGGATCTCCGGCGGGGTCGTGCTCGCACCCGACGGCCGGCATCGCCGCCGGTGGAACGACGCCGACCCGCACCGGCTGGCTGTGCTGCTCGAGGCCGTACCAACCGCCGAACGCCCGCCGATATGGAGGCGACTTGGCGACCTGGCCCTGTTTCTTGCTGGGGTATTCCCCGATGCCGCCGAGCGGCTCGTGCGGGACGAAGCGGCAGCCAGCAGGCTCGCCCGCCGTACCCTCCTCGACGTCGCGCCAGGCGCGCGTCGAGAAGGCCCGCCCGGCGGTGGCGCTCCCGATCTGATCGAGTGGCTCGGCGTGCGATGGTACGGGCAGGCGGCCCGGCACATGGCCGGCGACGCGGCGCGGGACCTGCGCGAGCAAGCCGAGCAGTTCTGGCCCGCGCGTCGCGTCCTCAATACGGCAACCGACCGCTACCTGCTGCCGTACTCCGCCGACTGGCTGACCGCACCTGGCTGAAGGGAATCCAGGCGACGCACACCGTCACTGGTAGCCAGGCACAACATCCTGAGATGCAGCCCAGTCCGCTCAGCCGCTGCCTTCAAAGTCATCAGCCATTGCATGTCAGCATCGGTCACGCTGACGCAGTTTGGTCGCACCAGCGCCACCACAGCCGAGGTGCCAGGAACGGCCCTGTCGAGCACATTGGCGATCACGTCGCAGATGCTCCCGGCGGTGCCAGGATCGGGCTTGGCAGGTACATCGTCGATCAAAACGACGACGGGCAGTTGTTCATAATCTGGCGCGAGGAAGAGCAGGCATAACCGATCACTTTGCGTGTCCTGGCCCACGACTTGATTGACGCGGTCAAGAACGCCAGCGTCGGTTCCGACAGCTACTGGGGAATCGTTGTTGGGCGTCTCGCCCTCGATGTTCATCATGGCGCCGAGTCAATCCGGTAGCCGGTGCGGTTGCGAGGCTCCCCAGTTCGACTGTGGAGAACTGGCTTTGCCTGTCCCTCCTGTGGACAACCACTATCGGTTCCGGAAGTCCGCTCAGCTGTCGAAGGGGTTAAGAGCCGGAACTCCGTTCCCTCGAAGTCCTTGGCTTTGCGAGTCACCACTGTGCAGCCATGCACCCTGGCGGTCGCGGCGATGAGTGCGTCGATGACTGGAATAGGCTGCTCGCGGTGTTGACGTCCCATTCTAGGGCGATACGCAGCGTCTTGGGGATGATCCTCTCGGCGAAACCCGCTTCCAACTGTCGCAGCCAGAACTGAAGCGCAGCTGCCTGGGGTTGGTCGCCCCTGTCGCGTATGTGGGCATACCTCGCTCGATCTCGCCGAGCGTCAGCACGGATACATAAAGCAGGTCCGCCGGGGCGCGATTGACCCTGTCTTGGCGATCGTCACGAGCTCGTGAGGATGGCGAGTTGGTGGGTCGGCCTGGTCATCGCGACGTACCGGTCGACCGCTCCCTCGATGCCGCCGCCCAACTCCTCGGGGTCGACGAGCACGACGAGGTCGAATTCGAGCCCCTTGGACAGCTCAGGTGTCAGCGACCGGATACGGGGCGTCGCCTGGAACGTGGCATCGCCGATGACGCAGGCGATTCCCTCGGCGTTCGCCGCGAGCCACCTGTCGAGAAT
>DATAEH010000119.1:0-2581 GCA_036258115.1 Streptosporangiaceae bacterium
CGCCTGGTCATCTGCTCGGCGAAGGCCTTCTCGCTGCCGCCCAGCCCTTCGGCGACGACGATGCAGGCATCGTTGCCCGACTGGACGATGATGCCCCGCAGCAGGTCCTCGATACGGACGCGCGCGCCGACCTCGACAAACATCTTCGAGCCGCCCATGCGCCAGGCCTTCTCGCTGACCGGCAGCGTGTCATCCAAGCTGAGACTGCCCTCCTTCAGCCGCTCGAATACCATGAGGGCGGTCATCAGCTTGCTCATCGAAGCCGGCGGCACCGCCAAGTCAGGGTTCTTGGCATACAGCTCCTGCCCAGACTGCAGATCCACCAGGATCGCGGCATGCGCCGACGTCTCGTAGGCTTCTGCGCGCGGCCCGAGGCCGCCGAGCAGCAGCACGGGCAACAGGCTCAGCACGACCGTACGTAGGCGCAGTTGCTTGTGGCTCATCATGTCTCCTGTCTTCTGGGGCTCTGGCAACCTGGCTGGCGTTTCGTCAGGCTCAGCAGCTGGAGGCAAGCTCTTCTTCGGGCGCTATGATGAAGGCTTCGGAAAACCCCGACCGCTTCAGGCGGTCGAGCGTCGAATACGCTGTCGTCGCATCGGGGATCGGGCCGAGCCGGACCCGCGCCAGATGATCCTCGGCGAGTGGTGCCACGGTCACTGGCACGGGTTGCAGGGCGTGCAGCTCCGCCATCACGCGCTGCGCGCGTGCCTGCTCGGCGAAGGCGCCCACCTGAATGAAAGGTTCGTGGCACTGGACAGCCGCCGTCGCGACCAGCTGCGGTGCAGGCTCGCTGGCGGGCCCGGACGCGGGGGCCTGCACGTGGTGGATGGTGGGTTGCGGCGGCGCGCCCTTGGCGTCGGCGAGGCTGACGAACTGGACGCGTACCGGAGCAAGGCCCTGCCCTTCGAAACCGAGCTGCCGCGCCGCCTCCTGCGACAGATCGATGAGACGATCGTCGACGAACGGCCCGCGGTCGTTGACCCGGACGACCAGCTCGCGGCGGTTCTGGAGGTTGACGACGCGCACCAGGCTAGGCAGCGGCAAGGTCGGGTGCGCGGCCGTGACCATGTCCCGGTCGAACACCTCGCCGTTGGCGGTCCGCCGGCCGTGAAACGGCTCGCCATACCACGAGGCGACGCCCACGCGGTCGTAGTTCGGATCGTACGCCGGATAGTACCAGCGCCCTTGGATCTGGTACGGGCTGCCGAGCTTGTAGACGCCCGGCGGGGACGGGGAGCTGCAGCCGGCAAGCGCGACCAGGAGCAGCGCTAGTGCCAGGCACGTCCGTAGCATCGGGTGAGCTGCAGCAAAAGCCATGGTTGGGGTCGATCCTGCCCTGCCCGCTCAGCCGTGATCGATCAGGTCGGCCAGCTCGCCGACGGTCACCGCGAAATACGTCGACCGGTTCCACGCCATCAAGACGCGAAAGTTATTGTACACGAGGTAAGACGGGCCTTTGCCTTCGTCCATCTGCAGCAAGGAGGCGTCGAGCCCCACCGACGGCAGGTCGTGCCCGTTGGCGCGCCTGATGCCGAGCGCATGCCATTCGGGCAGCGGCCGCACTATCTCTAGGCCGGCCGCCACCGTCTCCAGCTTGTCCGGCAGCTGCACCTGGCGTCCCCAGGTGTGACGGTCGTTCCAGCCGGCCTTGGCCAGATAGTTCGCGATCGAGGCGAAGATGTCGGCGTGCGTGCTCCAGATGTCGCGCCGGCCGTCGCCGTCGTAGTCGATCGCATGCGCGAGATAGCTCGACGGCATGAACTGGCTCTGGCCCATGGCGCCGGCCCAGGAACCCTGCATCTGCGCGGGCGTGACGTCGCCCTGATCCAGGATGCGTAACGCGTTCAGGAGCTCCTTGCGAAAGAACGCCGCGCGCCGACCCTCATAGGCCAGAGTCGCCAGGGCGCCGACCACGGAGAACTCGCCGGTGAAGCTGCCGTAGCTGCTTTCGATACCCCACAGGGCCACGATGAAGCGCGGCTGTACGCCGAAGTCCGCCGCGACGCGGTTCAGCAACTCATGATGCTCGCGCATCAATGCGCGCCCGCGCTCGATCCGTGTCGGCGACAGCACACGGCGGTTATAGTCGCGGAAGGTCAGACGGCCCTCCGGCTGCCTTTGGTCGCGCTCGATCACCTCGGGCATCGGCTCCAGCCCGTCCAGGGCACGATCCAACGTGGCCGCGCTGATACCCTCCGCCGCCGCTTCCTGTCGGAGCTGCGTGAGCCAAGCCTCGAACGATGCGGATTGCGCCGTCGCCTGCCTGTCGACGGCCAGCAGCATCAGGATCAGAAGAGCAACGCGTCCGAGGCGCTCCAACTTCACGAGACGCGCAAAGATGGCTTCGGCTCCCATCAATTCTCGAACTGACCAACCTTGAGTAGCATAACCCAGCCGCTCGTTCCGGAACAAGTCGGATTTCCGCAGTCCCTGGGGGCCAAAGTTGCTCACGCCGCCCGGTAACCCCACTCGCTGACCTTGCCCAGCAGGCGCGCCCGATCGATCGGCTTGGTCAGGTAGTCGTTCATGCCTGCCGCAAAGCAGCGCTGATCGTCGCCTTGCATCGCGTTGGCGGTAATCG
>DATAEH010000120.1:0-13858 GCA_036258115.1 Streptosporangiaceae bacterium
TCCCCGGCGTGCTCATCCACGGCCGGCTCGACGTCGGCGGCCCGGCGATCACGGCATGGGAGATCGTGCGGGCATGGCCCGGTTCTGAACTGGTCGTCATCTCCGACTCAGGCCACACTGGCAGCACGACCATGCAGCAGGCGCTGGACGCGGCGACCGAGCGGATCTACATCGCGATCACCGGATAGGCCCCAGCGTCGCCTCGCGGTCCACGGTCACATCTCTTCGTTGCGGTCCGTCATATCGGCAAACACCAGTGGAAGATCCAGGCGCATTAACCAGAAGCAGGCGTCACTGCCGAAGGGGAGGCCCATCATGCTTGGCCGTAAGGACTACACCCGCGAGGAATTCGAGCACGCTAGGGACGCGATCGGCCAGCAGCTCGCCGCGTACCAGCAGCTCGCAGACGCCGTCGCTCAAGGCGCCGACGAGAGGGCCAAGGCGGCACTGGAACGGTTCGAGCCGCTGTTCATCAATAACCTGACGCTGGCGCTGGACCGCTACTTCGTGCACCGGCTGCGGATCGTCACCGGCAAGGACGGCAATCCGATCAATGAGGTCGAGCTGATCAGCGACTCGCTGATGAACAACAACGGCGTACTGCGCGGCAGCAACGTGATCAAGTACGTCCCGGAGCAGTCGGTCACGAAGCTGAAGGTCGGCGACACGATCAGGCTGACCGAGGACGACTTTGAGCGCCTTTCAGCCGCGTTCCTGGACGAACTCGAGCGGAAGTTCGTTCCCGCCAGCTAACCGGTAGCAGTCCGCGGCATGGATGGCCATAGCGAGCCGCCAACTCAAGATGTAGCGCGAATCGCGAAGACGATATATCTTGAATCTCGTGACCGGATGCGAAGGAGCGAGTCGCGATGACCACACCACTTCGGAATGATGAGCAGCGCCTCACCAAACGCGAGGAGCTCACCGTCTCCAGCGCGGCGATGGCCGACGTACCGTGGGCGGTCGCGGGTGCGGCCGGAGCGGTCGTAACAGGCGCTGACCTGCTGTTGCACCTCATCGGCGGCCACCTAGCCGTGAGCAGCTCGCTCGCGGCGGGAACCGTCGCAGCTTTCACGGTAGCCGGCGGTAGCGTCGTGATCCGGCGCAATGCAGGCCGCGCGGCGCGCTGGGCGCGTAACCATCCGTGGCGGTTCGCCGTGCTGCCCGGTGCCGCGACCGCGGCTGTCGTCTTCGTGATTGCCGTTCTCACGGGCAGCGTGTTCGGCGGCGTGTTCACCGCGCTGTGGCACGGTGCGATCACCTTCGGCCTGACTGGTGCCGCTGGTGCCATCGCTGGCAGCGGCCAGCGCGCGGAGAAGCGCCGAACTAGCTAGCAGGGCCACCAGCCCAGTAAGCACCGCCCCCGGCCGCGCGGGGGCGGGCAGGCCCGCCGTGATCGCGGATCGGTTCGGCAACCCCCCAGCTGAACATCCGCTATCACCGGCGGCGACCCGCACGGGGCGCTGCGAGCCCGCCGCAACGGGGCGGGCTCGCAGCGCGGGATCGCCAGCAATCGGGCCTTACGGCCGCACCCAACTAGGTCAAGTGACGGAGTCAGCTTCCCTGCTCGTGGCGGACAAGCAGTTCGTATATCCGGCCATCGGTTAGCGCCTCGAAGCTTCCGTTCGACACGAAGCCGAGCGAGCGCACTACACGCAGCGCTCGCTCGTTAAAGGACGCGACCGTCACGCGGAACGCCGGCGGGGCAAACTCGCGCCGTCCGAAGGCCAGGCCCGTCCCGATTGCCTCTCGGCCCAGCCCTTTGCCGGTCAGGTCCGGCCGGAGCCCGCCGCCCGTGTCAAGAGCTGAGGCATCATAGCTGCCGCCTGGAACCTGGCCGTCCTCACCAAACGAGCGGAACCCGATCAGCTCGGCGCCCTCAACGAGCGCATAGAAGCCGCCTTCCTGGCTGGTCAGGAACGCCTGGCTGGCGTTCGTCATGTCGTAGCAGTCGTACGGGGCTGGGTATTGCCACGTGACGATGTCTGCGGCGTGGGCCCGCGTCATCGGCACGATCTGCATGCCCGCAAGCCTAGTCGCGAAGCACCTGGACCGGCTCGGGCTGCCTGACCGACCTGATCACCCGAAGGCTCAGGACGACGGTGCTGCTCAGCGCCGTATATGCCGCGGCGAATCCGAGCATGCGGCCGGGGCCGACGACGGCCGCCACCGGGCCAATCACGATGAATCCGGCCGAGCCGAGCGCATAGGCGCCTGTCAGGTCAAAGGCTGTCACGCGGGCCAGCGCCTCGGGCGGCACCCGTTGCTGCTGGACGGTCGCGAAGTAGGTGCTGAAGGTCGCTGATCCCGCGCCGGCCGCACACGCACCTGCCGCCACCGCGTAGAGAGGAAGGTGCAGGCTGAGCATTAGGCAGGGCGCGGCGTACCAGTAGCTGCCGATGACCGCGGCAACGAGCGGTCGGCGCGGCCTTCGGCCTACCAGCGCCAGGCCGGTAAGCACCGAGCCGAGAGCCATCCGCCGTGATCGTGCCCCATGCTCGTGCGCCGCCCAGGTACTCGCGTGCGAGCAGTGGCCCGAGCAGCAGGAACGGCGCCCAGGTCAGCAAGTTGAACAGGGCGAACTGCACCGTGATCACGCCTAGCCAGGTCTGCGCCCGGAACTGTCGCCAGCCCTCGATGAAGTCGTGCCACGGCGAGCGCGTTGGCGGGCTGATCGCGGGAACCCGCAGCAGCGTGAGTGAGAAGAGGCTGACGCCGAAGGTGGCAGCGTCGATGGCGATGACCAAGCCTGGCTGCGTGAAGCCGATCAGGACGCCGGACAGCGCGGGACCGATCACCTTGGCCGCAGACTGCGCGATGCCGAGCAAGGCGTTGGCGTCACCCAGCTTGTCGCCCGGCGTGATCGCGGGAGTCAGCCCGCCAAGCGCCGGGGTAAAGAACGCCTCGCCGGTGCCGAGCACTGCGGACAGAACCACGATCAGCCAGATCGGCGGAATAGCCGCCGCCCAGCATGAACACCACCTGCGGTATCACTCCTGCCGCGAACACAAAGCCGAGATCGGCAGCCGAACCTCCGCTGCCCAGGACGGCGAACGTCACCCCGACCGTCGCCATCGCCGATCCGAGCAGCGACGTCGCGTATCCGACATAGAACCGCCGGAAATCCTGAAAGCGAAGCACAGCCAGCTTGCCGCCCGGAGGCCAGGCTGCCCATTTCTCCGAATGATTATCGGGACGCAATCTACTGCGGCTGTTCTGCGGACGAGATTCGCGTTCAATCACAATTTCAGACTGCCAGAAAGGAAAGCACAAAGAACACAATTCTTTTGATTAACGAGAGCTGCACCTGGACTGCCTGCGGTTATGCGTTGTTGTCGCAGTAAATGGAGTTGCCCGCTGCGGTTATCATCGAAGCGCGAGCGCGGTTAATCGCGGTCAGCATTTACTGCGCTGATACGGCTGGCATGGTCGGGAGGTAAATGACGTGAGTCGCACGCAACCGGTGCCGCAGCCTGCGTTGCCGGCGCAGGTCGCTCCGGTCGAGTACGCGGTTGCAGTCGAGCGGTACCTGGCGTCAGCGGATCTCAGCGCGGCTTCGCTCCGGATCTACCGGATCTCGCTGACCAGCTGGGCGTGGCCTCTCGTCGGATTGATCGCCCCGGTCGGGAAATTGCGTCGCGGCGCCATTCCGCCGGTGGTCACACTCGCCTCGCTTGAAGCCCCCGGCGCATGTGTCAGGCTTGCCACCGCAAGCGCAGAGCGCGCCAGCATGACCGACGCCAGCACCGTCAACCGAGAACTGTCGGCCCTGCGCAGCGCGGTCAGCTGGTGGCAGGACCAGGGCTGGATCGGCAGCGATCCGACCGTCGGCCTGCGGCATGCGTGGTCAGCCGTCCAGGCGCTGCCGCCACTGACTGATCAGCAGCTTGCCGCGCTCTGGCGGAGCGAGGCACGCCTGCGTGAACACGCGTTCTGGCATCTGCTCCATGACTCGGCATTGCCCGCACCCGCCGTTCTCGCGCTGGACGCATCCGATCTCGACCTGGAACGCTGCCGGTCACGGGTGACCGGATCACGAGGGAGCCAGGCCTGGACCGCGGGTACCTCGGATCTGCTGGCCTGGCTGCTGGCCGGTCGAAGGCACGGGCCGCTGTTCCTGACTGATCGCCGTGCACCAGCACAGATCACGGACCGCGACGTATGCCCGCTGACCGGCCGGGCCAGGATGTCATACCGCCGCGCGGCTGAGATTTTCACCGGGCATACCGCCGCGCTTGATCCGGCTGGCCGCGGCTGGACGCTGAACCAGTTGCGCCGGCCAGATCAGGCGCGTCGGCCCAGCATGGCGAGCAGCCTGGTCTGAGGGCTATCTCCCGGCCCGGAGGCCATGGCAGGACCGATCGCGCCCGCTGCCCGGAACGCCTCGACCTGCGGCTCCAGGACCTGGGCGCAGGCCTCCACAAGCTCCGGATCGAGCGACGTGTCCTGACCGGTCGCCTTCGCGAGGTCCCAACCGTGGATGAGAACGTCTACGAACCGGTGACCCGCGTACACGGATCCAGGCACCGGGCCGTATGAGACCGCGCACGGCGCTTCCAGCGCTCCTGGCGCCTCGAAGACCGCAGCGGCCGCTTCGGCCGAACGGTCGTAGGCAGCGGCCGGGTCGGCGCCGATCACATCGCCGTCCAGCCGGTCGCCGACCTGGTCGATGGTGCGTCCGGCAGCTAGTTCGGCAGCCCACAGGTTACCGGCGACCACGTGGTTGAGCAGCGTGTGCACGTCCCACTCGGCATCGGGAGTGATCAGGCCAAGCTGGTCGGCAGATATGCCGGCGACTACTCGCCCGGTGGAGTCGAGGGCGCGCCGGTGCAGATCGGTTATCTCGGTCATGTTGTTCCCCCCTCAGCCAGCTACGTACTGGCGCTTATTAAAGCGCGGCGGATGCTGGGTGTCAGCCCGGCAGGCGGACAAATCAACGAATCCGGTCACCGGCGCGATGCGTGATCTCGCGAATCACTCCGCGCGGGTGATGGCCGCGGACCTGCGACCAGACAGCGTTGAACGTGAGCTTGCAGCTCAGCAGGCGAGCATGTCGACATTGCGCGAAGGGGAGGTCGCATGTCCAAGTCCGACGGCACGTTCATCCTCGTGGCGACGTATCCGGACGAACGCGCGGCGCAAGACGACTACCAGGTCGTCAAGGAGGCCCACGCACGCGGCGTTGTCGGCTCCTACGACGCCGCCGTCATCACTAAGGACATGAGCGGCAAGGTCCACGAGAACAAGGATGAGACCAGCACCAGGCACGGTGCCTGGTGGGGCGTCGCGGCTGGCGCCGCCGTCGGCGTGCTCTTCCCGCCGGCGATCCTCGGAGCAGCGGCCGCCGGGGGCGTCATCGGCGGCGTCACGGGTCATCTCTCGAAGGGGATGTCGCGTTCACAGGCCAAGGAGCTTGGCGACTTCATTGACCCCGGCCAGGCCGGCCTGGTCGTCGTCGGCGAGACCAAGATCGAGCAGGCACTCGCGAATGCGGTCACCAGGGCCGAGAAGCAGACCGCGAAGGAACTTGACGTTGATCCGAAGGATGTCGACCGGATCATGCGCGACACCGTCGAGGAAATGTAGCGAAGGCTGATGTGCCGGGCTCTGGCGATGGCGGCCAGGGCCGGCACCACCCGAACCGGAGCAACCCGACTGAGTACATCGCCTTAGCGACGATGAGTAGCTGCACGCTCGATCCGCTGGCCGCCCGCCAGCAGTATGAATGTGAAAGCGGCAACTTGCTGCTGGATGTGAAGGGCGGCGACAATGTCGGATTCAGCCGGAACGACGCTGCTGCGCGAGCAGCTGCAGAGATGGATTGCGGCTGGTTTGATCGATGCCGATCAGGCTGGCCGGATCGAAGCGGCCGAGGTGGCTCGTGCCAATGCGCAACCGCAGTCGGCGAGGAGACTGCCTCTGGTCGCCGAGGTTCTCGGCTACCTGGGCGCAGTGCTCGCTGCCACTGCGATCGCTGTCGCGCTCCGTCACGTCTGGACACACGTGCCGCCAGCCGCCTGGCTCACGTTGGCATCCGTGCTTGCGGTCGCGTTCCTAATTGCCGGAGCATTGATCAGGCCGGGCGGCGAGCCGGCGTTCGCCAGGCTGCGCAGCGTCCTGTGGCTGCTGGCTACTGCCGGCGCGGCGGGTTTCGTGGCGGTCCTGACGACGAAATTCCTGCATCTGGGGAACAGCAGCGTGGCGGTGTCGGTCGCGGGCACCTGGCTGATCTGTGCGATCCCCCTCTGGTGGCGGACAAGGTCCGCCGTCCAGCAGGTAGCCGCCTTTGGCGGCGCCATCGCGCTGGCCGAGACCGGACTCGACAGGTTCGACCCCCATGCGGGCACCCTGACCTATGGACTTGCTTTGTGGGCTCTGGCGGCGGTATGGGGAGCCGCCACGGCTCGCGGCTACCTGTTGCCGCGCGTGACCGGCCTGATCATCTCCGGGGTCGGGGCGCTGACCGGAGCTCTGATCGCGATGACCTCGGACAACGCGGCCGGTCAAGTGCTCGCGCTGCTGACCGTGGCCGGGCTGCTGACGGCCGGGGTAGTTGCGCGGCGCGTGCTGCTAATCGGGATCGGGGCCACAGGAACCCTCTACGTGATTCCGGCGGTCGCTGCTCGGTATCTGCCGGGCTCACTTGCCGCGCCACTCGCGGTCGCTATGGTCGGCCTGGTTTTGCTCGGGGTTGCGATGTGGCTGACCAGGCACCGCCGCACGCGTGTGTAACTAGTCGTCGTCGCCTTTGCGATCCAGCACAAGGCTCAGCAGCCAGCTGACGATGCCGACGATCAGCGCGCCGAGCACCGCGGGGACGAAGCCGTCAATGTGGAACGGCACGGTCAGCTTGTGCGCCACCCAGCTGGTCAGCCAGAACAGCAGGCCATTGACGACGATGGCGATCAGCCCGAAGGTGGCCGCGTACGCCAGGCAGCCGAGAACCTTGACGATCGGCTTGAGCACCGCGTTGATGATGCCGAAGATCAGCGCGACCGCGACGATCGTCCCGACCTTGCCGGCTGTCGAATGCGTTTGCACATGGATGCCTGAGATCAGCACGGTGGCCGCCCAGACCGCAGCCGCGGTCACCACGAGCTTGATCAGTATTTTCATAGCGCCATCCTGTCAGGTAACAGGGCAGGTCGTAACAAGTCGGCAGATGCGGAGCAGTCGGCGCGCACAGGCACAGCAGGTCCGTCCTGCTGGACTAGCCGATTCGCTAATGGCAGCATCATCGACGAGGAATCGGGGATATCTGCATTCGGGCCACGGGGGCGTGGGCCGCAGGTGTTCCCCAGGGGATGGGAATCGGGGGATCCGCGATGTTTGGCTGGTTGCTGCCTGATGCCGCTCATCAGGTGCTACTCGAAGGCTGGGACCGGCAGCATTACAAACCAAGGCACGGAAAGCCGCCGATCATGGTGCGTGGCGCCAACACGGCGGCGACCGCCATAGGCCGGGCTAGAGTGCGTTATCTGGGCGCTCCCGACCAGGAGAACCTGGCCGGGACTGGGCATGTTGGGACGGCCGTGCAGCAAGCCGCGACCGGCCGTCGGCCGCAGCGCGCAGATTAGGTGCTGACACCGATGCCGCGCGGCCCGCCGGTCCGCTCTAGTGGCAGACCACCTTAACCAGGCTGCCTGCACGCGATCCCCCGCTGAATAGCGCCTTATGACTAAGCAGCCGTGCGTGTCCGCGTTCCACCGGAAGTAGCGGCTCACGCTGCGCCGCCCTGCGGTCAGCTGCCTGTGCTCAGCAATTGCGAGACCCGCTGCGGCGACACGTTCAGCACCTTGGCGATATCCCGCCCTGACAGACCGGCTTGCCGTAGCCTGCGGGCTGCCTCGCGGGACTGAGCCGCGGCGCGGCGCTGCGCACGGTCAGCGGCCGTGACCGCATCGCGCGCTGCCCTGGTCTCCTCGTGCAGGCCCCCGCCGATCTCAGGCGTGATCGTGATGTCGAATGAGTCGGCAACAAGACCCTCGCGCCGGCTGATCAGGTCACGGGCCATAGTCTCTGCATCCCAAAGGTTGCGCGACTGTGTGACGCCGACGTCGGCGATATGCAGTTCCCAGCCGTGCTCCCAGCGCTTCGCGCGCACGTCATAGTTCATCTTCGACATGCCGACCCTCTCCCGTGGTGAGTGAAGCGGCGCCTGGCGAGATGTTCACATGGCGGCTGAATCTACCCGGGCTAGATGAAGCCATCAAGTGGGGGTTGATGCAGCGGGTGAACTACTTCCAGCGGAAGTGGACGAACACCCGGCCGAAGTTCTTTGAGTCTTTCTCGACCCGGTGGTACAGCGCCTTGATGTCCTTGCGGTCGAGGAAACGCAGCACATGCTTCTTGAGCTGGCCGGACCCTTTGCCAGGGATGATCTCTACGAGCGGCGCCTTGATCCGTACGGCTTCGTCGATGATGTCCTGGAGCGCGCCATCGATGTCCCTGCCCCGGTTATAGATGTCATGCAGGTCCAGCTTGAGCTTCATCGGCCGCCTCTCAAGTTGCTGCCTCGTCCACGTTACGCTGCCGCAATGCCGGATGACACGGCGCGCGAGACCGGCTGCAGGCCGGCTTGATCTGCGTTCTCGGCGACGCGCACCTCGATGTGATCGTCGCGATCGCCGGACCGGTCGCTCCCGACACCGATACGCCAGCCCAGACGAGGGTGACCGTTGGCGGCCAGGCAGCCAACGTCGCCGCATGGGTCTGCGCACTCGGTGGCAGGAGCAGGCTGATCGCCGCTCTTGCCGACGATGCTGCGGCGGGGCTTGTCGCCGCAGAGCTGGCGGCCCGCGGGGTGGACCTGGTGGGGCCGGTGATCGCCGGGCATACCGGCGTGGTCGTGTCGCTCTCCGCGCGCGGCTCGGACCGCTCGATGCTCACCGACCGCGGCGTCGGCCCGCTGCTGACCGAGGCGGCGATCGCGCCTGAGTGGCTCGATTCCTGCTCTTGGCTGCACTTGCCCGCCTACAGCCTGACCAGCGAGCCCGTGCATGCCGCTGCCATGGCCGCGGCGAGGTTCGCGCGGGCACGGTCGGCGCGGCTGAGTGTCGACCTGTCATCGACCGCGGCCATCACCGGCTACGGCCGCGCCGCCTTCGTCGATCTCCTGCGCAGCCTCAAGCCTGATCTGGTGTTCGGCAACAAGGCAGAAACCGACCTGGTTGGCAACCTCCCGGATACCGAGGTGATTGCCAAGCTGGGGGCGGGCGGCATTATCGTCGCCGGCACGAATTACCCGGCGGCCGCCACCGAGCCAGTGGACGCGACAGGCGCGGGCGATGCGTTCGCCGCGGGGTATCTTGTCGGCGGTGTCCACCTTGGCCTGGCGGCGGCCGCCAGGGCAGTAGCGATGATGGGGGCGATGCCGTGACTGTTCCGCTGCGCGTGTCCGACGAGGTTTCCGCGGCGCTGGCGGATGGCCGGGCGGTGGTCGCGCTGGAGACCACTCTGGTGTCGCACGGCTTCTCGGACGGGCGTGGTCTGGCGGTCGCGCTCGACTCCGAGGACCGGGTGCGGGCGGCCGGCGCCGTTCCCGCGACCATCGGGATCATCGACGGGGCGATCCAGGTCGGCCTCGATAAGGCGTCGCTTGAACGGTTCGCGGAGGCCGGCATCACTGCGCGCAAGGCCGGCCCGCGCGACATCGCGGCGTGCGTCGTGCAGGGCGCCCTCGGGTCGGTCACGGTCGGCGGGACGCTTGCGGCGTGCAAGCTTGCGGGCATCAGGTTCCTGGGAACGGGCGGCATCGGAGGTGTGCACCGCGGCTTCGCCGGGACCCTGGACATCTCCGCTGACCTGCCTCAGATCGCGCACACCCCGGCGGTGGTGGTCTGCTCAGGAGCCAAGTCGATACTCGACGTTCCCGCTACCGCCGAGCTGCTCGAGACGCTGTCGGTCCCTGTCCTCGGCTGGCGGACCGCGACGCTGCCGCTCTTCTACACAGGCACCGGCGGACCGCCGGTCTCTGCCGTGGTCACGACAGGTGCCGAGGCGGCGGAGGTTGCCAGGACGCACTGGGCGGTGCAGCCATCCGGTGGCCTGATCCTGGGCCGGCCGCCGGCCGACGGGCTGGATCTGGACGAGCTGATCGGACAGGCCGTGGAGGCCGTCCGCGCCCGCGGCATCACCGGGCAGGCGGTAACCCCCGCGGTCCTGACTGAGATCGAGGAGCTGAGCGATGGGCGCAGCGTGGCGGTGAACCGGCAGCTGATCGCCGACAACGCCGGGCTCGCCGCCGAGGTCGCCGTCGCTTACGCGGCAGCGTGAATCAGCCGCGTGTCTGCGACGCGTGTGCCGCAGCCGGTTCGGCTGGGCGGTAGTGCCGGATCTGGCCGTCGGTTTCCAGCGCAGCCTGTCCGCGCGCGACGAGCAGATCGAGATGGCTCAGGGTCTCGCCGATTGCAAGCATCTGGTTCATGAGGTCGAGATCGTGGAGCGCTTTGTTCCGCGATGTCCACCGCACGGCCTGCGCGACCTCATAAGCCGTGCGAGGACCGTCCGCGAGCACCGCCAGCATCGCGCGGAGCCTGGCGTCGTGGTGCTCGAGCAGTTCATCGACCCTTGCGTGCACGCTCGGCGAGACCGGCCCGTGCGCAGGCAGCAAGGTGAGGTCGGGCATCTGGCGCACCAGAACCAGCGACTCCAGGTAGTCGCGCAGCGGCAGTTCCCGCGGCGCGGCCTCGAGGCTGATCGACGGCGTGATGTGCGGCAGCACGTGATCCCCGGCGAAGAGCAACCCCGACTCGATGTCGGCGAACACGACGTGGCCGCGCGTGTGGCCAGGCGTCGCGATCGCCTCTAGCCGCCGCGTTCCGAGGTCATAAACCTGTCCTCCGCTGATCCATTCGTCGGGTTCCTCGTAGCCGGCCTCGCGCGGCGGCGGCCGCATCCCGGCCTCGGCCATCTTCTCCATCAAGGGCTGGGCGCCAGCCCGGACCAGCCGGTCGGCCTGCGGCGAGCGGGCATAGGGGTCCTTTCCCAGGACTAGGTCAAGCGAGCTCTTCTCGTCCGCCCCGAGCGCGACCTTCATGCCGTAGATCCTGCGCAGGCCGATGGCCTGGGTGTAGTGGTCCCGGTGAATGTGCGTGACCAGGAATTGCCTGATATCGCCGAATCCGGCGCCGATCTTGGCCAGCGAGCGCTCAAGCTGCTCCTGTGTCTCGTCGAGCAGCCAGCCGGAGTCGATCATCACAAGCCCGTCGGCGGTCTCGATCGCATACGCGTTCACGGCACGCAGGCCATCGAACGGCAGCGGGAGCGGGATGCGGTAGATACCGGGCACGACCTGATGCGCGCCCTCTTCGAGCCACTGATAGCGGTCGCCCGCCGGCCTGCCCTCCGCTGATCCCCCCGAGTGCGCGGAAACTGGCGGCGACTGCACGGGACCATTCTGGCATACCACGCAGATCCCTCACCTGGGCACTCAGCTGTCAGGCTTCGACGGCGCCGCCTGAGGACTCCGCGTCAAGAGCGATAATCGCCCGTTCGACGTTCTCGTGCGGTATGCGCTCGATCATTGCGACCCGGCCGTCCAGGGAACGCACAGACGTAGCGAACCTCGCCGCCCAACTGTTCTCCCAGACCACCACCATCGCCAATGTCTCTGGTGTCAGCGTGTCTGCGAGATCAGCAAGATCGGCGTCGCTCAGCAGCTCTACTTGCGAATCGGTGATCCGCTCGAAAGCCTCAGCTACCGTCTCGTCGGCGGGCTCGACAATCGAGGTCGAGCCGTCCGCGGCCTTACGCACGAACGCCAGGTCGATGACCCGCACGGTGCCGCTGGATTCGAGACCCGCCAGGGCCGGGGCGATGGTACGGGTGAAATCGCTTCCAGTGAACGTGATGACGGCCACGTCGACTGGACCAATCGTGTCCGCCTGAAGCATTGTCGGCATCTGACCAGGCCCCCGGTCGCTAGTCCGCTCGACCACGACGAAGAGCGAGGTCTCCGCTGGCGGGTGATGCCCGCCAATCCGGCATCGCAAGCAAGCCGAGGCCACCCCCAGACCGAACGATGAACATCTCGTGGTGCGGGCGCTTCGGGGTGGCTGGTGCCTTGGCGCTAGGACAGCACCAGAGGTTCAGTTGCGGGGGTGTCCGTGGCCCGGGCAGCGAAGGTGACCTCGACGTCGAGGCCGCCGCCAGGCCGGCTGCTGGCTCGCACCGTTGTGCCGTGCACCGCGGCGACCGATTTGGCGATCGCGAGGCCCAGGCCGGCTCCGCCACGGCCGGTTCTTGCTTCGAGCCGGCGGAATGGCTCGAAGAGCGACGGCACCACGTCGGGCGGGACGAGCGGCCCGCTATTGCTAATCCGCAGGAACGCCGCGTCGTGGCTGACACCTGTTACAACGTCGATCTCGCCGCCCGGAACGTTGTGCCGGACGGCGTTGTCGATGAGGTTGCTCACCATGCGCTCGAGCAGCGCCCGGTCGCCGGCCGTCTCGGCCGCATCGAGATCGGCTCGCAGCCGGAGGTCAAGGCGCTCGATCTCGGCGGCCGCCGCGTCGATGGCGTCCTCCGCGGCCGTCGCCAGGCTGAATGGCTCGTTCCGGCCGGATCTGCCCTGCTCGCTGATCGCCAGCGTGAGCAGCGCGTCGACCATGACCTCGGCCCGCTCGATTGCGCCCCGCACCCGGACCGCCATCGCCTCCAGTTGCTCCTGGCTACGACCTGGCTTGGCCAGCGTGACGTCGATGGCTGTCCGCATCACGGTGAGCGGCGTCCTTAGCTCATGCGAGGCGTTGGCGACGAACCGGCGCTGGGCCGTAAACGCGCGGTCCAGTCGTTCGAGCATGTCATCGAAGGTGTCGGCGAGTTCCTTAAGCTCGTCTCTGGCACCGGGGAGGGCGATCCGTTCACCGAGGTTCTCCTCGGACGCCCGCCGCGCGGTTCCGGTGATAATCCGGACCGGACGCAGCACGCGTCCGGCCACGATCCAGCCGGCGCCGCCCGAGAGCACCGTCATGATCCCGAGGCCGAGCGCGGAGAACAGCAGCAGGCTGTGCAGCGCGTGGTCGCGCTGCTTCTTCGCGGCGGCCGCGCTGCCCGCCAGGTAAGCGCTCTCCTGCCTGCACTGCTGCTTGACCTTCTGGTTAATGGCAGGCGTGTGTGCCGGCGGCTTTGTGTTGACACCCGGCTTGCGCGCGTACGAATAGGGCTTCTTGCACAGCCTGACGTACTGGGCGACCGTCATCGGTGGCTTGCCGGCGACGGATGCGTGCTTAGGCAGGCTCGCGGCGACGAGGCCGTAGGTCAGGCTGAGCAGCAGGACGCCGCCGACCAGAAACAACGCGGCGTAGATCAGCGTGAGCTTGGTCCTGACCTTCTGCGGCCAGAACCGCCGGTACCAGCGCCCCCGCGCGAACGTGCTCACTGCAGGCGGTATCCGCTGCCCACGACAGTCTCGATCAGCTCGGGCTCGCCGAGCTTGCGGCGCAGCCGCGCCAGCGTGACCGTGACGGTCCTGGTGAACGGATCGGCGTTCTCATCCCAGACGCGCTCGAGCAGATCCTCGGCGCTGACGACCGCGCCATCGGCGACGATCAGCTCCTCGAGCACGGCCAGCTCCTTCCTGGTCAGCGACAGCGGCCGGCCAGCGCGGCTGGCGCGGCGCCTGGCCCGGTCGAAGACTAGGTCACCGCGAACTGTGACCGGCGGCGCGGCGGGAGCGCGCCGGCCGAGAGCGCGGACCCTGGCCACCAGCTCGGCGAACGCGAATGGCTTGGTGAGGTAGTCGTCCGCGCCGAGGTTCAGTCCGTCGACTCGGTCGCTGACCGCGGTTGCCGCGGTCAGCAGCAGGATCCGGGCGGTCGACGGGCCGGTCGCGAGCGTCGCGCAGACCGCGTCGCCG
>DATAEH010000121.1:0-16185 GCA_036258115.1 Streptosporangiaceae bacterium
GGCAGCTGCCCGGCGCCGGTACGGAGGGAGGCGACCCGGGTGAAGCTTGAGCTGCGCGGTATCACGAAGCGCTTCGGCTCGCTGGTAGCCAACGACCACATCGATCTGGTCGTGCAGCCCGGGGAGATTCTCGCCCTGCTCGGCGAGAACGGCGCCGGCAAGACCACGCTGATGAACGTCCTCTACGGGCTGATGCAGCCCGACCAGGGCGAGATCCTGATCGACGACAAGCCCCTCCACATCCGATCCCCCAAGGACGCGATCAGCGCCGGGATCGGGATGGTGCACCAGCACTTCATGCTCGTCCCCGTCTTCACCGTCGCCGAGAACGTGACGCTGGGAACTGAGCGGGTACGGCGTCTCCGCACGCCGCCGGTACACCTGGGCTCGCTCTCAGTACCTGCGCTGACTATCCCAACTTTCGGCGTCCTCGACCGGCGGCGGGCCCGCAAGGACGTTCTCGCGATGTCGGAACGGTACGGCCTCCAGGTTGACCCGGACGCCCGCGTCGAGGACATCCCGGTCGGCGTGCAGCAGCGCGTCGAGATCATCAAGGCGCTGCTGCGAAACGCCAACGTGCTAGTCCTCGACGAGCCGACGGCGGTCCTGACCCCGCACGAGACCGAGGACCTATTCCGGATCATGCGCGAGCTGCGCGAGGGCGGCAGGTCCATCATCTTCATCTCCCACAAGCTCAAGGAAGTCCAGGCGATCGCCGACAACATCACCGTGATCAGGCGCGGCAAGGTCGTCGGCCAGCGACCTCCGAGCACGAGCGATTCCGAGCTCGCCGCGCTCATGGTGGGCAGGTCTGTGCAGCTTCGGGTGAGCAAGCAAGAGGCCACCCCCGGCGACGTCCGGCTACAGGTTGAAGGCCTGACCGTGCCCGGCCTGCTGGGCGGAACGGTCGTCGCCGACCTCTCGTTCGATGTCCGCGGCGGCGAGATCCTCGGCATCGCGGGCGTTCAGGGCAACGGCCAGACCGATCTCGCCGAGGCGCTCATGGGCCTGCGGCCGTCGACCGGCGCCGTGCTGCTCGATGGACGGAACATCAGCCACCTCTCCGCGCGCGACCGGCTGCGTGCTGGCATCGCGTACATCCCTGAAGACAGGCAGGAGGACGGCCTGGTCGGCGACTTCTCCGTGGCTGAAAATCTGGTCCTGGATGTCTATGACCGGCCCCCGTTCGCTTCAGGCATCGCCCTGGACCTTGGCGCGATCAGGAAAACAGCCGGCACCCTGGTCGCCGACTACGACGTGCGCACGACCTCGGTACAGACCAGGGCTGGAACGCTGTCCGGCGGAAACCAGCAGAAAGTGATCGTGGCCAGGGAGTTGAGCCGGGATAACAAGGTGCTCTTGGCCAGCCAGCCCACCCGCGGCCTGGACGTCGGCTCGATCGAGTTCGTGCACAAGCAGATCGTGGCCGAGCGTGACCGAGGCGCCGCCGTCGTCATCATCTCCTCCGAGCTTGACGAGATCTACGCGCTCTCTGACCGGATCGCCGTCATGTACGAGGGAAAGATCGTCGGGTTCTGCCCGCCGGATACGCCGGAGACCGAACTCGGCCTGATGATGGCGGGGGCCGGCGAGGCGGAGGCCCGCGCGCGCGCCGAAAGCGCCGTCAGGGAAGACGGTTTTGCCGATGCGGCCGCTACCGCGGCCCACGAGCCGAGCAGCGACGAGGCACTTGAGCTGCCCGGGGCCGTGCGCACCAGCAAGACCACCGAGGACCGCCTCCCCTCCCCTGGCCAGACCGGCAGCGAGGCCCAACAGCAGGAGCCCGAGCAATGAGCGAGCAGCTGCCCCCGACTGACCCGACCATTACCCCGCCGCCTGACCCTGGACTGACCGGATCGGCTGAAGACGATGGCCAGACAGATGCCGTCGCGACGGCCGAGAGCGCGCCAGCGGGCCAGCCAGGACAGCGAAAGCCGCGCCTGAAGCTGACCGGCAGCATGATCATCGAGGCGATCATCTACGGCAGTCCGGCCGTCATCACGATCCTGGCGATCTTTATGGCGCTGGTGGTCAGCGCCCTGCTGATCGTCTTCAGCGACCCCGCTATCCTCCATGCCTGGGCGGCGTTCTTCAACGCTCCTGGCCGGGCGCTGTCGATGACCTGGCAGTCGATCGCGACCGCGTATTCGGCCCTGTTCGAGGGCGCGATCTTCAGCCCGTCCACGATCTCTGATGCCTTCCACGGCGGGTCGATCGCCGCGATCTTCTATCCGCTTTCCCTGACCGCATTCCAGGCGACCCCGCTGATCCTGACCGGCCTATCGGTGGCGATCGCGTTCCGTGCCGGACTCTTCAACATCGGCGCCTCCGGTCAGTTCGTCGCGGGCGCGATGATCGCCGCCTGGCTCGGCTTCGCCATTCACCTGCCGGGGCCTATCCACGTCCTCGTGTGCGTGGTTGGCGGATTCGTCGGCGGCGCGATCCTCGGCTGGCTGGTCGGCGTCCTCAAGGCGCGGACCGGCGCGCACGAGGTCATCGTCACGATCATGCTCAACTACGTGATGTATAACCTGCTGGCCTACCTGCTGAAGACGCCCAAAGGACTGCAGCAGCCGCACCAGTCCAACCAGATCGCGCCGCCCATCGACAACAATGCGGTCTTCCCGCACGTGGGCGGTCCGCCGCCGCAGGCAAACATCGGCTTCCTGATCGCGATAGCGGCTGCTGCCGCGGTCGCGTGGCTGCTCTCGCGGAGCACCATCGGGTTCCAGTTCCGCACCGTCGGTGCCAACCCCCGGGCGGCGCGCAGCGCCGGCATGAGCGTGGAACGAAGCTGGGCGCTGGTCATGCTGATCGCCGGCGGCCTAGCCGGCCTGGCGGGATCGGCGGTGATCCAGGGCGGCGCTCCGCCGCCGGCCCTGACCTTCAACACCTACGGCACGTACGGCTTCGATGGCATCACCGTCGCCTTGCTCGGCCGCGCGAGGCCGTGGGGCGTAGTCCTGGCCGGCTTGCTCTTTGGCGCGCTTGAGGCGGGCGGCACGGCCATGCAGGCGGCGACTAACCCGCAGGTACCAGTCGACATCGTCGAGGTCATCCAGGGCCTGATCGTCCTGTTCGTGGCCGCACCGCCGCTGATCAGGGCCATCTTCCGGCTCCGCGCGGCCAGGGACACCGGCCTGGAAGGGGTCGCGAAGGGGTGGAACGGATGACCACCGTCACTGCCTCGATCAGCCTGCGCGCCAGCCAAAGCCGCCGCACGCTCGCGGCCGGAACCTTCATCCTGCTCGGCGCCGTCGACATCCTCATCTTCGGCCTGTTCTCGCAGGCAGGGGACGCGTCGTTCGAGCTGTCTACCTCAGGTTCCGGAGTCCAGATACCGGCCATCCACGTACCTGCCGCCGCGGTCTGCTACGCGGTTGGCGCCATCTCCGTCGCGCTGGGCATCTGGCGATTCACCGTCGAGCCCGGCAAGATCGCCAAGCGGGTAGCGATCGGGGTTGTTCTGGTCTGCTTCCTCATCGCGTTGCTGTGCTGGGCCGACGCCGGAGACTCGACAGCGGTCAACCTGGTCAACCTGATGCAGCAGTCGTTCGCGCAATCTATTCCTATCGTGCTCGGCGCGCTCTGCGGCTGCATGTGCGAGCGGTCCGGCGTGATCAACATCGCGATCGAGGGCCAGTTGCTGATGGGCGCGTTCACCGGCGCGATCGTCGCCAGCGGCGTCGGCTCGCTTGCGCTCGGCCTGATCTCCGGCTCCCTCGCTGGCGGGCTCCTCGGCCTGCTGCTCGCGACGTTCGCGATTACGTTCTTCGTCGACCAGATCATCCTGGGAGTCGTGCTGAACGTGCTCGCGCTGGGCCTCACCGGCTTCCTCTACGACAGGCTGATGGTGCCCAACGCCAACCTGAACAGCGGCAACACGTTCAACGCCATCAAGATCCCGGTGCTCGGCGACATCCCGATCATCGGGCCAATCTTCTTCGACTCAACGATTTTCCTGTACATCACTTACGCGCTGATCATCGTGATCCAGATCGGGCTGTTCAGGACGCGGTGGGGCCTGCGAGTTCGCGCTGTGGGCGAGCACCCGACCGCGGCCGACACGGTCGGCATCAAGGTGCTCTGGACCAGGTACCGCAACGTGGTGCTCGGCGGGATGGTGGCTGGGATCGGCGGGGCCTACCTGACCATCGGCTCGGTCGGGTTCTTTAACAAGGGCATCAGCTCGGGCTACGGGTTCATCGCGCTAGCCGCCATGATCTTCGGCCGGTGGTCGCCGCTCGGCTCGGTTGCGGCGTCGCTGCTCTTTGGCTTCTCGGCTTCCCTGGCGATCGTGCTGTCCAGCATCAACGTGCCGCTGGATTCCAACATCCTGGCGATGACCCCGTACGTGGCCACGATCATCGCGGTGGCTGGCCTGGTCGGCAAGGTGCGCGCTCCGGCCGCGGACGGAAGACCGTACGTGAAGGCATGACCGCCAGGTCCCTCGTTACCCTGCTTCCATGGTGACAACAACGTGACTGATGCCTATGCGGCCGCGCAGGCCGGCGCGGCGAAGCTGGCCGAGATCACCGGCCAGCCAAGCCATGACGTGGCGGTGGTTCTTGGTTCGGGCTGGCTGCCAGCCGCCGATGCGATAGGGCACACCGCCGCCGAGTTCCCGCTGTCCGCGCTGGGCGGCTTCGCCGAGCCGACCGTGGCCGGCCACGCGCCCGTCGCCAGGTCGGTGCTGGTCGGGCCGCTCCGGGTGCTGGTCTACCTGGGCCGCACGCACCTGTACGAGGGTCATCCCGTCGACGCGGTCGTCCACGGCGTCAGGACCGCCGCCGCGGCCGGCTGCCGCGTGATCATCCTGACCAATGCATCCGGCGGGATCAACGAGAGCTACCAGGTCGGTCAGCCTGTCCTGCTCAGCGACCACCTCAACCTGACCGGCCGGTCCCCGATGACCGGACCGGAGCCACCTGCCGGGTTCGCGTCCCGGTTCGTCGACCTCACCGACCTGTACTCCTCGCGCCTGCGCGCCCTGGCCAGGCAGGCCGACCCCGACCTGGCCGAGGGCGTCTATGCCGCGCTGCACGGGCCGCACTACGAGACGCCGGCCGAGATCAGGATGCTCAGAGGTATGGGCGCCGACATGGTCGGCATGTCGACGGCGCTGGAGGCCATCGCCGCCCGTCATCGCGGCGTGGAGGTACTCGGCGTCTCGCTGGTCACGAACCCCGCCGCCGGCCTGTCACCCTCGGGTCTCAACCACGCCGAGGTGATCGCGGCAGGCCAGCAGTCGGCGGCCCGGGTCGGCGCGCTGCTTGCCCAGGTCATTCCCGGCACCACCGCGGCAGTCGGTCCTCGACAGCCGGACGCCGGCGCCCAAGGTACGCCCGGCGGAACGGCGTGATCAGCGACGAGCTACACCGCCAGGTCCTGGCATGGCTGGCGGATGATCCGGACGACCGCGATCGCGCCGAGCTCTCCGCCTTGCTCCGCACGGCCAGCGGGCTCGACGCCGACGCGGCCGCTGAGGCCGAGACCGAGCTCCGTGACAGGTTCGCGGGTCGGCTCGAGTTCGGCACGGCAGGGCTGCGGGGAGTCGTGGCGGCCGGGCCGAACCGAATGAACCGCGCCGTGGTCCGTGGCACGACCGCGGCTCTTGCCGGGTGGCTTCTGTACATCGACCCCGCGGCCGGCCGGTCAGGTGTCGTGATCGGCTGCGACGCCAGGCACCGCTCCGATGAGTTCGCTCTTGAAGCAGCGCGCGTCCTGGCCGGCGCAGGCATCGCCGTCCACTTGTTGCCCTTCCGCCAGCCGACTCCGGTGCTGGCGTTCGCGGTTCGGCACCTTTCTGCGGCGGCCGGAGTCATGATCACCGCCAGCCACAATCCTCCGGCGGATAACGGCTACAAGCTGTATCTCGGGGACGGCGCTCAGATCGTTCCGCCCGCCGACCTGGAGATCGAGGCCGCGATCAATTCACTCGGCCCGCTCTCACGTGTTCCAGTCGCCGCGGAGAACGACCCGCTGATCACGAGGCATGGCGACGAGGTAACGGCCGCCTACCTCGATGCGATCTGTGCCGCCTCACCGGCGCCCAGAGGCGCGGCGTGGCTCCGCTTCACCTACACGCCGCTGCACGGCGTAGCCGGCGGGCTCGCGCTGCGCGCGTTCGAGCAGGCCGGCTTTCCGCCGCCGGATATCGTCCAGGCCCAGTTCGACCCCGACCCGGACTTCCGCACCGTCAGGTTTCCTAATCCCGAGGAACCGGGCGCGCTCGACCTCGCCCTCGCTCAGGCCAGGAGATCGGGAGCCGAACTCGTCATTGCCAACGACCCCGACGGCGACCGGCTCGCGGTCGCCGTGCCCGACGAAGAGTCGCCGGTCGGCTGGCGGACGCTGACCGGCGATCAGGTTGGCGCGCTCCTCGGCGCGTACCTGCTAGGGATGGACGCATCGTCGGGCGCGCGAGTACCAGCTGGCGGTCAGTCATCGGGAAACGGCGAGTCCAATGACGCGGGAGCTGGCAGTGAGCCACGCGACGGCGAGCTCAAGCCGCTCGTGGCCAGCACGATCGTCTCAGCCACAATGCTGTCCAGCATTGCCGCAGCCGCTGGCGCGGCGTACGCGGAGACGCTGACGGGATTCAAGTGGATCGCTCGCGCGGGCGATCTACGGCCAGAGGTCCGTTTTATATATGGCTACGAAGAAGCCTTGGGCTACACGGTTGGCAGGACGGTCAGGGACAAAGACGGGATCGGAGCCGCGCTGGCGGTGCTCAGCCTGGCCGCGCGAGCCCGCGCTGGCGGCGAGTCGCTGGTCGAAGCGTATGACGCGCTAGAAGTCGCGCACGGCGTGCACCACACCACGCAGGTCACAATCCCGACCCAGGAGCCGGTGCAGGTGATGTCGCGGCTGCGGATCGAGGCGCCAAGCGAGCTCGCGGGCGAACCGATCATCGGAACGTCGGACCTGACCGGCGGAACCGACAAGCTGCCGTCCGCCGACGTGCTCAGGTACTGGCTGCGCGGCGCCCGGGTAGTGATCAGGCCGAGCGGCACCGAGCCCAAGATCAAGGCGTATTTGGAGATCGTCGAGCCGGTGATCGCCGGGCGGCTGACCGAGGCGCGCCGTGCCGCCAGGGCCAGAATGGAACCGCTTCGCGACGCGGTTGCGGCTCTGCTGCATGGCTGAACATTTCGCCCATGGCGCGCAACGCTGGCGCGTGGCAAGCTCGGTCCTATGACCAGCGAACTTGATCACGGGCTCGCCCGCCATAAGCACGACCACGGACCCGGTGCCCACCATGGCGGACACGATCATGTCCACGATGCCGCCTGCGAGGTAGCTCACGGGACCGTGCCAGCTCCCGTTGACAGCCGGACGATGGTCGCGGTCTTCGCGACACCGGTCGCTGAGTATCTGCTGCGATATGCCGCCGACGCTGGTTACCGGCCCGTGCTCGTCGAGCCAGATGCCGACCTCGCGAAGGAGGCTAACGCCAACGGCTTCGACGTGTACTCGGCCATCGGCTCAATGCCCGATGACAAGACCGATGTCGTGGTGACCGACCACCATCGCGAGGAACTCGGCATCCTGCTCAGGGACGCCCTGGCAACGCAGGCCCGCTGGGTCGGGATCATGGGCAGCCCGCGCGCCGAGCCGCCTCACATCCAGGCCCTCGCGCTGCTCGGCGTCTCACCCGACGACGTCGCACGGGTGCACAGGCCAATCGGCCTGAACATCGGCTCGAAGACCCCGCCGGAGATCGCGATCGCGACGCTGGCCGGCCTGATCGCCGACAGGAACGAGCGTCCGGGCGGCTTTCGCTTCGACTAGCGCACCGCACCCTGACCGCCAGGCCTGAGGCGGGGTCAGGCCGGTCCACCGGACGTTATGCTGCCAATCTGGCGGTCTGAGACCGCCCTGGAAGGAACGGCCGAGGATGACCGAGCACGCGGGTTACTCAGGCACACCGCTGCCGCGCAAGCTCGGCATCGGCGAGGGTGACGAGGTCGTCGTGATCGGAGCGCCCGACGGTTTCACCGACCGGCTTGAAGATCAGATCGGCGACGAGGCCGAAATCCACACCGATCTCGCCGATGCCGCCCTGTTCGACGTGATTATCGCCTTCGTGACCCTGCGGGCGGAACTCGACGGCCAGCTAGACCTGTTCAGGGCCAGAATGGCACCGTCGTGCGGTCTGTGGATCGCCTGGCCTAAGAAGGCGTCGAGGGTGCCCACCGATATGACCGAGAACGTGATCAGGGAGGTCGCCCTGCCGACCGGCCTGGTCGACAACAAGGTATGCGCGATCGACCAGACCTGGTCCGGCCTGCGCCTGGTGATCAGGCGCGAACTGCGCTAGCCGCGTCCCCCAATCGTGTGAGCATCCAGCAGGTGCGCCGCTCGCATTTGGCCCTACGCTCGGGGCATGACGATTGACGGGCAGACCGCGCCAAATGCCATCTTCGGTGGGATGGAGCGGGCCGAGTATGAGCGGTTGGCCCGCGAGCTGACCGGATACTGCTACCGGATGCTCGGCTCGCCGTTCGACGCCGAAGACGCGGTGCAGGACACGATGGTCCGGGCGTGGCGGGAGTACGACAGGTTCGAGGGCCGCTCGTCGCTACGTACGTGGCTGCATCGGATTGCCACGAACGTCTGCATCGACATGCTGCGCAAGCGGACCCGCCGCAGCGTGCCGATGGAGTTGGAACCGCCCACGCGCGCGGAGGGTGCCCGGATCCCGCAGCCGCTGAGCGAGCGCACCTGGGTGCTGCCGATCCCGGACGCCAGGCTCGCCGGGAGCAACGCCGATCCGGCGGAGCAGGTGGTGTCCAGGGAGACGGTCAGGCTCGCCTTTGTGGCCGCGCTGCAGCGACTGACCCCCCGTCAGCGTGCTGCGCTGATCCTCCGTGACGTGCTACAGCATTCCGCCGCCGAGACGGCGGAACTGCTCGGTACCACCGTGGCATCGGCAAACAGTGCCCTGCAGCGTGCCCGCGCCGCCGTGCCGTCCATCGACGAGAATGACGCGGCGCCAGGCGGCGCCGACCCCGCCCTGCTAGCGGAGTACGTTGCCGCCTTCGAGTCTTACGACGTGCCGCGGCTGACTGCTCTGCTGCGCAGCGACGCGGTGAATTCGATGCCGCCGCTGCCGCTGTGGCTGCGCGGTCAGGACGAGATCCGGGTGTGGATGCTGGGACCAGGCTCGGAATGCCGCGGCTCCCGCCTGCTGCCCACTTCGGCGAATGGCTGTAGCGCCTTCGCCCAGTACCGCCCCGACGGCCGCGGCGGGTATCACACCTGGGCGCTTCAGGTGCTGGAGACCGATGGCAGCAGCATCACCGGATTGCACTGCCACGTGTTTCCCGAATTGTTCACGTACTTCGGCTTCCCGGCTGTCCTGTAAATAGGGCTGCGCGTGGCGATGAGTTCCGTGGAAGTGATCCGTCCAACCAGGTAGCGGTGGCACGCGAGGCCACCCCATTGCCGGAGGTTGCCATGATTCCGCGAGTTGTCTCGACCGCCGAGTGGCTGGCCGCACGTAAGGATCTGCTGGCCGCAGAGGAGGTAGCCGCACGCGCGCTTCAGGAGATCGCGAGCCGACGTCGCGAGATGCCAGCCGTCGCGATCGAGAAGT
Organism: Streptosporangiaceae bacterium; assembly: GCA_036258115.1. Lineage (GTDB taxonomy): Bacteria > Actinomycetota > Actinomycetes > Streptosporangiales > Streptosporangiaceae > Chersky-822. The sequence continues at coordinate 9,602 of DATAEH010000121.1, forward strand.
ACTACGTCTTCGAGGGCCCGCATGGCAAGGTCAGCCTGCTGGATCTCTTCGAGGGCCGGACCCAGCTCATCGTGCAGCACTTCATGTTCGACCCGGCCTGGGACGAGGGCTGTCCGGTGTGCTCACTCCTGGCGGACAACGTCGGCCCCCTAGCCCACCTGCATGCCCGCAACACGTCGTTCGCAGCTATTTCCCGGGCGCCGTTTATCAAGATCGAACCGTTCCGGCAACGGATGGGATGGACCTTCCCGTGGTACTCGTCGCATGAAAGCGACTTCAACTACGACTTCCACGTGACGCACGACGAGAGCGTCACGCCCTTCGAGTACAACTTCAGGACCGCGCAGGAACTGATCGACATGGGCGAGCCCTACTTCGCCAGGCCCGGTGAGCAGGGCGGCGTCAGTGTCTTTATTCACGACGGCGACACTGTGCTGCATACCTGGTCTGGCTACGGCGCAAGCACGGACGTGCTCTCGGCTACCGATATGCGTCTGGACCTGACGCCGCTGGGCCGCCAGGACGAGACCGTCGAATTGCGCCACCACGACAAGTACACCGAGGATGCACGATGACAACCAATCAGCCTGAGGATAAAGACGACCAGGCTCTGCTGGAGTTCCTCCATGCCCAGCGCAATGTGGTGCTGTCCATTGTGGCGGGGCTGGATGAGGAGGCGTGGCACCGGTCTGTCGTGCCGTCGGGCTGGACGCCAGCCGGACTGGTCGAGCACCTGGGCGGGGCAGAATGGCACTGGTTCCAGGGGGTCGTGGCGGGCAAACACCCCGAGCCGGCACCCGGGGACGAGGACCTGCCTCCCTATGACCCGATGGCGGCATTCGTCAGTAACGAGCCCTCCGCGGAGATCATCGATTTCTACCGTGAGCAGTGCGCGAACTCGGATGCGGTGCTGGCGGTGACGCCGCTCTCGGCGCAGCCGCGTGGCAGGCACGGCGTCCCCGGACAGGACGAACCGCCGGATGTGCGCTGGGTGGTGCTGCACATGATCGAGGAGACCGCCCGGCATGCCGGTCACCTGGACATCGCCAGGGAACTGATCGACGGCCAGATCAGGCTCGGGCAGCGCTAACCGACTTAGTCGAGCAGGCGCTCGCCGTTGAAGATTCCGAGTTCCTCGCGGTACAGCTCGAGCCCGACACCGTTCGGGTCGCGGAAGTACATGCTCTCCTCGACGCCGCGGTCCGGGCCGAGGTAGTCCACACCAGCTTCGTCGAGCTTCTTCTTCGCCGCATCAAACTGGGTAGGAGAAACCGAGATGGCCAGGTGCTGGACACCGCCGATGGTCTCCATCCATGCCGGGTGCTCGTGGCCTGGGAAGTCGAAGAAGCCGAGCAGGTTGTGGTTGCCGATGTCGAAGAAGAAGTGATTGGAGCCCTTGTAGTCGCGGTTCTCAACCAGTTCGACGAGCGGGAAGCCGAGGAACTCCTGGTAGAACTTGATCGTCTCCTCAGTGTCGCGGCAGATCAGCGCCAGGTGATGTACTCCCTGGACGGTCGTCGGCGGCCGGTTTCCTCGTGGCCTCAGGTACTTGTCGCGCAGTTCAGCCCGGCGCGCGCGCACTCGCTCGAGTTCCTGACCTTCTGGCTCTGGCATCGCTATCTCCTGGTTCCGCCGTGGTCGAACCTGGGATCAGACCGCCGCTTGCTGGCGGGCGGCATCCGCTCGACACCAGTCTCTCCCACTATGTCAACGCCCCGCAGCCGCGGCTCCCTGGCCAACGCGATCTGAGTTTCACATCTAATTGACAGTAACTCTCAGAACACGATAGCTTGTTTTTGAGATTAACTATCATAAGAAGGTGGCCCTCGTGACGGCATCGGACTCCCGTCGGTGGTGGGCGCTCGGCGCGCTGTCGCTCAGCGTGCTCGTTGTGGCGCTTGACCTGTTCGTGCTGACGCTCGCGCTCCCCACGCTGTCGGCCGACTTGAATGCCTCTTCCGGCGATCTGCAGTGGTTCGTCGACGCTTACAGCCTCGTGCTGGCGGCCGCATTGCTCCCGGCCGGAATGCTCGGCGACCGGATCGGCCGCAAGCGACTGCTGCTCGGAGCCCTCGTGTTGTTCGGCCTTTCCTCGCTTGCGTGCGCCTACTCCTCGTCGACCAGCGAATTGATCGCGGCCCGGGCGGTGCTCGGTCTTGCTGCGGCGGTGATCCTACCCATGTCGCTTGCGGTGCTGCCCGTGCTGTTCAACGCCGCCGAGCGGCCGCGCGCGATCGCCGCCGTCGGTGGCGCGACGTTCCTCGGCTACCCGATCGGCCCTATCCTCGGCGGCTGGCTGCTCGACCACTTCTGGTGGGGTTCGGTCTTCCTGATCAACATTCCTGTTGTGGTCATCGCCGTCATCGCCGTGGCGCTGCTGATGCCCGAATCGCATGGCGAACAGCGCAGGCACATCGACGTGACCGGCATCGTGATATCGAGCGCCGGGCTGACGGTGCTCACGTACGGGTTGATCAAGGCCGGTGACGATGGCTGGTCCGACATGGTCGCCATACTCACGATCATCGCCGGAGTGGTTGCGCTCGTGGTGTTCGCCTGGTGGGAACGACTAGTCAGCAGGAGCGGCGGGGCGCAGGACCGGCTCACGCTCGTCGACCTCGGCCTCTTCCGCTCGGCCGGATTCACCTGGGGAACCCTCCTTGCCACGCTGGTCTCGTTCGCCTTGTTCGGCCTGGTCTTCGCGATGCCGCAGTACTTCCTCAACGTGCGCGGATATGACTCGCTCGGCGCGGGGCTGCGGATGCTACCGATGATCGGCGGATTGGCGGCGGGACTCGCGCTAGGGCAGCGGCTGCAGACTCCGCGCAAGGGCAACGGCTCCTCGCCGGCTTCGGCTCCGCCGGTCAGCCCCAAGATCCTCGTCGCGATCGGGTTCACGATCATGGCCGCGGCACTCGGGGTCGGAACCGGGACGACGGTCGACAGCAGCACCGGCTTCGCCGCGACCTGGTTCGCCGTCACCGGCTTCGGCCTGGGCATCGCCATGCCTACCGCGCTCAACGCAGCGCTTGGCGCCTTGTCGCACGCCCGCAGCGGATCGGGCTCCGCGCTGATCTCCGCGATGCGCCAGGTCGGCGGCACGATCGGGGTGGCGGCGCTGGGCACCGTCCTCGCCACCGTGTACCGGAGCCACCTGCACCTGGGCGGCCTGCCCGCGTCGGCAGCCACCGCGGTCAAGCAGAGCATCGCCGGCGGCGTCGCCGCTGCCAAGGCCTCCGGCTCAGGAGCGCTGCTGGACAGCGTTCGCCTGGCATACGTGCACGGCCTGGACGTCATGCTGTGGGTGTGCGCCGGCATCGCAATCGCATCTGCCCTGCTCGCGCTGCTGTTCCTGCCCGGGTGGGCACCGGCCTCCGAAGAAACCCCGCCTGCTGTCGGTGTGGACACAGGCACGGCCGACGACACGGTCGGCGCGGACGCGCGACCAGCGACATCTGCACTGGATAAGAGCAGAATGACCACATGAGCGAGGCACCAGCCGTTCCCCGGCCGGGGCTGCGGGAACGGAAGAAGGCCAGAACGCGTGCTGCCATCAGAGAGCACGCGCTCCGGCTTTTCCGTGAGCAGGGTTATGCCGCGACGACGGTCGACCAGATTTCCGAGGCCGCGGACGTGTCGCCCAGCACCTTCTTCCGGTACTTCCCTACCAAGGAAGACGTCGTGCTGCAGGACGAGATGGACGTGCTCGCGCTCGCAGCCTTCGAAGCGCAATCACCCGACCTCTCGCCGGTGGCGGCCTTCCGGGCCGCCGCGCGAGAGGCATTCGCCTCCCTCAACGACGATGACCTCACCAAGCTCCGCGAAACGGCGCAGCTGACCCTGACCGTTCCCGAGTTGCGCGCCAGGGCGATGGACGAGTACACACGCACGATCGAGGTAATCGCGGAGGCTGCCGGTAAGCGGTCTGGCCGGGATCCGAACGACTTCTCCGTCAGGATCCTGGCCGGCGCGATCGTCGGGGTGATCATGGCGGCCACGATGCCGTGGACCGATCTGGCCGCGAGGCAGCCGGACTCGGACATGTTCGACCGGATTGACGCCGCCCTTGCCCAGCTAGAAGCCGGCCTCCCGCTCTGAACCCTGCCGAGTGGCCGTCCCGCAGGCTAGCCGCTCTCGACCCATCGCACCGCATATGAATGGCGCATCCATACCGAAATCTGGTGATGAATGGCCCATTGATACACAGCGTCGGTGGCAGATGGTGGCCACCTCGACGCGGGGAATGTTGCGCGTTCAATTAATGTTGTTGTGGGCACGACTTCAGATGGTAGGACGGTGTCCGGTCTGGGCGTCCTTTGCCCTGGTGGGAGGATCAAGTTATGCCAGCAGTGACCGTTGAGGACATCTTGCTATTGCCGCGGATCACAGAGCCGGACAAGGCAGTGGCCCAGGAGCGGCCGGTGCTCGCGATCACGACCGCGCCGTCGGGTTTCGAGGGCGAGGGGTTCCCGGTCCGTCGCGCTTTCGCGGGCGTTGACCTGCGAGCCCTTGACCCGTTCATCCACATGGACCAGATGGGCGAGGTCGACTACGCGCCCGGTGAGCCTCGCGGCACCGCCTGGCACCCGCACCGCGGGTTCGAGACCGTGACTTACATGATCGACGGAACGTTCCGCCACCAGGACTCCAACGGCGGCGGCGGCCTGATCACCAACGGCGACACCCAGTGGATGACCGCGGGCGGCGGCATTTTGCACATCGAGGAGCCGCCCGAGGACCTCGTCATGAGCGGCGGCCTGTTCCATGGCTTCCAGCTCTGGGTCAACCTGCCGTCCCGGCTAAAGATGGCGCCGGCGCGCTATCAGGACATCAGGGCCGGCCAGGTTGCGCTGCTCAGCTCCGCAGACGGAGGCGCGCTGATCCGCGTCATCGCTGGCGAGGTGGCGGGAAACCCGGGTCCTGGTGTGACGCACACGCCGATCACATTGCTGCACGCGACGGTCGAGCCCGGCGCCCAGCTGCGGCTACCGTGGCGGGCCGACTTCAACGCGCTCGCCTACGTGCTCGCGGGCTCGGGCACGGTGGGTGCGGACCAGCGTCCAGTACACACGGGCCAACTGGCCTTGTTCGGCCCCGGTGATGTGCTCACCTTCGGCGCGCAGCGCCGGATGGACGGGCCGAGCGAGAAGCTCGACGTCCTGGTACTTGGCGGCGAGCCGATCAGGGAGCCCGTCGCGGCCTACGGTCCGTTCGTGATGAACACCAGGGCCGAGCTCGTCCAGGCCTTCGAGGACTACCAGGCTGGCCGGCTTGGTTCGATCCCCGCACAGCGGGCCGAGGTCCCGGAAGAGCCGCATCCGGGCCACGACGTTCTCTGATCGCGATCCGGACGTCAGAGCTATAACGGCAACGGGCCGTCGCCAGTCAAGCAGCACTGGTGACGGCCCGTCTTTGTGTCACACTGACCCCGATGCAGGTACCCAGCGAGGGCAACGACGTTACTGACGAGACGAGCGAGACCGGCGCCGTCGAGCTGGCTGAGGAGTTCGCCAGGGACGGCGTCGTATGCGTCCGCGGAGTTCTCGATGCCGCCGAGGTCAGCGAGGCGGCCGTCGCGATCGATGCCGTGCTCGCTGAACCCTCGCCGCTCGCCCAGGTAGCCAGCGGGCCAGACGACCCGGGCACGTTTACCGAGGACTTCTGCCGATGGCAGGAAATACCGGCGATCGAGTGGCTCGCCAGGCATTCCCGCGTCCCGGCAATCGCGGCGGCGCTCATGCGGACCGAGCAAGTGAGGTTCTACCACGATCATGTGCTAGTCAAGGAGGGCGGAACGCGGCAGCGAACGCCCTGGCACCAGGACCAGCCTTATTACAACGTCGATGGCCTCGGGGTCAGCGCATGGATCCCGGTAGACCCTGTTCCGGCCGCAGGATGCCTGGAGATCTTGGCCGGCACGCACGCCGGACCTTGGCTGATGCCGCGCACCTTCCTCCTGGGCGAGGCCAAGTGGTTTCCCGACGGCAGCCTGGTCGAGATCCCTGACGTCGAGGCCGATCGGGCTGCGTTCGACATCCGCAGCTACGATCTCCAGCCCGGCGACGCCATCTTCTTCAACTTCCTCAGCGTGCACGGCGCACCCGGTTTCCCGTTCGCGGGCCGCCGCCGCGTCCTGTCGCTACGCTATTTGGCCGCGAACGCTACCCACGCACCTCGAGCATGGCGCACGTCGCCGCCCTTCGACGGCCTGGACGCAGAACTTCCAGCCGGATCGCCGATGGACTCACCGCTCTTCCCGATTGTCTGGCCGCCAGGGAACGATTCAAATTGAATGAGGCGCTATGGCGAGAACTCATATCGAACTAGATACAAGCAGAAGCCGGACGTCGCCACATAGAGGAACTAGCCGCCGACGCCCTTCCGGATCTCAGTAACCCTGAAGTTATGCGGGCCGCTTGGCGGTAGCTCGGTATCAGCAACTCCCCTAGCTAGTCCCGGTTTTCCCCTGCGGGGAGGTCGCGCAGGCGTGAAAATTGGTGCCGCGGTGGCCCGCCGAGCCCGGGACTCCTCTGGGACGCAGTGCCCGGTAGCTAGTCTGGCGCCGGGGTCTTGACCTACGGGTT
>DATAEH010000122.1:0-25647 GCA_036258115.1 Streptosporangiaceae bacterium
GGGGGTGGCCCTGGCCAAGCCGACCCAGCAGTGCCCATGAGCGCAGCGTCGCCGGGGTGATCCGGCCGCCGATGTTGCGCATCACGACCCCTTCGCCGAGCTCGAGACCGAGCACATCACCCGGGTCGACCCGCGAGTCAACACAGCCGAGCACCTGCAGGGTGTCGCTGGCCGGGAAGGGAAGGCCGGCGAACGCCCCCGTAGCGGCGAACGCCGCGTTGCGCCGGACCAAGTCGTCGGAAGAAATGGTCATGTCTGCGGTCATACCCGGTCCGCCACCTCTGAGCCTTCACCCGAACAGGTGAGGTGCGAGGATGGCGAGGCGAACCAGGACTATTACCGGTACTGGTAGCAAGGGTGCCGGTGCGCCGTCTGCCCGGGAGCCAACGCGGCCAAGAGCGCTCGGCTGCGGCTCAGCGGCTGGCCGTAAGCAGTGACTGCACACAGACCGCAGAACAACCAGGGGCCTGACGGAGCAAAACCCAAGGTAGAGCTCCCGCGCCAAGACTCGAACTTGGAACCTGCCGGTTAACAGCCGGACGCTCTGCCGATTGAGCTACGCGGGATCGGGCGGCACTCACTGCCCGGAGACGGTATCTCCGGCCGGATTTGCGCCGCGGGGACAAGGGTAGCGCACCTGCGCTGATGCGGGTGCCGGACGGCCGCCGCTGGCGATCACACGCGCATAACACTGCCGGTACCGGGCATGACAACACCTGTCGGGTGCGCGTAGGGCGCGCAGGCCAAAGGGGTCATGCCGGACGCGACCGATCTCGGGGAGAGGCCTTAGATGCGTTTTTACCGGATCAGCTTCGTCGGCGGGCTCGCTGTCGGCTACGTACTCGGCACGCAGGCGGGACGGGAGCGGTACGAGCAGCTGAAGCAGCTTGCCAGGAAAGCCGCCGAGAGCCCTGCCATGCAGCAGACGGCTGGCGCGCTCCAGGCCCAGGCGCAGGCGACCGCGAAGTCCGCGAAGGACAAGGCCGCGACCAGCGTGCGCAAAGGCGCTTCCAAGGTGACCAACCGGACCTCGTCTTCCGGGCAGACAAACACAAGCCGCCGCCGCAGCAGCGGCAGCAGCAAGCGCAAATCTGGCGCATCGGCGTCGACGGTCTCCGGCAACGGAGCCATGCCGCGAACGACGGGAAGTGATGACAGCCGCCCTTTTCTTCGGGCTGACGGCGGCTCAAACGTCGTCAGCCTGAGTCGGTAGCGGCCCGAATCTCATCGCCCACCCGACCGCTGAACCGCTGGTGGGCCGATAACACCACCAAAGGTTCAGCGGTGGGCCTCTAGCCCGGCGACTGCGCAAGCGATAGCTCGAAGCCGCGGTCAGGCGAGATATTCCCTCAGCATCTGAGCGCGGCCCGGGTGCCGCAGCTTGACCAGCGTCTTCGACTCGATCTGCCTGATCCGCTCCCTGGTTACTCCGAAGTCCCTGCCGACCTCCTCGAGCGTCCGAGGGTGCCCGTCGGTCAGGCCGAACCGCAGCTGGATGATGCGCTGCTCGCGCGGCGACAGGGTGTCGAGCACCTGCTCAAGCTGGTCTTGCAGCATCATGAACGCCGCAGCCTCCATGGGCACCACAGCGTCGGCGTCCTCGATGAAGTCGCCAAGGTCTGAGTCTTCTTCGCCGATCGGCGCTTGGAGCGACACCGGTTCCTGGGCGATCCGCTGGATCTCGGCGACCCGGTCGGCGGCAATCCCCATTTCCTCCGCCACCTCATCGGGCGTGGGCTCGCGGCCGAGATCCTGGTGCAGCTGCCGCTGGATCCTGGCCATCTTGTTGATGGTCTCGACCATGTGCACCGGGATCCTGATCGTGCGCGCTTGATCGGCGATCGCTCGCGTGATGGCCTGCCTGATCCACCAGGTTGCGTAGGTGGAGAACTTGTAGCCCTTGGTGTAGTCGAACTTCTCCACCGCCCTGATCAGGCCGAGATTGCCCTCCTGAATCAGGTCGAGGAAGACCAGGCCGCGGCCGATGTACCGCTTGGCGATCGAGACCACAAGCCGCAGGTTCGCCTCGATCAGCCGCTGCCTGGCCCGGTCGCCCTGCTCGGCGATCATGACAAGCTCGGCGCCGCTCGGCCCGGCCCCGACCACCTTGCAGCCGCCTTGCAGCATTTCCCGTGCGAACAGGCCGGCCTCGATGGCCTTGGCGAGCTCAACCTCGTCCTGAGCTGTCAGCAGCGGCACCTTGCCGATCTCGCGCAGGTAAATCCTGACCAGATCAGAGGTTCCGGACCGGCGGAGCTTGTCAGGTTCTTCGCCGCGGCGCGGCTCGTCCGGCTCATCAGCGCCGCCGTCGATAATCTCGACGCCGTCCTCGACCAGCATCCGCATCACGTCATCGATGACGTCAGGCATCAGCTCGCAGCGGTCGAACGCCGCGTTCAGGTCAGCCAGGGCGACGGCACCGTTCTCCCGCGCTCGCGAAACTAGCTCGGTGACCTGGTCAGCGGTTGCCGTGAGCACAGGAGTCATGGACAACAGTGTGCGTCAGTAACGACGCGTCGGACGGTTCGAAAATTGTCACCTGGGGGCAAGTTTGACTGATTGCCAGGTACGGGTAGATATAACGTCCTTCACCCACCGCTGGCGCGCTCAAGCAGCAGCTTGCGGCGCTGCTCGAGCGCCACAAGGTCTCCGAACATCCGGTTGTACTCCGTCTGCCCGGTCACCGGGTTCATCCGCTGCAACCGTGACTTGACCGCGACGATCTGGCGTGACACGGCAAGCTCCTCGATCCTGGTCAGCACGTCATCTGCGAACCTGGCGTCCGGCTCGGCGTCGGCACCGGGTGCCTCCACCGACTCCACCGCGAGCCTGGTCAGGAACATCCGCGCGTTGTCATTCGGCGCTGCCGCGAGCAGCCGGTCAATCCACTCCCGCACCGGACCCGCCTGGGCAACGCCACCGGAGCTCGCCATCAGCTCCCGCACCGCGCGATGCGCCGGAGCTGTGAAGACCTCGGCGCCCATGCCATCGAAGGCCGGCCCGAGCAGCGCGGGCCGCTGGATGGCGAGCTTGAGCGCCTGCCTCTCTAGGTTGATCACCGGGTCGAGCGGGTCGTACGGCGCGGCCCTCGCTCCGCCAGCATCCAGATCGACTGTCTTGCGCGCTCCAGCGGCATGACCAGCCGAAGACCCGGCGACGTCAGTTCCCGCTCCCGCGGCCTGCCCGGGCCCTCGCTTTCCTGCGGGCTTGCGCCGGCTGCCGGTCCCGATGTGCTCGGCGATGCGTTGCAGGACCAGTTCCTCATCCATGAGTCCGAGCCAGCGGTCAACCTTGTTCGCGTAGACCTTTCGCAGCCCGTGATCCTTGATCCTTGCGACAATCCGCGCGGCCGCGTCGAGCGCGCCGATCCTGCCCTCAGCGGACTCCAGGTCGTAGTCGCTGAGCGCCGCCCTGACCGCGAACTCATACAGTGGCACCCGGCTGGCGACCAGATCCCTGACTGCTGCGTCACCTTCCTTGAGCCGCAGGTCACAGGGATCGAGACCGTCGGACTGCACGGCGACAAAGGTCTGTGTGACGAAGCGCTCCTCCATGCTGAACGCGCGCAGCGCCGCGCGGCGCCCCGCGGCGTCCCCGTCGAAAGTGAAGATCACCTCGCCCCTGAGCTGGCTGTCGTCCATCAGCAGCCGCCGCAGGATCGCGATGTGGACCTCGCCGAACGAGGTGCCGCTAGTCGCGACAGCCGTGCTCAAGCCCGCAAGGTGGCACGCCATCACGTCGGTGTAGCCCTCAACGATCACGGCCTGCCTGCGCTGGGCGATGTCGCGCCTGGCCAGATCCGCGCCGTACAGCACCGAGCTCTTCTTGAAGATCGGTGTCTCGGGCGTGTTCAGGTACTTCGGCCCGTTGTCGTCGGCAGCGAGCTTGCGCGCGCCGAACGCGATCACATCACCAGACAAGTCCCTGATCGGCCAGATCAGCCTGCCGCGGAACTTGTCCGTCAGGCCGTGGCGCCCTCGGCCGGCGAGTCCGCCGGTGAGCAGTTCTTCCTCGGTGAAGCCCAGGCCGCGCAGGTGCCTGGTCGTCATTTCCCAGTCATCTGGGGCATAACCGATGCCGAATCGTTCCGTGTCGGCCAGGTCGAAGCCGCGGGAGGTCAGGAAGTCGCGTCCAGGGGCGGCAGCGGCGGTCGAGAATTGCTGAACATAAAAGGCCGCGGCCGCCTTGTGCGCATCGATCAGCCGACGGCGTCGTGACAGCTCCTGGCCGGGAACATAGCCGCCCTGCTCATACCGCAGCTCGATGCCGGCTCTGGCCGCCAGGCGCTCGACCGCCTCGGTGAATCCCAGGCTGTCGATCTTGCGCACAAAGGCGATGACGTCGCCGCCCTCTGCGCAGGAGAAGCAGTACCAGAGCCCGCGCGCGGGCGTGACATTGAAGGATGGAGTCTTTTCCTCGTGGAACGGGCAGAGTCCCTTGAGCGAGCCGCCGCCTGCGCTGCGCAGCTGCAGGTACTCCCCGACTACCTCGGCGATCGGCGAGCGGGAGCGGACGGCCTCGATGTCCTCGTCGCGGATCCGGCCTGGCACCTTGCGAGTGTAGCCCCGGACAAAGCCGCGAAGGCCAGTTAACTCGCGTGACTGCCGAAGTTCCGCGGCTGGCACCAGAAGTACCGGGGGGATGGTGCCAGCCGCGGGTAGCCCGGCCGCTGCGGCGAAGCCCTGGGGGATGGGCGACGCCGGTCGGCGGAGGCAGATCTTCGGTCCCGGCGCGCACGGGGGGACGCGGCCGGTGCGTTCACTCGTCTCGGTTGCATCGTGCGCCAAGCGAACACCTGTTACAGCGCTCACGGTGGGCGAACGATTCCAACACCGAGCGTGATCTAGGCAACACGCGGCCCGCTCCAGCCTGGCAAGCCGGACCGGCCGTTGCGGGTGCCGCGGGATGGACCAGATACCGTACTGGCGAGTGGCGGAACTCTTAGAAGGGGGCATAACCAAACGTGTCAGGCTTGTCGGGTTCGCCGGGCGGATCAGCTCGCGTGCTGGTGCTCTGGGACGTCGATTTCACGCTAGTGAATGCCACGGGCGTGGGAAGGAAGCTGTATTACGCCGCCTTCGCCGAGGTGTTCGGCAGGCAGTTGCCCGCGGTCGCCGCCGCCGCGAACATGGCCGGGCGAACTGACCGCGCGATCGCGCTCGATGTGCTGCGCCTGGCCGGGGTGCCCGATCCGCGCGGCGACGTTGTCGCCTTCGAGGCCGCGCTGGCGCGGCTCGGCCGCGGTGCGCACGGAATGGTGGCCGAATCCGGCCAAGCGCTGGCAGGTTCCCACGCCGCGCTGGCCGCCCTCGCTGGCGTTCCCGGCGTGATCCAGTCGGTCCTGACCGGCAACGTCAGCCCGGTCGCCGAGGCCAAGCTCGTGCCGCTCGGTCTGGCCGAGCATCTGGACCTCGCGGTCGGCGCGTACGGAAATGAGCACGAGGTCAGGGCCGAACTCGTGCCGCTGGCCAGGCAGCGCGCGGCAGCCGCCTACGATGCCGACTTCGATGGCGAGGCGACCGTGCTGATCGGCGATACCCCGCTGGACGTGGCCGCCGCGCGGGCCGCTGGCGCGCGCGCCGTCGGCGTGGCGACGGGGCAGTTCGCGACGGCCGAGCTCGAGGCAGCAGGACCGAACGCCGTGCTGGCCGACCTGACCGACACCGCGCGGGTTGTGACGGCGGTGCTAGGCAGCGCCGACCGCTACCAGCCGCGACCCGCGTAACGCTGCTCGGGCGGCAAGGTGTCCAGGTTGAGGCCGACCATCGGCTCGCCAAGGCCGCGCGATACCTTCGCAATTACGTCGGGGTCGTCGTGGAACGTCGTGGCTTTGACGATCGCCGCCGCCCGCGCCGCCGGATCTCCCGACTTGAAGATGCCAGAACCGACGAACACGCCGTCGGCGCCGAGCTGCATCATCATCGCCGCGTCGGCCGGTGTCGCCAGGCCGCCAGCGGTGAACAGCACGACTGGCAGCTTGCCCGCCGCAGCGACCTCGGCCACCAGCTCGTACGGCGCCTGCAGGTCCTTGGCCGCGGTGTAGAGCTCCTCCGGCGAGAGACCGGCGAGCTTGCGGATGTCGGCCCGGATACTGCGCATGTGCCTGGTCGCCTCGACGACGTTGCCGGTGCCGGCCTCGCCCTTGGACCTGATCATTGCCGCGCCCTCGGCGAGCCGACGCAGCGCCTCGCCGAGGTTCGTCGCACCGCACACGAACGGCACGGTGAACGGCCACTTGTCGACATGGTTCGACTCGTCGGCCGGGGTCAGGACTTCGGACTCATCGATGTAGTCCACGCCGATCGCCTGCAGGACCTGCGCTTCGACGAAGTGCCCGATCCGGCATTTGGCCATAACCGGGATGGAGACCGCGGCGATGATCCCGTCGATCATGTCGGGGTCGCTCATCCTCGCCACGCCGCCCTGCACCCTGATATCGGCAGGCACGCGCTCGAGCGCCATGACAGCCACGGCGCCAGCGTCTTCGGCGATCTTCGCTTGCTCAGGGGTGACCACGTCCATGATCACGCCGCCCTTGAGCATGTCCGCCATGCCGCGCTTGACCCGCTGGGTGCCGGTAACGGGTGCGGTGGTCGCCGCCCCGCTGTCGGGACTGCCGGTGGAGCCTGAGCCAGAAGAACCTAGCACTGACACAGAAACTTCCTTAAGGTTGAATCAGCGTTTGATACCTCCATGGTAGGCGGTATCCGGCTGAGGGCGGGAGGCCCGCCTAGCCCGCCAGATGCGGCATGTCGGTGCCTTGTTCGCCCATACCGCGGGGCGAGAGAGTGTCGTCGATCTCGAAGAACTCAGGCAGCGGAGCGCTGCCGGCCAGCCGCAGCGTCCTGGCCAGCGGGCGGCGGCGCGCTGCGATCGTCACAGCCACTGCGTCGTTGTAGAACTTGCGCGCGATGAAGACCTGCTGCGCGGTCGACTCGAGCTCGGCGACCAGCTCCTCGCCGCCGCTGTCCGGCTCGATTGACTCGCGGACATCCGGTCCGCCGAACACCGTCCGCAGCGCCCTGGTCAGATCGCTCTCCGCCAGCTCACGCCCGGTCGTGGCCGAGCGCGCGTCGTGCGCCAGGTCGGCCAGCAGCAGGCTGGCGGCGGGGTCGAGCAGCCCCGATGAAGCGATCTCGAGCGTGACCGAGCTACGCCTGACCAGGGCCGCGTCCAGCGCGGCGCGCGCGGTCTCGACCCTGGTGTGCAGGCGGTCCAGGCGCCCGGCGCGCCACGATACGTAGACTCCGCTGATCGCCAGGACGGCGATCACGATGACGCTGACCAGCGGGCTCATCACGCGCTCGCAGACGCTGCCGAGCTGGCCGGCATCACTGCCTGGTACACCTTGACCACGTCGCGGGCGATCTTGCTCCAGTCGTAGTCACGGACGGCCGCCGACGCTGCGGCCGACAGCGACGCGCGCCGTTGCGGGTCATCGAGCAGGCGGCCAATCGCTGCCGCCAGATCGGCTGGGTCGCCGCTGGCGAACAGCTCCCCGGCCCGCCCGCCGCGGAGCACCCGCCCGAACGCGTCCAGGTCGCTGGCGACAATCGGCGCGCCCGCCGCCATCGCCTCGGCAAGGACGATGCCGAAACTCTCGCCGCCGGTGTTGGGCGCGCAGAATACGTCAACCGAGTGGTAGACCTGTACCTTCACGGCCTCGCTAACCTGCCCGAGCAGTACGACCCGTTCTCTCAGCCGCCCGGGAACCCTGGCCAGCACCTCGCCCGTGTCGCCAGGACCCGCGATCAGCAGGCGCAGCTCCGGCCGCTCGGACCCGATCAGGTCGAACGCCCGCAGCAACACCGACAGGCCCTTGCGCGGTTCGTCCATCCGGCCGAGGAACCCGATGGCGCCGCCCTCCCCCGGCCAGCCGGCCAGCGGCTCGGCCTTCTCGTACCGGGAGATCGTGACGCCGTTCGGGATCAGGACCGCGTCGCCGCCGAGGTGGTGAACCAGCGTGGTCCGCGCAGCCTCGGAGACCGCGATCCGCCCGCTGACCTTTTCCAGCGCCGAGCGCAGCATCGGCTCGGCGGCGTGCAGCACCCTAGAGCGAGTGGTGGCGCCATGTACCGTCGCCACGATGGGCCCGTCGAAGACCCAGCACGCGATCAGCGACAGGCTCGGCGCGGCCGGCTCGTGTACGTGCAGGACGTCGAAGTTTCCGTCCTTGATCCACCGGCGGACCCGATTGGCCGAGAGCGGGCCGAACGACAGCCTCGCGACCGAGCCGTTGTACGGAACGGCGACCGCGCGCCCGGCCGGCACCACATACTGGGGCAGCGCCGCGTCATCATCGGCCGGGGAGATTACCGAGACCGTGTGACCGAGGTCTATCAGCGCCTCGGCGAGGTCCCTGATGTGCTCCTGGACACCACCGGGAACGTCCCAGGAGTAAGGGCAGACGACACCGATTCTCATGGCCCGCCCTCCCCCGCCGGCGCGCCTTCAACTCGCGACCCGCCCTCCGCGGATGCAGCCGCGCCGTTCTTCCTGGCGGCCCGCTCCCTGGCAGCGACCTTTGCCCTGGCGCCAGCGAGCCGCTGAGGATCAAGATCGGCGACGAAGACCCGCTGCAGCATGTGCCAGTCGGCCGGGTGCTTCCTGATGCCGTCCTCGAAGACGCGCGCGACCTCCTGGGTCATCGCGGCGGCCTTTTGCCACCGGTCGCCGTTTTCTGGCACCGGGATCTCCTCGTAGACGTGGATGCCCCAGCGTTCCCCCTCGTACCACAGCGTCGCGGGCATCAGCGCGGCACCAGTCTGCACTGCCAGCGCCGCGGACCCGCCCATCATCAGCGCCGTTTCGCCGAAGAAGTCGACTTCAATTCCGCCGCCGGCCACGTCCCTGTCGCTCGGCAGGGCAACCATCTTGCCTGCCCGCAGGCGCTGAGCCAGGACACCGAACGGGCTCAGGCCACCACTGGCCGGCAGCACTTCCATGCCGATCGCCTCACGGAATGCCACGAACCGCTCGTAAACCGATTCAGGATCAAGGCGCTCCATGACAGTTGTGAAAGACCCTGCACCTTTGGCGATGATCCATGCGCCTGCCTGGTCCCAGTTGCCCATGTGCGGCAGCGGGACTACAACGCCACGGCCCGACGCCAGATGCGACAGCAGCGTGTCGACGTCGCCCGAAGCGACAGTTCCTTCGACCAGCCGATCGGTGGTCATCACCGGAAGCCTGAAGATCTCCAGCCAGTACCTGGCATAGGACTGCATGGATGCGCGCGAGGCGGCCCGCAGGTCCTCTCCGGTCGCGCCCGGGCCGAGCACTCGCCGCAGGTTCCCCTCAAGCACCCGGACTCTCGGCCCTTGCCTGCGCCACGCGATGTCGCCGACGAAACCGAAGGCAGAAGCCGCCCACGACTCTGGCATGCGGCACACGGCGGACCAGCCCAGCGCGTAGGCGGCGCCGACCAGCCGGTTCTTGAGGGTCGGCCTGGCCTTGTCACCGGGCACCCGCCACCTCCGAGACTCGTGTTCGCGTGATCGGCGGCCCGCTGGCCGCGATCTAACGCGCTACGTCGCCGCGCTGCCCGAGGCCCCCGTCGCGTCAGCCTGGCGCGTTGCCGCCGTCGCGTCGGGCTGGCGCGATGCCGCCGCCTTGCGCACAGCGTAGACCCGCTGGCCGAAGGTAAAGGCGCTCAGCACGGCGAGGATCCAAAGTCCTACAGGAAGGACATACGGTACGCCAAGTCCAGCGAGTCCGATAGCAGCCAGACCGATCAGCAATCGCTCAGCTCGCTCGGCGATTCCCACGTCGCAGCTTAGCCCGACGCCCTCGGCCCGGGCCTTCGCATACGAGACTAGCCCGCCGGCGACCAGGCAGAACAGCGCCACAGCCGCGAGCGGCTTGTCGTGGCCGCCGGTCGCGAGCCAGATCGTGATGCCCGCGAACACGGCGGAGTCGGAGATCCGGTCGAGCGTGGAGTCCAGGAAAGCCCCGAAGACGCCGGTGCTGCCCTGGATCCTGGCGAGCGTGCCGTCCAGCATGTCGGCAAGCACGAAGCCAGTGCACACCAAGGTGCCCGCGAACAGGTGGCCGGTCGGGAACAGGCTGAGCGCGCCGGCGGTCATGCCGACGGTGCCGATGACGGTCAGCATGTTCGGCGTCACCGGGGTGCGCGCCAGGGCCCGTCCTACTGGCGTCAGCAGCTGGGCAAGACCGGGTCGCAGCACTTTCAGCATGTCCGTTTGATCTTACTGGCGACTGATCAATCCGTTTCACAAGCCGGGGAAGAACGGATTCGCCCGGGTTCGCCTTGGCTTCCTGTGTGCGACGCCTGGGCCCGCCAGGTCCCGTCACGTCCCGGATAGACCACGTCAGGGCCGGCCGATTGCCGCCGGGGACTTGTGGTTGCCGGGGCGGTGGGTAAAGGCTGGCAAGCAGCAGCAGCCAAGATGAACATCAGGAGGCGGTGGTATGGCGGAGAAGGCAACATCGGGAGCCGCCGGCAGGGCACCAGTGGCCGGCCAGCCCGAGAACGTGCGGAACGTTGTGCTGGTCGGCCACTCCGGAGCAGGCAAGACGACGCTAGTCGAAGCGTTGCTTGTCGCGACGGGCACTATTCAGCGGGCTGGTCGCGTCGAGGACGGCAGCACCGTCAGCGACTTCGACGAGGTCGAGATCAGGCAGGGGCGCTCAGTCAACTTGACGCTGGCGCCGTTCATGCACAATGACGTCAAGGTCAACCTTCTCGACACCCCGGGTTACGCCGATTTCGTCGGTGACCTGCGGGCTGGCCTGCGAGCCGCCGACGCCGCGCTCTTCGCGGTCTCGGCCGCCGACGGCATCGACGGCTTGACCTCGATGCTCTGGGACGAGTGCGCCAGTGCCGGCACGCCCAGGGCCGTCGTGATCACGAAGCTCGACCACCACAGAGGAGACTTTAGCGAGGCGCTCGAAGCCTGCAGGAACGCCTTCGGGGAATCTGTCGCGCCGCTGTACCTGCCGGTTGGCGACGGCCAGGGCACCGTCAACGGCCTTATCGGCCTGCTCTCCGAGCGCTACTACGACTACACAAGCGGCAAGCGGACCGAGCGTGATCCCGATCCTGAGAACACCGACCAGCTCGAGGAGTACCGCGGCGCGCTGATCGAGTCGCTCATTCAGGAGAGCGAAGACGAGAGCCTGATGGACAGGTATCTGTCCGGTGAGCAGATCGAGCAGAAGGTCCTCATCGAGGACTTGGAGAAAGCGGTCGCCAGGGGCAGCTTCTACCCGGTGATCCCGGCGGCTGCCCAGCAGGGCATCGGGCTGGCCGAATTGCTCGAGCTGATGACGCAGGCATTCCCTTCGCCGCAGGAACACCCGCTGCCGACGGTGACCACGATCGACGGCAAGCCGGTCAACGGGATCAACTCCGAGCCTTCTGGTCCGCTGCTCGCCGAGGTGGTCAAGACCACCTCAGATCCATATGTGGGCAGAATCAGCCTGGTCCGCGTCTTCTCCGGGACGCTGCGCCCGGACGCCACCGTGCACGTGTCCGGACATGGCAGGGCCGCCAGCGGGCACGCCGACCACGACGAGGACGAGCGGATCGGCGCACTGACCTCGCCGCTAGGAAAGAACCAGCGGAGCATCGCCTCCTGCGCCGCTGGCGACATCTGCGCGGTGGCCAAGCTGACCAGCGCCGAGACCGGGGACACGCTGTCGGACAAGGAGAATCCGCTGCTCATGGAGTCGTGGCAGATGGCCGAGCCGCTGCTGCCCGTTGCCATCACGGCCAAGTCAAAGGCCGATGAGGACAAGATGTCCCAGGCGCTGTCCAGGCTCGTTGCCGAGGACTCGACGCTGCGGCTGGAGAACAACGCGGAAACCCACCAGCTCGTGCTCTGGTGCATGGGCGAGGCACACACCGATCTGCTGCTCGACCGGCTGTCCAGCCGGTACGGCGTGGCCGTTGAGACGGTGGGGCTCCGGGTTCCGCTGCGGGAGACGGTGGCCGGCAAGGCCAGCGGCCTGGGCAGGAACGTCAAGCAGTCCGGCGGCCACGGCGAGTACGCCATCTGCCATATCGAGCTTGAACCGTTGCCTTCTGGCGGCGGATTCGAGTTCGTCGACAAGATCGTCGGCGGCGTCGTGCCGCGGCAGTTCATCCCGTCGGTCGAAAAGGGCGTCAGGGCGCAGATGGAGCAGGGCGTGGTGGCCGGCTACCCGATGGTCGACATCAAGGTCACGCTCTACGACGGCAAGGCACACTCGGTCGACTCGTCGGACATGGCCTTCCAGAAGGCTGGTCGCGCCGCCCTGCGGGACGCTGCCGATAAGGCGCAGCCGCAGCTGCTCGAGCCGGTCGATGAGGTGTCCGTGCTCATCGCTGACGACTACGTCGGCGCCGTGATGTCGGACATGTCCTCCCGGCGCGGCCGGGTTCTCGGCACCGAGCCGGTCCCGGGCGGACGCACGCTGGTCAAGGCGGAAGTGCCCGAGCTGGAGCTGACCAGGTACTCGATCGATCTGCGCTCGATTTCCCAGGGCACGGGCTCGTTCACCAGGTCTTACTTGCGCTACGAGCCGCTGCCGTCGCACCTGAAGGACAAAGTGATCGCCGAGGCCAAGGAGAAGTAGCCTGGCCGGCCCGCCGCCATCGCCTGCTGGACCGGACGGCGGCGGGCCAGATCGGCCTCCTATGCTGCATTCCATGGCGGACAGCGGAGCACCCGAGCAGGTCCGGCAGTTTGGCGCGGGCACGCCCGACGGCTTCCGCCGGCTCTGGATGCCTCACCGGATGGCCTACATCAAGGGCGAGAACAAGCCGGTCGGCGCCGGGACCGGTGACGGCTGCCCGTTCTGCCTGATCCAGGAGATGGCCGACGAGGAAGCCCTCATCGTCGCAAGGGGCAACCTGGTCTACGCGGTGCTGAACCTGTACCCGTACAACAGCGGGCACCTGATGATCTGTCCGTTCCGGCACGTCGCCGACTACACCGACCTGGACGAACCGGAGACCGCCGAACTGGCCGAGTTCACCAAGACCGCCATGAAGGTGCTGCGGGCGGTGTCTGGAGCTCAGGGCTTCAACATCGGCATGAACATGGGCAGCGTCGCTGGCGCGGGAATCGCCGCGCACCTGCACCAGCACATCGTGCCCCGGTGGGGCGGCGACGCCAACTTCATGCCGGTGATCGGCCAGACCAAGGTGCTGCCCCAGCTGCTGGCCGAGACACGCGAGATGCTCGCGGCCGGATGGAAGGAAGGCGCGGAGCAGGGCTGATGCCTGCGTACCTGCCAGCAACCGGCCTCAGACCTGGATGCGCTGCTCCACGGCGCTGACGATCTCCTCGATCGCCTCGTCGACCGGCACCCCGTTGCGCTGCTCGCCGCTGCGGTAGCGGAACGAGACAGCCCCGGCGGCGATGTCGTCGTCGCCAGCCAGCAGCATGTACGGCACCTTCTGCCGCTGCGCCGTCCTGATCTTTTTCTGCATCCGCTCCGCGCCCGCGTCGACCTCCACCCTGATGCCGCGCTCGCGCAGCCGCGCCGCGACGCCGGTCAGGTAGGGAACATGCGCGTCCGCGATCGGGATCCCTACAACCTGGACGGGAGCCAGCCATGGCGGGAAAGCGCCGGCATAGTGCTCGAGCAGGATGCCGAAGAACCGTTCGATCGATCCGAACAAGGCTCTGTGGATCATCTGCGGCCGCTGCCTAGTCCCGTCCGCGGCGGTGTATTCGATCCCGAACCTGCCAGGCTCCTGGAAGTCGACCTGCAGGGTGGAGAGCTGCCAGCGGCGACCGATCGCGTCCTTGACGTGCACGTCGATCTTGGGGGCGTAGAACGCGCCCTCTCCCTCGGCGATCACGTAAGGCAACCCGGACTTATCGAGCGCGTGCTTGAGCGCCGCCTCGGCCATATCCCACTCGGCAATCTCGCCGACGAACTTATCCGGCCTGGTCGACAGCTCCGCCTCGAACTCGGTCAGCCCGTAGTCGCGCAGCAGCCCGACCACGAAGTCCAGCAGGCTCGCCAGTTCCTCGGCCAGCTGATCGGGCCGGCAAAATATATGCGCGTCATCTTGAGTGAAGCCGCGCGCCCGTGTCAGCCCATGCACGACGCCTGACTTCTCGAACCGGTAGACGGTTCCGAACTCGAACAGCCGCAGCGGCAGCTCGCGGTAGGACCGGCCGCGCGAGGCGTAGATCAGGATGTGCATCGGGCAGTTCATCGGCTTCGGGTAATACTTGGCACCCTCCATCTCCATGGGTGGGTACATCCCGTCCGCGTACCAATCCAGGTGACCCGAGGTCTCGAACAGGGTCGACTTGGTGATGTGCGGGGTGTTCACGAACTCATAGCCCGCCTCGATGTGCCGCTGCCGCGAGTAGTCCTCCAGCACCCGGCGGATGGTGCCGCCCTTGGGGTGGAACACGGGCAGCCCGCTGCCGATCTCGGTCGGGAACGAGAAAAGGTCGAGTTCGGCTCCCAGCCTGCGGTGATCACGCCGCTCGGCCTCGGCGAGCATCTTGAGGTACTCGTCCTGCTCCTGCCGCGACGGCCACGCGGTGCCGTAAATCCGCTGTAGCTGCGGATTCTGCTCGCTGCCGCGCCAGTAGGCGCCGCCGGTCCGCATCAGCTTGAAGGCCGGGATGTGCCTGGTACTCGGTACGTGCGGGCCTCGGCACAGGTCCTTCCAGACCGCGTCTCCGGTCGCCGGGTCAACGTTGTCGTAGATGGTCAGCTCGGGACCGCCGACCTCCACTGCCTCCTCGGCGCCCACGCCAGGCCCCGAGCCCTTCAGGCCGATCAGCTCCAGCTTGTAGGGCTCGGACGCCAGCTCGGCGCGTGCCTCCTGATCCGAGACGACCCTGCGGCTGAACCGCTGGCCCTGCTTGACGATCTGGCGCATCCGCTGCTCGATCGCCTTGAGGTCTTCGGGGCTGAACGGGTCGGCGACGTCGAAGTCGTAGTAGAAGCCGTTCTCGACCGGCGGCCCTATGCCGAGCTTGGCGTCCGGGTGAAGATGCTGCACCGCCTGGGCTAGCACGTGCGCGGTGGAGTGCCGCATGATCGCCAGGCCGTCGGGCGACTCGGCGCCGACCGCCTCCACCGAGTCATCGTCGCCGAGCTGCCACGCCAGGTCGCGGAGGGTCCCGTTGACCCGCGCGGCAACCAGCGCGCCGTCCGCCGCGCTTTCCGGCGCACTAGCGAGCGCGTCACCAGCCGTCGTGCCAGCTTCCACCACATGCTCGCGTCCGGCGAGTGTGATGTGCAGCTTGTCGGCAGGCACGGCTAGCTCCTTCATGGTCCGTTGTAGATGACTGGTCGCGGCGTGCTCTGGCAAGCCCGTCCGCCAGTCGGATCGATCCCTGGATCCAGCCGGGAATCTCGGATCGATCCCCGGATTCATCCGACGCAGCCGACGTTCGTCGCCGCAAGCTTCGATGCTAGCGGTCGCGGTGCGGTCACCGCGCGCGAGTTATTGCCAGCCCAGGTCTCGCTACGGCGGCGTTACTGTGACGAGCGTCCCGAATGTCAGGTACGGCCAGATTCGCTTCGCGGGCTGGTACGGCAGTTCCACGCAGCCAAGGCTCTGTTGCGATCCGTAGGAGTAGCGCGGGAAGTAGTGCACCGCCTCGCCGGCGCGGAAATAGGCGACCCAGGCCACCGGATCGGCGTACTTCGTGCCGTCGGGGTTCCGCCCCCGCATGATCTGGGACCGATACCGCAGGTACACCGGGTCAGTGCCGACGGCGGTCGGCGCGGCGGGGATGCCGGTGTTGGCCAGGTTGTGGAAGATGACATGTCCGTTGTGCCAGACCGTCAGCGTCTCGGGCAGCTTCTGGCTGGCTAGCGCGTAGGTGTACCCATGGGTGTTCATCTGGCCGGCGGCCACGGCCTTGAACATAGCTCTCCAGACCTGCGACCCGATGATGCCGTCGAGCGTGAGGTGGTGATCTGCCTCGAACGCCATCACCGCGCCCTTGAGGATGAGGCTCGGCTTGGCGGGTCGCCACAGACTGGTGAGCGCGCTCGGGTAGCCGCTCTGCCAGGTATACGTGCCGGCGGGCGGCTTGTAAGCGGCGTTGACCTGGGCGCGCGTGTCGCTCAGCGGTGCGGGCGACCCGCTCAGCGGAGACCAGGTCAGCGGCAGGTAACCGAGCTGGGCGAGCAACTGCTCAAGTCGGGCGCTGCTGTACTTGCCGGTCCGGAACGTCGCGGTGACCGGCGCGTCTAGCAGCCCGCCGCCCGTCGATGTGACGCCTGAGCTGCCGGCCGGTACGCGCAGCGTCACCTGCGTGCGCTGCTTGAAGCCAGTGTCAGGAACGAAGACCGCTGTGTTGCCGTGTCGCTGCCACGTACCGTCGATCGCCGGCTTCAGGGTCGGCATCGGGGAATGAGCGCTGAGCGGCGCAGAGAACTCGACCCGGATGTCTGCCGCGCCGTCGACCGACGTGCTGCCTTCGGCCGGGGTGATCGACACGACGTGCTCCGGCACCTTAGGCACGTGGTTGGCCGTCTTGCCCCGGTTGTCGCCCGCCGCGTGCGCCGCGCTCGCCTTCTGAACATAAAGATAGATGCCACCGGCGATCACAAGGCCAACGACGGCCGCGGCGACGGCAACCAAGGTGAGCATTCGGCGCCGCCCGGCCGGAACAATCGGGCCGTCCGTCCCCGCAGGACCGCCACCGCTCGGGTGGCCGCCAAGATCCCCCAGGCCCCCAACATCCCCAGCGCCGCCAACGCCGCTGGCACCGGCCCCAAATCCGGCGGCCGCCGATCCGGCCGTGGCATTCGACGAAGCGCGCCAGGGCGGACTCGCGAACACGGTGAACTCCGTCGCTCCCAGCGGGCTGGCGGGGGCGATGGACCGTGCCGGTCCCCCGGCCGGGCTCGGAAACACATCGCCGGCATCGGTCTCGGCTGCTGCGGCCGGCGTGTCAGCAGCCTCCTCAGAGCCGGCGGCAACAGGCTGCTCGACGTCGGCGGGCTGCTTGGCTGGAATAGTCCAACTGGCGGTCTCGCCGGTCCGCCTGGTGAACGACGGCCAAGGCCCGCTCAGCGGGTCATGCGCGGACGCGGAGGGTCGGGAGCGCCGCGCGGCGGCGGCGTGACCCGGTTCCCGCGGGCTGGGTGGGCTCGCGGAGTCATGGCTGTCGGATCCGGGCGCCTGGCGCGCCGACCACGGCGTGAACACGGAGTCCGTAAGTCTGTTCGTCCGGGCGTCAGAGGGGAACGTTCCAGACGGGCTGAGCGAGCGGGGCGATTCAGCGCTTTCTCCACCAGCTTCTGAGGCCTGGCTGGCCGGGCTCGGCCTCTCGTCGTGTGCCCCGATCTGTACCACCTCGTTTCTCCCCCGCGAGTGTAAGTACCACGGGCGAGCACGGGAGGCCGGTTCCAATGAAGAAACGGGCACAAAATAGGGATGATCCCTGGTGAGCGGCAATCCGTCAGCCGATGACTGTGACCAGGCTCCCGTACGTGAGGTACGGCCAGGCCCGAGCGGCCTTCGTATACGGGATTTCCACGCATCCGAGGCTCTGCGGTGATCCGTAGGATCCGCGCGGGAAGTAACGCACAGCATCGCCGCCATTGAAATAGGCCACGAAAGACACCGGGTCTGCGTAATGGCTGCCGTCAGGGTTCGTGCCCTGCATGATCTGATGCCGGTAGCGCAGGTAGACCGGGAACGTGCCGGACACCGTCGGGCGGATCGGGATGCCGGTGTTGGCGAGGCTGCGCAGCACGACCCTGCCGTTGTGCCAGATCGTGAAGGTTTCTGGCGATCCCTTTCTGGTCACCGCGTACGTGTAGCCGGCCGTGTTGCGCTGATTCAGATGACCAGCCGCGAAGAGCATGCGCCAGAACTTGCGCCCCGTGGTAGGCGTGACGGCCATGTGGTGTTGCGCCTTGAAGGCCATCACGGCGCCTCGGACGAGGGGATTTGACGTGTACGGCCGCCACTGGCTACGCAGCTCTCGTGGATAGCCCGGCTGCCAGATGAAGGTGCCGATGGGCGGGTCATACGCCATTGCCTGCTCGCTGTTCGGCCAGATATTGACAGGATCGCCCGACATCCGGCCGCTGTCGGTTGGTGACCACGTCAGCGGGAGGTAATCAAGCATGCTGAGCACCTCGGCGAGCCTGAGCTCCGAATACCCGGCGGTGCTGAACCGGACCCTGACTGGCTTGGCCAGCAGACCGCCTGCTTCCGACACGACGCCGGACCGGCCGGCCGGGATCCGCAGGGTGTATCTCGTCGACGAGCGCAGCGGCCTGTCCGGTATGAACGTCAGGGTGCGGCCGGACGGCTCCCATTGCCCGGCCACGTGCGGCGACAGCGTGGGGTATGCGGAACTGCCGGCAACCGGGGCGGAGAACGTAACCAGGATCGTGGTGTTGCCGCTCAGCCCGGACGTGCCCGGCGGAGGCGCGATAGACCCGATATGCATCGGTCCGGTCGGCCCCATCACACGACGGGTACTGACATGGGACTTCGTCGGCTTCTTATGGCCTGAACCACCCGCCGTTACCGCCAGTCCGGCCGTTCCGGCCAAGATCGCAAGGGCGGCGACGACGCCAGCGCCGACAGACAGCTTGAAGGCAAGACCTTTCTGGCCAGGCTGTTCCTGTCCCAGCACGGCGAATCCCCCATCCGCGGGCGTCATGGGCCGAGTCATCGACAGCAGGAAGTAGCGCTATCAGAACGTGGCGTTTACTGTGGGCGATTACCCGCGTCGGGCCAACGGATAGCCATTGGTCCGGTAAACCGTTGTTCAGGCGCGAGACGGCGGCGGCCTGGGTTTGTCAATTCTGCTTACTCCGGCAGCGCCGGGAAGCGCGGACCGCGCAGGTGCTCGAGGCGCTGGCGGATCGCGACTCTCGTCCGCGCCGGGGCCTTCGGGTCGTGGTACAGGCGGTACTGGTGCCCGCCTGCGTCCAGCAGCGCCTGGATCTCGAAGGCGAGCTGGGCAGGGTCGCAGGGCATGAGCTGCGGTCAATGCGCTCATGCGCAGCACGACTCACAAGGAGGTCGTCAGGCAGTTCTTCAACGAGGACCTCGGCGCTGCGGCAGCCACCGGTGTATGGCGGGTTCACCACCTGAACCCCGTTCGGGTGCGCTGCCTTTCCTGCGGGCAGATGACGGACCCGGCGGCGTCGAACGGCAGGTGCGACTGCGGCCGACCGGTGCCGGAGTCACCGCCGTACTCGTGACCAGCCTGCGTGCTCATGAACCGCGATCTGATGCGGCACCGCGATGCTTCCCAACCAGGATCTGCATCAGAATGAGGCGTGACGATTCGGGCTGAGAAGGTGAGCGCGCGTGGCCAGAGTAGAGGTCGACGGGGTCGGCATTGAATACGAGGTACATGGTGACGGTGGGCCGACGGTCCTGCTGCTGCACGGCTTTCCAGACTCCGCCCGGCTCTGGCGGCATCAGGCGCCCGCGCTCGCCGAAGCCGGGTTCCAGGTCATCGTCCCCGACCTGCGCGGTTACGGACGCTCCGACAAGCCGGAAGCCGTCAGCGCCTACTCGATCCCGGTTCTTGCCGGGGACGTCCTGGCGATCCTGGCAAAGGCCGGGGCCGGCAGGGCGCATGTGGTGGGCCATGACTGGGGAGCGGCACTGGCGTGGGCGCTTGCCTCACTTGCCCCCGACAGCGTCGACCACCTGGTCGCGCTCTCCGTAGGCAACCCGGCGACCTTCCTCAGCACGCTGGAACAGCGCCAGAAGTCGTGGTACATGCTGTTGTTCCAGTTCCCCGGCATCGCAGAGCGCTGGCTAACCGAGGACAACTGGGCCAACTTCCGGAGCTGGGGAGGTCACCCCGATGCCGACGCGGTGATAGCAGACCTGGAAGCCAGCGGCTCACTTACCCCGGGCCTCAATTGGTACCGGGCCAACGTCGCGCCTGAGTCCTGGGTCGGGCCGCGGTTGCAGCTTCCGCCGGTGTCAGCGCCAACAATGGGCCTGTGGAGCACAGGCGACTTCGCCCTGAGCGAGACGCAGATGACCGACTCGGCGAAGAACGTGACGGGCCCATGGCGCTACGAGCGCCTCGACGGCCCAGGCCACTGGCTGCAGCTCGAGGCACCAGGCCGGGTGACCGAGCTGCTGCTCGACTTCCTGCCCAGCTAACGACCCGAGTGGATAGACCGGTGGATGGACTGAGGACCGAATCATCTCGCGAGCAGACGCGGGCGCGTCACCCGGACGAGTCAGGCTGCGTCCAGCGTGACGGGGTGAGTGTGTACTACGAGGCCTACGGGACGGGCGAGCTCACCATCTTGTTCATGCCGACCTGGGAAATCGTCCATTCCCGGGCGTGGAAGTTCCAGATTCCTTACTTCGCGCGCCATGGCCGGGTAGTGACGTTCGACCGTCGCGGCAACGGGCATTCGGATCGCCCTGTCGATGTAGGTGCCTGCGACCGGCGCGCGGCTGTGGGCGATGCGCTCGCGGTGCTGGACAGGGTCGGCGCAGGGCGCGTGGTCATTGTGTCCTGGTGCGCCGCTGGGGACGATCTGATCCTCGCCGTGGAGCATGCCCCGCCGGCAGCAGGCCTGGTGCTGATCGCACCAGACCTGCTGCTGACCGACGACCCCGCCACCGAGGAAGGCCCCTACCCGTTCGATGATGAGCCCGCGACGACCGAAGGCTGGGCGAAGTGGAATCGCCATTACTTTCTTCGTGACTGGCCCGGATTCGTGGAGTTCTCCTTCGCGCAGACGTTCACCGAACCGCACTCCACCAAGCAGACCGAGGACGCGATCGGGTGGGCTATGCAGACCTACCCGCAAACCATCCTGCGCGGCATGGATGCGGAATGGACCAACCACCGGGACAGCGTCTTGCGGCTCGGTGCGCAGGTGCGCTGCCCGACCTTGGTTATTCAGGGAACGCAGGACGCGGTCGTCGGACCTGCGCGCGGGGCCGCCGTCGCTGTCGCCATCCCGAATGCGCAGCTGATCACGCTCGAAGGCTGCGGCCACGCGCCGCACTTGCGCGACCCGGTCATGACGAACCTGCTCATCCGGGACTTCGTGTCATCGGTGGCCGGCGGAGCGGGCGCTAAGGCGTCCAGAAGTCGCCCGGCAGCGGTCCAGGCCTGACTGCTCGCCGGGATCCGGGGCGCCGAGCTGAGAACAATGGTCGTCGCCGCAATAAACATCAGCACGAACGATGCTTGCGATCTGCAGAAGGCGGTCGAAGCGATTCGCCCGCCGAAGACGTGGCCACAAGACGCTGGAGCTGGCCCGGTCGTTCGCCCCGGTGCCCAAAGAGTGGTGTGACCGATGCGCGGGCGCCGAGCCCGGAGAGACCGCTACAAATGAGTGAGAGGATGACCGGCATGTCAGACACGATCCGGGGCGCTGACCTGGAGTCCGGCCAGTACATCAAGACCAGCGGCCGGGTCTATCTCACGCTGCACCTGCACGAGACGGACAAGGACGGCACCCGTGTTGGTGTGTTCCAAGAAAGCGACGGCACAGAAACTGAGTTCCTGGTCTTCGAGGACTCCGTCTATGAGCTGGCCCCCGCGCCGACGCCGCTCCATCGCATGGTGAAGGTCCGGGCCGACGACCTGCGGGAGCTGATCGACGCCGCACGCGGACGCACAATGTCTGCGGACGCTCTGACTCGACTGGAGGAAGCCCTGCGTTGAAGCTCCGCAGCCCGGACGGCGCGGGCGCGCAGGGCTGGCGCTGCCACTCGGTCATCAAGGCCGACGTGCCCGGCCGGGTACTCGGGCGCACCGAGGGCCCGCTGGTCGTCCTAGAGCAGCCCTACCAGTAAGGATGGAGGAGGACACCATGCCCCGGATACTCTGGTGGGCGATACTGGGATCGAACCAGTGACCTCCTCGGTGTGAACGAGGCGCTCTCCCGCTGAGCCAATCGCCCGCGCCCGCAGGGCCTAAAAGCCGTCCAGCGGGGCCATCACAGAGTAGCGCATCGGCGCCTAGGCGAGGATAGTTGCGGCGGTGGCCAAAGAGCGGCCGCGGCAAGACGATGAAGTCTATGCCTGAACTTTGCGCGACACTGAGTGAGACAGACGTCACACAGAGTTAGAGCAGGTCACGGGAACAGTCTGCATGATTTTCGGCGTTCTGTTTCGCGAAGCGTTTGACCAGGTCACAGGCGTTTTGGTGAACAGTGACCGAGGTTACGAGCGGCCGGTAAAGCGGAATCTACCCCCCAAGGCAACAGTTCCGCGGCGCCAACGTCCGTCAAATGGGACGGCAACCGCACCAATCCCGCAAGACGGTTCTCCGTAGTGCGACAAGACAAAGGTCGGATCCCCATGATGAACAGCGTTACGGTTTCCGCTGAGCTGGGCCTCAGCCTGGTTGTCCCCGAGCATGGAGCCGTTCCCCTGGTGGCCAGTTTGGACTACTGTGCGGACGATCCCTATGCGATCAAGATGTCGTTCCACGTCGGTGCCGACGAGCCGGTCGAGTGGATCTTCGCCCGAGAACTGCTGGCGGCGGGCATCGAGCGGCCCGCCGGCGAGGGCGATGTGAAGGTCTGGCCGGAGGAGTTCGATGGTGCGGACATCCTCAACATCGCGCTTGAGTCACCGTTTGGTGAGGCGCATTTCGAAGCGCCGCTAAGCGCCACTGCAGAATTCCTCCGTAGCACTTACGGCATCATCCCGGCCGGCACGGAGGGCGACTTCATCGACGTCGACGGCGAGCTTGACGAACTGCTCTGGCAAGCCTGAGCAGCCTGCGGCCGTGAGTAATGGGAGTTGTCCCCATTACTCAC
Source organism: Streptosporangiaceae bacterium (assembly GCA_036258115.1). Classification (GTDB taxonomy): domain Bacteria; phylum Actinomycetota; class Actinomycetes; order Streptosporangiales; family Streptosporangiaceae; genus Chersky-822. The sequence goes on from DATAEH010000122.1 coordinate 22,720, forward strand.
GGCTAGGGCGGCGTCACGGATCGGGCGATTCAACCGAGCGCAGGACGAATATCTCTGCCGCCTTTTGGGTGACTGGGCCGGGCGCGGCCGGCAGTTCGGTCCCGTCCACCCGCCGGATCGGCTGTACATCCCTGGTTGTTCCGGACAGGAACGCTTCGTCCGCGCCTGCCAGGTCGTCCAGCGCGAGCTCCTCTTCCGCAGCGCCCGCCCACTCGATCACTAGGGCCCTGGTCACCCCCGCCAGGCAACCCGACGTCAGCGGCGGCGTCAGCAGCTTGCCACCGATCACGACGAAGACGTTGGTGCCGGTGCCCTCACATAGCTCGCCGACGGTGTTGCCGAAGATTGCCTCGCTTCCGCCCCGTTCGGCGGCGTAGGCGAGGGCGCGCACGTTCTCGCCGTAGGACGTGGTCTTCAGGCCGGACAGCGCGCCGCGCTCGTTTCGCGGCCAGGGCACGGTCACGACGTCAACCCACGGCGCCGGCTTGGGCTGCTCGGCAATCGCGACGATCGCGGTCGCCGGCGAGTCACCTCGCTCGGACCCCAGCGGTGCCTTGCCGCCGGTCACCGTGACCCGCAGCCGGGCGAGCGGCGGATTGCCGGATTCGGCGATCACCGCAAGCGCGCCGACCCTGATCTGCTCGAGGTCGGGCTCTGGCAGACCCAGGCCGGTCGCGGATCTGCGTAGCCGAGCCAGGTGCCTGGTCATCGCGAACGGAACGCCATCCGCAACCTTGATCGTCTCGAAAACCCCGTCCCCCACGACCAGACCGTGGTCGAACACGGAGACTCTCGCGTCATCGTCGGGGAGCAGATCCCCGTTCATCCATACCGCCATGACGCAGACGCTATGCCGTCCGGAGCCTGAACGCGACCGCTACGCATGCGATCGCCGGGACAGGCCTAGCGCAGGCCCCCGCAGGCGCTCGAAGCGGCCGCGCACAGATCGGGCATCATGCGCTCGACGGCCATGATCTGGGAGCTAACCTCGCGGTCAACATCCATCGCCGGGACCTCCGCTCGGACGACGTCATAAACCGCCCGCACCGGCGCGGCAGGCTCGGCGATGGCCGACCGAAGCCCGATGCCCTGTGTTGCGCACAAGATCTCGACCGCCAGGCATGTACGGACGTTCGCGACAACCTCGCGAAGCTTGCGAACCGCCGTCCAGCCCATCGAGACGTGGTCCTCCTGCTTGCCGGATGTCGGGATCGTGTCGACGCTGGCCGGGTGAGCCAGCACCTTGTTCTCGCTGACCAGCGAGGCCGCGGTGTACTGGGCCAGCATGTAGCCGGAGTTGGTGCCGGCGGCCGGCGCCAGGAATGGCGGCAGGCCGCGTGAGAACGCGGGGTCGAGCATCCGGTCAACCCGGCGCTCGCTGATGCTTGCCAGCTCGGAGATCGCCATCGCGAGCATGTCGGCGGCGAACGCGAGCGGCTCGCCGTGGAAGTTGCCCGTGGTCATGACCTCGCCATCGGGCACGATGACCGGGTTGTCCACGATCGCGCCGAGCTCGGTCTCGAGGATGGTCCTGGCGAACCCGAGCACATCCCTGACCGCGCCGTGAACCTGCGGCGCACACCGCAGACAGTAGGCGTCCTGTACGGCGTGCGCACTGAACCGGTGGCTGGCCAGCAGACGGGAGCCGGCCAGCAGGGCGCGCAGGTTCGCCGCGCTGGTCAGCTGACCCGGATGCGGCCTGATCACCTGAACTCGCTCGTCATACGGGCGGTCGGTGGCCAGCAGCGCCTCGACCGAGAGGGCACACGCGACGTCGGCCGCCGTCACCAGCAGCTCGGCTTCATGCACCGAGAACGCCAGCAGCGCCTGCATCGGCTCTGTGCCGTTGACCAGCGACAGGCCCTCCTTCGGGGCGAGAGTCAGCGGTGCGATCCTGTTCTCCGCCAAGACCTCAGCCGCCGGCCTGCCCTCACGTACGTCGCCAGGCCTTCGCAGCCGCCCTTCTCCGATCAGCGGCTGGGCGAGGTGCGCGAGCTGTGCCAGATCCCCGGACGCGCCGACCGATCCCTTGCCCGGGATCACTGGGAGCAGGCCGAGGTTCAGCATCTCGAGCAGCCTCGCGGGCAGGTCAGGGCGAACTCCCGAGTAGCCAGCGGCGAGCGTCCGTGCGCGAAGCAGGAGGATGGCCCGGACGGTCTCGTCGTTCAGCGGCTCGCCCGTTGCCGCGGCGTGGGACATGACGATCGCCCGCTGCAAGGTGGCGAGGTCTTGTTCACCGACTCTGGTGTCAGCGAGTGCGCCGAAGCCTGTGTTCACGCCGTAGACGGCATGCGGTCCCGATAGGGCCGATGTCACCACGTCGCGGCTCGCCCGCATTCGCTCCGGTACGTCTGGGCCGAGCTGCGCGGTGGCGCGGCCCAGCGCGACGTCCACGACGTCCTCCACGGTGAGCGGCTCGCCGCTGACGATCACTGTTCGCATGGCTGACAGCCTGCCATCACGCCCGCCTGCCGGATATGCCAACCTCAGCACCTCTTATGTAGAGGGTGTCGTGATTGCTCCACGGCCCGGGGTTTGGCGGGTCAGCCTGGATCGGCTACAGTTCTGAACGCACGCCAGCCGGTACGCTGGTCTGGCGGCGATGGCCCGTTTCCTGCGGGCCGGCAGTGCGGACGTGGCTCAGCTGGTAGAGCATCACCTTGCCAAGGTGAGGGTCGCGGGTTCGAATCCCGTCGTCCGCTCGGAGGTGCCGGACGTCGTCTTGCGAAGTTTGCAACAAAGCCAGACTGTCTGGGCGGCTCTGCAGGCACCTCGGCTCGCTCTCCTCGCGGCGGGCGGCCGGTGGCGGAATGGCCGAGTGGCTTAGGCAAGGGCCTGCAAAGCCCTGTACGCGGGTTCGATTCCCGCTTCCGCCTCGCGGGCGGTTAGCTCAGCGGGAGAGCGCTTCCCTGACACGGAAGAGGTCAC
>DATAEH010000123.1:0-7706 GCA_036258115.1 Streptosporangiaceae bacterium
CGGGCCGACACACTCCCGGATCGACGCCTGGCTAGCGCAAGCCCTGCTTTGCCAGCTGCACGACCGCGAAGCCGCGATGTTGTCATCATGTCGGCATGCCCTGGGGATCCTGGAAAACTATCAGCGGACACTCGGGGCGACCGAGCTGCGCGCGGCGGTAACGGCGCATGGAAAAGAGCTTGTCGCGCTCGGCCAGCGTGCCGCGTCGCGGCGGGGAAGCGGCGCGCAGATGCTCGCCTGGAGCGAGCGCTGGCGTGCGACCGTGCAGGTTGCAGCGCCAGTGCGGCCACCTAGTGACCCGGAGCTCAGCCGTGACCTGTCGGCCTGGCGCGAGGTATGTCGTCAGCTTGATCGAGAGGAGATTTCCGGGCCGCAGGCCGTGGCGTTGCGGCGCGAGCGCTCCCGCCTGGAGGCGGCTGTTCGCGCGCGGGTGCTTCGCGCCCCAGGAGCTGCTGCGGCACGCAACCGGCCCTTTGTCCTGCGTCCGCTGCTCGACGCGCTCAACGGATCTGTGCTCATCGAGCTCATCGAACTTGACGGCGTCCTGCGCGCAGTGACCGTCAATAGGTCAGGAATCCGGGTGCATGACGTGGGCAGCATCAGCGGGGCGGCGCGCGAAGTGGACTTCGCGCGATTCCTCCTGCGGCGGCTGGCCGGCGGTCGGCCGGTGCCTACCCCCGAGCACTGTCTTGCCGATGCAGGTCAGCTGCTTGAAGCGGCACTGCTCGGCCCAGCTGCCAGCCAAATTGACTCTGATGGCGTCATCGTCGTGCCGCCCGGGCATCTGAACGCGGTCCCGTGGGGCTTGTTGCCGGCCCTGCGAGATAAGTCCGTCAGCGTGAATCCCTCGGCATCTTCGTGGCTCCGGGCCGTTTCGACACCGGCGCCGGCCCGCCGCAAAGTAGTCGTCGTCGGCGGCCCTGGGCTGCAAACGGGCGGCGTCGAGCTGGCGTCGCTCAACGCCCGGTATCCGCAGGCCACTGTCATCGCTGCCGGCATGGCGACGGCCGAACATGTCCTGAAAGCGCTGGACAGCTGCTGGCTCGCGCACGTGGCGGCGCATGGGACGTTCCGGGCCGACAACCCGCTCTTTTCTTCACTCAAACTCCAGGACGGGCCGTTGAATGTCTATGACCTTGAGGGCCTGCGTCATGCACCCCATCGGCTGGTGCTCTCGAGTTGCGAGTCGGGCCGCGGAGCGCCAGCCGGAGCCGACGAGTTGCTCGGACTGGCCAGCAGCCTCATGCCAATGGGAACAGTCGGTGTTGTCGCGGCAGTGGTGCCCGTGAACGACGAGATGGTCCCAGCCTTCATGGATCGGCTGCACGAGCACGTGGCTCGCGGAGCGGGATTTCCCGAGGCACTCCGACTGGCTCGATCGGCCGCATCAAAAGGGGCCGATCCGGTAGCCACAGCAACAGCGTGCTCATTTCTGGCGCTTGGGGTGTGATGGCACCATGACAGATGAAGATGTGCCTGGCAGTGCCGTGTTCGATGCTGGCGATGCAGAGGACCCGGTCACCGCTTGGGTGCTCGCGGCGTCTGGCGGCGATTCCCGCGCGTGGGATCAGCTGGTGAAACGCTTCGCGGGACTGGTATGGGCAATCTGCCGGGCGCATCGGCTGAGCGCAGATGATGCCGCCGATGTCTCTCAGCTGACCTGGCTCCGGCTGCTGGAGAATCTGGACCGAATCCGGGATCCGCGGCGGCTTGCCGGTTGGCTGGCGACTACTTGTCGGCGGGAGTGCCGGGCCTTCCAGCGCCGCGCACGGGCATCGGTTGCCGTTGAGGATGACCACCTTGACAGGCTGCTAGGCGGAGTCGCCGGCGCTGACCGGGCTGTTCTCACCGAGGATCAGTACGCGAGTTTGTGGGAGGCGTTCCTCAGGCTGAGTGAGTGGTGCCAGCGGATCCTGCGTGTCCTGGTGATCGAAGCAGACGAAGGGCCGCCTTCCTATCGTGTGATAGCCGAGCAACTGGGTGTTCCTGTCGGGAGTCTCGGGCCCACGCGAGCTCGCTGCCTTGGCCAGCTCAGAAAACTACTTGACAGCGTTGGTATCTAGCAGGACGCCGTCTCCTCATATCTGAACGGAGGCACAGATGACACTCCTGGCGGTGCGCGATAAGGCCCGGCGAGGTGAGCATGGACCCCGGACAGAGCGATGAGCGGCAAGAATTCGCATGCCGACAACGGGGACGAGCATGCGAGCCGGCTAGGCGGCCTCAATGACGAGGCGCTGCTTGGCGCACTTCGCGAGATGTTCGGTCCGGACAAGCAGGCGCCTGACTGGTTCGTTGACCTGGCCAAGGACAGCTATGGGCTACGGGTGACGGATGCCGAGCTCGCAGAACTAACCGCTGACTCTGAAGCCGAGATGGGTCGCCTGTTGCGCGCTGAAGATGCACCTCGCCTGATGAACTTCGAGACCTCAGATCTCAGCATTGAGATCGAAATCCAGCCAGGTACCCATGCCGGCCCGTCCCGGTTGATCGGACAGCTGATGCCGGCCGGGCCGGCGCGAATACATGTGCGCCGGGCACGCGGGCAGGACGATTTCTCAGTCGATGCCGACGAACGAGGGCTCTTCACCTGCGAGAACCTCATCGACGGGCCGCTGAGCCTTACTGTCGAGCGCCATGACCGCGCACCTGCCACGACCGCGTGGATCACCATCGGCTAGAGAAGCCACCGCGGCGTGCAGGCCACAGGTCAGGCTGAGCTTCGCGTTGATCTCATGTCCGTCGGTCGAAACGGTCAAGCCAGTCGCTGGCGACCGCATGCAGGCGGCCCGCGTCGAGCCGATACACCCGTTCCCTGCCGCGCATCGAGATAGTCACGAGCCCGGCCCTGGCCAGGACATTCAGGTGCTGCGAGGTCGTCGGCCATGAGTGCTCGAACCGCGCTGCGATGGCGCCTGAGGTCATCTCGCCGCCGCGGGCGTGCAGGACCGCCAGGATGGTCCGCCTGGCCTGATGCGCAAGCGCGCCGAAGATGGCGTCCAGCGCGTCCAGCTCGGCGAGGCCGCGCGGCTGCTGCGCCTCGGGCAGCCGGGGCGACTCGGCCGGCTCGGGCGGGTGGATCACGCTGGCAATGCGACGCGCTGGAACTGCGGGAAGTCCCATCGCGGCTGTCCGTCGCGCTCCTCGAGCAGCGGCTCCATCGGCTCCCAGATCGCGATCACGTCGGGATGCTCATGCGCTCGCTCGAATCCGCCCTCGACCCAGGTGAAGATCTCGACATAGGTAAGGCCGCCGTCGGTGCCGCGGAACACCAGCGACTCCTCGTCTGTCACGAAGCCCAGCTCGTGCAGCGTGTTCCAGTGACGCTCGAGCAGATCGACGAAGTCGTCCTCCGCCTCCGGCCTGACCCGGTACGTGCAGATCACTGTTTCCTTAGCCATGTGACTAATAATTAGTCAACTACCTAAGCGAGTCAAGCGGCGCCGAAGAGCGGGATAACGGGTGGAGAGGTCGCAGCGGCGTTAACAGGCCGCGCGACCTTGCCTGGCCAGCGCTGTAACGCTGCGGGCAGGGCAGTTAAGCAAGAACTTATTCGCCTGTTGCAGCCCACTCGTACCAGGAGAATTATGGCCAGTGCTGCTCAACCAACGCAGCGCAGACGACGGTGCCTGGGAACCGTCCCGAGCCTGGAGTGCGCCATGCGGATCGAGTCCGACGGGCATAGCAGCGGCAACCCGCGCCTGTATGAGCTGATCGAGCACGCACCCAAAACCGGCAAGAGCCCAACCGTCTGGGCCTGGCCTGAACTCATTGACTATCTGAAGGTGGCAGGCCAGCCGGTTCCCGGGCCATGGCCGCCACACCAGCAGCCGCGGCCTAACCCCGAAGAGGATTCGATGCCTGTCGCTGTCGCCGACACCGACCGGCCGGCCGACCCGGCTGGGGCACCCGAGCGGGAAGCAGAAACGGGTTCGGGCGCGACGTGACGAGCGCGGCGATCGCCCGGCGCGGCTTCGAGCCGGAACCGCCTCCGGCCGAGCGCCGGGCTCTGGCCGAGAGTCTGATGGCCCACGACGCGAGATAGCGCTGCTTCAGCCGCGCGCTGCTGCCCCGCCGGAGGCCGGCAGCGACATGGCCAGGAGCACAACAAAACGACCTGCGGCTCACGTCCACACAGGACACTGGAGGTTCGGATGTATCCCTCTCGGTTCCGCTACGAGGCACCGCGTTCGATCGCCGAGGCGATCTCCTTGCTGCACGAAGGCGGGGACGATGCGAAGGTGCTGGCCGGAGGGCAGAGCCTGGTGCCGCTGATGAAGCTGCGCTTCGCCTCGCCGGCACTGATCGTCGATATCAACAATCTCCCTGGGCTCAGTTACCACCAGGAGGATCCCGACGGCACGATCAGGATCGGCGCGCTATGCAGGCACGCCGACCTGGAGCGCTCAGTTCTGCTGAAGAGCAAGCAGCCCGTCATGGCCGCGGCCGCGCCGCTGATCGCCGATCCGATAGTGCGGAACCGCGGAACTCTGGTCGGCTCGCTCTGCCACGCCGATCCTCAGGGCGACTGGGCATCGGTGGTCACCGCGCTCGGCGGCTCGGTGATTGCCCGCGGGCCGAACGGCCGCCGGTCGATCCCGATCGCGGACTTCGTCACCGGGCCGTTCCAGAACGCCCTGGCGCCCGATGAGATCGCGGTGGAGGCTGTGATCCCGGCCGCGAACGGAACGCTCTCGGGCGGCTACCTGAAGCTAGAACGCAGGATCGGCGATTTCGCGACGGTCGGCGTCGCGGCGGCGGTGGAAACTTCTGGCGACGCGGTCACCAGGGCGGGGATCGCGCTGACCGGGGTTGGCGGGTCGACGATCAGCGCCACGGAAGCGAGCCAGGCGCTGGTCGGCAGGCCGCTGACGGCCGAGAGCATCGCCCAGGCCGCCGACCTGGCAGCTGCGGCCGCACGGCCGCGGACAGACCACCGCGGTAGTGCGGAGTACAAGCGCCACATGGTCAGGACGTTCGTGGTGCGAATCCTCAGCCGCGCGAACGGCCACCCGGCGGGCGCGGGCGGCGTGGTTGGTGGCGTCACGCAGGGCACAGGTCCGGCAGCAGCCAACGGAGAAGCGAACGGCACCTCGGAAGGGACGGCCTGACATGACGATCGTCTACGAGGACCGTGGCGACGAAGCCACCGGTGACGTACCGGTCAACCGGATCAGGTTCACGATCAACGGTCAGAAGAAGATAGCCGAGGTGGAGCCGCGGCTGTTGCTCTCGCACCTCATCAGGCGTGGCCTCGGGCTAACCGGTACGCACATGGGCTGCGACACGACCAACTGCGGTGCGTGCACCGTGCTGGTCGACGGGCGGCCCGTCAAGTCGTGCACGATGCTGGCCGTTCAGGCTGACGGACACTCGATCGAGACGGTTGAGGGCCTGTCCGGCCGCAGTGAGTTGCACCCGCTGCAGGAGGGGTTCAAGGAGGAACACGGCCTGCAATGCGGGTTCTGCACCCCCGGCATGATGATGACTGCCAAGGCCCTGCTGGCCGAGAACCCCGATCCGAGCGAGGAAGACGTGCGCTGGGCGCTGTCGGGGAATCTGTGCCGCTGCACCGGCTATCAGAACATCGTGAAGTCCGTCCTCTGGGCAGCCGACAAGCTCAAGGCCGAAACCAGCTAGCCCGCGGGTTCGGCTGAGACAGGAACGGAGTCAGCACAGTGACGCAGACCACTGGGACCCAGGCACTCGACGAGATCAAAATCGGGGGACTCGGCGCCAGCCGCAAGCGGGTCGAGGACGACAGGTTCATCCGCGGCAGGGGCAACTACACCGACGACATCACGCTGCCCGGCATGCTGCACATGGAGATCCTCCGCAGCCCCCTGGCGCATGCGCGGATCAAGTCGATCGACGCCAGCAAGGCCTGGGACATCCCGGGGGTGCACCTCGTGCTGACGGGCGACATGATGGCGACCCGCAACCTGGCCTGGATGCCCACCCTGTCCTACGACACGCAGGCCGTCCTCGCGACCGACAAGGTCAGGTTCCAGGGCCAGGAGGTCGCGTGCGTGATCGCCGATGACCCCTACATCGCCAAAGACGCATGCGAGGCGATCGACGTGGAGTACGAGTCGCTGCCGGTCATCGTGAACCCGGTCCAGGCGGTGGCCGAAGGCGCTCCGGTCATCCGTGATGACAAGGAGAACCAGCCCGACAACGTCATCTACAACTGGGAGGTCGGCGACAAGGCAGGCACCGACCGTGCGTTCGAGCAGGCCGACGTCGTCTCCCGGCTGCAGCTGCACTACCCGCGCTCTCATCCGTCGCCGATCGAGTGCTGCGGGTCGATTGCCGACTTCAACCGGGCCACCTCCAAGCTCACCGTCTACATGACCACGCAGGCCCCGCACATCATCAGGGCGGCCGTCGCGCTCGTCGCCGAGCTGCCTGAGCACATGATCAGGATTGTCTCCCCGGACATCGGCGGCGGGTTCGGCAACAAGGTGCCCGTCTACCCCGGCTATGTCTGCTCGATCCTCGCTTCGATCCTGCTCGAGCGCCCCGTCAAGTGGATCGAGGACAAGTCAGGCAACCTGATCTCCACCGGCTTCGCGCGTGACATCTACCTTGACGGTGAGATGGCGCTGCGTAAGGGCGGCAAGATCCTCGGCGTCCGCATGCACGCCGACGCCGACCATGGCGCGTTCTTCTCCGACGCGCAGCCGAGCAAGTTCAAGATCGGTCTGCTGCATTCGACTTTCGCCTGCTACGACGTGCCGGCCGCACACCTCACGGCTCGAGGCACATATAGCAACAAAGCTCCCGGCGGAGTCGCTTACCGATGCTCCTTCAGGGTTACCGAGGCGATGTTCTTCCAGGAGCGGATGGTGGCCGCGGCCGCCGCCGACCTAGGCATCGATCCGGCCGAATTCCGCCGGATGAACTTCGTCAGGGATGAACAATTCCCGCACCGGACTCCCTTCGGCTTCCTGCTTGATTCGGGTCAGTACGGCAAATGCCTGGATGTCGGACTCGAGGCTGTCGGCTACGCGGACTTCAGGCGAGAGCAGGAAGCGGCGCGCAAGCGCGGCAGGCTGCTTGGCCTCGGCATCTCGACGATGACCGAGCCGCTCGGAGCGGGCAACAGCCGCGAATACGACATCCTCGGCATCAAGATGTTCGACTCGGCCGAACTCAAGGTGCACATGACGGGCAAGGCCATCCTGCGGACCGGGGCCAAGACCCAGGGCCAGGGCCACGAGACGACCTGGGCCCAGATCGTCGCCCACGAACTCGGCCTGCCCGCAGAGGACGTTGTCGTCGAGGAAGGCGACACCGACACCGCCCCGTTCGGGATGGGCACCTACGCGTCAAGGAGCACTCCGGTGGCCGGCGCGGCGGTCTCGATGGTGTCCAGGAAGATCAGGGCCAAGGCCCGCAAGCTCGCCGCACATCTGCTGGAAGTCTCCGAGGAAGACGTCGAGTGGGAGCTCGGCCGGTTCTACGTGCGCAGCGCGCCGGACCGGGGGGTCACGATCCAGGAATGCGCGATGGCCGCGTACAGCAACATGCCCGACGGCATGGAACCCGGCCTGGAGAACACCGCGTACTACGACCCGCCGAACCTGACCTGGCCGTTCGCCGTCTACATCGTCACCGTCGAGGTGGACCCGGAGACCGGGGTCTGGGATGTGCTGAACATGGTCGCCGTCGACGACTGCGGCGTCCGCATCAACCCGATGATC
>DATAEH010000124.1:0-88453 GCA_036258115.1 Streptosporangiaceae bacterium
GAGCAGGTCGGCGGCGGGGTTCTTCGCCGCATCGCCGATGACCGATCGTCCATGCGCCTGCCCGTATCCCGAAGATCCGCGCGGGTTGCTCATTACGACCGCGTATCCAGCGCCGGCGTAGACCTGTGCCTCGTCGAAGAGCCGCCAGCCGTACTGGCTGAACGGCCCGCCGTGGATTATCAGCAGCACGGGGTGCGGGCCGGGGCCGGTTGGCCGAACGATCCAGCCATGCACCGGATAGCCGTCCGGTGAGGTAGCCGTAATCTCCTCCATCGGATACGGAGACGAGATCAAGGCGAACGAAGTAAGCGTCCTCTCTGTTGCGTCGCCAAGGGCGATGAGCTCACCGGCTGATTCTGCACTCGAAACGACGGCAACCAGGACGGACTTGCTGTATCCCAGCGCTTCGATCTGGCGCTGGCCTGAGATGAGAGTCTCATGCTCACCTCCACCCGCGACCCGCAGTAGCTCGACGGCGCCACGCGACTCGGCACGGGCGAGAACGCCGTCTGGTGTCGCGTCGATCGCGCCCCCGCGGACCAGGTGAATCGTCTCGGCATTGGTAAGACGACGCGGCTGCCCCCCGTGGGGAGGGGCGGACCACAGGCCAAGGTTGCGTCCGAGCATGTCGTGTCCGGTCGGACCGAGTTCGGTGGCCGTGAAATACACCGAGTCGCCGTCTGACGCGAAACATACCTGGTCGACCGACAGCTTGGGCTCGCCGCCCGCGACGCCCGTGATCTGGACGAGATCCGAACCGTCAGGCGCGCACATCCAGATATCCGCCACGAGATCGGAGTCGCGCGTGTCGTGGCGCGCTGACACGAACGCCAGTTGCTGGCCGTCCGGGCTCCAGGTCACAGCGGCATGATCAAAATCGCCCTCGGTGGCCTGGACAGGCTCGGCGGGATCTGCGAATGGATTGAGAACGAATACGTGCGCCCGTCTGTCGATGAAGAAGCCCAGGTTGTCCTCGCGGTACTGCAGCGTGGTGATCCGCCTGGGCGGCTCCTTGTCAGCCCGGCCTTCGCCATAGCGGCCCTCATCGGGAACGCGGGCGATGTAGGCGATGCGGCGAGAGTCTGGGCTCCAGACCGGCGCCCCTGCGCCGAGCGGGTGATCGGTCACGCGCCTGGGTTCACCCCCGTCGGTCGGCATGACGTAGAGCTGCGGTCTGGCACCTGCCCCTTCTGCTTCGTTGGCGCGCAGGAACGCCAGCCATGCACGGTCAGGGGAGTACGCGGGCGCGGTGTCATGCCAGCCCGTTGTGAAAGGGCGTGGCGGCGCTGACCCGTCGGTGGGCACGATCCACAGGTGCCCGCGGTAGCCATCAGCTTCTAGGTCCGGCCTGATCACGGGGACCACAGCGAGCCTTCCGTCGGGGGCGACGGCGGGTCGGCCGAGGGAGTGCAACTTCGTGATATCCGCGGGCTTCATGGCAGAAATAGTGCCATAGCCGATTCCAGCCTCCGTTACTGGTCAATCATCGACAGGGATCGGGCCGCCCTGCTGTACTGAGTGAGCAGTGCCGGCCGCTACGCGACGAATTCGGAGCTTGCTATGCCCTCGTCAGTACCTGTCATCGACCTGGTTGCGTGGCTCAGCGGAGATGAGGCCGCCAGCGTGCCGGTTGCAGCGCAGGTCGATGAGGCGCTGCGGAGCGTGGGCTTCTTCCTCATTACCGGGCACGGGGTGCCTGACGGCCTGCGCTCTCGGGTGCGCGCCGAGGCCAGAGCATTCTTCGCGCTGCCTCGAGAGGCCAAGCAGAAATACGCCGTCACGGTGGCCGGGCGCGGCTGGCTGCCACCGGGCGTCGAGGCGAACGCCTATGCCGAGGGCACCGAGACGCCGCCGGATCTGAAGGAATCGTTCGCGGTGGGCGCCGACCAGCCAATGGGCGACCCAGAGATCGATGGGTACTGGTTCCAGCCCAACGTCTACCCGGCAGAGGTCCCCGGGCTGAAACCTGCCGTCCTGGCGTACCTAGCCCGGATGCGCGATCTCGCCGACGAACTGCTGAGGTTGTGCGCCGCCGCGCTTGGCGTGGAACGAGACTTCTTCACCCGACACACCGGGCACGCCACGCACACGATGAACATCAACTGGTATCCACCTGTGGCCATCGCGGGCAAGCCAGAAGCTGGCCAGTTCAGGATCGGCCCGCACACTGACTTCGGCACCGTGACGATTCTCGACCGTGAGCCAGGGCGAGGCGGGCTACAGGTGTGGACCGAGCAAGACGGGTGGGAGAACGCTCCGTGGGTACCGGGCGCGTTCACTATCAACACCGGTGACCTGCTCGCCCGCTGGACAGGTGACCGTTGGAAATCTAACCGGCATCGCGTGCTGCCGCCGCAGGCCGATGCCCCTGATGAAGACCTCGTGTCGCTCGTCTACTTCTACGAGGCTGACCACGACACCGTGGTCGAGGCACTGCAGCCTCCGATCGGAAAGCCAAATGAGTACCCGCCGGTGGTATCGGCCGCGTTCCTGAAGGAGCGCCTGGACGCGATCACGGTCGGCTAACAACATCCCGCGACCAGGCTGTCGCGTAGTCTGCGGATTGTGTCTAGCGGGCAGACCACGCTGGCGGAGGACTTCCCCGCGACCGTTGAGCCGGTACGGGCCTTGCTGGTCGTCGATGTGCAACAGGATTTCTGCGAAGGCGGCTCGCTAGCGGTAGCCGGGGGCTCCGCGGTCGCCGCCGCGATCACCCGGTACCTCGCCAGCCCGGCAACCGGAAGGTATGCGCATATCGTCGCGACACGGGACCATCACGTGGACCCTGGGCCTCACTTCTCCGCGCAGCCCGACTATGTCGACACCTGGCCCCCTCATTGCGTCGCTGGCACGCTTGGTGCTGACTTCCATCCGGACCTGAACACCAGCCTGTTCGAAGAAGTCTTCGTGAAAGGTGAGCACGCCGCGGCGTACAGCGGCTTTGAGGGCGTCAGCAGCGGATTCGCGGGGTCCGGCGTGCCGCATGCGGATGGAGATGGAGCCGCGCAGACCGCACAGACCAGTCAGTCGCTGGCGGACTGGCTGCGAGAGCGCGGGGTAGTGGAAGTCGACATCGCCGGGATCGCGACCGATCACTGCGTACGGGCGACAGCTGCGGACGCGGTCCGGCTCGGTCTCACGGTCCGGGTCCTGATCGATCTCACCGCCGGAGTCGCGGCGGACACGACGGCCGATGCGGTTCAGGAAATGGTGTCTGAGGGCGTTGAGCTCGTCGGGCCTCGCTGATCAGCTGCCAACGGGCAGGATGCGCGCCTGGACAAGGCGGCCGTCGTCGAAATCCAGCACACCGAAGGTGCAACGCGGCTGACGGCGGCGGTCGGTCGGCGATCCTGGGTTGAAGATCCGGATCCCGTCGGCGACCTCGTCTAGCGGTATGTGAGAGTGCCCGAAGACGACTAGCTGCGCCGCCGGGAACTGCCGGCGGAGCCGGGCACCGCGCCCAGCCGCCTTCCCGCTGTCGTGCACCATCGCCACCGGCACCCCAGTCACATCGAATTCCAGGGTTTCCGGTGCTCCCCAGGCCGCCACGTCTGGCCCGTCGTTGTTGCCGAGTACCGCCCTGACTGGTGCGTAACCCGAAAGCTCGTCCAGCACGCTCGCGGTGCAGACGTCCCCGGCATGCAAGATCAGATCTGCGTTCCGAAGCTGCTGTGCGACGTCTCCTGGACATTGCCGCCATCGCCGCGGAGCGTGCGTATCCGCCAGGACGACTACTTTCACCGTGGCCAGTATGCCGCTCAGACACGATGGACGTAGCCCGCACGAGGCTGGACGGAATCGCGCAGGCCGGCAAGCGGTTACCACGAGCATGGCTACTGCACACGAAATCACGATCGTTCCCGCTGCTGCGCACGTCGAGATCAAGCTAGAAGGCCAGACAATCGCCGAGTCCGATCGCGCCGTCCGGCTGGACGAGACGGGGCTTCCCTCGCGGTACTACATCCCGCGAGAGGATGTGCGCACCGACCTGCTGCATGCGACGTCGCACAAGACAACGTGCCCGTTCAAAGGTGAGGCCTCCTATTGGTCAGTGCGCGTCGGTGACAAGGTCCACGACAACATCGTGTGGGGTTACGAGACGCCGATTCCGGACGCGGCAGGCATCACAGGTCTGCTGTGCTTCTACAACGACCGCGTCGAGATGACGGTGCGCGACGCACGCCAGGCGGGCGCCAGCTAAACCATCCCGGCATCCGTGACCTCAGCGCGGCGGCCACTGCTATATCTGAAGGATGCCGATAGCCGACCTTCAGGGCCAGCTCAGGGAGTTCGCCGCCGAACGCGACTGGGAGCAGTTCCACTCGCCCAAGAACCTTGTCATGGCGCTCACCGGCGAAGTTGGCGAGCTGACAGAGCTGTTCCAGTGGCTCACCCCGGAAGAATCAGCGCGCATTATGGATGACGCAGGCGCCGCCGGCAAAGTCCGTGACGAGCTCGCCGACGTTCTCGCCTACCTCTTGCGGCTGTCCGATGTCCTCGGCGTGGACCTGGAAGAGGCCCTGGCCACGAAGATCATCAAGAACACCGCAAAGTACCCCGCTCCGTGATCCGGAAGGATCATGGGTTTCCCAGGACCTACGATCCTTCCGTAGCACGGGATACGGGCACTTCGGGCAGTTTGCTCGGTCGTTCTCGCGAAGAAATTTTCGCTGTCGTGTCCAAACAGAGCGTTCTGGATCGACGCATGGGCAGAAGACACGACGCCCAACAGGAGATATCCGATGAGAACGCTCTCGGCGCCGCCGAGCCACGCCGACACCATCACATCACGCCGACCGGATTACGCGATCTACGCGGACGCGCTGGTCAGGCACTTCAATGGCAGCCGGGCGGTCGACGAAGTCGACTTGCGCATCCCGCCCGGTGAGATCTACGGCTTCCTGGGCCCGAACGGAGCCGGCAAGTCGACAATCGTGCGCATGCTGTGCACCCTGCTGGCGCCGACCGGCGGGCGCGCGCTCGTCGCCGGGTACGACGTCGCCAGTCAGCCTGGGCAGGTGCGACTCAGAATCGGCGTCGCTCTGCAGGAGGCTGCCCTCGACCCGAAGCAAACCGGCAGTGAACTGCTCAACCTTCAGGGCCGGCTGTATGGCCTGTCCGGCCGGCCGCTGAACAGACGGCTCGCTGAGCTTGCCGAGCTGATCGAACTCGACGATGCGCTGGACCGCCAGATCGGAACCTATTCGGGCGGCATGCAGCGCCGGCTCGACCTCGCCGCGGCCCTGGTCCACAATCCGCAAATCTTGTTCCTTGATGAACCAACCACAGGGCTTGATCCCGCCAGCAGGGCGCGGGTCTGGTCCGAGATACGGCGGCTGAACCAGCAGCTCGGCATGACGATCTTCCTGACCACCCAGTACCTCGAGGAGGCCGACGAGCTAGCTCATCGCGTCGGCATCATCGACCGCGGGCGGATCGTCGCCGAGGGCACGCCCGAGGAGCTGAAGAGGTCGGTCGGCACGGACGTCATCGTTGCCCGGGTGGCGGGCGATGCCGAGGCCGCGCGGCCTCTGCTCGACGCTGTGCCAGGGGTGCTCGGCGTGGAGGCGCATGGCAATGAGCTGGTGATCTCCACGTCGAATGGTGCGGAAGTGATCAGCCCGGCGGCCGTCGCGCTGGCAGGCAGCAACCTGACCGTGCGTGACCTGACCTTGCGCACGCCGACGCTCGATGACGTCTTTCTCGAGCTGACCGGAACCCACATTGAACGCAACGCGACCGAGGAGGCCTCGTCATGACCGCGATAGCCGGGACTGGCACGACAATCACGACAAGCCCGCCAGGCGAGGTCATCCACGCCCGTCCGGCCGGATTCCTGCATGACCTGACCTCGATCGCTGGCCGGGCCCTGCGTGCCGTGCCGCGCGATCCGGCGGCCGTGATGCCGCCGGTATTCATCGCGCTGTTCTTCTTCGTCGTGAACATCGCGACCCTCAGGAAGCTGACAGGCAGCCATCCGGGGTTCAGCTACACCGCGTTCGAGATGGCGACCGCCATCTTGCTCGGCGTCACGGGCGTATCCCGCGCGCCAGCGCTCGTCCTCGACGTCCAGACGCAGTACCTTGACCGCCTGCTGCTGACTCCGGTCCGCAGGACCGCGATCCTGATCGGCCATATGGCCGCGGACGTCGCCGTGGCTGCAGCGCTGACCATCCCGATCCTGGTTCTGGGCGTGGGGCTCGGTGTCCGGTTCCAAGGCGGCGTGCTTGGCGCGGTTGTGTTCATCGTGCTCGCATCGCTGTGGAGCCTCGCGTTTGCCGGCTTCGGCTACGCGATCGCGCTCAAGACCGGGAATCCGGCGGCGGTGAACTCCATGTTCCTGCTGTTCTTCCCATTCTTGTTCTTGACCTCGTCCTACGTTCCGCGCAGCCAGCTATCCGGCTGGCTCGACACGGTGGCCGGCTTCAACCCCGTCACCTATCTGCTCGACGGTCTCCGCTCGCTCGTCCTCGGCGACAGCTGGCAGTGGGGTCAGCTCGGCCAGGCGCTGGCCGCGATTACGGTCGTCGGCGTGGTGAGCATGACGATGTGCTTCGCGGCGTTGCGGGGCAGGGTCAAGCGGAACTCGAGCGCGACGTAATTCACCGCAACCTGCTCGGCCCGGCTAAGCCGGGCCGAGCAGGTCCCATTTGTTCCCGGCGATGTCACGGAAGACGGCGACCCGGCCGTAAGGCTCCATGCGAGGCGCGGAGACGAACTCAACGCCTGCACCCGCGAGCCGGTCATAGGTGGCGTCGAAGTCATCGGCACGGAGGAAGAAGGCAACCCTGCCGGCGGCCTGATTGCCAATCACTGTGCTCTGCGCTGGGCCGTCCGCGCGTGCCAGCAGCAGCCCCGTGGTCGCACCGGGAGGTCGCACCACGACCCACCGCTTGGGCCGGCCGTCATTGGTGAGTGCCGGAGAGTCCTCCACGAGATCGAATCCCAGCGCATCGACAAAGAATCTGATCGCGGGGTCATATTCGCTGACCACGACGGTCGCGAGGGTCATATGCACGTCGGCCAGCCCAAGGGCGAGATTGCACCATGGCAGGTTCGAAGCGGCTGGGAGCGGGTAGGGCGTGCCATTGCCCAACCGCTTGCGAGGAGGCACTCATGCTCACGCTCACCGACAACGCCGTCTCGGCGATCCGCACCCTGACGACACAGCCTGACCTGCCTCAGGACACTGGCCTGCGCATCATGGCGCAGGGCGACGGAGGATCATCGTCCTTCCAGCTCGCTCTCGCCGAGGCGCCCACAGCCGGTGATCAGGTCGTGGAAGAGGGAGGCGCCCGCGTCTTCGTAGAACCCACCGCCGCCGCAGCACTGGACGACAAGGCGCTCGACGCGCAGGTGAACGAGCAGGGCGACCTGGCGTTTCGAATCGCCGACCAGGCCGAGAATTCCTGATCGGACGCTGGCTAGCTGCCAGCGTGCAATGCCCTAGGGGGACCACCTAGGGCATTGCCGCTCGCAGGCTCGGCCGCTTACCGAAGAGCGGGCGAGCCTACGACGCCTTCGGCCGGCGTCTCGTGCGGGGCGACCGCGTTCGCCCGGCCGCTTCGCACGGCCTCCTCAACCCTCTTGCCGGTCTCAGAGTCGACGTTCTTCCAGTAGTCGAACACGCGGGGGAGTGTCTCTTCCTTGACCCCGCCGAGAATGTGGCCTGCGACATTACCGACGAAGCGGTCCCTGGCGGCGTCGTCGAAAACCTCGCGGACCATCGCTCCGGCCTGGCTGAAATCGTCGTCATCGCGACGCAGCATGTAAGCCGACCGCATCATCTCGCCATCGACCTCCCACCCTTCGTCCGCCGGCCCGGTCTGGTCGCTGAACGGCTCGTAGGAACTGGGTGCGTACTTCGCGCGGTCGCCGGCATGATCGAAGGCCATTGGACCGTCGAATTGATACGTGTAGGCATTGTCGACCCTGTGCCGGTTGACCGGTAGCTGCAGGTAGTTGGGCCCGATCCGGTAGCGGTGCGTGTCCGAGTAGGCAAATGTCCGTCCGAGCAGCATCTTGTCAGGGCTGAAGCCAACGCCCGGCACGATCGCGCTCGGCTCGAACGCCGCCTGCTCGATCTCGGCGAAGAAGTTAGCCGGGTTGTGGTTCAGGGTCATCGTGCCGACCCTGATCAACGGGTAGTCCAGGTGCGGCCATACCTTCGTCAGATCGAACGGGTTGAGCCGGTACGTCTTCGCATCCTCGTACGGCATGACCTGGACATACAGCGTCCATGACGGGTGCTCGCCGCGAGCGATCGCCTCGTGTAGGTCTCGCCGGTGGAAATCGGCGTCCTCGCCCGCGATACGGTTGGCCGCATCCTGAGTGAGGCACTTCACGCCCTGTTCGGTCTTGAAGTGATACTTGATCCAGAACTTCTGACCTGCGGCGTTGATCCACATGTAGGTGTGCGAGCCGTAGCCGTTCATGTGCCGCAACGTGGCTGGAATGCCCCGGTCTCCCATCAGCCATGTGACTTGATGAGCGGACTCGGGGTTGAGGGTCCAGAAGTCCCACTGCATGTCGTTGTCACGCAGGCCGCTGCCACCGCGCCGCTTCTGCGAGCGGATGAAGTGCGGGAACTTCATCGTGTCGCGGATGAAGAAGACCGGTGTGTTGTTGCCGACGAGATCGTAGTTGCCCTGCGTTGTATAGAACTTCAGCGCAAAACCGCGGGGATCGCGCCAGGTATCTGGGCTGCCCTGCTCTCCAGCCACGGTCGAGAAGCGCGCGAGCATGTCGGTGCTGACGCCAGGCTGGAACAAAGCTGCTTTCGTGTACGCAGACACGTCATCCGTGGTGACGAACTCGCCGAAGGCACCCGTGCCTTTTGCATGCACATTGCGTTCCGGTACGCGCTCGCGGTTGAAGTGGGCCATCTGC
The DNA here is from genome assembly GCA_036258115.1 of Streptosporangiaceae bacterium. Classification (GTDB taxonomy): domain Bacteria; phylum Actinomycetota; class Actinomycetes; order Streptosporangiales; family Streptosporangiaceae; genus Chersky-822. The sequence continues at coordinate 8,890 of DATAEH010000124.1, forward strand.
TCGATGAAGTGCGTGTCGTGCAGCAGGATCGGGCCGTCAGGGCCGATCGTTAGGGAACTTCGATCGCTGGGAGCGGGAGCGCCGGTGCCGGTTGTTGAGCCTGCTGGACGTGCGTTAGTCATCGGTCCTCCAGTTCCGGAGTCCCGGCAGGCGCGCGACTGCACTGTCCGTGCCGGGTCCGTTCGTTGTCTGTTCAGCTAGCTGACGATGCGATTCGGTGCGTAGTGGCCCTCCTGCGGGTTACGACCCTAGGCTTGCTGCCAGGCGGAGTCCCAGGTGTGGTGCCCGCAGGAGAGGTTTGTACCGCCTGCGCCCCCGCGACGGGCGGTGTCCTCCACATCGTTGGTCACCGCTCCTCTCATCTGTGGTCATATGTCGTCTCAGCTGCTCAGACCTACAACGGCCGTGCGGTCGCGGCAGTCAGAACAGGTTCCCCAATAGGTCACTTCGGCCTCGTCGGCTATGAAACCGCTGGGCAGCGCCTTTGGCGTGAGGCACGGTGTCTCGCCAGTCGCGCAGTCGATGTCGATGGTCTTGCCGCAGGCGCGGCAGATGAAGTGGTGGTGGTTATCGTCGACCCTGGTCTCGAATCGAGCGGGATGACCCGGGGTTTCCAGGCAACGGACCAGCCCGGCAGCCGTCAGCGCGGAGAGGATGTCGTAAACCGTCTGGACAGAGACGCTTCCTAGCCGTGCGAGCACGGACCGCCTGACCTGCTCGGCGGTGACGTGGCCTTCGGCCTCGTCGAGCGCCTCCAGCACGGCGATGCGAGGCGCGGTAATGCGCAGCGCGGCATCGCGAAGACGTTGCTGCGTGTCGGCGGGGCTTGTCATGGGCACGAACTTAAACGAGATGACTGGAACTAGTCAAGAAAACGAGTGATTCCAGTTCACACGCCAGCGAGGCACCGACGACCGGCTAAGCCCCGACTTTGCTGAACTCCAGGCCCTTGAAGTCGCCAGAACTGCGCCACTGGTCGATGTAGCGGAAGTAGGCGGGAGCGCCCTGCCCATACCCCACCAGCAGCGAATGCGGGCTGGGACCTCTGCCTTCATTGTTGTAGTAGCCCGGCGTGCAGGCGGCCAGGAACGAGGTCATCACGGGGTTAGGAGCCAGCTGCTCCATCCATGCGTCCTCGGCCCGTCTCGAGACGTCGACCTGATCGACTCCGCAGTCACGCATGTGCGTGGTGATCGCTGCGATCGTCTTCGCGGCGTCGGTCAGGTTGTGCGGCACGTTCGCGATGAAATTACCGCCATGGCCAAGCTGGACGAGGAACACGTTGGGGAAACCGCGCACGTGGATGCCGTGCAAGGTGCGCATTCCCCCGGACCAGAACTCCGACAGGCGGACTCCGTCCTTGCCGGTGAGGTCGAATCCGTAGCGTCGCGTGGGTGCGGTGCCCACCTCGAAGCCCGAAGCGTAGATGACGCAGTCGACCGGGTACTCGACACCGGCCACGACGACGCCGCCTTCGGTGATCCGCTCGACGCCCTTGCCCTCGGTATCGATAAGGCGAACCGACGGCAGGTTGAATGCGTCGAGGTACTCGTCGTGGAAGCAGGGCCGCTTGCAGAGCTGGCGGTACCACGCTTTCAGCTTCTCGGCCGTGTCCTCGTCCTCGACGATCGCGTTGACCCGAGCACGGATCTCGCTCATCTTCTCGAAGTCAGCGTTTTCAAAGTCGGCCAGCAGGTCCTGGAAGCTGGCCGATGCCGAGCGGGGGGCGGCAAGCCTGCCGCGGATGCGCTTGGCCAGGTCGGTCCAGCCGTCGTTGACAAGGTCCTCGCTGGGCGACTCGGCGACTGACATGTTGGCGACGAAGTTGTCCAGCCAGCGGTCCTGCCAGCCCGCGTTGGCGATCCCCGAGAACCATCGCGAGTCGATCGGCTGGTTGGCCCGGACGTCGACCGACGACGGCGTCCGCTGGAAGACGAGCAGTTCCCGGCAAGCCCTCGCCAGGTGCGGGATGCACTGCACGGCGGTCGCGCCGGTGCCGATGATCGCCACGCGCTTGTCTGCCAGGCGGTTCAAGGGTGCGCCGTCCGGGTCACCGCCCGTGTAGGCGTAGTCCCATCTGCTGGTGTGGAACGAGTGCCCGGCAAACGTCTCGATACCCGGGATCCCTGGCAGCTTGGCCACGTGCAAGGGGCCGGTGCCGATCCCGATGAATTGGCTCGTGAACTCATCACCCCGGTTCGTGCGCACGATCCAGCGGGCATGGCCGGGATCCCATTCCAGGTCGGTCGCCTCGGTGTGGAACAGCGCGCCAGCATGCAGCCCGTAGCGGACGGCGATCCTGTCGCAGTGTGCCCGGATCTCGGGGGCATGCGCATACCGCTCCGACGGCATGTACCCGGTCTCCTCGAGCAGCGGCATGTAAATCATCGACGCGGTGTCGCACTGTGCGCCCGGGTAGCGATTCCAGTACCAGGTACCGCCGAATCCGCCGCCCTTCTCAACGATGCGGACATCATCCAGGCCGGAGGCCTTCAGCCTGGCCGCGGTCACGAGGCCAGCGAATCCGCCGCCGATGAACGTCATCGCTACGTGGTCATGCTTGGCGGCCCGCTCGACCCTCGGCGTATACGGGTCTTCGAGGAGCTTGGCGAATTGGCCCTTAAGCTCGATGTACTGGTCGTTGCCATCTGGCCTGAGCCGCTTCTCCCGCTCTCGCGCGTACTTCGCGCGCAGAGCGTCGCTGTCAACCTCGGTCATATCACCTAGCGCATCCGTGCATTAATCCGGCGTTCAGCATGAAAGGGTAGTACCTGGCATTATGTCAAGTGACTCACGGCGCCGAACGACCCGTCAAGGGAATCCGAGGTTGGGCAGGCTCCCCATGCGGGGCTGGCATCCACCGGTTGAGGGGAGACGGATGTGAAGGCGCTTGTTTTCCGGCACAACCTCTCCCGCGAAGCGGCGGCGACGATTGGCGGCCGGATCGATCGTCGTGCCTTTGTCTCGCGCCTCGCGCCGGTCAGGGTCGAGGACATCGAGGAGCCGCCGCTGCCAGCGCAGGACTGGGTGCGGGTGGCCACCACCTGGTCTGGCCTGTGCGGGTCGGACGTCAAGCAGATCGTGCTCAACGGCCGCAGGGACAACCCGTTGACCGCGTTGGTGTCCTTCCCGCACGTACTCGGACACGAAGCGGTCGGCAGGCGCGCCGACACCGGTCAGCGCGTCGTGCTGAACCCTTGGCTGTCATGCGCGCCGCGCGGCATCGACCCGCTCTGCCCGGCGTGCAGGGACGGGCGTTATCCGTGGTGCCGAAACTTCCGGTCGGGCAATCTGCCGGTCTCCATCCACATCGGGAACTGCGCGGCTGCCGCTGGCGCGCATGCGGAGCGATTCGCTGCCCACACCTCGCAGCTATTCGCGATTCCCGATGACGTCTCAGACGACGCGGCCGTGCTGGCCGACCCGGTAAGCGTCTCGCTGCGCACGATCCTGCTCGCGCCGCCGTCCGGCCCGGGGCCGGTGCTCGTGTATGGCTCGGGCACGCTGGCGTTTGCTGCGATCGCACTGCTGCGGCACCTGTTCCCGGACACTGAGGTCTGGGCGGCGACCCGGGCAGGCAACCGGGCGGCGCTGGCCACCAGGCTCGGCGCGCACGCGGTGCTGCCGACTGCCCCCGAGGAGCTCATTGCGGAGGTCGCACGCCGCGCCCTCACGACGCCGCTCGAACCGTGGAGCAAACGCCCCTGGCTGCAAGACGGGCCTCCGGTGATCTATGACACGATCGGCTCGGCCGAGACCGTCGAGACATCGCTCCGCCTTGCCGACACGGGCGGCACTCTGGTCGTGTCCGGGGTCGAACCGCCGCAGCGGTTCGAGTGGACGCCGCTGTACTTCAAGGAACTGCACGTGATCGGCTCGAACGGATTCGGCATCGAGACCGTTTGCGGCGTGGCGAAGCACTCGATGGAGCACTATTTCGACTTCATCGCAGCGGGCTTTGACCTGACCCCGGTGATCACTCACCGGTTCCCGCTGCAGCGCTGGCAAGAGGCGGTGCTGACCCTTAAGAACGCACGGCAGACCGGCGCGGTCAAGGTGTTGCTCGAACCCGGGCGATGACCGCCGCGTTATCCCGGTTGATACTTTCGCCAGAGGCGCACATCCCTCGGCAAACGCGATCCCATCGAGGAGGCTGGGCTCATGACTGTGCTGCGAAGCTATACCGGCGGACAGTGGCGATCGCCGGCAGGCGAAGGCACGCCGCTGCACGACGCGGTGACGGGGGAGGAGGTGGCCAGGATCTCCTCAGAAGGCATCGACATGGCCGCCGCCCTCGACTACGGCCGCACGGTCGGCGGCCCCGCGCTCCGCGAGATGACGTTCCACCAGCGCGCCGCGCTGCTGAAGGCGCTCGGCTCCTACCTGCGTGAGCAGAGGGACGATCTGTACGCCCTGTCCGGGCGGACGGGCGCAACGCCGGCCGATTCGAAGTTCGATGTCGATGGCGGGATAGGCGTTCTCGCCAGCTACGCCAGCCGCGGGCGGCGCGCCCTGCCAAATGACACCGTGTACCTCGATGGCGACGTCGAGCCCCTGGGACGCGGGGGCGGCTTCGTCGGCCAGCACATCTGCACCTCGCTGCACGGCGTCGCTGTGCAGATCAACGCGTTCAACTTCCCGGTCTGGGGTCCGCTCGAGAAGCTGGCTCCAGCATTCATTGCCGGGGTGCCCAGCCTGATCAAGCCGGCCAGCCAGACCGCGTACCTGACCGAGCGCCTGGTCGAGCTGATTGTGGAGTCCGGGATCTTGCCGCCGGGCTCGGTACAGCTGATTTGCGGCGGCGTCGGTAATTTGCTTGATCACCTGACAGAGCAGGACCTCGTGGCCTTCACCGGTTCGGCCGCGACCGCGCGGCGGTTGCGGGCACATCCGACCATCGTCGGCAACGCCGTCCGGTTCAACGCCGAAGCCGACTCGCTGAACCTGTCGATACTCGGGCCGGACGCCACAGCGGGCACTGCGGAGTTCGATCTGTTCGTCTCTCAGCTCGTTACGGAAATGACGGTGAAGGCCGGACAGAAGTGCACGGCCATCCGCCGTGCGTTCGTGCCAGCGTCCAGGCTCGACGAGGTGGCGAGCGCGGTGCGCGACCGGCTGGCCGATGTCACCGTCGGCAACCCGGCGAACCCAGCGGTGCAGATGGGGGCGCTGGCCAGCCTGCATCAGCGCGACGAAGTGCGCAGGTCCCTGAAGGCGCTGCTCGCGGCGGGCACCCTGGTGGCGGGTGACCCGGACCGGGTCGAGGTGCTGGATGCCGACCCTGATCGCGGCGCGTTCCTCGGACCGGTCTTGCTCAGGAGCGACGATCCCGGTGAGGCCGCGCCGCACGAGGTCGAGGCTTTCGGTCCGGTGTCCACGTTGCTGCCGTACGACTCGGTGCTGCAGGTGTTGGCGCTCGCGGCGCGCGGCCGCGGCAGCCTGGTCGGCTCGGTGGTAACCGGTGACGCGGACTTCGCCCGCGAGGTTGTGCTCGGCGTGGCGCCCTGGCACGGTCGGCTGCTCGTGCTCGACACCGACGATGCCAAGGAATCCACTGGTCACGGGTCACCGCTGCCCGTTCTGGTGCATGGCGGCCCTGGCCGAGCCGGCGGAGGGGAGGAGATGGGCGGGATCCGGGGCGTCCTGCATCACATGCAGCGCACGGCCGTGCAGGCAAGCCCGCGGGCGCTGGGCACGATCACTGGCCGCTGGGTGCCGGGCGCACCGCGCAGCGAAGGGACGCATCCGTTCCGTAAATCCCTGGCCGAGTTGCGCGTGGGGGACAGCGTGACCGCCGGGCCGCGGACCGTCACCCTCGCCGACATCGAGCACTTCGCCGAGTTCACCGGCGACACGTTCTATGCCCATACCGACGAGGAGGCTGCCTGTGCGAATCCGCTGTTCGGCGGGATCGTCGCGCATGGCTACCTGGTTGTCTCGCTCGCAGCCGGGCTGTTCGTCGCCCCTGAGCCCGGCCCTGTGCTAGCCAACTACGGGCTGGAGAACCTCAGGTTCCTGACGCCCGTGAAGCCGGGGGATGAGCTCACAGTCACGCTGACGGCCAAGCAGATCACGCCGCGGGTCGATGCCGACTACGGCGAGGTCCGGTGGGACTCTGATGTGACGAACCAGCGCGGTGAATCGGTCGCCAAATACGATGTTCTGACGCTCGTCGCGAAGGAGCAGCGCCAGCCGGACAGCTCACGCTGACAGCTTGTCGATGATCGCGATGAGATCAGCAAGCGTCCGCCGCAGAGTATGCAGCCGGGACAACGCGACTAGCTGCGCAATCACCGGCACGGTGGCGTCGATTAGCTGGTGCGTCCGGTTGCAGCCATCCGAAGTGTCATGTACCCAGTACAGCGTGATGCCGAGCGAGTAGAGCCAGAGCAGCTCAGGCAGACGTTCCCGCACTCCCGCACCCATCCGGGCCGTCGAGCCCTCGACCACCTCGCGATACAGGTCGATCGACGCCAGCCGATCCGGGCTCGACTGCGGGCTGAGCGGGCTGAGCGGGCTGGTCGGCTCGGCAGCGTGCTTGTAGAAGGTGGCGGCCAGTGAGTGGTACGGCGCAAGGACGTCAACGAGCGCATGAACGGTGCCGGTCAACCAGGCCCTTCTCTTTCTGACCGAAGAAGGCCATAGTTCGGCGACCATTCTTTGAACATGTTCAGAGTCGAGATGGCCATCGACGAGCGTTCGGTGGCTGACCGTGGGCATCATGCGCTTACGAAAGAGCCATCAGGCGATATGCAGGGGCAGGTGGCGCGGACCTCGGATCTGGCCGGTCGACCAGGTCACTGCGTCCGGATCGGCCAGGCTGAACTCTGGTATTCGCTCCAGCCAGACCTCGAGCGCGACCCTCAGTTCCATGCGCGCCAGGTGCGAGCCGACGCAGCGGTGGATGCCGAGGCCGAAGGCCGCGTGCCTGTTGACCTCGCGGTCGATGATGACCTCATTGGCGCGCTCGAACTGCGCAGGGTCACGGTTAGCGGCGGGGAACGACAAGAGGATCCAGTCCTCGGCCTTCATGTCAACGCCGTTCCAGTTCATGTCATCCTTCACGAGCCGCGCCATCGTGACAGGCGCGTAGGCGCGAAGGAATTCCTCCATGGCCGTGGGCAGCAGACGTGATTCGGCGACGAGGCGCTCGCGGTCGGCCGGGTTTTTGGCGAGGTGCCAGAGCGAGGCGCCGATCGCGCTCCAGCTTGTGTCGATACCGGCGATAAGTAGCAGCACCATTGTTCCGGCCACATGGTCCGCCTCGAGCTTGCGGCCATAGAGTTCCGCATCAATCAGGAAGGTTGTCAGGTCCTCACGCGGCCTGGCCAGGTGGTCATGAATCTGATCGAGTATGTAGTCGAACAGCTTCGACATCCGCGCGATGCGCTCCTCGGGCTCGAGGTTGATGCCCTCCAAGGTGTTCTCGACGAACTCGCGGAACTTCGGCCCGTCCTCAGGCGGGAACCCGAGCATGTCGGCGATCACGCGCATCGGGATGTGCTGGGCGTAGTCGCCTGCCGCGTCGACGGTTTCGTTGCCCTCGAACTTGTCAATGAGCGCGTGGCAGAACGCCCGCGTCGCCGGCTCGAGCTTGCTGACCGCGGTCTTGGTGAAGGCGGGGAGCAGCAGCTTGCGCGCGTCGTGATGGAACGGCGGGTCTGACGAGATCGGTGGGGATCCGCCAATGGGGGCGATGTCTACCGGAGGCCGGAAGTTGCCCATGATGATTGACCGCGACGAGAACCGCTCGGTGTCATAGGCGATCGCGGCCACGTCCTGATACCGGACCGGCAGCCAGCCTCCGCCGAACCGGTCGGTGTGGGCGATCGGGCAGCGCTCCCGCAACTCGTCCTGAATTGGGTAAGGGTCGGTCGCCCATTCGGGTTCGAGGTGCGAGAAGTCGGTGGCCCAGTCCGAGACAGGACCCGTGATGATCTCATTGCGCGTGCCGAGTTCCTCTTCGATCTCGTCATTGGCGCTGCGGATGAACCGGTCGTCTACCGTCATGTCAGGTCTCCTCGAGGACTTCGATCGCCCGCTCGGGACAGTTGGCCACCGCGAGGCGGGCATCGTGCTCTCGGCCTGCCGGCACGACGCCCTCATTGAGGACAGTCCCGTAACCCTCGTCGTCCTCGCTGAACAAATCGGGGGCAAGGTCGTAACAGCGGCCGTGCCCTTGGCATATATCGGAGTTGATCCGCAGCTTCACGGTTTTTCTCCCGTCTGTGCGGCGTTGGCGGTCGTCGTAGGGATGGTGCTTTGCCCCTGTCCTGCGCCGGCCGGGGCCAGCGCGGTTACGATCCGGCTGAGCAGCGCCGTCCAGCCGTCGTCATCGACGTGGTGCAGGTCTGGGGTGATCAAGGCGCTGCCCATCGAGAGCAACAGGCAGAGGTGGGCCAGTGCGTTCGGCGACAGGGAGGGGTCGAGTTCGCCATCGGCCTGGGCGACCCGCATGAGCTCGGCGAGCCAGTCAGCGCGCTCGCCGATGTAATCGCGCATCGGCCTGGCCACGTCTTCGTCGCGTCGCGCCGCGACCAGCGCCTCGACGATGAGGTAGCCGCGAAGATCGCGGCGACGCGGCAGCCACCGGCCGATGACGAGCAGCAGGTCGGTGAGGGACCGGTCGGGATCGGTTGCGAACAGGTCTGCGAGCAGGCGGCGTCCGTGCGTGCGCAGCGCGCCGGTCAGCAGCTCGGCCTTGGAGGCGAAGTGAGCGTACATCGCGCCGTTGCTGACGCCGGCCACCGCGGCGATGTCCGCGACCCGGGTGCCGTCATAGCCGCGTTCGGCGAAGACGTCGGCCGCGGCTCTGAGCAGCCGTTCGCGGGTCTCGGTGGCAGTAACGCCCGCTCTACGGCCCATGATCAGAATTAAAAGAACGTTCATCTGATTCGTCAAGCGGTAGCCAGGAGTTTCTGGCTCAGCGGACCTGCTGCCGGGTCGTCAGTCAGGGCGCTGATCGGCTGGTCGCGGCGCCCGAGCGGTCGATAATCTGTTGCAGCGCCTCGACGTGCATCAGAAACGCAGTCCTGCCGGACTTGCTGAGCCGCGCGGCGGTCCGCGGGCGCTTGCCGACGAATGACTTGCGGATCTCGACGTATCCGGCCGCCCCCAGCGCTGTCAGCTGCTTGGACAGGGCAGAGTCGGAGAGGCCAAGTTCGTCGCGGATGTACTTGAAGTCGGCCCATTCAGTGGCGGCTAGCAGCGAGACGATCCCGAGCCTGGTCGGCGCGTGAATCAGCTCGTCGAACCTGGCCCCGGTCACTCGCCGGCTCCTGCGCGGTTGGCAAGCATCGTCCGGCGCAGCCACCGACACAGGAACGGCCCGGTGGCCACCATCGCAACGCCGCCTATGGCCGTCGCAATCGTGGCAGGCGCCGCAGCCCCCGCCGCGCGGAGCGCGAATGCAACGCCGAGCGTCAGCCCAACGATCAGCCAGACGTAGCCGACGATGGCCAGTGCGCCACGGGGCCCGAGCAGGTCATTGCCGACGACCCGGGCACGCGTCATCAGGGTTCACGAAGTTACTCATCGCGATCACCAGGAAAAATTGCACGCTGGTGGCAGGTGCCTCGGCGTGAGCGGCAAGCAATCAGCCACAAGCCGGGGTCAGATCCTGGGTTGCCCGACGGGCGGAAAGCGGGCCTCTCGTTCGAGATCGCCGAGGTCCCTGTCGTTCCTGATGTAGCGGTGAGCTGCGTCGTAGCCGGGAGCGTAATCCCAGGAGGCCTGGATGCCGGTGCCGAGCGCTGCGTTTACGGCGAACCTGCGCTGCTGGCTTAGCCGCACGGTCCGGTCCAGGGCCGCGAGGTCCCAGCGGTGCGCGATCTCCTGCCGGAACGCGGTTACGAGGTCAGCGTGCTGCCGGTCATCGGCGAGATTGGTTCGTTCCTCTGGGTCAGCCACCAGATCGAAGAGCTGGTCAGGGTCGGCGGGGGAGTGAATGAACTTGTGCTGGTCCCTGCGAATCATCACGATCGGCGCGATCGCGCCCTCAGCGAGGTACTCGCCGATCGCCTCGTCCCTGCCGGGCCGGCCGGTCAGGTGTGGCAGCAGGCTGTGGCCGTCGAGCGGGCCCACCGGCGCGACGCCGGAGTGCCCGTCCCCGTCGCCGGCGGCCAGATCGACGAGCGTTGGCAGCAGGTCCATGGTGGACACGGCCGCACCGACCCGGCTGGCTTCGAATTGTGCTGGCCACGACACGAGCAGCGGGACCCTTGCCGATCCTTCGTAGAACGACATCTTGTACCAGGCGCCCCGCTCACCGAGCATCTCGCCGTGGTCGCTGGTGACTATGACCACGGTGTCGTCTAGGCGGCCTGTCTCGCGCAACACGGCTAGCAGCCTGGCGATCTGGTTGTCAACGAAAGAGATGGCGCCATAGTAAGCACGCCTGGCGGCGCGCCTCTGATCGTCGGTAAGACTGACGCCTTCCATCGCGCAGACTGCTCGCAGTCGTTGCTCATGCGGGTGGCGTGCTCCGGGATCCGGCGCCCCAGGCAGCGGAATGTCCGCCCCTTCGTACAGGTCCCACCAGCGCCGGGGGATTGTGAACGGGTCGTGCGGATGGGTGTAGGAGACCACATAGCAAAACGGCCGCTGGCCGCCGGACCTGATGTGACCGAACAACGAGCGCTCAGCCGCGAATGTCACCTCCTCATCGAAGTCCAGCTGATTGGACCGCACGCACGGCCCGGCTTCGGTCACTGAGGACATGTCGTGATACCACGTGGGACGGTCGCCCGGGTGCTCCCAATCAGGCGTCCAGCCGAAGTCCGACGGATAGATGTCGGTCGTCAGGCGCTCCTCGAATCCGTGCAGCTGGTCAGGTCCGCAAAAGTGCATCTTGCCTGCCAGCACTGTGCGGTATCCGGCAGACCGCAAGTAGTGAGCGAACGTCGGGATCGCCGAGCTGAACTCTGCCGCATTGTCGTAGACGCCGGTGCGCGACGGCAGCATGCCGGTCAGCAAGGAGGCGCGGGCCGGTGAGCACAGCGGACTCGCGGTATAGGCGTTGTCGAAGACGACGCCGGACTCAGCCAGGGCCGACAGTTCCGGCGCGACCGTGACCTTATTGCCATGGAAAGGCAGCGCTGATGGCACGAGTTGGTCGGCCATGACGAGCACGATGTCGGGCCGACCGCGACGGAATGATGCCACCTATGTCAGCCCGCCGGAGCGCCTGTCCCGCGGTCGAGCGGCGCCTCTCCGAGGCCGACCTCGGCGATCGCAGTTTCCAGCGAAGGCGTATCAGAGATCAGCTGTCGCGTGTACGGCTGAGCTGGCGTGCCCAGCACCTGCGTGGCGCCGCCGATCTCTGTGATCTCACCGTTGTGCAGCACTGCGACGCGTTGGGCGATGGACCTGACCAGCGGCAGGTTATGGGTGATAAACAGCATCGACAGCCCCAGGTCACGCTGCAGGTTGCCGAGCAACTCCACGATCGCCGCCTGAACGCTGACGTCCAGTGCGGACGTCACCTCGTCGCAGATCAGTACCGCCGGCTCGCTCACCAGCGCGCGGGCGATCGCCACTCGCTGCCGTTCGCCGCCAGACAGCTGGTCGGGGAACCGCTGGGCGTAGCTGGCGGTCAGCGAGACCCGCTCAAGCATCTCCGCGACCCGCTGGCTGGCCTCGCGCCCGCTGGCCACCCCGAACGCCCGCAGCGGCTGCTCGATGATCTGGCCGACGGTGCGGCGCGGGTTCAGCGAGCCATATGGATTCTGGAAGATGTACTGGATCTGCCGCCTGATGTCGGTGCTGCGACGGCGAGCCGAGGGATGCAATGGCTCGTCGCCAAGCGAGATTTTGCCCGTCCAGTTGTGGTGCAGCCCGGCGATCGAGCGGGCGATGGTCGTCTTGCCCGATCCCGACTCGCCGACCAGGGCCATGCACTCGTGCGCGGCCAGGTTGAAGCTCACCGAGTGGACGATCTCATTCCGCCCGTAGGACGCGACCAGATTGTCGAGCCGCAGCGCCGTGTGGTCTTCCGCGGTCGGCATCTCGATTGGATCGCCGATCCTGGTTTGCCCCTGGTTAAGTACCTCTTCGGCCCTGATGCAGCGCACGAGATGCCCGGCGGCGACAGGCCGGAGCGCGGGAACCTCCTGTTCGCATTGCTCGATCCGCAGGCTGCACCGCGGTGCGAAGCTACAGCCAGGAGGGCGATTGCCCGGAGAGGCCGCATGCCCGGGAATCCCGACCAGCGAGCGGCCACCGGTCAAGCGGGGAATCGCGCCGATCAGCCGCTTCGTGTAAGGGTGACCGGCGGCAGCAAAGAGGTCATCCGCGCTGCCCAGCTCGACGACGCGGCCCGCGTACATTACTGCGACGCGCGATGCCACGGTGGCCACGACAGCGAGGTCATGACTGACGTAGAGCGCGGCGACATCGTGCAGCTTGGCCAGATCCCGGACGGTGGACAGCACATGTGCCTGGGTCGTGACGTCCAGGCCCGTTGTCGGCTCATCGAGGACGATCAGGCGCGGCCGGTTCGCGAACGCCATCGCCAGGCCGATCCGCTGCTGCTGGCCGCCGGAGAGCTCGTGCGGGTACCGCCGCAGGAACGCCGGGTCGTCGGGAAGTGCGACCTCGCGCATCATCTCCGCGATCCGCGAGGAATGGTCGGCGCGGCCGTTCTGCTCGCCATCACTGTCGGCGGCGTGTGCCTCGAGCACCTCTCTCATCTGCAAGCCTACCCGCAACGCCGGATTCAGCGACGAAGCCGGATCCTGCGGCACGTAAGAAACTACGCTGCCCCGCAGTCGGCGAAGCTGCTCATCGCCCAGGCCGAGAATGTTCCGGCCGCCGATCAGCACAGCCCCGTCGGCTATGTGGAGGCCGCGTCTAGCATGACCGAGCAGGGCCAGCCCGACAGTGGTCTTCCCAGATCCGGACTCACCGACAACACCAAGGATCTCGCCGCGCGCGATCTCGAACGATACGTCACTGATCACCGGGGTGTGTGTCGCGGCGATATCGATCCGCAGGTCAGAGACCGTGACTGCGGCATTGGTCGGCTCGATGGACCCGCCGCCCAGCTCGACCGCACCCGGCGCGCTCATTCGGACCCCCGGCTCCGGTCGATGCCAGCCGCGGTCCTGGCAATGCCGTCTCCGATCAAGCCGGTTCCCATCGTCAGCAGCGCGATCGCGATGATCGGCATGACCGCCCCCCACGGCTGCACGACCAGGTCGAGCTGGTTTTCGTGGATCATCGTGCCCCAGTTCGCGCCATTGGGGTCGGGGGCCAGCCCCAGGAAGGCGAGCGCGGCAATAACCCCGATCGAGTAGGTCATCCGCAGGCTTGCCTCGACCATGAGCGGACCGAGCGTGTTCGGGAGCAGGTCTCCGAATAGGATCCGCCACCGCGGCACGCCCATCGCCTCGGCGCAGGCGATGAAGTCACGCTCCACGACCGGCAGCGCGGCGCCACGCGCGACTCGGGCGATGCGCGGCACGGTGGTCAGCGCGATCGCAACCACGATCACCCAGGCGGCCGGGCCAACGACGGCGACCGCCACTAGCGCGAGCATGATCTGCGGGAACGCCATGATCACGTCCATGCCGCGCATCAGGACGTCGTCGAGGGCGTTCCGCGCGTATGCCGCGACCAGCCCGATGATCACGCCGACGATCAGCCCCAAGGCGGTGGCGATCACCGCCATGATCAGGATGCTCCGGCCGCCGTAGAGGAACCGGCTGAGCACGTCCTGGCCCAGGTAGTCCGTCCCAAGCGCCGCCTTGCCGCCGGGCAGCGAGTTGGGGGCACCCACCGGCGTGCTCGGGCCGTATGGCGCCACATAGGGACCCACGATGGCCAGCAGAACGAGAAGCCCAACGAGCAGGACGCCGATGCGGGTACGCCAGAGCCGCATCGAGCGGCGCAGCAGCGAGGTCGCGCGGACTGGTGGCGTCGCGAGCGGTACCGTGGCGGCCGCGACATCAGGCCCTACCGTCGGGATCATAGCCGTGTCCTCAGTCGAGGCGTGACCATGATGGTAGCCACGTCCGCTAGCAAGTTGAGCACGACGTACAGCGCGGCGATGAGCATGGCCAGCGCCTGCACGACCGGCAGGTCGTGATTGACCACCGACTCCTGCAGGGCGCCGCCGATGCCGGCGTAGGCGAACACGTACTCCACCACGACAATGCCGCCGGCCAGATACGCAAGGTTGAGCGCGATGACCTGAAACACCGGTCCGAGCGCGTTCGGCAGCGCGTGCCGGACCAGCACGATCCGCTCCGGCAATCCCTTGAGCCTGGCCATCTCGATGTAGTCGCTTTCCAGCACCTCGATCATCGAAGCCCGCATAATCCTGGCCACATAAGGCGCGACCGCGATGACGAGCGTGAGCACGGGCAGGACCAGGGCGCTGGGGTGATTCCACGGACCTGAGCCTGGCGGGATGATGCTGACGGAGGGCAGCACCTGCGACACGGTGGTGGCGAGCAGCAGGATCAGGACGACGGCGACCACGAACTCTGGCAGCGCCGCCAGGACGAGAAGGAGGTTTGAGCTCAGCGTGTCGAAGATCTTCTCGCGCTTGAACGCCGCCCAGGATCCGATCGCTATCGACAGCGGAATCGAGACGATCGCGGAAACGGCGACCAGCACAGACGAGTTGACCAGCTTAGGTCCCAGCAAGGTGGTCACCGGCTCTTGAGCGGCCAGTGACGTGCCAAGATTGCCGCGCAACAGGCCAGTAAGCCACGTCCAGTATTGGGTGAACACCGGCTGGTCCAGATGCAGCTTCAGGCGTAGCGCTGCCAGGCTGGCCGGCGTTGCCGAGCGTCCGAGGATCGCTCGCGCCGGGTCGCCTGGCAGCGCCTGCGTGGCCGCGAAGACCACGATCGAGACCATGAAGAGCACAATGAGGCCGAGCAACAGCCGGCGTATCACGAAGCCGGTGAAGCCGCGCCACCGTAGCCTGGCCAGCACGACGAGCCTTAGCCGAACCAGATCGTGCGGAACCCGTGGCCGAAGCTATCCAGGTTGAGCGTGCCCTTGCTCGGCCGGAACCCTTGCACGTTGGCCGCATAGCCGTCAATCAGGTTGCCGAAGAACGGGATGATGTAGCCGCCGATGTCGTACTCGAACTTCTGCATCTGGTGCTCGATCTCGATCCGCTTGGAGTCGTCGGTCTCCGCGAGCGCCTGGTTGTACAGCTGGATGAAGTTCGAGCCCGTGCCGCTCTTCGGCGGCCAGTGCGTCTCGTTGTACGGGCTGTTCGGCAACGAGCCCTGCTGCACCTGGTTCAGGTAGGCGCGGGTACCCCAGAAGTCCACGGAGAACGCCAGCTTCAGGTACTGGTTGCCGTAGTAATTGGGGTCGTTGTGCACATTGATCTTGACGCCTGCGTCGTGTGCCTGGTTCGCGAAGACGGTCGCCAGCTCGACCATTCCTGACGCGCCGTTGGTGGTGTGCAGGTCAAAGGCGAAGTTCTGCTTCCCGGCCTGCCTGAGCAGTTTCTTGGCCTCTGAAATGTCCTGCTCGCGCTGCGGCAGGCTGCCGCTCGGCGGGCCGTCGTAGCCGGCGTCGAATGGCGCGTACAGGTCGTCGCCCACGAAGCCGTATCCGGACAGCACCTGGGAGATCATCTGTGGACGGTTCACGATTAGCCGCATCGCCTGCCGCACTCGGACGTCGTCGAACGGCGGCATGTCGATCGCCATGCAGATTGGCAACCAGCCGCCGGTCTTAGAGACCAGCGCGTGCATGCCACGACCTTCCAGCACCTTCACCTGCGACGCCGGCAGGTCGGTCATCGCGTCGATCTGCCCGCCGAGCAGCGCGTTGACCTGGGCGGTTGAGTCGGTGAAGTCGATGATCGTGATCTGTTCGAAGTAAGGTTCACCACTTCGCCAGTAATTGGGATTGCGCACGTGCACGCTCTGCTGGCCAGGGGTGAACGACTTGAGCTTGTAAGCACCTGTGCCGACCTGGGTGGCGGGGAAGGCCTTGTATCCCACCGGCACCATGTTGAACGTGTAGCTCGCGAGCGTCTGCGGGATCGTCGAGTCCGGTGACTTCAGCGGAAGCGTGACCGTGTACTTGTCCAATTTCTTCATTGCCGCGATGTCCATGGTCGCGGTGGCCGCGTAGCCGGTCAGGCCATTGGCCTTGGTGCCGATGCGCTGGAAGGAGTAGAGGACGTCGTCGGCCGTGAGCGTCTTGCCGTTGGAGAACTCGATTCCCTTCTTCAGCCGGATCGTGTATTGCTTCGGATTGTCAGCGTGGACGCTCTCCGCCAGCCCATTGTTGGTCAGCTGGTAGTTGTCGTCGAACAACAGCAGCGTCTCGAAGGCCGTCATCAACCTGGCCTGGTCGGGTTTGGTGATGATGTTCTGGCCGTCCATGATGTCCTTGGACCCGCCGCCGGTGACGCCAAGCCGGAAGTTGCCTCCCCGCTTCGGTCCGCCTCCGCCGCCTCCGCCACCACCACCGTTACCCGACGATCCGGTGCCGCACGCGGCCGCGAGGCCGCCCACGACCACCAGCCCAGCGGCGCTCGTGACAAGCTGGCGTCGTGAGAGATCTGCCATGACAGGACCCTTCTAATGGGGGGCTTGCGCCGCTCGTTTAGTTAAAGCACCAAAGAAAGAGCTAATAGACCGCGTAAGACCCCGTCGTCCTACCGCACTTCAGAGCCGGTGATGCTTGGCTCAGTGTGACCCGTAGTAGCGTGACCGTTCAATCTCTGTCAACCTTCTCCCGTATGTTGATTCCGTGCTGTTACAGGCGCAAGCGACGAGCTGGGTAATTGACCGTGGGTCGATCGGAACCGCTTATCGAGCCCCATGGCGGGTGGGCGCACGCCGAAGTCGCGGCGTCGGCCTCGAGACCGTGGCCGATCAGGCCTGACGGCCAGATCCCGCTGAGAGCCACGATCGCCGGGGCAGGCCGGATTATGGACCTCGATGAGTTCCACGCGCGCACGGCAACAACGGCCCTGGTCGTGGTGGTCGGCGGGGTACTTGTGTACGAGCGGTACATGGGAGGCGCGGGACCGCATGATCGCCTGCTCGGCTATTCGGCGACTAAATCCGCGCTGGCCCTGCTTACCGGGCTCGCCATAGACCACGGCGGCATTTCCGGCCTTGACACCCCCGTGATCAGCCTCGTTCCCGAGCTCGCCGCCAGCGGCTACGCCGAGGTAACGCTGCGCCAGCTGCTCACGATGACAAGCGGCACGGGCTGGCGCGAAGACTATCGCGACCCTGCCGGTCCGGCGGCGACGCTGCTCAGCAGGTGGCGGGCCGGAGCCGGCGGCATGCGCGAGGAGCTGCTTGCTATCCCGCCCGGCGACCCGCCTGGCAGCAGATACGCGTACTGCACGCCGGACTCCCTGGTGCTCGACTGGGCGCGGGAAAAGGCGACCGGGCAGTCGTTCCAAGTCGCACTCGCCGCCGTCTGGGCCGCGATCGAGGCCGAGCGCCCCGCGGTGGTCGGGCTCGACCAGCCGGAACAGCACGGTGGAGTCGCCATGGCCGGCGGAGCGCTGGCCGCGACGGCGCGGGACTGGGCCAGGCTGGGCGCGCTGCAGATCGACGGCCGCTGGGCCGGCCGTCAGGTTGTCAGCCGGGCGTGGGTAAACGCGAGCAGCAGGCCGGAGCGCGATTTCCTCGCGCCGGGAAGGTTGCCGAGCACGATCACTACGCACGCGGGGTTCGGCTATCACTGGTGGCCCCTGGACGCCAGCGGCGATCGGGTAACGGCAGACGGCATGCGCGGGCAGTTCGTCTACGTAGATCGCCGGCGGCGGGTGGTCGTGGTGAAGACCTCCGCCTGGCAATACGAGGACCCGTGGCAGGACCGCCAGTGCCGCGATCTGAGTTATCTGGCCCTTCCGGCGGTCGCTGACGCGGCCGCTGCCATGGCCGGGAACGCTGCCAGCGCGTCCTGATCACCGGCCCTTCCAGACCGGCGGCCGCCGCTCGGCGAACGCGGCCGGGCCTTCCGCAGCGTCCTCGGAGCCGAGCATGGCGGCATAGCCAGGCAACGCGCCCAAGCGCAGCGTGGCGTAGCCGTCCTGGACGGACTGGCCATCGGTAGCCTCAAGCACCTCGAGGATCGCGGCCACCGCCAGCGGCGCCGATGCCACGATCCTGGCGGCAAGCTCCTGCGCGGCGTTCAGCAACTGGTCACGAGGAACGACCTGGTTCGCCAGGCCGTGCGCTAGCGCCTCGGACGCGGCGAGAACCCGGCCTGTGAGCAGCAGCTCGAGCGCGAGCGGACGGGGGAGACGGCGCGGCAGGCGCAGCACGCCGCCAGAGTCGGGGATGATGCCGAGCGTTGCCTCAGGCAGGCTGAACTGGGCATGTTCCGCCGCTACCAGCAGGTCGGCGGCCAGGGCCAGCTCGAACCCGCCGCCCGCCGCGATCCCGTTGACCGCAGCGATGACGGGCTTGCGGCGCCCGTGGAACTCGGTCAGTCCCGCGAACCCGCCAGGTCCGTGATCCGCGTCGACAGGCTCACCAGCCGCAGCTGCCTTGAGATCCCAGCCCGCGCAGAAGAACCTGT
This sequence comes from Streptosporangiaceae bacterium, assembly GCA_036258115.1. Lineage (GTDB taxonomy): Bacteria > Actinomycetota > Actinomycetes > Streptosporangiales > Streptosporangiaceae > Chersky-822. The sequence goes on from DATAEH010000124.1 coordinate 27,415, forward strand.
CGCCCCATCCCGTGACGATCCCGACCCGCAGGTCAGGAGCGGCCTCCAGCCTGGCGAACGCCTCGTAAAGTGCATGGCTGGTGGCGACGTCCACGGCATTCGCGCGCGGCCGGTCAAGGACGATCGTGAGCACGCCCCCCGCCTCCCGCGTCCGGACCGGGCCGTCGGGTTGCCGCGCGCCGCGCTCGCCATCGCCTTGCACGTCAGGCACCCCGCTCGCGCAACATTGCCCGGGAGATGATGTGCCGCTGGATCTCGCTTGTGCCGTCCCATATCCGTTCGACCCGTGCGTCGCGCCAGAACCGCTCGATCGGGAACTCGCTCATCAGGCCCGTGCCGCCGAAGATCTGAATCGCCTGATCGGTCAGCCTGCCGAGCATCTCCGAGGCGTAGAGCTTGGCCATGGCCGCGTCCGTGTCGGCCATCGCCTCGTGTGTCAAGCGCCAGGCGGCTCGCAGCGTCAACAGCTCAGCCGCCTCGAGTTCGGTAGCCATGTCGGCAAGCTTGAAGCCGACCCCCTGGAAACGCCCCACCGGCTGGCCGAACTGCTGGCGGCTCGCCGCCCACCCCGTTGCGAGGTCGAGCACCCTCCTGGCACGGCCGACGCTGGTGGCCGCCACCGTCAGCCTGCTTGCCCCGAGCCACTCACTGAGTAGGTCGAATCCGCGGCCCTGCTCACCGAGCAGCGCGGAGCCGCGTATCCGGCAGTCGGCGAAGGACAGCTCGCAGTGGTGATAACCGCGGTGCGAGACCGAAGACGAACCGCGGCTGACCGTGAATCCTGGCGTGCCCTTGTCGACCAGGAACGCCGAGATCGCCGACCGCTCGCCGCGCGCTGTCTGCTCAATGCCGGTCACCGCGAACACGATGACGAAGTCCGCGACGTCCGCGTAACTGATGAAGTGCTTGGCGCCGTTGAGAATCCAGTCGTCTCCGTCCCTGGCGGCCCTGGTTGTCATGCTTCGCACGTCCGAGCCGGCGTTCGGCTCTGTCATCGCCAGGCAGTCGACTCGCTCGCCGCGGATCGTCGGCAGGAGATAGGTCTGAACCTGGTCGCCTGCACATGCCCGCAAGATGTTGCTAGGCCTCGCGACTAGCCACTGCAGCGCATAAGACGTCCAGCCGAGTTCCCGTTCGACCAGCGTCACCGACAGCTCATCGAGCCCGCCGCCGCCAAGGTCGGCAGGAAAGTTGGGTGCGTACAGGCCAGCCGTGATGGCTCTGTTCCTGATCTGGTCGGCCAGGTCCTTCGGCACCTCGTCGAGTTGTTCGACCCGTTCCTCGTGCGGCACGAGCTCCTTGCGGACAAAGTCGCGCACGGTCGCCACGATCGCCCGGTGCTCCTCGTTAAGGCCGAAGTCCACTGTTGCCTCCTGTAACCCCGCCCACCCGACCCTTCCCGCCGCCCCTGAGTCCCATCACGTGCCCGACGGCCGGAGGCACCGGCAGGGCGGCGTGCGCCAGCCTGATCTCCTCCAGCCGCTCGCGCAAGTCGGCTGGCATCGGGACGACGCGACCCGCGGCCATATCCACGTGCACGAGGAGCTGCTCGGCGGTCGCCACGTTCTCGCCAGTGACCTCGTTACGCACGGTATGGAACAGGTGGATGCTCTTCGGCCCGACGTCCAGCAGTTGCAGCGGCACGCTCAGGCGGTCGCCGAGCGCCGATTCGCGCAGGTGATGCAGGTGGGTCTCGGCGGTATAGAGCGAATGACCTGCGGCGCGATAGGCCTCGCTGATTCCGATGTACCGGAAGAACTTGTCGGCGGCGTCACCTACGAGCAGCAGGTAGCACCACTCGCTCATGTGACCGTTGTAGTCGACCCACTCGGCAGGGACCGTCGCCCGGTGCAGGACGAGCGGTGCGTCGATCATTTGCGCGGTTCCCCCGGTGGTTGACGAGCCCGGTTGACGAGCCCCGTGGTTGAGAAGCACAGACTCCCGAAACTGCGACGAGTGTTCGTAATATGCGACGATAGGCAAGTGCGGCAATAGCCGTCAACCGGACAGGAAGCCAGTGATCGCAGCGGAAACTGACACCGCGGAAACCGACGCGGCAGGAAACTGCGCCGAACCGGCTGCCGCCCGGGGCCGGGTGCAGTCCGTGCAACGCGCGATCGCGCTGCTCGACGCGATCGCGACGGCCGCGCCCGCTGGCCGGACCGCGGCCGAGCTCGCGCTGAAGTGCGGAATCAACCGGGCCACGGCCTGGCGGCTGCTCGCCACGCTCGAAGACCAGGCGCTCGTCACCAGGGACCCGGCGACGAGCCGCTATCAGATTGGCTACACCGCCGCGAGGCTGGCGGCAGCCGCCGGCGTCGACGGAGTCGTCAGGCGAGCTCACCACGTTCTGGCGCGTGTATGCGCTCAGACCGGCGAGGCCGCCATCCTGGCGCTCGCCAGGCGGTCTGAGCTGGTCTACGTGGACGAAGTAGCCCCGCCGTCGGTACTGACTGTGAATTGGCTGGCCAGGCCGGTGCCGCTACATGCGACATCGACAGGAAAGGCGTGGCTTGCCTGGCTGCCTGAGCCCGAGGCGAGGGGCGTGCTCGGGACGGCGCTCGAGGGCTTTACGGACGCGACTGTCACCGATGTCGCGCGGCTGTTCGACGATTTCGCCCAGATCCGGCGTCAGGGCTACGCGGTCTCGGCTGGCGAGCTGGAACCCGCGCTCTTCGGTGTCTCGGCTCCGGTGCTGTCCGGCTCGGCCGAGCCGCAGGCCGTGTTCAGCATCTGGGGGCCTGCCGCGCGGGTCCCGCAGTCCAGGCTCAAGGCATTGGGAGCCGTCGCGATAGACGCCGCCGCCGCGGTCGCCGCCTCCCTGCGCGATTAACGGAACGGACCCCCGCCGCCAGACATCGTGGCAGCCCGGCTGTCGTTTGATGGGCAGCTAGGCGCCAACGTCGTGGACTGGCCGCAGTCGCCAGGGATCTGGGGCTTGACAAGGTCAATGGGCACGGGGGACCGTTTCATATGGTGCAGCATCTGCTCGTAATGCGCGCTGCGCTCTTCAGGCAGACACGGCCGTCCGGAGGTTCTCGTGGCTCGGTCCAGAAAGGTCATCATCACCTGCGCCGTCACTGGATCGGCGCACACGCCGACAATGTCGCCGCACCTTCCCTACACCGTTGACGACATTGTCGGTCAGTCGGTCGCGGCCGTCGAGGCCGGTGCGTCCGTCATTCACCTGCATGCACGCGACCCGAAGGACGGCAGCCCAACCGCCGATCCCGCGGTGTTCATGGAGTACCTCAAGGCCATCAAGGCCGAGACCGACGCGGTGATCAGCATCACCAGCGGCGGCGGCACCGGCATGTCGGTCGCCGACCGGCTCAGGGTGATCTACGAGACCAAGCCGGAGCTGTGCACGCTGAACCTGGGAACTTTCAATTACGGCAGCTTCCCGATGATCAAGAAGTACGTTGGCACCTGGCAGTTCGACTGGGAAGAGCCGTACCTAGAGAGCACCAGGACCGAGCCGTTCGTCAGCACCTTCGCCGACATCGAGCACATGCTGACCGACCTGCGCGCGGCAACAGGTTGCCGCTTCGAATACGAGGCCTACGACATCGGCCACCTGTACACCCTTGCGTACTACCTCAGCGAGGGCCTGGTAGAGCCGCCGATATTCCTGCAGACGATCCTGGGCGTGATGGGCGGAATCGGCGCTGGCGTCGATCACCTGACCCATATGAAAGCGACCGCCGACCGGCTGTTCGGCGACGCGATCGAATGGTCCGTGCTCGGTGCTGGCCGCTACCAGTTCGACATGATCACGGTCTCGGCGGTGATGGGCTCGCACGTGCGGGTCGGGCTCGAGGACGGCCTATTCATCGGGAAGGGCCGTCTGGCGGAGTCGAACGCCGAGCAGGTTGCCAAGATCGTCAGGATCTTGCGCGAGCTGTCGCTCGAAGTCGCTACTCCTGATGAGGCCCGCGAGATTCTCGCGCTCAAGGGCCTCGACCAGGTCGGCTGGTGAGCGAGGACTCGCCAGCATCCCCCCAGGACGTCCAGACCGTCGCCATCATCGGCGCCGGCGTGATCGGCGGTGGCTGGGCTGCTCACTTCCTGCGGATGGGATATGACGTCACCGCCTGGGACCCAGGTCCAGGCGCGGCGGACCGGCTGAACGCGCTGGTCGATGCCGCTTGGCCGACTCTCGAGCGGCTCGGCCTGCGCCGCGGTGGCTCCCCGGAACGGCTGCGGTTCGCCGCCGGCCTGGCCGACGCGGTCGCCGGGGCAGGCTTCGTTCAGGAATCTGCGCCCGAGGTCCTCGCCGACAAGATAGCCCTGCTCGCGGAGCTCGACGCGGTCACCCCCGCGGACGTCGTGATCTCCTCAAGCACGTCAGGCTTCGCGATGAGTGACATGGTCGTAGCCGCAGGCAACCCCGGCCGCTTCGTCGTCGGTCACCCGTTCAATCCGCCATATCTGATCCCGCTGGTCGAGATCGTGGGCGGCAAGGCCACCGATCCCGCCATCGTGGCCTGGGCGGAGAAGTTCTACGCGCACGCGGGCAAGGTGTGCCTGACCATGGACCGCGAGGTGCCGGGCTTCGTCGGCAACCGGCTGCAGGAGGCTCTCTGGCGCGAGGCGCTGCACATGATCGACTCGGGGCAGGCAACGGTCCAGCAGATCGACGACTCGATCGCTTACGGGCCCGGTTTGCGCTGGGCGTTGATGGGACCGGTGCTGACCTTCCATTTGGCCGGGGGGCAGGGCGGGATGGCGCACATGCTGGACCACTTCGGTCCTGCTCTGCTGGAGCCCTGGACCCATCTCGAAGCGCCTCCGCTCACGCCGCGCTTGCGTGACCTGGTCGTGGCTGGTGTTGATCAGTCGGTGGGGGATACCACGATCGGTGAGCTGGAGCGCCGGCGCGATGAGTTCCTGACTGACCTGCTGCTCTTGCTCGCCAAGCACCGCCGTGCCTGATCCGCTCCCGGCGCCGTTTGCCGGGTACCACGCCGACGTCAGGCAAGAGTGGATTGATTACAACGGGCACCTGCACGACGCCAGCTACGCGATCGTGCTCAGCGAGGCCAACGAGGTGCTGCTCGAAGCGCTGGGAATGAGCGAGGACTATCAGGCGCGTACCGGGCGGGCGATGTACACCGTCGAGAGTCATATCCGCTACCTCGCCGAGACCGCGGGCGATGACCGGCTCGCAGCGGCGAGCTTCCTGGTCAGCGCCGATCCCAAGCGGCTGAGGGTACACACGGCACTCACTCGCCGCGACGGGACGGTCGTTGCGACGGGCGAGCACCTCTACCTGCATGTGGACAACGAGCTGGGCCGGGTGATCCCGATGCCGGCCGACCGGTGGGACGGGGTCGCTGCCACGCTGGCGGCGCATGCTGCCCTCGCCAGGCCTGAGTACCTCGGCCGCGGCATAGCCGGGAGCGAATAGTCAGTAGCAGTCGTGCCTGCGTACCCAGGCCATCGGCCAGGGCAGGTCCTGCTCGTCCCTGGCCTTCGGCGTGAGGTCGACCCACCTCAGCTTTCGCCGCTGGCGGCGACCGCATCCGCAACCTGGTCAGCTCTTTCCCTTGCAAGCAGGTCGAGCCTGGCAGCCCGGTACTGGCCTGCGCCGGTGATCTGGACGTGTTCGCGTTGTGCTGGCATGACTGCTTACCTTTCTGCGGAAATGAGCAGGCGGGCTTCCTGCTGCGGGGCGGCCGGAGCAGGTGTGCGCCGGCGGGCGGTTGCCAGCGCGGTGAGCGCACCGGCGAGCGAGAAGCTGGCCGCGGCCGCCAGAGCTGGGCGGAACCCGGCTACCACGCCAGCCGGCGAGCTCAGGTGACCGTTCGCGCTGAACACCGCCACGACGATGGCGACCCCGAAGACCGCGCCGAAGCGCTGCAGTGTGCCCTGCACACCCGACGCCTTGCCGACGTCCGTCTGCGGCACCGAGTTCAGCGCCGCGGCAGGCACCGTGGGGATCGCCATCGAGATACCGATGCCTGCGAGGACCAGCGGCGCAACGAACTGGCCGTAGCCGGTCGTGTCAGTTGCGGTTAGCGCGATCCAGGCCAGCCCGGCCGCCTGCATCGCCAGGCCGAGCGCCATCAGCGGCTTCGAGCCGATCTTGTCCGCTAGTGCCCCGGCGGCTGGCGCGATCAGCAGCGGCGTGAGCGTCCACGGCAGGAAGCGCAGGCCAGTACTGAGCGGCGAGTGGCCAAGCCCGAGCTGAAAGTACTGCGACATCAAGAACGCTGCCGAGGTGATGCTGGCCATCATCGCGAAGCTGGTCACGTTGGCGGCCGCGAACGCGGGTACCCGTAGCAGGCGAAGCGGCAGCATCGGATCGCGTGCGCGCCGCTCCCAGAGCGCGAAGCCGAAGAACAGGGCCGCTGACAGGCACAGTGCGCCGATGACCTGGGCATTGCTCCAGCCGATGGTCGCGGACCTGACCAGGCCCCAGGCGAGAGATACCGCTCCGGCGGCGGCGATTACCACGCCGGGCAGGTCCAGCCTGGCTCGCGGGCCGTAGCTCTCCGGCAGCTTGACCGCTGAGAGCGCCGCAGCTACCAGGCCTACCGGCACGTTCAGCCAGAAGATCCAGTGCCAGTCCAGACCCTGCACGACAGCTCCGCCGATCAGCGGCCCGCCGGCGATCGCCAGGCCGCCGACGGCGCCCCAGATCCCGACGGTGCTGGCACGTCGTTCTGGCGGGAAAGCCGATGCCAGGATCGTCAGGCTGAGCGGCGTGATCAGCGCCGCGCCCAGGCCCTGGACGGCCCTTGCCGCAATCAGCAAACCTGCGGTCGGAGCGAGCGCGCACGCGCCCGACGCAATCGTGAAGGCGACGAGGCCGGCCACGTAGACGCGCCGGCGACCGAGCCGGTCGCCAAGTGCCGCGGCCGTGATGATGCCTGCGGCAAGCGTCAAGGTGTAGGCGTTAACCGTCCATTCCAGCGTTCCGACGCTGCCGCCGAGACCTGCGTGAATTGCGGGCAAAGCCGTGATAACCACGAGCGCGTCGAGCGCGGTCATAAAGAAGGCCACCGAGGTAAGCCCGAGCGCCCATCGCGGGGTGCTGGCGGACTTGGTGAGCTGCATGTCCCACCTCCGGGACCGGGCAGCGGCGCCCGCTGGCACCTGCGGACCGCCCGAGTTACCCGTCCTACGGAGCCTCGGGACGTAATTCGACAGGGCGGGACAAGAAATTCACGCGGCTGCGGGTGGGCGTGTCAGCTGGGTTGCGGCGGAGTCTCTCTCTGAACGACCCGGCGGCGCAGCGACTCGCGCAGGGAGTGGTTGTCTGTGGTTTGTATCGCCCGTGCCCAGGCGGCCGTCGCTTCTTCAGTGCGCCCGGCCCTGTCTAGCAGGTCAGCGTGCGCTGTATGCAGCGGGCCGTAGTCCGCTAGCTCGCCAGCTGTGAGCACGCGGTCCAGCACCGCGAGGCCTGCCAGAGGGCCGTCGGCCAAACCGACAGCCACGGCCCGGTTCACCTCGATCACCGGTGACGGCGTGCGGCGCGCGAGCTCGGCGTACAGCGCGGCGATCTGAGGCCAGTCGGTCTGCTCGAACGACGCGGCCTGGGCGTGCAGCGCTGCGATGGCCGCCTGCAGTTGATAGGGGCCAGGGGAGCGACGTGCAATGGCCTCGTCTAGCAGCTGTGTGCCCTCCGCGATGAGCTCGGTATTCCACAAGCTCCTGTCTTGGTCCGCTAGGAGCACCGGTCGGCTGTCCGCGTCCACCCTGGCTTTGGCGTGCGAATGCGTCAGGACCATCAGGGCGAGCAGCCCTGCGCACTCCGCGTCCTCAGGAAGCAGACGGTGCAGTACCCTGCCAAGCCAGATCGCCTCGGCGCACAAATCGACGCGCAGCAGTTCAGCGCCTGCCGTCGCGGCGTAGCCCTCATTGAAGACCAGATAGATGACGGCACGGACGCCGGCCAGCCGCGCCGCCAGCGCGTCGCTCCTCGGCACCTCGAACCGGATCCCGGCGTCACGGATCTTGCGCTTGGCCCTGACCAGACGCTGCGCAAGCGTCGGTTCAGGGGCCAAGAAGGCGGCGGCGATCTCCTTCGTGGTCAGCGCGGCTACGTACCGCAGTGTGAGCGCGACCCTCACCTCAGCAGCGAGCGCCGGGTGGCAGCAGGCAAAGATCAGTGCCAGCCGGTCGTCCTCCATAGTGACCACCTCCGCGTCGGCACCCTCGCTGGCATCGGGGACGGCGGCGACCTGCGGCGAGAGGCCTACCCTTGCGATGTGCTGCTCCGCTCGCAGCTGATCGACGGCTTTCCGCCATGCGGTCACGGTCAGCCAGGCACCGGGTTTCGGCGGTACACCGTCAGCCGGCCAGGTCCGCGCAGCCGCGGCGAACGCCTCGGAGACCGCGTCCTCGGCGGCCTGGAGGTCACCGAGACGGCGGGCCAGCGTCGCGACGACCGCCGTCCACTCGTCTTTGTATGCGCGCTCCAGCGCGGCGGTCGCTATTCCAGGGGTTCCCGCCACGCCTGGCCCTCCAGCACCGGGCGGATCTCGACGGTGCCGTACCTCATGATCGGCATCTTGGCCGCCCAGTCGAGGGCCGTATCCAGATCAGGGACGTCGAGCAGATAGAACCCGAGCAGATGCTCTTTGGTCTCGATGAACGGTCCGTCGGTAAGCAGGCGGTCGCCGGATCGCAGCGTCACGCTGGTTGCTGTCTCGACTGGAGCGAGTTGCTCGGCGCCAAGTAGCGATCCTGACTCCTTCATCGCAACGGTGTAGTCGAGCCAGCCATTGATAACTCCGTCGTCGGCTGGCTGCACCCCTTCGGACGCGCCGGGGGCGGCGTAGATCAGCAGTGCGTACTTCATGTGATCCTCCGGTGGCTCACAGGCACAAGCGTGCCCGCTGGCAGCGTCAGCCATCCAACGTGCGCCGGACGCGGAAATCGACAGGGCGGCGGAGATTTCTCAGGCCGAGGCGACGGTGCCTGCGCATGGCGCTCCGCGACGGCCCCGATGCAAGACCAATGGCCCCTAAGCCCATTTCGTACGCGTTCAAGCAGCTCATGTTAGCCTTCACGCACGCCGGGCATGTCACTGTCCTGCCGCTGGCCCGGGAGGGAGAATGCCGCGCCACAGGCGATCAAGGCGGCGGCTCGCGCCGGCAACATTGGTTACCGCCGAAGTCGCCGTGGCCATCGTGGTAGCGGTACTTACTCAGACCCCTGGCCGATCGGCCTCGCGCCAGGACGCGGGCATCCACAAGATCAAGCACATCATCGTGATCATGCAGGAGAACCGCTCCTTCGACCACTACTTCGGGACCTTCCCTGGTGCAGATGGCATCCCGGCCGGTGTGTGCCTGCCCGACCCGCACAACGGAGGCTGCCAGAAGCCATATGTCGACCATCACGACAGCAACGGCAACGATCCGCATAACCAGAAGGATTTCGTAGCCGATGTGAACGGAGGAAAGCTAGACGGATTCGTCTCCGCTGCCGAAAACAAGCTGTGCAAGAGCCAAGGACCGTGCCACACGGGCGTGATGGGCTATCACGTAGGTAGTGACATCCCGAATTACTGGGCTTACGCCAAAAACTTCGTGCTGCAGGACCACTTCTTCGAGGCTGCAGGTTCATGGAGCCTGCCCGCCCACCTGCTCATCGTCTCCGGGTGGTCTGCACAGTGCGCGGATCCCGACGATCCGATGAGCTGCAAGACGTCGTCGAATCCGCCGGATCGTGAGCCGGGCCAGCCAACCCCGTTCGCCTGGACCGACCTGACCTACCTGCTGCATAAGCATCACGTGAGCTGGGGTTACTACCTTGATCACGGCGCGGTGGCTGACCATCACCTCAATGGCGTCTGGAAGATCTGGAACGTCCTGCCAGGCTTCACCGATGTGCACAAGGACCATCAGACTCAGAACATCCGGTCTCTGAACGTCTTCTACCATCAGGCCAAGGCAGGAAGGCTGCCAAAAGTGTCCTGGATTGCACCGGACCTACGGGACAGCGAGCACGGGCCCGCGCTGGTGAGCAGCGGGCAAGCCTATGTCACCAAGGTCATCAACGCGGTTATGCGGAGTCCGAACTGGGACTCGACCGCGATCTTCTTGTCCTGGGATGACTGGGGTGGCTTCTACGATCACGTCAACCCGCCGAGCGTGGACAAACTGGGCTACGGCATACGCGTGCCCGCGATGGTGATCAGCCCCTATGCCAGGCGCGGGTTCATCGACTCGCAGACGCTGACGACCGACGCGTACCTGAAGTTCATCGAGGATGACTTCCTGGGCAACGAGCGGATCGATCCGACGACCGATGGCCGCCCCGATTCGCGTCCCGACGTGCGCGAGAGGGCGGGCCAGCTCGGCGATTTGATCAAGGATTTCAACTTCACGCAGAAGCCGCTTCCGCCAATGATCCTGAATCCGTGCCCGCCAGACACCACGCTGATCCCGAAGCCGAAACCTGGATGCGACGGCAAGGTTCCGCTGCACGCCAACACCTGGGGCAACACCTGACCTGCGCTCGCCAGATCGCTACCCGTATAGTTCGTCCACGCTCCTGATCTTGGTGACTGCCCTGTTCACGGGCACGCCGCGACGCTCAAGCAGCCGGAGCACCTCTGAGCTCCGGTCGGACAAGAAGCCGATGGTGTGCGGGTCGTCGTTGCGGAGCCGGAACCATACGGCGATCCTGCTGGCCGGAAGTGAGACGAGCTCCGCGATTGCCAGCTCGTCATACCTGGCTTCCCAGGTAGGTACCGCCCAGCGCGCGATAGCCGTGCCGCGAAGCCTGATACCCCAGTCGAAGAACTCAAGCCGGACCAGCGTGCCGCTCGTGATCACATGCTTGGCCATGACGCCGCCGCGGAGCAGCTCGTGCGGCTCATCATCGGCGACTCCACCGGCGATGTGGCGAGTGTTCCTGGCTGCCAGCCTCGTCCAGGTTGCTATGCCGCCGCCAATCAGCACGGCGAGGACCACGATCAGCGCGATAGCGGCCAACGCGTCCTCCCCGGCGGGTGGCTATAAGCGTGTTTGTGACAAGGTGCTTCGAAGTGTTCCGCGAGTCGGGCGGATCGGCAACTCCTGCGTGAAGGCCGCCATGACGCGGGAACTTAAGGCCTTCGACAACCTAGGACTGCCTGTGTGACGTAGATCATAGGCTTTGACCGATTCCCTGGGACTTAACACTGTGCTTCTCTGCGTTCACAATGAGTAACCGAGAGCGCCCAGGCGTGTGATGGTTGCCCCCCAACGCAACGCGCCGCCCTGACCCGCGACACATCCACGAATCCCCCGCTCAAGCCGCTTGATTTCGGCTGGCATCTCCTGGGTCATCACCGAGCGCCGCCCCCCGGCGCCCGAACGAAGGTTCAGTGTGCACCCCCGAATCTCATTCCTCCATGCCCTGTTCCAGCGAATTCTGCCCTATTACAACCGTTTCATGCGTTCTGCACGTCGGGTGCTCGCGATCATCCTTGCGACGGTCGCCGACGCGACTGCCAAGGCTAACGGGCTCGCTCGCCGCAACGCCAAGCTGACGATCGGAGCGGCCGCCGCGGCCGCCGTCATCGTGGCAGTGGCCGCCGCCGGAGTGTCCGGCGGATCGGCGCCGGCACCCGCCGAGCGCGTCGCGGCCGCGTCGCAGCACGTGGCTGCCAAGGACGCTGCCGCTGACCACGCGGCTAAGCAGGCTCCGAGCAAGCGGGCGCCGAGCAAGCAGGACTCTGCGAACAGCCCGGCGGCCAAGAGCCCTGCCAAGACCAATTCAGGCAACAGCGGTGCCGACAAGCACAAGAGCAGTTCGCAGCACGGTGCTTCTCAGCACAGTGCCTCCAAGCACGGCGCCCCGCAGCACAGTGCCTCCAAGCACGGCGCCGCGCCCGCGCACCACAAGGCGCCGGCACGGAAGCCGTATCTGATCTACGACTCGGTCACGCCGTCAGCGATCCCAGCGCACAGGGCCGCAGCGATTTACGCGACCGGCAACTACGCTGCTTCCCCATCGGACACGGCCGGGCACAGCAAGGTCATGTGGATCGATGTCACTGGCTACGACCACGCTGCCTCTGTGCTCGACGTCGAGCCTGGGGACGCCACGCCACCAATGGCGGCGAGCTGGGCGTGGCACCGCCTGCATGACAACCCGAAGGCGCTGGCGAGGATCTACACCATGCGCTCACAGTGGCCGGCAGTTAAGGCTGCGATCGGGCACCTTCCGGCGAACATGCGGTCTCACGTCCGCTACTGGATCGCGGATCCGACCGGCTCGCCGCACGTCGTGCCAGGCTCGGACGCCACCCAGTGGTACTGGGGCAAGAGCTACGACATTTCCACAGCGACACCGCGCTTCTAGTAGCAAGCTGCGGCAACTGTTCAGGCCGCCGGCCCGGACCGCCCCGATGGGCGGCTCCGGGCCGGCGGCTTTCTGCTGCCCGGTGCGATATTTCCGCTGGTGCCGGTACGCCTAGCCGCGCGCCTGCCGAGGCCATAAACTGACAGCCGTCTCCGGCCCGGAGGCCGAGCGACCCCGAGCACAGCAGGCGATGGCAGATCTCGACGACACGACACCGCTGGATGCGCTCACGCGCGGCCAGCAGGGGCGCCGTCCGCGCCTGAGAGGCTGGCCGCTCGCGCTGGTGCTGGTCTGGCTGGGGCTGGCCGTCTTCGACATCGTGATCGTCGCGCCCTTCAGCCCCGCATCCTCGCGCCAGAACGCGAAGGCAGCCGGCCCGAGCGGCACTGGGCAACGCCACGCCCCTTCCGGCCACCAGGCTCACGGACGTCACGGCAATCACAAGCACACCGGCGTGCAAACTCCGTCGCCGAGCCCGTCGGCCACCCCGAGCGTTCTGGAACCGGCCAGTGCTTCGGCTTTCGGTCCGGCCGGAACAAGCTCGGGGGACAACCCGAGTACGGCATCCGCGGCGATCGACGCGAGCGAGGCCACAGCCTGGCGCACGCAGTGGTACGCCTCGGCGGCGTTCGGAAATCTGAAGACCGGGACCGGGTTGCTGGTGGACATGGGGCGGCCCGTGAAGATCAGCAGCGTCCGGCTCCTTATCGACAACGCGACAGGCGCCGACCTGACGTTGTACACCGGCGCCGAGCCTGTGCTCGCCGACGACCGGGTTCAGGCCACCGCTCATGACGTGGGAGGCAGCGTCCGGCTGAAGCTTCGTGATCCCAAGCGAGCACGCTACCTGGTGATCTGGTTCACTCAGCTGCCGCCGGATTCCGCCGGAACGTTCCAGGAAGGCATCTACAGCATCACGGTGAAGGGGACGACTGGCGCGCGGTCAGCGGGCTGACCGCGCAGGTCAGGCCACCGACACCGGCAGCGTGTCGAATCCGCGCAGCAACAACGTATCCCGGCGGGTTGGCTCGCCGGCCGGGGCTATCTTCGGGAACCGGCCGAACAGCCGAGGGAACGCAACCGCGCCTTCGAGCCTGGCCAGCGCGGCACCGATGCAGAAGTGCGCACCGCCGCCGAAGCTGAGCGGGCCGCCATCGCCGCGCGCGGGGTCGAAGCTGAGCGCGTTGGCGAACCTTCGCGGGTCCCGGTTGCCCGCCCCGAGCAGCAGCACAACCTCGGACTGCGCTGAGACGGCAACATCGCTGATGGTCGTGTCGCAGCCATGGCGGCTGGTGAGCTGGACGGGTGAATCGAAGCGGAGCACTTTCCTCGACGAACGCGGCAGGGGGAACGGAGCCGGCGCCGACGCCTTCCACGTACTCGGGTCGGTCAAGCACGATCTGCAGACCATTGCCGAGCAGGTTGGTGGTGGTCTCGAAGCCCGCGACGAGGAGCAGCGTCATGTTGTGCAGCAGTTCCGCGTCAGTGAGCCTGCCGTCGGCCTCATCGCTGACCGCCAGCAGGTCGCTGAGCAGGTCGCCGCGGGGATCGGAACGTCGCTGGGCAGCCAGGTCGGTGAAATAAGAGAGCAGCTCGACTGCCGCGGCATTGATGCGCGGCAGGGCTTCGAGGTCGTGCATCTCAAAGATCCCGGCCAGGTCCCTGGCCAGCGGCCAGAAACCCGCGCGATCAATGTCTGGTATCCCGATCAGCTCGCAGATCACCGTCACGGGCAGGAGGTAAGCGAAATCCTGCATGAACTCGACGGCGGACCCGTTGGCGCCGCGGTCGGCCATCGCGTCAAGCAGGTCGTCCGCCATCGCCTCGATCGCAGGACGCATGCCCACGACGCGCCGGGCGGTGAAAGTCTTCGCGAGCAGGCTCCTGATCCGCGCGTGCCGCGGGGCGTTGAGGTTCAGGATCCAGTCCACGCTCTGGAGGAAGACCGGATTGTCCCGCCATGCGGGAATGCCTTCGTCCAGAGTGGCCTCATCGGTGACCAGGAAGCCCGGGTCACGCAGGACCAGGTTGATGTCGTCATACCCGACGACGAGCACGTCGTGCTCACTGAGCTTGATGACCTCGCCAAGCTCGTGCAGTGCCGCATAGAGCGGATACGGATCGGTTCTGCCCTCCGGCGTTCCGAGTGCGGCCAGGATCTGCGCCGCATCCATGACAGCCGCATCCATGACAATGGACGATAAGTAGTATCGCGTCTACCTATCAAGCTATATCGTGTTCGGTCGAAATGTGGGACGCCGGGACGCCGCCGTCGCGACGAGTACGGTGTCGATGTGGCGACCTTCGATGATGTCGAACAGCTCGCTGCCAGACTGCCCGATGTCACAGCAGGCGAACGGCACGGCAATCGCACCTGGTACGTGGCTGGCAAAGCGTTCGCGTGGGAGCGTCCGTTCAGCAAGGCCGATATCAGGCGGTTCGGCGAGCAGACGCCGCCCGCCGGGCCGATACTGGCGGTGCGGACCGAGGACCTGGGCGAGAAGGAAGCGTTGCTCGCAGCGCATCCGCGAACGTTCTTCACGATCCCGCATTTCGACGGTTATGCGGCCATCCTGGTCAAGCTGCCTGAGACATCAGCCGCCGAGCTTCGTGATGCCCTGACTGACGGCTGGCTGGCGTGCGCTCCCGCCAAGCTTGCCGCTGAGTTCCTGCAGCGCTGAGCAGGGCCGCTCGCATGACCGCCAATCCGGTGGCGGGCCAGAACCGAGCCGGCGCGGCTAAAACGGCGCGGGCACGACCGCCTCAATCACATGCGGTCCTGGTTCCGCGAGCGCATTCCGTAGCTGATCCGCCAGTTCGCCGGCGGTGTTCGCGCGGGTGGCAGGCACGCCCATGCCACCTGCCAGCGCCGCGAAGTCGATGTCCGGCTTCGACAGGTCGAACAGGCGACGGGCCGCCTGACCACCCGCGGTAGCCCCGACCCGGTCCAGCTCCATACCGAGAATGGCGTATCGCCTGTTGCTGAAGATGATCGTGGTGATATCCAGCTGCTCCCTGGCGTGAGTCCACAGCGCGGAGATCGTATACATCGCGCTGCCGTCGGCCTCCAGGGCAATGACGCTTCGGCCCGGACAGGCAATCGCCGCGCCCGTCGCTAGCGGAAGGCCCTGGCCGATAGCGCCGCCGGTGAGCGCGAGCCAGTCATGCGGCGGCCCGCCCGCGGTTGCTGCGGGCAGCCAGATCCCTGAGGTGTTCGCCTCATCGCAGACGATCGCTCCCTCAGGAAGGAATGCGCCGATCACCGCGGCGGCGCTCTCGCCGGTAAGCTCGCCGTCCGGCAACCCGGGGCGGCCGGGCTGCTGCGGAGCCGGCTTGGCGTCAGGTGCCACCAGATCTGCGAGCGCGGCCAGCGCCGCTGGCGCGTCGTCGCGCGCTTCAGCGAGCACGTACACCTGGCAGCCAACGGGGACGGGCGAGCTCGGCCGGCCAGGGTAGGCGAAGAACGAGACGGGCGACCTGGCCCCGGCCAGTATCAGACGTCGCGCGCCAGCGAGCTGTGCGCTCGCCATCTCAGTGAGATAGGCGAGCCGCTCCACCGGCGGGATTCCTGCACCGCGCTCGAGTCTCGCGGGAAAGGTCTCGCCGATCAGACGCGCGTATCCGGCCGCTGCGATGCGGCTGGCCGCTTCTAGCCCAGGCCTTCGCAGCGCAGCGCCGCCCAGCAGAAGCACGCAGGGCTCGCCGCTTCGAAGCACGTCCGCGACAGCGTTGAGGGTATCGTCCGCAACCGGTGACGGCGGCCGGGGCACGGGAGGAGCCGCCGGCTCGGCGCCGTCGGACCATGATGTGTCAGCGGGCAGTATGAGCGTGGCGACATGGCCTGGCGGAGTCATCGCGGCGGCGATCGCGTCGGCGGCATCGGCCCCGACGTCGGCTGCTCGCGCAGGGCGCCTGACCCAGGACGAGACCGCTCTGGCCAATGCGTCGATATCGGACTCCAGAGGCGCATCGAAACGCTTGTGGTAGGTCGCATGGTCTCCCACGACCGCGACGAGCGGGGTGTTCGCCCGGCGGGCGTTGTGCAGGTTAGCTATCCCGTTGCCCAGGCCGGGCCCGAGGTGCAGCAAGGCCGCGCCGGGGCGACCTGTCATCCTGCCGTAGCCGTCTGCCGCACCCGTCGCGACTCCCTCGAACAGGCATAGCACTCCACGCACGTCAGGCACGGCGTCAAGCGCCGCGACGAAGTGCATTTCGGAGGTGCCCGGGTTGGCGAAGCACGCGGCGACGCCGCTGTCAGCAAACGTCCGAAGCAGGGCCTGTGCGCCATTCATGCCCGAACCCTAACCGGTGCGAAGGGGACGACCTCCGGTGAACTCTCTGAGATGCTCAGAACTCTCGATTGCCGTACTCGATGACCGCCAGCGGAACCTCACGTGGCCCGGGTGCGCGTGGCCGGCGCCCAGGCTCGCGGCTTTGTGCGTGCCAGTGTCCTGCTGCCGGCCAGCGTCTGGCCAGCTCGGCGGGAACCGGGCTCGAGCTCGGGCTCGCCGATGGCGAAGGCGTGGGCGAGGCCGGCGGACTCGCGGTCGGTGATGCGGACGGCGTGGGCGTCGGGGATGGGCTCTTGTGCTTCTTCTTGTGCGGCGGCTTGTAGATCAGCGGCAGATCAAAGTATGGGTACGCCGGCGGGTAGACGAACTGCTTGGGACGCAGGTGCAGGTGCAGGTGCAGGAATGTCATCTGCCAGGTCGCGCCAGGTGCGTTGTCCCCGAACATCTGGCTAGGAGTGCTGAGCGCGCCGTCGACCTCACGGTAATCGGCCCGTGGATAAACCATGGCTCCGCTGCCGGTCGGCGAGATGGGATTGAAGACCGAGACGTAACCGGCCAGCCGTGGCGTATATCCGGCGAAGGCGGCGTAGAAGCCGCCATTCGCGGTGCCTGTCTTGGCCGCCGCCGGGATGCCGATTCCGCGGTTGAACGCGGTCCCGCCGCCGCCAAGGACGCCCTGCAGAACGTAGTTGGCTGCATCGGCAACGGATCTGCTGATAGCCCGGTGGCAGCCCGGTCTCTCGACTGGGATGGACTCGCCGCTGCGGCCGGTTATCGACCTGATCGCCACCGGCCGGCAGTAGACGCCCCGGGCGGCGAGTGTCGCGTACGCCGCCGCCATGTTGAGTGGCGACACATAGACAGACCCGAGCGTGAAAGACGGGTAATTGTCTACCGAGAGGTTACTGTCGCGCGGCAGGTGCGGGTCTCTGCGCAGCAGGGAGGTGCCGTCTGCCCTGGTCAGCCCGAGGCTGGCGGCAGTCCTGACCACATTGCACAGACCGACGCGCTCTTCAAGCTTGGCGTAGAACGCGTTGATCGAGGCAGTGGTCCCCTGATAGATGGTGTACGTGTGCGCGCTCTGCGGGCCCTCGGCGTTGATGACCTTGAATGGCGGGACGTAGCCACCGTGGCAGTTGGTGTAAGGCCCGACGGTGGTCGGCGAGGTGACCTTCAGGTGATAGCCGAAGGGCCGCCCTTCCTTGAGGGCTGTGACGAGCGTGAACACCTTCGAGGAGGAACCCGTCTGTACGCCCGCGCTCGCGCCGTATCTGCTGTTGACCGCGTAGTCCACGGTCGTGTGACCCGGCCCTATGCCGTACGGGCGGTTGATCGCAATGGCCCTGATGTAGCCGGTGCCCGGCTGAATCAGCACCTCGGTATCCGCGTTGTGACCAGGGTTGTAATAGTTCGAGTTCGCGGGCTCGACGAAATTGACAGCATGATTGGCGGCCGCTTGATAACCGGGACCCATCGTTGTATAGATCCGCATGCCGCCGGTCTCGTTCAGGGCGGTCCAAACCTTCGAGTAGAACGGATCGGTGCGCAGTACCGACAGCACGTAGTCGCAAAAGAACGCCGCCCTGCGGGCAGCGTTGCTGGAACAACCTGTCTGCAGCGGAAGCGGGGACGTGTGCAGCCCGAGCGGCTGGGCTTCGGCGGACGCGGCTCGCGCGCGAGAGATGTAATGCAGGCGCGCCATCGCCTGCAGCACGATGTTGCGCCGGTGGACGGCCGCTACTGGATGTTGCAGCGGATCGAACGCCGCCGGGTTCTGGACCAGGCCGGCCAGCAAGGCTGCCTGGGTCAGCGTGAGCGATCTCGCGGGGGTCGAGAAGTAGAACCGCCCGGCGACCTGCACGCCGTAGGCCTGGTGGTTGAAATACGCGGCGTTCAGATAAGCGGCAAGCAGCTGGTTTCTGGTCATGCGGCGCATGACGTTGGCGGCCACGCGTAGTTCGGTTAGCTTCCGCGCCACCGTCACGGCGCTGCACTGGGCCGCCTGCCGCGGGTTTTGTGCCGCCAGGATGCAGGCGTTCTTGACGTACTGCTGCGCGATGTCCGATCCGCCTTGCGTTCCCGAGCCGGACAGTGTCGAGGTCAGCGCGCGGATGGTGCCGCGCAAATCGAGGGCACCGTGCTGATAGAACCTTTCGTCCTCGATCGCGATGATGGCATTTCGCATCACCGGCGCGATCTGGCTGTAGCGAACCGGGACGCGGTAGATGTTGCGCGGGTAGTAATAGGCGAGCAGCTTGCCGCGCGAATCAAGGACCTCAGATCGGGCCGGCAGCTGGCCAAGACCGGCTACGTGAAGAGTATTGAACGTGCGCGCTGCGTCCCTGGTTACGATGCCGGTCACGGCGAGAATCGGAATACTAGCTATGCCGGCAAGTAAACCGGCGCCGAAAGCGATAACAACAAGCAGGGCTGCTGCCTTCGTTTTGCCCGGATGGGCGGCCCTGCGCACGGAATGATGATAAGCTCCGCGTTCCGTTTTAACATAGCTGGTGAAAAGCGAAAAGCTTTTAAAAGCGTCCAAAAGCAGCCGAAAGCATGCTATTTACGGCGCTCTCATTGGCGCAGGGCCCTGGCGATGATCTCCTGGGCTTCGCGCTGGATCTCCGCGAGGTGATCGGGCCCGCGGAATGACTCGGCGTAGAGCTTGTACACGTCCTCGGTGCCTGACGGCCGCGCTGCGAACCACCCGGATTCGGCGATCACCTTGAGCCCGCCGATCGGGCCGTCATTGCCTGGTGCACTGGTCAGCGTCGCGGTGATCTTTTCGCCCGCGAGCTCGGATGCCGTTACCTGGGCCGGTGACAGCTTAGCGAGCGCGGCTTTCTGCTCTGGGGTGGCCGCCGTATCGATCCGCGCGTAGGCGGGCGAACCGTACCGCGCCATCAGATCCTCGTAGAGCTGCGATGGCGACCGGCCCGTCACCGCCGTGATTTCGGAGGCCAGCAAGGCCAGGATGATGCCGTCCTTATCTGTCGTCCACACCGATCCGTCATTCCGCAAGAAAGAGGCCCCGGCGCTCTCCTCGCCGCCGAATCCCACCGAGCCGTCTAGCAGCCCGGGCACGAACCACTTGAAGCCGACCGGCACCTCGAACAGGCGCCTGCCCAGCCCCGCCGCGACCCTGTCAATCATCGAGGAGCTGACGAGCGTCTTCCCGACAGCCGCCGTAGGCGGCCAGTTGTCGCGGTTCCGGTAGAGGTACTCGATGGCCACTGCCAGGTAGTGGTTGGGATTCAGCAGTCCGGCGTCGGGAGTGACGATGCCGTGCCGATCGGCGTCGGTGTCGTTCCCTGTCGCGACCGCGAACTCATGCTGGCGCGCGATCAGGCTGGCCATGGCAAATGGTGACGAGCAGTCCATCCGGATCTTGCCGTCCCAGTCCAGCGTCATGAACCGGAACGTCGGGTCGACGTCGGTGTTTACGACAGACAGGTGAAGACCGTACCGATCGGCGATCTCGGCCCAGTAGCGTACGCTCGCCCCGCCAAGCGGATCCGCGCCGATATGCAGCCCTGCCGCCGCGATCGCGCCGAGGTCGACGGCTCCTGGGAGAGCCGACACGTAACCGTCAAGAAAGTCGTACCGGCCCGTGGTGTCAGCCGCCATCGCCTGTGCATACGGAATCCTTTGGACGCCGGTCAGCCCTTCGGCCAGCAGCGCATTGGCCCGGTCCTGGATCTTGCTGGTGATGCCGGTGTCTGCTGGACCGCCATCCGGAGGGTTGTACTTAAAGCCGCCGTCCGGTGGCGGATTGTGCGACGGCGTGACGACGATGCCGTCGGCGCGATCGCCGGTGGCCCGCAGGTTGTGCGCGAGGATTGCCCTGGAAATCGCAGGCGTGGGGGTGTAGCCGTCGCGGGCGTCCAGCAGGATCCTGACGCCGTTCGCAGCTAGCACCTCGATCGCGCTGACCCTGGCGGGCTCGGACAGTGCATGTGTGTCCGCGCCAAGGTACAGCGGCCCCGCAATGCCCTCGCTGGCCCGGTACTCGCAGATCGCCTGCGTCGTCGCGAGTATGTGGTCCTCGTTGAAACTTGCCGTTAGTGCCGACCCGCGATGTCCAGAGGTGCCGAACGCAACCCGCTGGCGTGGCTCGCCCGGATCAGGGTGCAACGCGTAGTACGCGGTGACCAGTTGCGGCACGTCGATCAGGTCTTCACGGGCAGCCGGCTGCCCCGCGCGCGGACTCGCCATGCCCTCATCCTGGCATGCCCCGCGGCTCGCGACCCGGCAGGCCGCGTTGGCGCGCGGTCACATTCACACGCGCGGCTACGTCATAGCCGATGACGCAGTCAAACATCGGATGACAACAGGAGATGACCATGTCTGTGCAGGTGACGGCGATCATGCTGGGCGTGCAGGACCTCGGCAAAGCCAGGAAGTTCTACGTGGACGGGCTCGGCTGCGCGATCGACAAGGATCATCCGGGCTTCGTGTCGCTGAGCCTCGGCGCTGAGTCGTCTTCGCTAGCCCTGTATGAGCGGGAGGCGGCGGCAGCAGACGCGGGCGTCCCCGCTGAAGGGTCGGGCTTCACCGGTATCTCGTTCCACTACATCGTGGCGGCGAGGGACGAGGTTGACGAGATCATGAACAGCGCCGCAACGGCGGGCGGTGCGATTGTGAAGCCGGCCGGCGCTTCGGAGTGGGCCGGATACTTCGGCTACTTCAGTGATCCCGACGGGTATCTGTGGAAGGTAGCTACTTCTGCCTAGGCGGCCGGGAGGTTTCCAGCCCGGGCGGCCGGGAAGTCTCCGGCGCGGGGCCGGGCGGCCGTTAGCATCGGCCGCTCCGGCCACGATCGCGGTGGCATGCACCAACCAATGAGTTGGAGGAGATGATCATGGCTTCCAGGCTGAATCCGTACCTCAACTTCAACGGCAACGCCC
This sequence comes from Streptosporangiaceae bacterium, assembly GCA_036258115.1. Taxonomy (GTDB): domain Bacteria; phylum Actinomycetota; class Actinomycetes; order Streptosporangiales; family Streptosporangiaceae; genus Chersky-822. Next base: position 48,920 of record DATAEH010000124.1, read on the forward strand.
GCCAGGCGATGGAGTTCTATGCGAGCGTCTTTGGCGGAACGCTCAACATGAACACCTTCGCCGACTACGGCGGCCAGGGCGCCGACGCCGACAGGATCATGCACGCGATGCTCGAGACCGACGCCGGCTACGCCCTCATGGGCGCGGACGTCACTAGCGAGATGGAGTACCACGCTCCGGCAGGCTTCTCGATTAGCCTCAGCGGCGACGCCGCGGACGCCGACGTGCTGCGCGGGTACTTCAACAAGCTGTCCGCTGGCGGGAGGGTAACGATGCCGCTGGACAAGCAGGTCTGGGGCGATGAGTTCGGCATGTGCGTCGATCAGTTCGGCATGTCCTGGCTGGTCAACATCTCACAGACGTAACACGGGCAATCGGTCCTGACCTGGTCCTGACCCACCCTGACATCTCACGAGACGATACGTTCACATGTCGCACGTCTGGCGGGGTAGGGAGTTCAGACGTGCCAATCACTTGGAGGTGCCAGGTTCATGGCCAGAACGCTGTACTCGGTCACGATGTCGCTGGACGGCTTCATCGCCGGACCAGGCGGCGACATGTCCTGGATGACCCCGTATCTGGAGCCCAACCCCGATGTTGACGAGCTCATCGGCCGGATCGGCGCCCTGCTAGTCGGGGCCCGAACGTTCGGCGGCGATGACCCGCACCGGGGGACCGACAAGGAGGGCAAGCCGTTCGGCGGCGGCTGGGAGGGTCCGCAGTTCGTGCTGACCCATCAGGTACCGGCAAAGCCGGTACCCGGCATCACCTTTGTCGCCGACCTGCTCGCGGGCCTGGCGGCCGCGAAGGCCGCTGCCGGCGACAAATACGTCAACATCATGGGCGCCAGCGTCGCAAGGCAGTGCCTGCAGGCGGGCGAGCTTGACGAGGTGCTCACGCTGATAGCTCCCGTGCTGCTCGGGGACGGCGTCAGGCTGTTCGATCAGCCGGGCGGCATGCAAGTCGGGCTGGAACGCATGAAGGTTATGGAGGCTCCGCTCGCCACGGGCCTGTGGTACCGCGTCGTGCGCTGACAGTCGGCTAACCCGGCGCTGCGACCATCGCCGATCTGCGCGATGGTAGCCGCACCGGGATCCGGGTAGTGGGCCGCTTCATGATCCAGCGCTCGAAAGCGCGCCCCGCGGCCCAGGCGTCAGCGGCAAGGGCCGCGCGGCAGCCTCTTGTCGGACGACTGGCCAGGGGCTACGCGCTTGTCATCGTGAGCATGCGCTATCCGGTGCTGATCGGCTGGCTGGCCGCCGTCGCGCTTGCGACGCTTTACCTTCCGGCATTGTCGGCCGGGGGCGGCGTGGGCGATCTCGTGCCGGCGCACTCCGCGCCGCTCAGGGCCGAGGCCGACGCGACGAGGCTTTTCCGGGTGCCGATGAGCGCGCCGGTCGCCGTGGTTCAGGCCAATCGAGCCGGGCTCCGCGTCGCCGTGCAGGAACGTGCGGCTCGCATCGCCATGGCGGTAGATCAAGGCACCGGCGCTCAGATCCCAGGACTGGCCGGCGCACTTCCCGTAGCGAACACGGCAGGCGCGGTACCGGGCTCCCGTCAGCGGTCGACCACCGTCATCACCATGGTCTCCGGTGGAAGGCCCGTCCTTCGGGGCGGGGCGGAATCTGGCGGCCCGGAATGTCAGAGCCGTCGGGGAGGATGGGCCCATGTCCCGGTACCGGCTGTACCCGGCTCCCCAGCAGGCGGCGGTCCTGCGGGAGCACTGCGCGCATGCCGTGGAACCTCGCGGTCGAGCAGCAGGCGTGGTGGGCGCCCGGCCGTACGAGCGCGCCGGGGTTCGCGGCGCAGTGCCGGCAGCTGTCCGAAGCGCGGGCGGCAAACGGGTGGCTGGCCGCCGGCAGCGTGATGGTGCAGCAGCAGGCGCTGCGCGACTTTGACCGGGCGATGAAGAATTTCTTCGCCGGGACGCATCGCAAGCCGGGCCGGCGCAAGCGCGGCCGGAATGAGGGCTTCCGGATCGTCGCGGTCAAGGCCGGCGACGTCAGGCGGCTGAACCGCAGATGGGGACAGGTGAAGGTCCCGAAGATCGGCTGGGTGCGGTTCCGGTGGTCCCGAGCCGTTCCGGACGCGAAGTCCTACCGGATCACCCTGGACCGGGCCGGCCGGTGGCACGTCGCGTTCGCGGCCATTCCCGCACCCGTGCCCGGACCTGGCACTGGCGAGATCGCCGGCATCGACCGCGGCGTCAAGCTGACGCTGGCGCTGTCGGACGGGACGACCTACCAGGCACCCAGGCCCATGGACGTGACCCGGCTGCAGCGGCGGCTGGCCCGCCGTCAGCGCGGCAGCAACCGCCGCCAGCGGGCGAAGCTGCGGCTCGCGAGGATCCGTGCCAGGGACGGGGACCGGCGCAAGGACTGGGCCGAGAAAGCCAGCACCGCGATCGCCAGCCGGTATGACCTGATCCGGATCGAAGACTTGCGGATCGCGGACATGACCCGGTCGGCTGCCGGGACGCTGGATGAGCCGGGCACGAATGTGGCTGCCAAGGCCGGGCTGAACCGGTCGATCCTGGCCCAGGGCTGGGGGCTGTTCGCCCGGCGACTGGGCGACAAAGCCCCTGGCCGGGTGGAGAAGATAAGTCCCGCGTACACGTCCCAGACGTGCTCGCAGTGCAAGAGACGGGACCGGGAGGCTCGCGAGAGCCAAGCTGTCTTCCGGTGCCGGGATTGCGGCTACTGCGGCAACGCGGATGTGAACGCGGCACGGAACATCGTGGCAGGGCATGCCGTGACTGCGCGCGGAGGCGACCGGGTTACCGGGCCGGTGAACCGCGAACCTCAAGATGATCTGCTCCTCGCGAGCTAGCTCTTGGAATCCCCGCCCCCTACGGCGGGGAGGATGTCAACTTCTTGTACTTGCGGCCGCCGCCGCCGTCCTCGTCCACCACGACTGCGCCGCACGGCAGCCCGCCTGCGAGCAGGCTCGCGTGGGCCTGTTCCAGGCAACGCAATACCGCAGGGTCGGCAGCAGACCAGCTGGACTCGAAATCAGCCATCTGCCGATCGTCGCCTTCGGATCGCCAGCGCGTGCATCGTCGTGCCAATCACGGGCGTGTGGTGCTAGACGCGCGCTCGGCGTGGCCAATACCGTTAACCTGCAGGAATTTGTCCCTATCTAGGGGGTTGACCGCAGGTGACCAATACCAGACAGGCGGCAGGCGCCGTCATCGAAGCTGAGGTGCGGGAAGGCGTTTACGGAGCCAAGGTCACGGCGGTTGAGCCGGGCGGAGCGGAGTTCATTCCTCTTGGCGACCGGCACGGCAAGCCGCATCAGCAGTTCTGGACATGGGTCTCGCCGAACATGGAATTCGCGACCATCTTTGTCGGCATTATCGGCATCTGGTTCTTCGGCCAGACGTTCTGGACGGCCGCGCTCGCAATCATCCTCGGTACGGCCTTCGGCTCATTGTCCATGAGCGTGCTCGCAGCAAGGGGACCGCTTTATGGAGTCCCGCAGATGGTCCTGTCGCGGATCGGCTTCGGCTTCCTGGGCAATATCCTCCCGGCCGGCATTAACTCACTGGTCGCGGGCATCGGCTGGTTCGCGGTGAACAGCGTCAGCGGGGCATTCGCTCTGAACGCGCTTCTCGGCTGGAACACGAAGATCTGCCTGATCATCATCGTCGTCGCGCAGATCGCAGTCGCGTTCTTCGGGCACAACTTCGTGCACATTTTCGAGCGGATATCCTTCCCGTTCCTAGTCGTCGTTTTTCTGATCGCTTCCGTCGTCATCTTCGCGAAGGCGAACCCCGGCGCTGCGGCGTCCGAGGGCTTCCCCGGCGGAATAGGCGGATGGCTCGTCACTTTCGGCGCCGCGTTTGGTTATGCGGCGGGCTGGAACCCTTACGCCAGCGATTACACGCGGTACCTGCCGCCGGACACGAACCGCAGGGCCACAGGGATGTGGGCCGGCCTAGGCGTCTTCTTGTCCTGCGTTGTCCTGGAAATCGTCGGTGCCGCCGCGGCTACGGTGACCAGCAGCTCCAAGTTCGCTGACAATCCGACGGCCGGTTTCACAAGCCACCTGGCCACGCCCCTCGCGGACGTCACGCTGCTGGCGATCGCATTGGGCGCTGTCTGCGCGAACGCTCTCAACGTGTACTCGGGAGCGATGTCATTCCTCGCGCTCGGCGTGAAGTTGCCGCTTGCCCTGCGCAGGGCCATCGTCGCGCTGGTATTCGGAGTGGCCGGCTTCTTCCTGGCGCTGTCGGGCCTTCATGACGCCGGAACCAAGTACAACGACTTCCTGCTGATCATCGCTTACTGGATCGGCCCATGGCTGGGGGTGTTTTTCGCCGACCAGTACCTGCGCCGCGGCAAGCGCGTCGACGGCCTCCTGTTCGACCGCAAGCACAACCCGTGGGCGGGATTCGCGGCAATGGCCATTGCGACCGCCGTGTCGATCTACTTCTTCGCGAACCAGCTCAAGTACGTCGGCGTCGTGCCCAAGCACGTCTCTGCCTTCGGAGACATCGCGTTCGAGGTCGGATTCGTACTCGCTGCGTTGCTGTACACGTTGTTCTTCAAGCTTCAGAGCGAGGCGAGCGTGGAGGAGGCGCTCCATATCCCCGACGAGCCTGCTGGAGCTTCTGCCTGACGCAGCCCTGCTGAGGGGGCGGTCACTGTCGCAAGAAAGTGACCGCCTCCTCGGCGCCGTCCCACACCACCGTGTGCTGGGCCGGTGTCGCCCGGGCGACGATCTTCCCGCCGCGCAGCACCAGCGTGCGGGGTGCCACCAGTCGCAGCGCGTCCGCCTCGGAGGGTGCGTCGAAAACCACAAGGTCGGCCGCGCCGCCTGTGCGCAGGCCGTAGCCGGGTACGCCCAGCGCAAGCGCCGAGTTGGTCGTGATCATCTCGATCAGTTGCCGCAGCTCGGCGTCGCCCGACATCTGCCCGAGGTGGACCAGCACGAAGGCCGCCTGGAGCGGGTCGCCGTAGCCGAGCGGATACCACGGGTCCATCACCGAGTCATGCCCGACGCAGACATTCACGCCGGCCTCGAGCAACTGCTTGACCCTGGTATGACCGCGCCGGATCGGTCCTGTGTCGAACCTGCCCTGCAGGACTGAGTTGTCGAGCGGGTTTGTGATCATGTGCAGCCCGGCCCGTGCGATGTTGTTGATCAGCCGGTATGCGTACGCGTTGTTGTAAGAGTGCATCGCGGTGGTGTGACTGGCCGTAACCCGGCCAGACATGCCGCGGCGGATGGTCTCGGCAACCATGACCTCGACAAAGCGGGAATGGTCGTCATCGGTCTCGTCGCAATGAATATCAACGCGCAGGCCGTGCTCGTCCGCCAGGGCCATCGCGAACCTGACAGACTCCACGCCATCTTCTCGGGTCAGCTCGAAATGCGGAATCCCGCCCACCACATCTGCCCCGAGTTCGACGGCACGGCGCATCAGGTCGCGCCCGCCATCGAAGCCGAGAATTCCCTGCTGCGGGAAGGCGACAAGCTGCAGATCGATGAGTCCGCGAGCCTCCTCGCGCAGGTCGATCAGGGCGCGCAAGGCACGCAGCTCAGGGTCGCAGACATCCACGTGGCTGCGGACGTGCTGAACGCCGCAGGCGAGCTGCCAGCGCAGTATCTGCCGCACCCGTGCCTGTACGTCCCCATAGCTGAGCTGGTTGACGCGCTCGGCCCAGACGGCGATGCCCTCGAACAATGAACCGGACACGTTAGGTCGCGGCTGACCGACGGTCAGCACCGCGTCCAGGTGAATGTGCGGTTCGACGAGCGGGGGCGTTACCAGCCTTCCGGCGAGATCGATGGTGTCGGCGGCCATCGCATCGTCGCTCACGTCGACAATGGCGCCCTTGTCAACGCCAAGATCGGTGAGAGTGTCTTGCCCTGCCAGCCTCGCATTGCGGAGGATCAAGTCGATCATCTGGCTATCATTGCGCGGCCAGATGCCGCACGGCGGCCTAGTCCGGGCGATTCGTATCCGCTTGACACACGGCCGGCACGCTCAGCTTGCCCGGCGCCATGCTTCGGCCAGCGCGGTGTAGCTGGCCTTGCGCCGCTCCCGGCCGAGGCTCGGCGTGACGACCACGATCTCGTCGGCCTCGGCCAGCTGCTTCATCTCAAGCAGCCGCTCCGCTACCGCCTTCGGCTCGCCGGTGACCATCTGGCCGTCGTCTCGCCTGGACGACCTGAACTCTTGTGAGGTTGCCAATTCGGTCACCTGCTCGGGTCGCAACGGCTCACGCACGCCGCGCCTCAGGTTATGTATCGTCAGCGTCCATGCCGCCTCGAAGTCGAGGACCGCATCCTCGTCTTCACTGGCGAACGCGAGCACCGACATCGCCGAGTAGGGAGTGGCGCCTGGCGAACGGGCTTCGAAGTCGCGCCGATATCCGCGCAGCGCCTCGAACGCGATGTCGGGGCTCATGTGATGCGCGAACGCTGCAGCCATCCCGTTGACGGCAGCGAAGCGCGGCCCGTAGCCGCTCGATCCCAGCACGAACAGCTCCGGCTGGTCTGTGACCACCGGCGCCGCGACGAGCTGCTGGTACGGGTGTCCGGCAGGGAAGTCATCGTCCAGCCAGGCGAGCAGCTCGGCGACCTGGCCTGGGAATTCGGCCGCGGGATCGGTGACCATGCCGCGGCGCAGCACATGCGCTGTCAGCGGATCCGTTCCCGGAGCACGGCCAAGCGCAAGGTCGATCCTGCCCGGGTACATCGCCAGCAGAGTCCTGAACGTCTCCGCCACCTTGAGCGGTGCGTGATTCGGCAGCATGATCCCTGCTGCGCCGACCCTGATCCGCGACGTCAGCGCTCCGACATGCGCGGTCAGCAGCTCGGGCGCCGAGCAGGCGAGGCTGCGCATGTTGTGGTGCTCAGAAACCCAGTAGCGCCGGTATCCCGCCGCCTCAACGGCCTGCGCGATTCCGACCGCCCCGGCGACCGAAGCGCTCGCGGACTCGCCGTATTCGATCCCGACGAAATCCAGTACCGCCAGATCCAGCGACTGTTCGTTCTCCACGCCGCTTGCAACTCCGCACCCCGTGCCGTGATTCCGCGGATCGCCGTGCCATGGGCGTCGTTGACCGACTTTGGTACCGCTGCGATCCTGAATGTGCCGGGACTAGCCGGTTACTTGTCTGGCCGCACCCAGATGTCGCGCTCGTGCATGAGCTCGATCTGCTTGTCGATCACCTCGCGCCGATACTCCTCGTGTCCGTAAGGGGCCCGGTCGAGGTAGAGGTTCTTGGGGTAGATCGGCTGCTCGTAGATCAGCTGGTACTGCTCGGTCGTCAGGTCTTTGATCCAGTTGTCCCACTGGGCGCTGGCGCGGAAGCGGCGCAGTGCCTCGATGTCGATGGTGCCGGCGACCCACGAGGAACCGCCGCTGTAGTCATGCCGGCCAACGATCTGGCCGCGGTAGTCGATGACGGCTGAGCCGCCGCCGAAGGTGTCGATCGGCGTGTCCGAGTCGGCGTGCAGGTAGTACGTGCCGACATTGCAGGCGACCAGGTACATGTTGTTGTCTAGCGCCCGCGCCCGGTTCTGTATCTCGAACAGGCCGTTGCCGACGTGCGGATGCGGATATGGGCCGCGGTACACCACCTCGGCGCCGTTCATGGCCAGGCCGCGGGCGTTCTCCGGATAGGAGCCCTCGTTGGCCATCAGGAACCCGAGCCGCCCGATCTCGGTGTCAGCGACCGGGTAGAAGGCGTCAAGGTTGCGTCCGTACAACTCGATCCACTTGTCCCAGACGTTGTGCGGTGTCACCGAGTGCTCGACCGGCAGCAACGGCACCACCTTGTGATGGCGCAGAACGATCTCGCCGTCGGGATCGAGGACGAATCCCGCGTTAAAGAACCGCCCGGGGAACTCAGGATGTCTGGCCTTCGCCTGGCCCATGACGAACGCGTTCCACTGCCTGGCCAGTTTGCCGAGGTAGTCGGTCTCAGGGCCGGGAATGTCTATCGCGCATTCCGCGGCGAACTGCTCGTGATCCAGATCGAGCACCTCGTCGTTGAATCCCTGCAGTGCGCCCTCTGGCACCGCGATCAGGCGGACGGGCAGGTCGAGGCTTGACAGCCAGGAGGCCGCCTTGATCAGGTGCGACAGATGCTCGAGGTTGACGGCGATGTCTTCCCGCCGGCGGATACCGCGCATCGTGGGTACCAGGCCAAGGGCCTGATAGGGCTCGATCATGTCCGCTCCAAACGATTGCTTCTGCGTAGTTTTACCTCCCAGACCCGCGCCGCGTCCCTGCTTCGTCCGGAGGATTGACTGTATCGGCGTGTCCGGAAGTTTGTTCACAGTTGGAACCCTTGCACACGGTTGCGGTAACGACGCCGCGCCGTAATACTGAGCGCACCGCGAGCCTGGCCGGCTGGCCACTGCGCTCGAGCGCCGGGCGCAGGCATCGGAAGGCAGGAATCCAGATGAGCATCCTAGGTACCAGGGTGGTGCGGACAGAGGATCCGCGGCTACTCACCACGGGCGGCACGTACGTCGATGACCTGCGAATACCAGAGCTTGAGCAGGCCGCTCAGGTCACCTTCGTGCGCACCCCGATCGCGCACGCCGCCATCAAGGCCATCGACACGTCGGCGGCCAAGGACGCCCCGGGCGTGGTGGCGGTTCTCACGGTTGCGGACATGACGGACCTGCCTCCGCCTCCGCCGGACAGCGGGATGACCGGCACTGAGGGAGCGCCGCTGCCGCTTGGCGGAAAGTGGTCAGAGCCGCTGTTCGCCATCGACAAGGTCCGCTTCGTAGGCGAGCCAGTGGCGCTGGTCCTGACCGATGACCGGTACCAGGGCGAAGACGCCGCCGAGCTGGTGAGCGTGGACTATGAGCAGCTCCCGGCCGTGGTTGGCTTCGATGGAGCGCTGGCCGGAGACTCGCTGCTGTTCCCCGACGCCGGCACGAACGTCGCGGTGAGCACTGGTGACCCTGCAGGCGATGCCGCGTTTGACGGATGCGAGGTGGTGGTCGAGCACGAGATCACTAACCAGCGGCTCGCGCCGGTGCCCATGGAGGGGCGCGCCGTCGCCGCAGAATGGGCGGACGGGAAGCTGACGGTCTGGCTCAGCACTCAGAACGCGCAGATCTCACGATTCATCCTGGCCGGTGCGTTCGGCCTTGACCCGGCGAGCATCCGCGTTGTCGCCCCTGACGTCGGCGGCGGCTTCGGCGCCAAGATCGGCGTGGACAGGGACGCGATCATCGTCGCCTGGGCAGCCAAGCACACCGGCCGCGCGGTGCGCTGGGCCGAGACCCGCAGCGAGAACATGCTCGGGATGACGCACGGCCGGGCGCAGCGGCAGCGCATCAAGATCGGCGGCAGCAGGGACGGCCGGGTCCAGGCCTATCGGCTGGATATCCTGCAGGACACCGGTGCCTACCCGCGCATGAGCGGTTTCTTGCCGTTCCTGACCAGCCTGATGTCGTCGGGGCCATACGACATAGAGCACGTTCGGGCCGGCTACCAGGTCGTGGTGACAAACGCCACGCCGATCTCCGCCTACCGTGGCGCGGGCCGGCCTGAGGCCACGGCAGCGATCGAGCGGGCGATGGACTTGTTCGCGGCCGAGATCGGCAAGGACCCGGCCGAGGTGCGCAGGATCAACCTCGTGCCGGCCGACAAGTTCCCTTTCACGACTGCCGCCGGGGCCACCTATGACACCGGCGCGTATGTCGACGCGCTGGACAAGGTGCTGGCAGGGTCCGGCTACGCGGAGCTGCGGGCAGAGCAGGCGCGCCGCCGCGAGCGCGGTGACGTGCTGCAGCTCGGCATCGGCGTGGCGAGCTATGTCGAGATCACCGCAGCCGACGCCAACGGAGGCGAGACCGCCAGGCTCATCGTGCACGACGACGGCTCCGTCACCGTCTACACGGGCAGTTCGCCGCATGGCCAAGGGCATCAGACCGCGTGGGCGATGCTCGTGGAAGCCGAGCTGGGCATCGATATGTCCAAGGTCACCGTGGTGCACGGCGACACGGACCTGATTCCGGCGGCCGTCGGCACCTACGGTTCGCGGTCGCTCCAGCTCGGCGGCGTGGCCGTGCAGAAGGCGGCCGTGGAGGTCAAGGAGAACGCGCGCCAGCTCGCGGCGGAGATGCTCGAGGCGAGCGCCGCAGACCTTGAGCTCGACGTCGACCGCGGAGTCTGGCAGGTGCGCGGCGACCCGGCGTCCAGCCGCACGTGGGCTGAGGTGGCCAGCCACGCCGGTGAGACCGGCCTGGTCGCGGACGTCAATTACACCGAGGGAACCCCGACGTTTCCGTTCGGCACCCACCTGGCCGTCACCGAGGTTGACACCGAGACGGGCAAGGCCAGGTTGCTCAGGCACGTGACCGTGGACGATGCCGGAACCGTGTTGAACCCGGTCCTCACCGAGGGGCAGCGGCACGGCGGCATTGCCCAAGGTGTAGCGCAAGCGCTGCTTGAGGAGGTGGTCTACGATCCTGACGGCAATCCCGTCACGGGCACGCTCGTCGACTACGCCATCGTGACCGCGGCTGAGCTGCCGAGCTTCGAGCTGCTCACCAGCGAGACTCCGGCGACGATCAACCCGCTCGGTGCCAAGGGCATCGGCGAGGCAGGGACGATCGGCGCCACCCCGGCCGCGCAGAACTCGGTTATCGACGCGGTCAGTCATCTCGGCATCCGCCACATAGACATGCCGCTGACCCCAGCGCGGGTGTGGGCGGCCATCAACGAGGCGACCCAGAACACGGCAGCGGAAGGGAGCGCCCGGTGAAAGTCACTGTGAAGGTAAATGGCAGCGAGGTCGCCGCCGACGTGGCTGACCGCACGCTGCTCGTGCATTTCCTGCGAGATGTGGCGGGCTTGACCGCGACGAACGTCGGCTGTGACACGAGTTCATGCGGGGCGTGCACGGTCTTGCTGGACGGGCGCTCGGTGAAGTCATGCACCGTGCTGGCCGCGCAGGCCGACGGGCACGAGGTGACCACAGTGGAGGGGCTGAACAATGGCGCTGGGGAACTGCACCCCGTTCAGCGCGCGTTCCGCGCCGAGCACGGCCTGCAATGCGGGTTCTGCACGCCTGGCATGGTGATGGCCAGCGTGTCCCTGCTGTCGGAGAACCCGTCTCCCACCGAAGACGAGGTCAGGACGGCGCTCGAAGGGAACTTGTGCCGCTGCACGGGTTACCACAACATCGTCAAGGCGGTTCTTGCCGCCGCCAGCGAGAGGCAGCCACAGTGATCCCGGCACCCTTCACCTACAAGCGGGCCGCCACCGTCGACGAGGCGCTTGGCCTGGCGGCCGAGGGTGGCGAGGAAGCAAAGTACCTGGCGGGCGGGCATTCGCTGATGCCGCTGATGAAGCTCCGGCTTGCCGTTCCCGAGACCATCGTCGACATTGGCAGGCTGGGCGACCTCAGCTACATCCGCGAGGCTGACGGCCACGTCGCCGTTGGCGCCCTCACCTGCCACGACGACGTCGCGAGATCGGACCTGCTGCACAGCACGGTTCCGCTGCTGGCCAATGCGGCAGGGCAAGTCGGCGACCCTCAGGTCAGGCACTTGGGCACGATCGGCGGCTCACTCGCGCACGCTGATCCGGCAGCTGACTTGCCCGCGGTTGTGCTCGCCCTGGACGCGACGCTCGTCATCCGGGACGTTCACGGCAGCCGGGAGGTCGCGGCGCGCGACTTCTTCCACGGGCTGTTCGAGACCGCGTTGCAGCCCGGCGAGCTGCTGACCGAGATCCGCATTCCCAAGCCAGCCTCGCCCGGCTGGTCGTTCCAGAAGTTCACCAAGCGCGGCATCGACTGGGCGATTGTCGGAGTCGCTGTCCAGGGCTCGAAGGTGGCGCTGGTCAACATGGGCTCCACGCCGATCAGTGCCACGGCGGTTGAGCAGGCGCTCGCGTCAGGCTCGTCGGCTCGCGAGGCGGCAAGTCGCGCCGCCGAGGGAACGAGCGCGCCTACCGACCTGAACGGCCCGCGCGCCTACCGTGAGCACCTTGCGCGGGTGCTAGTCCGGCGGGCGCTCGACGAGGCCGCGGCGCGCAGCTGAACCCGCGGACATCTGGCCGGCCCAACCGGCCGGTGACTGTCGCCGTCCCGGCGTAGGCTCGCGCTCAGTTCTGGCATCGAGGCGGTTAGGGGGGATTGGTGACGGGCGTGCCCATGGAAGCTCTGCCTGACGGGGGCCTCGGAGGCCCAAGGCCTAACGGGGCTCGCGGCGAACCTGTGGCTGACAGGCTGGGCCTTGTGGTCGGCACCGTGCCAGCGACCCCGCTGCAGTTCTCGGTGGGACTCGCACCCGGCCAGTACGCACAGCTCGACGACGTGGTCGTCACGCGCAGGCCGCTGCCCGGTCGGCCGGACGTGCGGATCGCCGGGGTCGTGACGAACATCGAAGCGGTGCACGAGGGCGCACGGTTCGCGTCCGACGTCTTCCTGATCGACAGCGGCGCACTGCCGGCGGAGGTCTGCGAGGTGGCCGAGGTGACGGTGACCAGGGTTGAGCCCGAGCTGTACGTGCCGCCGCTGCCCGGCGCTGCGGTCAGCCGGGCGGCCGGCGACGAGCGTGATTCTGCGCTCTACTTCGACGAGATGGGCAGCGCTAAGGTGCCGGTCGGGTTCGGCAAGGACGGCAAGCCCGTCTACGTGAACTTCGAGTTCATCGACGGCACCAGGGGAGCTCACGTCTCCATCTCCGGTGTGTCCGGCATCGCGACCAAAACCTCGTTCGCGATGTTCCTGCTGCACGCGATCACCAATTCCGGGGTACTCGCCGGTGAGGCCCACAACACCAAGGCGCTGGTGTTCAGCGTCAAGGGCGAGGACCTGCTGTTCCTTGACTACTCCAACAGCAGGCTGACGTCTGCGCAGGCAGCGCGATACGCCGAGCTGAAGCTGCCTGGCACGCCCTTCGGCAACGTGCGCGTGTTCGCGCCTCCTCGCCCTGGGGATGCCTCCGGCACGCCTGACGTGCGCGCCCGCGACCGCGCGGTGAGCCCGTTCTTCTGGACCATCGCGGAATTCTGCGAGCAGGAACTGCTGCCGTTCGTGTTCGCCGACGCCGAGGACGAGCGCGCTCAGTACACGATGCTGATCGGCCAGGTCGCCGCCAGGCTGCGCAGGGACGCGGTCAAGGCGGGGACCGACGGTGCCGTCCGTATCGCCGACGTCGATCCGGCCAATGACAAGATCGTCAGGACCTTCGCTGACCTGGTCGGTGTTCTGGAGGCCGAGCTCGGTGCCGAGGCGACCCGCGGCTCCTGGGTGGGCGGGGCGGCGTTGACGGGCAGCGTCAATGCCCTGCTGAGGAGGCTTCGCTCGGCGGTGACGCCGCTCAGCGCCGTGGTTCGCGGCGACCTCGCGCACCGCGGCGAACGCTCGATCAGCACCTCCCGCGCCCAGGTAACGGTTGTTGACCTGCATAACCTGCCAGACCGGGCGCAGCGCTTCGTGGTCGGCGTAACGCTCCGGTCGGAGTTCGCGCGCAAGGAGCGGCAAGGCACGGCCCGTCCGCTGATGTTCGTTGTCCTCGATGAGCTCAACAAGTATGCGCCGCGCGAGGGGGACAGCCCGATCAAGCAGATCCTGCTCGACCTTGCCGAGCGAGGGCGATCCCTCGGAGTGATCTTGATCGGAGCGCAGCAGACCGCTAGCGAGGTGGAGCGCAGGATTCTCGCGAACTGCGCCATCCGGGTAGCTGGCCGGCTGGACGCGGCCGAGGCACAGCGGCCGGAGTACGGCTACCTGCCGCCGGCGCACCGCCAGCGGGCGACGCTGGCCAAGCCGGGCACTATGTTCATTGCCCAGCCTGACATCCCGGTGCCGCTTGCCGTCGACTTCCCGTTCCCTGCGTGGGCGACGCGTCCGAGCGAGAAGGGGGAGTGGACCGGTCACGACGCCGGCCCGGCTAGGCCATCCGACCCCTTCGCCGGCATTCCTGGCGCGGGCTCCCCGGTGCGGCCGGAGACTGTGCTGGCCGATGACGTGCCGGCCGACGACGTGCCGCCGTTCTAGGAGTCCGCATTGAAGATCCTGCATACCAGCGACTGGCACGTCGGCAAGGTGCTCAAGGGCCGGGACCGGCACGACGAACACGCGGCCGCGCTTGGCAGCCTCAGCAGTATCGCCAGGGACTCCGATGTCGACCTGGTGCTGATCGCCGGTGACTTGTTCGAGACGGCGGCGCCCACGGCGCGCTCGCAGGGACTGGTGATGCAGACTCTGCTCGCGCTTCGCCAGGACGGACGCCAGGTCGTGGTGATCGCCGGGAATCACGACAACCAGAGCCTGATCGAGGCGGTGTACCGGCCGGTGCTGGAGGAGATCGGGCTGCACGTGCTTGGCACCCCGAGGCGCCCGGACGCGGGAGGGACGTCGCTGCTGCGCATGCGGGACGGCACGCAAGTGCGAGTAGCAGCGCTGCCTTTCTTGTCGCACCGGTACGCGGTCCGCGCCGCCGAGGTCATGTTCCACGAGTTCGCCGAGCTGGCGCTGGACTACTCCAGCCGGGTAGCCGAGATCGTGAACCTGCTCACGGCGGACTTCACCCCCGACGCCGTCAACGTGGTGATGGCACACGCGACGCTGCTGGGCGGTCGCCGCGGCGGCGGCGAGCGGGACGTGCAGACCAGCCTGGACTACGAGCTGCCCGCGAGCTTGTTCCCGGCCAGCGCGCACTATGTCGCGCTGGGACACCTGCACAGAAGCCAGGAAATCCCGGGTCCGTGCCCCATCTACTATTCCGGCTCGCCATTGATCGTCGACTTCGGCGAAGAGGCGAACGAGCCGTCGGCGCTGGTGGTGACGGCCGAGCCCGGCATTCGCGCCGATGCGAGGGCAGTCGCGGTCACCGGCGGCCGCGGCCTGCGCACGCTTCGCGGCAGCCTGGACCAGGTGATCGCCGCGGGTGAGCAGGCCGGCGACTGCTACCTGCGGGTGATCCTCGCCGAGCCAGCCAGGGCCGGGCTTGGTGACCTGGTCAGGGACAAGCTGCCGAACGCGCTCGAGGTTCTGCTCGACGATGTGCACCGTCCCACTCCTGGCCAGCGCCCGACGAGCCGTCGAAGCAGGGTCGGCCGCAGCCCTATGCAGCTCTTCGGTGACTACCTCTCCGAGCAGAACGTCGCCGACCCCAGGCTGAACGCCATGTTCGCCGAGCTTCTTGACGAGATAACCGGTTCGGCTGCCGGCGCGGAACTGGCGGAGCCAGCCTCGGCGGCAGCGAGCGGCGACTGATGCGCCCGCTTCGCCTGCTCCTTGACGGGTTCGGCTCCTACCGCGAGCCCGCCGACGTCGACTTCTCCGACGTCGAGTTCTTCGCCCTGGTCGGACCGACCGGCTCGGGCAAGAGCACCGTGATCGACGGACTCTGCTTCGCGCTGTACGGCACGGTCCCGCGCTGGGGCAAGGAGAACGTGATCGCCCAGGCGCTCGCGCCCGCGGCCAACGCCTGCCGGGTCTGTCTTGTGTTCGAGGCCGCCGGTCAGCGCTATGGCGTCGTCAGGGCGCTGGTCAGGGACAAGAAAGGGCTCGTGCACACGAAAGAGGCCCGGCTTGAGCGCCTTGACCCCCAGCTCCCGGCGAGCGCACCGCTGCCCGACCTGCTCGCGGCGAGCGTCGAGCCACTGGCGGAGGGACCAGATCAGGTCAAGTCCGCTGTGCAGGAGATACTTGGGCTCACATACGAGCACTTCACCCAGTCGACTCTGCTGCCGCAGGGCCGGTTCTCTGAGTTCTTGCACGCTAAGCCCGCTGACCGGCAAGGCTTGCTGGTTGAGCTGCTTGCATTCGGCATTTACGAGACGGTGGGACAACAAGCCCGCAGACGTGCTGAATCTGCCAGGGAACGGCTGCGGTCCGCGGAAAGCGCCAGGCAGGGGCTCGCTGACGCGAGCGAGCACACCGAGAAAGCGGCAGCTGAGCGCGTGCGGGCACTGACGGCGCTGGCCAGGGCGGCCGAGGAGAAACTCGCTGTCATCGCCAAGGTCGCTGCGGAGGCTGAACTGGCTGCGCAGCAAGCCCAGGCAGCAGCGGCCGAGGCGGCGTTGCTGGCCGGCGTGCGCACGCCTGGCGAGGTCGTCGGCCTGGCGGCGAGGATCAGCGCTGCTGACAAGCTGGTTGCCGGCCGCGCCGGTGAACGGGACGAGGCGGAGAAGACCGAGTCGGCCGCGCTGCTCGCGAGAGATGCGCTTGGCGAGCTGGCCGCTGCCGAGCGGCTGCGCGATTCCTACGCGAATCAGCGCGCTCTCGAGGCCGGAAGAGAACTCGCCGAGCGGGAGCTGGCCGCCATGCGAGCCGATACGAAGCAGCGGCAGGATGATTTGGAGGCAGCTGAGGGCAAGTACGCGAGCGCCCAAGCGAAGCTGGCGGCGGCTGAGCGGCAACATGCGGCCGTAGAGCTGGCCCAGGAGCTGCGAGTCGGCGCGGACTGCCCGGTTTGCCAGCGGCCGGTCACCGCCCTGCCGCATCACGAAGTTCCCGCTGACTTGCTCGAGGCGAAGGCGGCCGTCGACTGGGCCAGCCGGGCCCTGAAGCAAGCCAGATCCTCCAGCGATCAGGCCGGCCAGGCGTCCGCGGTAGCGCGGCGAGACGTCGATGAGGTGACCAGGCGGCTTGCCGACGAGACAGCGACGCTTGTTGGCGCACCGCCTGAGGACGACGTCAACGCCACCCTCGCGGCCATAGCAGAGGCCAATCAGGCCGTAGCCGAGGCGCAGCGATCCGCACGGGCAGCCCGCCATGCGCTCACGGATGCCGAACAGCAGCGGACATCGCTCACACAGGATGAACGCCGGGCCTGGGCGGCGTTTTCTGCTGCCAGAGACTCGGTCGTTCAGTTCGGCGCCCCGGCTGCGACGGACACCGATCTTGCCGCCGCCTGGGAGTCGCTGACCAAGTGGGCACGCGCCCGGCACGAAGAACGCCGGGCGACCCTGCCTGACCTTGACGCCGCGGCGGATTCGCTGGGGCAATCGCTGGCCGACGCGAGGCGCGAGCTGACCGCGATGCTCACCGAGCAACAGATCACCGGGGTGAGCGACCTGGCTCGCTGCGAAGCCGCGATCGCAACGCACGCCGAGCGCGCCTCGAACCGGCTCGCAGCGGTACGCGCCGAGCGGCGCGCGGCTAAGAAGCTGGATGAGCAGATCAGGGCGCACCGCGAGGACGAGCAGGTGGCCGCGATGCTCGGCAGGCTGCTGCGGGCATCATCGTTCGAGCGCTGGCTCTGCGGCGAGGCGCTCGATTCGCTTGTCGCCGAGGCATCGCAGACGCTGATGGAGCTGTCAGGTGGCCAGTACCAGCTCGATAGGGATGAGCGCAACGAGCTGTGGGTCATCGACTATCAGGACGCGGCAGCCAGGCGGCCAGTGCACACGTTGTCTGGCGGAGAGACTTTCCAGGCCTCGCTGGCGCTGGCCCTTGCCTTGTCCAGGCAGGTGATCGGGCTGTCTGGTGGCATGCGCGACCTGAACTCGATGTTCCTCGACGAAGGATTCGGCACCCTGGATGAGGACACGCTCGAGACCGTCGGGACGACGCTCGAACGCCTGTCCCTTGACTCCGGGCGGATGATCGGCATCATCACCCATGTTCCGGCCCTGGCTGAGCGCGTTCCGGTCCGGTTCGTGGTCAGCCGGGCCGGCAGCACCTCAACGCTGCGCAGGGAGGGCGCTGCGTGAACGCGCCCGGCCGTCGGCAGGTGCCGTTCACCGTCGATCCGTGGGATCCGGCGTACGGGCAGGCATTCAGCGATGAGGACAGCGGTGCTGCCCTGGATGATTCCTCGGCGGAGCTGATCCTCGACCTCGAAGTGCCTCCTGAAGATTGGCACCCGATCGACCCGGAGCCCACGCTCGCCGTGCCGGATGTCGTGCTCTTTCTCGATGGGGTCAGGCGGATCGACGCCAGGGTATGGGTGCATGCCACCGGCGGGCAGCCGGCCCTGGGACTCGCCGCGTCCCTGGCGGCCGGGATCGTTGCCTGCGACACCGCGGCTCGTGTCGTGGACGTGGCCGTCGAGCGGGCCCTGTTCACGGCCGCGCCGGAGGCCGCTGGCATCAACACGAACGCGGGCGCCTATCCGGTTCTGGCGGCCGCAGGACCGGGCTACGACAAACTGTCGCTCGCTCTGCAACAGCGGCTGTCTGCCCTTGAGGTTGACCTGGCGCTCGCGGTCCGCGAGGCCCGCCAGGACGCTGACGACTTGCTCGTTGTCGACGGGCCGCTGCGCGGCCGCGTGCACTTGGACCGCACGGTCGGTTACATCAAGACCCACCATGCGTCCTACCTGCCGCCCGCGCAGGCACGCGTGGTCGGCGCGCTCGGTCCCGGGCAGCGGACGCCTGCCTTCACGATGGGGACATCCTGGCGCCGAAACTCCTGGTACCTGCAGCTTCCGCCCAGTGGCAATCCGGGTGGTGCGGGGCTAGCGCCGGCCAGCGGTGCGCCGTGGGCAGGCGTGGTCAGGATCGAATGCTCGGCAGACTTGCCGGCCAGCCGGGTGAGCGAGCTGGCGGACCTGACGGCGCTGGTGCTGCCGCCCCTTGCGAGCGCACCGCATAAGGACCCGCGAGCGCCGCAGAACCTGGTGCCGGTCGGCGGGCTGGAGCGTGAACTCAGACGCAGGCTGGGCGATCAGCAACTGCTGTACCGCGCGCTTCGCTCTGCTGCCATGACGGGTGCCGCGATGACCTGATCGCGGTAGCGGGAGCTGCCGTGCGGGGGATCAGCCGACCAATCTGCCCGCTAGGCGGGCCTTGCAGGAGGGCTCACGGAGCAGTGGTCCTGACGTACGCGCCAGGAACTCGCTGAACGTTTCAGGTGCGCGCTCTGGATGCGGGAGGTGGCGATCAGGCGCCAGCGCGAGGATGGCAGACCGTCGCTGCCAGTAGTTGAGTTCGCGCACGAGTTCGGTCAGCTTCACCGCTAGCCCAACGAGAGCGCGTCCGAACCCGCCCATGACTGATCATCTCCGCCGTGCCATCTGAAGCTCATTCATCATTTCCTGTTCATCCTTGCGGTAAGGATGAGCACGTCGCATCGGCAATATGCCTTAGCTTCGCAGCCCGGTTCGGCTTAGCGCCGGCTACCGCAGGCAGCCGCCTAAACGGGCCAGGAATACAGATAACGGATATGAACCAGGCGCGGTTCATGGACCCATCAGAGGCATGCGAGCCGCCTGGGCCGTCACTGATACGAGATCATGACCGGCTGAGGAGTATTGGCCATCGTCTGCAGCGGGCTGAACGTCGGATGGTCTTTGGCGTAGAAGTTCTTCCAGCCAAAGAACACCCCTGCTGGCGCGGTGCTGGTGACGGCCTGCCATGTCTGCAATTTGTCCGTTGGGCTCCCTTGCCCGTCCATATGGATCACGATGGCCAGGTCGTCGTGGCTGGTGTCCAGGGCATGCTCGTCGGTGATCATCGACAGCCTGAACTGGTGCAGTACCACGAGCTTCTGCGGCAGCTGATCACGCGCGGTGAGACTGGCCAGCCAGGAGATGACGCTGTTGATCTCGGTGCTGGTCACGCTGCCGATCTGGTGCAGCGGCAGCTCACCGGGCTGCAGCTTCCACTCGGGATCAAGCGCTAGCCCGACGTTGGGCAGGCGCAGCAGCGAGCTGTACTGCCTGGCCTGCGCCAGCAGGCTATCCCGGCCGGGCTGAAGATCGAGGACGACGTACATGCCGGCCGCGGTCGCGGCTCTGACCCATGGCCGCAGCGCGCCGGGAGGTGATTCGTACGAATAGCTCCCGCTCGGACCCGGGCTGGCCTGCGCTACCGTCGCGATGATCTCGAATGTAGGAACGACGGGCACCCGGCTCAGCGGCTGATAGGCCGCGGCGATCCGGCGGATCCTGGCGATGCTGGTACTCAGCCCCTGTGCGCCAAGGGCGCCGAGCTGAGGCGCGCCGGGGTAGCCGTACAAGGCCAGCAGGCGGTGCATCGGGAAGAGCACCTGCCCCCCGCCCGGCAGCTGAACGCCCGTTTCCGCCACCGCCACCCGCGCCGCCAGCTCGCGAGCCGGGCCGAACCCAGCGCCGATGGCCAGCACCCGTGTTGGCCGCGCGGCGGACAGCGCCTTGATCGCTGCGGGATCGGTCCGGGGATCGTCACCAGACGAAATGACCAATTTCGCGCCAGCGGCGCGCGCTGTAGCGAGGGCGGCCTGCGTTCCCGTGCTCATGTCGCCGCGCCGCACGAGGACAACAACATGCCGGAGCCGGACCGGCGGCTGGATCGTGGCCGCTTGATGCGGGTCGGTGATCACCTGGACGCCCGGCAGCCGCGCCGAGAGCAGGCTGGTCGCCATCCCGACGGCGAGCACCTGCCGGGCGCCGAGCGCCCGGACCTCGCCGCGGAGCGCGATCGCGGCCGAGATTGCATGCTTCCTCTCGTGCGTTGCGGTCAGCGCAAATGCTCTCTGGCCCCGCCCGGCCGCTACTCCGCCGCGCAATGCCGAATCCGGCGGAACCAGGAGCAGCGGCGCATGGACCTTTCTCGCTTGCGCGGCCGCCGCAGCGATTCCGGTCCTGTGGCCGGAATTCGCCAAGACGACCAGGGGAGCACCGGCGAACAGCGCATGAGCTGCCCTGGCCGCTACTAGGCCCGGTGAGCCAGCCAGCACGGTCGTGCGAGGTCCATGCGCCCGAGTGACGGATCTGAGCGGGCGGTTGGCCGCGTGCTCCGCGATGATGGCGCATGATCCCGCGGTGGCCGCGACCAATACCGCGGCGAGCGCCCCCGCGCCGATGGTCGCTCGATCGGGCGTGCTGCTGCGCGTGGTCAAGAGCATCGGATTGTTCCCCCGTGAGATCCATCGCCCGTCGGCTGCTCGCGCCGGGTTGAATACTAGCCAGGGGAAAAGGGAATGCGGACTTCTTTAGAACCAATTCCGCCGAGAATTAAAAAAGCATCTCACACAATGTAACAATGCATCCGGGATCGTCATGGAGATGCCGGAACCCACGCTGGACCGCTGGGCGGTCGTCCCGGCGCGTGACAGCGCGCTGCTGGCCGAGCACGCGCCGGGAGGAGTCGAGTTAACCGCTGACACCTATATGGAAGTGGAAATAACCGACATGGAAGGAGAGGGCGAATCCACCGAAATGGTGGACGACAAGGGCGGCGAGGATGACCAGCAGAATCGCCACGAGGACCCAAAACAGCCACCAGAGGAGGCCCGGCACACTGCTTCTAATGCTCATGGCGCGCAACTGCCCATAAACAGCCAAGATATGCCGGCAATCGAGCGGACTGCTACGTAACCCTCCGTGGCCCACGTTTGGGCGCGCGGCGCCAGGGCAGTACTGGGCGCCGTACGCCAATGAAAGGTGAGCTGCACAATGGCTATCGTCTTGCTGGCCCTGCTGGTCATCCTGATCCTGTTCGGGCTGGGATTCGCTCTGCATGTCCTGTGGTGGATCGCGATCATCGCGCTCGCCCTGTGGCTGCTCGGCTTCCTGCTCCGGGCAGGTTCCTCCGCGGGCCCCCGACGCCGTTGGTATCGCTGGTAGGGGTTTCCCGCATGGCCAATACCCAGAGTCGGGGCCGATCGAGTGAGTCGGCCCCGACTCTGCGGGTAACGGTCCAGCATGGCAGTCAACTCGACCACGACGGCGACAGAGACCGAGATCAAGTACGAGGCCGCGGCCGGCGTGACGTTGCCCTCATTCACCGACCTGCCCCAGGTCGCCAGGGCGGAAATGACCGCTCAGGAGCAACTGGACGCCGACTACTTCGACACCGAGGACTTGCGGCTGATCAGCGCCGGGATCACGCTGCGCCGCCGGCAAGGCGGCCATGATGCCGGCTGGCACCTCAAGCTGCCTGTCGGCAAGCACACCAGGCGCGAGATCAGGCTGCCCCTCGGCCGTTCAAAGCACCGCGTTCCTGAGCAGCTCGCCCGGCTTGTCCGCGTGCACACCAGGGGCAAAGAGCTCAAGCCCGTGGCGAGAATAAGCACCGCGCGGTCCAGGCAGCTGCTGCTCGACTCAGACGGTGGGCAGCTTGCCGAGGTGGCCAGCGATGACGTGACCGCGCGCGCACTCGGTCCTGAGGAGCGAGTGTCCCGGTGGAATGAGGTCGAGGTCGAGCTGACCGGCGGGGGCAAGGATGTGCTGGACGCCGCGGACAGGTTGCTGCAGAGCGGCGGTCTGAGCCGTTCTGGCCAGTCAGCCAAGCTCGCCCGCGCGCTTGATCTGCCGCCGCCCGCTCGCCCGCGGACGCAGCAGGTGAAGGCGGATGGCCCGGCGGGCGAGGTGTTGCTCAGCTACCTTCAGGCACAAGTCTCCGCGATCAAGGCCTACGACCCGATGGTTCGCGGTGATGAACCGGACGCCGTTCACCAGATGCGCGTGGCCACCCGCCGGCTGCGCAGCACTCTGCAAACATTCGGCGGATTTTTCAGCGAACAGGAGGCCGACCGGCTGATCGCGGACTTGCGCTGGCTGGGCGGCGAGCTTGGGGCCGCCCGCGACGCAGAGGTGCTCGGCGCTCACGTAGCGGCCAGCCTGAGCGAGCTGCCTGCCGAGCAGATCGTCGGTCCGGTTCCGGAGCGGGTGCGCGGCCATTTCGCCAATGTTGGCGCCAGCGCGCAGGCGGGCGTGCTCGAGGTGCTGGATTCGCCGCGGTACTTCGCCCTGCTAGATGACCTTGATGCGCTGGTCGCCCGGCCGCTGCCAGCCGGTCAGGCCACCCGGCCCGCGTCGAAGGTGTTGCCGCCCGCCGTACTTCGGACCTACAAGCGAACAAAACGGCGGATGAAGCACGGCCTGAGCCTGCCCCCTGGCGAGCCCGGCGATGTGGCGCTGCATGAGGCACGCAAGGCCGCCAAGCGGGCCCGGTACGCCGGCGAAGCGGTGGCATCGGCCTTCGGCGCGCCCGCTAGCCGGTTCAGCAAGCAGATGAAGAAGCTTCAGTCGGTGCTCGGCGGCCACCAGGACGTGGTGATCGCCCGCGAGCAGGTGAGGGAAATCGGGATGAACGCAGATCAGGCTGGCGAGAGCGCCTTCACCTACGGCATCCTCTTCGAGCGCGAAGACCATGAGGCCCGGCGGCTGCGCCTGCAGGCGCGGCAGGTATGGCGGTCGGCGTCCCGGCCACGCGTCCGGGGCTGGCTGGGTTAGCGGACGGCAGTCGGCCGTGCGTCCTGTTCACCCGGGAACAGGGGCAGCGGGCCACGCCGGGCGATCACTTCAAGGCGTTGCCGATGTTCTTGGCGGAGTCCCTGACCTGCTGGCCGATCTGGCGGGTTGCTGCCATGATTCGCTGCCTGCGCCCTTTGACCTGCAGTGATCTGTTATTCGTTGCCCTTCCGTAGTTCGCCTTCAGGCGTCCCATGCGCATCGCGAAGGCGTTCTTGAGCTTGTTAACCATTCCCATCGTGCCGGTCTCCTCGCCTTGGCCGATCTCGTCAAGGCGTACTCACTTCCCCATGCCGCGCGGTTTGCACATTCATTCGTGCTGCCTCCGGCCGATGTCGGCCCGCATGGCCATGGACGCTGTTTGGCCGGCGGATTCCCGGTGAGTGATCGTATTCATGGCTTCCGAGATCACAGCCGGCACCCGGGCTCCAGGTCATGACGGGTACGGCCCGTATCGTCGTAGTGATGATCGCGAAAGCCGCTCCGTAGAGGAGATCACGGAAGTGTCTGAGCACCACGCGACTGGCGGCCGGCGGGCTGGCATCAGGCTGGCGAAAGGTCCCGATGCAGCCGCTGCATGAACCCGCAACCGGCCAGGGCCGTCGGGCCGGCCGGCTGAACGCACGCAAGTCGCCGGTCGTCGCGATCGCCAACCGGCTGCCTATCCGGCAAGGGGAAAGCGGCTGGGACTTGTCGCCCGGCGGGCTTGCGACCGCGCTCCGGCCGGTCATGCAGACGCATAGCGGGTCGTGGGTGGGCTGGGACGGTGGCGACCGCGGCATGCCGGCCTCGCTTCCCGGGCTGGAGACGCGGCTACTGCCGATCAGCCTGTCGGGTGCGCAGGTGCGCCAGTACTACCACGGCTTCTCCAATGCGACGCTGTGGCCGCTGCTGCACGACGCGATCGAGACGCCCAGGTTCGAGCGAAGCTGGTGGCGCAGCTATCAGGATGTGAACGCGATGTTCGCAGGAGTCGCGATGGGCGCACTCAGCGAGCGCCAGGACGCGATCGCCTGGGTGCACGATTATCACCTGACCCTCGCTCCTCGGCTGATCAGGGAGCGGCGACGGGACCAGGCCATCGGGTTCTTCCTGCACATCCCCTGGCCAGCCCCCGAGATATTTGCCCGGCTGCCCTGGCGGCAGGACATTCTGCTCGGCTTGCTCGGCGCTGATGTTGTCTCGTTCCACGCCGAGCGTTACCGCGACAACTTCGTCCGTGCCTGCGCGCGACTGCTCGCCGATACCGGCGTGGAGATCCGCGGCTCGGTGATCGTGCTGCCCGACCACCGGCAGGTGACAACGACCACCGCGCCAATCTCGATCGATGCCGCCGAGTTCACCCGCTACGCGACCGATCCGGTGACCGTGGCGGAAATAGAAGGGCTCAGTGAGCAGTTCGCCGGGCGGGTTCTGCTGCTGGGCGTTGACCGGCTGGACTACACCAAGGGAATCGTGGAGCGGCTGCTCGCCGTGGAAGCGCTGCTCGAGCGACGCCAAGACCTGCGCACCAAGATCGCTTTCCTGCAGGTGGCCGTGCCTAGTCGGGATAACGTCGCCGAATACCGCAGCCTGCGATCCACCCTGGAAGGGCACATCGGGCGCATCAACGGCAAGTTCACAGAACCTGGCTCGGATGTTCCTGTCCACTACCTGTACCGCTCGTTGCCGCCTGAGCAGCTCGCGGCATACTACGCGGTCGCGGACATCATGCTGGTGACACCGCTGATCGACGGCATGAACCTGGTCGCCAAGGAATACGTCACCGTCCAGAACGCGCGGCGGGGTAGCGGCGCGATGATCCTGAGCGAGTTCGCCGGAGCCGGATCCGAGCTGCGCCAGGCGATCCCGTGCAACCCGTTCGACGTGGAGGGGCTGTCGCTGCGGATCGAGCATGCGCTGGAGCTGTCACAGAACACCCGCCGTTCGGCCATCGCCGCCATGGCCAGGCAGGTCGCCGTGCACGACGTGCACCGCTGGGTCGCCAAGCAGCTCGGGGATATCGCCGCCGCGTCACGACCGGCCGGGCGCGGCCGGCTGGGCCGGCAACTCGTCGCCGCTCATGACGATCGCGGCTTGCACACTCATGCGGCAGGCGATGGTGCACGTCAGGCCGGGACCGTCCGCAAAGGGGGGGCCAGGCCGTGAGGCCGGAGGCATGCCAGCCGTGACGGACCAGGTCAAATACATCCAGCCGCCCGTTCCGGCGTTCTTGTTCGACCTGGACGGGACGCTGATCGACAGCGTGTACCAGAACGTGATCGCGTGGCGGAACGCGCTGGCCAAGCTCGATATTGACCTGTCTGTCTGGCGGATCCACCGGCGGATCGGGATGAGCGGCGGGTTGTTTGTCTCGGCCCTGCTGCGTGAGACCGGTCGCTCGCTGTCCGGGCAGGACATCGAGCGCCTGCAGGAGGATCATGTCGCGGAATACGTCGCGCAGCTCGACTCGGTCCGGCCGCTGCCAGGGGCCGCGCAGCTGCTCGCGGCGCTCACCGCGAAGCAGGTGCCGTGGGCGATCGCGACCAGCGGTCGTGAAGGCATGGCGCGGCACGCACTGCCGATGCTCGGCTTGCCGGCCGATACCGCGATGGTGACCCGCAATATGGTGCGGCACGCCAAGCCGGATCCCGATCTGTTCCTCGCCGCCGCCGCGATGCTGGGCGTTGACCCTGCTCATGCGATGGTGGTCGGCGACAGCGTCTGGGATCTCTTGGCGGCGCGGCGCGCGGGAGCGCTCGGCATCGGGCTGCTGTCGGGTGGTTACGGCCGCGAGGAACTCGAGAGCGCCGGCGCCTACCGCGTGTACGCCGATCCCGCCGACCTGCTGGCGCACGCCGACGAGGTCGGCCTGCGGGACATCGGAGGAGGAGCGGCAGACCCCACGCTGCGATCTAGCTGACGCCGATGTGACGGTGCACGTTCTCGGCCTTTGAAGGTCCTGGTTCGGCCGGCGCGATCCACGGACCAGGGATCGACGGATCGATGATGCCATCCTCGAGCCAGGTGTATCGGCCGGCGAGCACGTGCTTGGCCAGCAACGAGTCGGTGGCGTCTGTGTTGCTCCAGACCTGGCTGAACTTCTCCTCGGCACGCAGCCTGGCCTGCACGCAGAACACATCTGCGAGCTCTCGCGCAACGGCGCCGCGCTTCGTCCCTGCGCCCTTCTCGGCATCCATCTGCGCCCTGACGCAGACGGCGCTCATCGCGAACAGCTCGGCGCCGATGTCCACAATCCGGCCGAGGAAGCCCTGCTTTCGCTCTAGCCGGCCCTGCCACCTTCCCATCGCGTAGAACATCGACCTGGCCAGCTTCCTGCTCGCGCGCTCGGCATAGCGCAGGTGCGTGGCTAGCGGGCCGAACTCGCTGTAGGAACGGGGTCGCTGACCTTGGCCTGTGACCAGCGTCGGCAGCCACTTGGCGTAGAACTGGCCAGCCTGCGCAGCGGCTCGCGCCCGGCGCCCTGCGGGGAGGTCGCGGTCGATGAGATCGCCCGCGGCCGACAGGTGGGCGTCAACGGCCTCACGGGCGATAAACAGTCGCATGATCTCCGACGACCCCTCGAAGATCCGGTTGATCCGCATGTCGCGGAGCATTTGCTCGGCTGGCACGCCGCGCTCGCCGCGGGCCGCCAGGGACTCAGCGGACTCGTATCCGCGGCCGCCTCTGACCTGGATGAGCTCGTCGACCACGACGCTGGCCAGCTCCGAGCAGTACAGCTTGGCAATCGCTGCCTCGATCCTGATGTCGTTCCGCTTGTCGTCGGCAAGCTGACTGGACAGTTCGACCACCGCCTCCAGCGCATACGTGGTCGCGGCGATGAACGCTAGCTTCTTGGCCACCGCTTCGTGCTCGCCGATCGGACGCCCCCACTGCACCCGTTCGCCCGACCACTCCCTGGCGATCTTGAGCGCGAGCTTGCTGGCGGCGGCGCAGCTCGCAGGCAACGACAAACGTCCGGTGTTGAGTGTGGTCAGGGCGATCTTGAGGCCCTGGCCTTCCTGGCCGATCCGGTTGGCTGCGGGCACCACGACGTCGTGGAACCTCGTCACGCCGTTCTCCAGGCCGCGCAGGCCCATGAAGGCGTTGCGATTTTCGACGGTAATGCCGGGAGCGTTGCCCTCGACCACGAACGCCGTGATGCCGCCGCGATGTCCGTCGCTCGGCGGCACCCTTGCCATCACGACGAGCAGGTCCGCGACGACGCCGTTGGTCGTCCATAGCTTGACGCCGCTCAGCACGTATTCGGAGCCATCTTCTGACGGGGTCGCGGTTGTGTTGAGTCTTGCTGGATCCGATCCGACATCGGGTTCGGTCAGCAGGAAGGCGCTGATTTCACCGCGTGCGCAACGCGGCAGGAACTGCTGCTTCTGCTCGTCCGTGCCGAACTGGGCCAATGGCTGGGGAACGCCGATTGACTGATGTGCTGAAAGCAGGGCAGCCACCGCCGCAGATGCCGATCCGGCAATGATCAGGGCACGGTTGTAGTACAAGTTCGTCAGGCCGAGCCCGCCGTACTCAGGGGCGATCTTCATACCGAAGGCGCCGATTGAGGCCAGGCCGCGGATCGCATCGTCGGGAATCTTCGCGTCCCGTTCGATCTTTGCACTGTCAATGGATTCCGCGCAGAACGCCTCCATCTTGGCGCAGAACTCTTCGCCGCGAGAGCTGGCGTCGTCACTGGGGCGCGGATGCGGGTGAATCAGGTCAAGCCGATAGTCGCCGAGGAATAGCTGCTTGCCGAAGCTCGGCTGCCGCCAGTCGGCCTCGCGCGCTGCTTCTGCGGTCTGCCGGGCTTCGCGCTCACCGACATGCCTCACGTGGTCTGCGGTCGGAGTACTCATGGTCGGATCCGTCCTGGTAGTCGTCACCAGTGACTTGCCCCGTTCTACCGGCTGGTAACGCAGCCCAGATCAGACAGCCGCGATCAGACAGCCGCCGAGCAATGGCTGCCGTTCCGTTACCATTCCGTGCGTTGATGTGGCGATCATGCTGTGGCGCGTGCGGCTGGCTCTTCGGGCCGACCGGACTCCGGCGTTGCGGCGATGGCGCCGTCCGTCAAGGTGACGGCGTTGGCGGAGATGGCCGGGATGCGAGGACCCGGCAGAATGACGCCGGTCAGGTTCAGGGGATCGGCCGCCGAGATTCTGATCTGCTCTCCGGTCCGCGGCTTCTTCCTGATGCCGCGCAGGACGTCTATCGCGTCCGGATGCGCGTATTGCTCGCCGCTGAAGCCGGTCACGAACCGGCCGCCCCGGATAGTTCCCCGTGCTTCCATCCGCCGGAACGCCCACAGCACGTCGCGCCAGGGCACCGCGAGGCTCTCCCTGGCGATCAGGTTCCTGAACACCACGCCCCAGCGAGCAGCGAGCTGCTCGGCCACAGCTTCGGCCAGCTCGTCCCGGTCTGGACTGCCCAGCGGGCTTGGCAGCATCGACCACCGCCCGGAGGCGCCGCCCGTGGTGCCGCGCACGCCGCGCCGTAGGCCTCTCCGCCCTGACAACGGCTGCCTGCTCCCGCGTCGCAGCAGAGACCTGATTGCCCTGAAGCCGTCGGCAGTAACCAGCCCGCGGGACACCGCGTCCCAGAGCGCCCGGTCAATCTCCTCCGCCGGCAGGCCGGTGACCTCAGTCAGGTCGTGGCGGAACAGGGCGCCCCGAGTGCGCAGGGCCTCGAGCACATCGAAGGTGCTGCCAGGGCCCGGCTGCGCCGGCGTGAGATCGCCGCGAGCGGCGCGGAGCAGCCAGGACAGGTCGTCACGCAGTGCGAGCGTGATCGGCGTCGCGCGGGACGGCCTGCTCGGGCCGGCGGGCGCCTCGAGCGTCATTTCCTTGACCGAGAGCCTGCCCCACGACACCTGGCCGGACAGGCAGAGCTCGTCGAGCCACTCCCGCCGGTAACCGTCGACGCGCGCACCGAGGACCGCGTTCTCCCAGACGCCTGCGGCTAGCTCGAAGCCCTGGAGCTGCTCGATCACCGACACCAGCCCGAAACGTCCTTCGCGCTTGCTGCCGGGTGCGACGTGCTGCCAGCGGAGCAAGAACCGCATGAAGTCCCGTGCCGTCACCGGCTCAATCTCGCGTCGGCGCCGGTCCCTGGTGTAGCCGTGGATCCTGGCAAGCAGGCGCCGCGCGCAGTATTCCTCATCGGCGTCCGGCGCGGTAAAGCGACCCGCGATCGCGAAGCCCTCTTGCTCGAGCGTCGCGAGACCGCGAGCGATCAGGTTCTCGCGGAGCGCCGTAGCCTCGCTGAGCGCAGCCACGGTCGACGGTCCGCGGCATTCCAGGTGCCCGCGAAGCAGCAGCGCCGCCGCCGCGTCCTCGTCCGCGGGCTCCGCGTCTCGCAGTCCGGAGCCAGCAGGCTCGACAACGGCGCTCGGGAACAGGACCGCGATCTGCGGCAGCCGTTCCACGGCGGCCCACAGATGGCCGGCGGGAGTTCCAACCCGGACGACCCGCCGGTCGCCTGCCAGCGCCGCGAACTTGTCCTCCCACTCCGCGACCGGCCGCATGGCGACCATGTTCATCAGCACGTCATGCAGCTCGTCAGGGTCCTGGGGGTCGGGCTTGACCTGTTCAGCGACCCGGGCGATCGCGGCGGCGTCGAGACGGGCAAGCTCGTGCGGCTGCACGGGCAGCCCGCGGCGCAGCGGCACCGCCCGGCTCCGGCGCTCTTCGAGCGGCGCATCGTCAAGGAAGGTAAACGGGCGGCCGTTGAGGATCTCGTGGGCGAGCACCGACGGCTCGGTGGTGTCCCGGACGACAACATTGACCCGGCCGCCCTCGATCCCCGAGATCAGCTCCTTCAGCCCGCCGACGTCCATCGCCTCGTGCAGGCAGTCGGTGAGCGTCTGGCGGACCAGCACCTGGTCCGGTATCTCGAGCGGGCCAGGCGCCACGTTCTCCTGGCATGCAGCCAGCGTCGGGAACACCGCCGCCATCAGGTCATCGGCTTCCATCCGCTGAATGGCAGGCGGGTTCTTCTTTCCGCCTCTCATCCGCAGCACTGCCAGCGACGTATTGAGGTTCCAGCGCCACCTCGCCGCGAACAGCGGCGAGGTAAGTACCGCCTGCCTGACAACCTCCTCGACGGTGCCGGACGCCAGGAACTTCGGCACCCGCTCGAGCGGGAAGCTGTGCTGCGGACCGAGCGACAGCAAGATAGCGTCGTCGCTCGCGGCGGCCTGCAATTCGAAGTCGAATGTCACGCAGAACCGCTTGCGCAGTGCCAGTCCGAGCGCGCGGTTCAGCCGGGCTCCGAAGGGGGTGTGCCCGACCAGCTGCATTCCACCGGCCTCATCGAAGAACCGCTCGAGGACGATCGTGTTCCTGGTCGGCAGCACCCCGAGCTGGGCAAGCCCGGATCCGAGATAGGCCACGATCGTCTCCGCGGCTGCCTGGTCGATCCCGCACTCTGCCATCAGCCAGCTGACGGCCGCAGCCTGGTAGATCTCACCGGCCGCACCTACGCCGTCATCGCTGTCGCTGTTGCCGTCCCCGCTGTCCGCTCCAGTCAGCCTGGACGCGATCGCCTCGCGGAGCGAGCTCACATCCTCCGACAACTCCGCGGTGCGCCCCGGCGCCTCGCCGAGCCAGAACGGCACCGAGGGCGGCGCCCCATGCGCGTCCTCGACCCTGACGATGCCCGGCTCGACCCGCCTGATCCGCCACGAGGTCGTGCCAAGCAGGAAGATATCTCCTGCCCTGCTCTCGATGGCCCAGTCTTCGTTCACGGTGCCGACGAGCGCATTGTCCGGCTCGGCAAGCACGCGGAAGTCGCCTAGCTCAGGGATTGCTCCACCGGAGGTCAGCGCCGCCATTCTGGCGCCGCGCCTAGCCCTCAGCTTTCCGTTGACCTGATCTCGGTGCAGGTAGGCGGCCCGCCGGCCACGCCCGGTCCTGATTCCCTCGGCGAGCATGCCGGTGACCTCATTGAAGTCCTCAGCCGAGACCGACGCGAACGGCGCCGCGCCGCGCAGCAGCGCAAGCAACTCGTCCTCGGCCCATTCGGTTGCCGCGCATTCGGCCACGATCTGCTGCGCCAATATGTCGAGCGGGCACTGCGGAATCACCAGCGCGTCAAGCCGCCCGGCCCGGGCGCCGCGCAGCAGCGCGGCACACTCAACAAGCTCGTCCCTGGTCATCGGGTAGAGCCGCCCGGCGGGAATCCCGCTCGTGGTGTGGTTGGACCGGCCCACTCGCTGCAGAAAGGTAGCGAAGCTGCGTGGCGAACCGATCTGGCAGACGAGCTCGATCGGCCCGATGTCTATCCCGAGCTCGAGTGAGGCGGTCGCCACCAGCGCTCGCAGGTCGCCGCCCCGTAGCCGGGCTTCCACTCGCTGCCTGCGTTCCTTGGACAGGCTCCCGTGGTGCGCAGCGACAAGGCCGTCGCCGAGTCGCTCGCCTAGCTCGTGAGCGATGCGCTCGGCCAGATACCGGGTGTTGACGAAGACGATAGTCGTCCGGTGCTCGTGCACATGAGCCGCGATGAGATCGGTGATCTCGGCCATCTGCTCCGTGGTCGCGACGGCCCCTAGCTCGTCCGACGGCAGCTCAAGTGCGAGGTCAAGCTCGCGGCGATGGCCGGAATCCACGATCGCGCAGCGCGGTGACCCGTCGGTCTCCGAGCGGTTGGGACCCGCGCCGACAAGCAGCCTGGCAACGACGTCGATCGGGCGCTGGGTCGCTGACAACCCGATGCGCTGAACAGGATGCTCCGCGACGTGCGCCAGCCGTTCCAAGGTCAGAGCAAGGTGCGAGCCGCGCTTGTTGCCGGCGACCGCGTGGATCTCGTCCACGATCACGGTCGTGGCCGAGCGCAGCATCGCACGCGGTCGATCGGCGGTCAGCAGCAGGTACAGCGACTCAGGGGTTGTGATGAGGAAGTCCGGCGGCTTCTTCAGCATCGCGGCACGCTCTGCGGCCGCGGTGTCTCCGGTCCGCACCGCCACCTTGATCGTCGGCGCGGACATGCCCAGTTCAGCGGCCACCTCCGCGATCTCGGCAAGCGGCCGCTCGAGGTTCTGCGAGATGTCGACGGCGAGCGCCTTGAGCGGCGATACATACACCACTTCGGGGCCTGTAACAGGATCGTCCGGCGAACTCACCTCCGGACGGTGTTCGACTGCCGCGCCAGAGTCCTGTTCGGCTGCCGCCTCATGGGCCCGGTAGAGCCGGTCAATGCACACCAGGAACGCCGCCAGCGTCTTACCTGAGCCTGTAGGGGCAGCGATCAAGGTGTGCCGGCCAGCCGCAATCTCGGCCCAGCCTCCGAGCTGCGGCTGCGTCGGCCCATCAGGAAATCGCCTGGCGAACCAGGTCCGCACGGCTGGATGGAACGACTCAAGCACGTGGCCACAGTAACTCAGCCGACCGACAGTCCTGCGTGGCCAGAACCGGACGATGCGGATGAGTGCCACGGCAATCGGCGGATTCCCTTGACACCTACGAGGCTCCCTGGTTACGTAAGCGGTTAATCAACGAAACCGCTTACGTTCAGCAATCGCTTACGTAGCGGAGCCGGTTCAGGTCGAGCGTCGCGAGGTCCGCAGTGACTGTCCGATCAACGATCTACGAGGTCGCCAAGCGCAGCGGGGTGTCGACCGCGACCGTGTCCCGTGTCATGTCCGAGGGCAAGGGTTTCTCGGCCGCGACGGGTGAGCGGGTGCGTGCGACGGCGGCAGAGCTTGGATGGGTGCCCAACGGTCCGGCGCGTGGCCTGGCTTCCAGGCGCACCGGCATCATCGGCCTGATCTTCCCCGATCTCGCCGGTTCCGGTGAGGCCGAGGAGGAGTCGGCGCTCTACGTCGATCAGGTGATCCGAGGCGCCGAGCGAGCGGCGACCTCCGCGGGCGACGCCGTGCTGATCGCGGCGACCCGGTCGGCCTCAGGCAGGAAACTGGCGTTCTCGGTCGCGGGCAAGGTCGATGGCCTGGTGATACTGGCCAGAAGCTTGTCCGACGACGATGTCGTCGCCCTTTCGAAGATCGTGCCTGTCGTCATGCTGGCGAACCGGCTCGCCCGCACGGGACCCGACTACGTCGAAGCCGACAACCGAGGCGGATCGCGCGCGATTACCGCGCACCTTATCGGCGTCCACGGCTACACCGACATGACCTTCCTCGCTGGGCCCCAGCAATCGCCGGACTCTGACCAGCGCTTCGCGGGATATCAGCAGGCGCTCGGGCATGCCGGCCTGCCCGTGCCTCACCGTCCCGCGGCCCGGGGTGATTTCACCGAGGCAGGCGGCGCGGCAGCGGTGCGTGCCCTGATCGCCGGCGGTCCCGTGCCGCGCGCCATTGTCTGCGGAAACGACGAGATGGCCCTCGGCGCACTAACCGTGCTGCGAGCCGCGAGGCTGCGAGTCCCCGGCGACGTGGCCGTCACGGGCTTCGACGACATTTCAGCAGCAAGGCATGTCAGGCCCGCACTGAGCACCGTCCGTCAGCCCATGCGGGAGCTTGGCGAGCGTTCGGTGCGGCTGTTGTTCGAGCGGATCGCCGACCGGGACCGTAATCGGCAATCGGTGATGCTGCCAACGGAGGTCGTGATCAGGCGAAGCTGCGGATGCGCGACCCGCCCCATGATCAGCAAGGGTTCGTTGTGGTGAGCCCGGCTGACGCCAGCGCAGGGCCCGCACTGGCGCCCGCCACCACCGCCGGTATCAGCGCACGCCCGCGTCTCGGGCACATCGAGCTGACCTGGGATCCGGTGCCGGGGGCGGCGGGCTACTTAATCGAGCGAGCCGAAGGCACGAAGCCTTTCGAGATCATCCGGCACGGCGGCAGCGATGTTCCCGCCGTGGTCGCTTCGCCGTTCGCCGACACCGGCCTAGCCGACGGAGTCGACTACACCTACCGAGTGGGGGTCGTCGCGGGCGCTGAATATGCCCCGACGGACTGGGCTGGCCCGGTGACCGCGCGGACCGCCCGACTTGATACTGCCGAGCACTGCGATCAGGTGACGATAGAGGTCGATGCCGCCTCCGATGGCGGCCGGCTTGACCGGGTCTGGCGAATGATCGGCTCCGAGCGGCTGACGCAGCTGCGGCCCGGGAAGGACGCGGCATCCAAGCAGGTCGCGTCAGAGTTCGCAGACGCCCTGGAACTGGCGCACACGGAGCTAGGCGTGCGGATGGTCCGTGCGCACGGGATTCTGCACGACGACAACGGCGTCGTCGATGTCGGCCCCGGCGGAGCGTTGCGGTTCGACTTCGCCCGGGTCGACGCGCTCTACGACCAGCTGCTTGGCCTCGGCCTGCGCCCGGTGGTCGAGCTGTCGTTCATGCCCGCCGCGCTGGCCCGTGACCCCGACAGGACGGTCTTCACCTACCGGGGGATCATTTCGCCGCCGAGAGACTGGGAGCAATGGCGCCGTCTGGTGACCGCACTCGCGGAGCATCTGGTGAGCAGGTACGGCATCGACGAGGTGGCGCAGTGGGCGTTCGAGGTGTGGAACGAGCCTGACCTGGACGTCTTCTGGTCCGGCACCCGGCTGGAGTACCTGCGGCTCTACGACGAGTCCGCTCGGGCGATCAAATCGGTGCATTGGCGACTGCGGGTCGGCGGCCCGGCGACCGCGGCAGCTAACTGGCTGGAGACGCTCGCGGCGCACGCGGCCGAGACTGGCGTTCCGCTCGATTTTGTCTCCACCCACACTTACGGCAACGTGCCGCTGGATCCCCGGCCCGCGTTGCGAAGGCACGGCTTTGACGGAATACCGATCTGGTGGACCGAATGGGGAGTGGGCGCGACTCATTTCGGCGAAGTCCACGACGGCGTGATCGGAGCACCGTTCATACTGACCGGGCTGCTTAGCGCACAGAGGCGCCTGGATGCGCTCGCCTACTGGGTGATCAGCGACCATTTCACAGAGCTCGGCCCGCCGCCGCGGTTGTTCCACAACGGATTCGGCCTGCTGAGCGTGGGGAACCTGCGCAAGCCGAGGTACTGGGCGCTGTACCTGGCCGACAGCCTTGGCGATCAGGTACTACAAACCAGCGCGCACGGTGACGGAGCGGGCGGTCTCGTACAGGCATGGGCCGCGATGCAAGACGACGGGACCGTCGACGTTCTGGTCTGGAACGGCACCATCAACGTCGCGCTTATGGGCGGCGATCCGCGGCTGAACAGGCAGCTCGTGATCGCCATATCCGGGCTCGGCGGCATCTCTTACCGGGCCAGCCTGGCCCGGGTTGACCAGCACCACTCCAACATCGTTGCCCGCTGCCCCGCCGAGGTCACCTGGCCCGACGGGACCCTATGGACGGAGCTGCGAGCTGCGGACCGGCTGCACGACGAGCAGCTTCCCAACGTCCGCCCCGATCGCGGGACGGCGACATTCGAGCTTGAACTGCCGATGCCCGGCGTCGCCAGGATCCGGCTATCGCCTTACCGGCGATTAGAAAATGGGAGTGCCACCCCCGCAACGATTCCGGGACCGGTGGCGTCTTCGTGGTGAAACGGCATTTACTCATACCTCTGGAGCAGGGATGGCCAGGACGTGCTGCGGGAGGGAAGTCCGCTCGGTCGCTCAGCGGATCGTTATCGTCCTGGCGCTGCCCGCGACTGTGGCCGGGTGCGCCGTGTCCGTACCCGGCCGCCCGGCCGGTGCGTCCGGGCCTGCACTGGACGCAGCTCGTGCCGTTGCCCGTCCAGCTCATTCCTTGCAGCCGGGAGCCGGGCGCAGTCATCCACGCGCCTTCGTCGCGTCGGTGTTCGGAGCGAGCGGGCGGGTCAGCCGAGGGCTGTCGGTGTTCTCGGCCGCAGACGGTCACATCATCCGCAAGCTGACCCGCGACTGGCGCTTTCCCGTGGCCGTCGCTGTCAGCCCGGACGCCCGATGGGTGTACTACTTCCGCGAATCCGATCAGGCGCTTGGCCAGTGCAAGGCAACCGGGTTCTCAGAGCCACCCCTCTGGCGGGTGCCCGCGAGCGGCGGCCGACCTCGGCGGGCGGCGCTGCGCACCACGAGCCTGGCGTTCAGCCCTGACGGCCGGATGGTGGCCTACACCTCATCCAGGCGCTGCGGGCGGACTGTCTGGATCGTGATCCGCGATAAGAAGGCCGGGACGACCCGCCATATCCTGCTCGCCCGTAACGTCCCGACCTCGAACAACCCCATCTTCACCGCCCAGCTGAGCTGGGCGCCTGATGACAGGCACCTCGCAGTCGCGGTAACGCCAGCGGCGGCGATCAACACCGTCTCAGTCGTCAATGCCCGCACGGCGACGAGAATGCCAGCCAAGGCGATCGCGCCGTGCACTAGGCAAGAAGACGAGTGCCTCGACCCTGGCTTTGACCGCCGGGGCAGGTTGACGTTCCTGAAATGGCGAAATCAGCGAGGGCGCCATCCAGAGCGGGTTATCAGGTGGCAGCATGGCCACGTAAGCCGGCTTGTCACGCTCAGCCGCAACCAAAGCTCACAGAACTCCGCAAGCATTGCCGCCGGCGGCGCCGGCGGTGCCGTCCTCATCGAAGGCGGCATCCGCCGGCATCAGATCTGGCGCTGGTCCGCTGGCCGCATCACGCTCATCCGCAGCAGTACGCGGCGCATGCTTGTTAGTGACGTTTTGTGGCTGTGACGGTGGCGCCTGCCTGACGGTGCCCGCGCTGATGACCGCCGACCTGCTTGCGCATGACGAAGGTGTCGAGCGGGGAGTAGACCGGCGACCCGAGCGCCGCGCCGTAGTGGGTGACCGTGATCGAGGTCGTTCCGCCCGGCTCGTGCGGAACGAAGTCGAATGACGCGAACCCGTAAGGCGTTTGCAAGTCGCGGTAGGCCGACCAGGGCGCTGGCTCAGTCGTAGTGATCGAGGGGTGCTGTACCTGCGGGCTGCCGGGGCCGACGCTGGTGATCAGCACCCCGTCGTGCGGCATGTCGAAGGCACCGACAGGCGTCGGCGAGGAGTGCCCGCCGCCTCCGATGATCATGTGCACGGTGCCGAGCGAGGTGTCCATGAGCGCGGTGTCGCTGCTCTGTGGCGCCGGGGTAAGCAGGTTGCTGCCCGACAGCACGCCGCGGACCGGGAAGGACCGCTCGAAGTGATGCTCGTGACCGGCGACAACCAGGTCCACGCCGTACTTGTCGAACAACGGCAGCCATTGCTGCCTGATCCCCAGGTCAGCGCCATTGAAATGGGCAGAGGACATCGCCACCTGGCGCATGCACACCACGATCCAGTCAATGTAATCAGAGCGCTGCGCCCGCGCCAGCTCGCGCTCCAGCCACGCGCGCTGCGCACCTGAGCTGTAGCCGTTGATATAGGGGTTATCGCCGTTCGCGGCGTAGCCGGGTACGTGGTCGCGCCGGAACGCGCTGAATGCGCCGTCCTGCAGGCAAACGTCGTCGTTGTTCAGCGAGATCACCCGGATCGACCCGACGGTAAACGCGTACCAGTTGCCGCGGAACTCGGCGGAGCCGTTGTCTGGAAGCTCGAACCTGGTCTGGTACGACTGGTAGCCCTGCGGGCCGTTGCCGACCTCATTCTCGTGATTGCCAGCAGACGGCATCCACGGCCGGTTGGCTGCGGAGCGCTGGTTGTTGGTGAAGAACGACGTCCAGGTCGCGACCGGCTGGTCGCTGACGTTCGCGTAGCAGAGGTCGCCGTTGAACAGGTGAAACAGCGGATCCAGCGACTCGACGGCCGGGACGATGAAGCCTGCGTTCGGCGTGTTCGGGCCGAGGCCCAGGCCGACTGGCGCCGGGATGGCCTGATCGCCGAAGCTGGTGAAGCGGAACCCGCCAGAGCGCCCGTGCGGTCCGGTTCGGAACATTCCGGGCAGGGGTGTCGCGCCGTCATGCAAGACTTCGAAGATGTACTGGGTGTCGGGCTGTAAGCCGTTCAGCGTGGCGTGGTAGATCCACACCGTCTCGCCGGTCAGCGCCTCGGTGTAGGTGCGCTCATCGGCGCGGACCTCAATGCCGTGCCCGTGCGCCGGCCTACCGAGGCGCAGCCGCGGCCTGGCGACCGGCGCGGGAGCGGCCCATGACACGGCGGCCGAATCGGCTGCGTCCGCGCCGAACTGAACGTGCACCTGCTCGGGCTGTGGTGCGCCGCTCTTGCCAGAACGCTTGATCAGCGACGCCGCCCGCTGGGGGGATCCGGACTTGGCGGACACCACCAGCGGCACCGCTACCGCTGCGAGCCCGGCACTCGAGAGAACCTGCCGCCGCGAGTAGTCATGCCCATTGTCGGCGTTCCCGCCATTGTCGGCGGTTCCGCCATTTCCGGGGTTCTCCCCATTGTCGATGCGTCCGCCATTGTCGGCGTCCATCTGCCGCCTCCTCCAGATTGCCGCGAATAGGAGCCGTCCCGATCGTGGCTGTTGAGGCTGCACGCCCGGTTCCGAGCGGGTAAAATGGGCACGAACGCTAGCGTGAAGGCTGACTCTCGTTGGTAGCGGCCGGACGGGCTCACGGCGCGAGCTTGGCTGCCACTTCCCGTAGATCAGGTTCCTCGACTGACTCCTGCACGCAGCGCGCGAAGAGCCAGAGCCGTACCCGTCCAGGATCGAGGCCGAGCAGTCCCGCCATCCTGTCGGCCAGACCCCGTGGATCGGCGGCGAGCCGGCCAGGGAAGTTCAGCATGTGCTGGAGTGTGTCGTAGGCGGGGTCACCCAGATAAGGCTTGGGATCGATGACCAGCCACGGCTCGCGCCTGGCGGAGAGCACGTTGTCGTGATGGAGGTCGGTGAGAAGCAGGACCGAGCGGTCGGCTGTCAGCGGGAGCTGCCGGAAGAGCTCGATGCCCGCGCGAGCCAAGCCAGGGTCGATCTGTTCCTCGCCGCGTGCGATGGCTTTGGCGTTGTCCAGTTCGAAGCTGGTCGCCCACTGGTCGCACATCAGCGCCAGCGGCCGGAACGGGTGACCGATCGGCGGCTCGATCCACAAACGCTGCAGCAGCCCAGCGATGACCAGGTCCCGGTCCTTCTCGGCCATCGCGCGCGACAGCGCGATGCCCGGGTCACACATCTCCAGAAGCAAGGCGCTCGTCGGACCGTCGACGCAAGAGTCGATCAGCCTGACGGTTGCCTTGCCATCCCAGAGCCGCAGGCCGTCGGCTTCGTGCAGCGCCTCCTCGTGCGTCCAGCCGAGCTTCAGCACAACGCGCTCGCCAGTTCTCGTGCGAGCCGGCGCCACCCATGAGGCGCTGCCGCCGATCCTGAAACGAGGCTCGAGTGCGAGCGACCATCGCGCGGCGAATTGCTCGATGATCGCCGGCAAATGTGCACGCCATGCCCGCTCAGCCGCACCTAGTTCGTCGCTGCCGGACATCAGGCCAGTGTGCATTGAACCCGACGAGAACCGCATCTCGTTATACAGACGGGAGGCACGCGCCCGGACGGAAGCTTCCGATGCAGATCAGGACGCTGGAGTGGCACGGCGCGAGTCCGCTTAGCTGGCTCGGGCCAGG
>DATAEH010000125.1:0-11238 GCA_036258115.1 Streptosporangiaceae bacterium
GGGGAGTCCTTGACGCATTGCCGCCTGGTGATGTCCTTATCGTGTGGTCCATTTTCGGCGATGACCCAGAGCCTGCGACAGGCGAGCACGAGGTCATCGACGGGCACCGGGCGATATTGTCTTTCCGCGATGACTTTGTGCACGGGATGACGCGCGGCGCCCAGGTCGGGATCGCGGCGGCGATATCCACGGGTACGGGTAACTGGTATGAGATGGAGGCCTGCTTGCGGGGCCCGGGACTGCGTCAGGCTGAGGCCGAAGTGCGGGCGATGCTCCGGTCGGTGCGCCTGCAGACCGCGGACAGGCGGGTTGAATTGGCGCCCCGCCCGCGGTTCGGGCAAGTTGGCGGATGACGACCCGTTAACTGGGTTCGAACGAACGTAGGTGGGCTGAGCCGACGGTGTTACAGACAGACGGCGACCTCACCGGCTGCACGTCTCTGAACTGGCCGGATATGCTCTGCACCGCCTCGCCGATAGCTTGGAGTTTAGCCTTGTTGCGTGACCGTCCGCCTTCTAGGCGTGGCAGACGACTAGACCGCTCGCGCCAGCCCAGCTATGGGCGGGTGCAGTCGAATGCGTTCGGCTGCCGCTGTTGCTATCACCATTGCTGTCAGGATGCCGCGTGCTGCGGCGGGCTTGGGATGCTGTCAGAACCTCGGGACGCCTGGAGCTGGCTCGGAGGATGACAGCCAGGCCAATTAGCAGCCGCTACCTCGGCAATCCACGTCGCCGCCTATTCGTCCCGAACTACGTGCACTGCTGTGGCGCTGATCGCTTCTTCCTGCTGGAACAGTGGCCGGGGCCTGAGTATGGCTGCGCGTGCAAGGGCGCGTTGCTGTATGCGCTGCTGTACACGCCATGCGGCCGTTCAGCACTTGTGGCCAGGCTGGCCTGACCCGTATGCAGGTCTCGACGGCTCCGAGTGCCAGGAACGCGGCACAGAGTGGCAGCTCACCCCCAGAGGACGATGGAAGGGCCCCAACCTTGGAAAGAGCACCGACTTGGGTGACCCCAGTGCGCGCATGTATAGGTCTCTCGGGGGAGAATCCTGCCGAATACGCGGCCAGGAACGGCAGCGCTACACCCGCCTGCCCACCGTGGCGAGCTGGCCGCCTGTCGCGTCGAGAAGGGCAGCCGGGTCAGCGAACACGGCGACCGCTCCGGCGGCGCTGAGCTCGGCGGCTGCTATGCCGCCGCTGAGCAGCCCGATGCACGGCACGCCAGCGCGCTGGCAGGCTCGCACGTCCCAGACCGTGTCTCCCACGAAGACAGCGTGATCCGCTGAGACGCCTGCCTTCTCCAGCGCGACCTGAACCAGGTCAGGCGCGGGCTTGCTGCTGTCCACGTCGCCTGCCGAGGTGCCGGCGTCGATGGCGGCGTCGGCGTCGAGCGCGGCCCTGAGCACTTCGAACTCAGGCGGATTGGCAGAGCTGGCCAGTACTACCAGAAGGCCGGCGTCCTTGCAGGCTCGGAGCAGCTTCCGCGCTCCCGGCAGCGGCCGGATCCGGGACCAGTACGTCGCGTACAGGGCGCTGTGCGCGCAGGTGATGCTGGCATCCCCGGCCCGGTCCCTGCCCTCCGGCAGCACGGCGTCGAGAAGGTGATCGGATCCCATGCCGACGACGCGATGGATATCGGCCATCGCAACCTCGTGTCCGGCCTGGGCGAATGCCTGCCACCAGGTGACTACGTGCAGGTAGTTGGTATCGGCCAGGGTCCCGTCGACGTCGAACAGGGCCGCTGTCAGCGCCCCCGTCATGACGGGCCCGCCTTGACGCCGAGCACGTCAGCCGCGACCAGAAGGTCATCGACCAGGCCCCGGTACGCACCGTCGCGGTCTGGGGCACGCAGAACGGCCGACGGATGAATGGTCGCTACTACCGCCCGCTCCCTGCCGGCACCATGATCGTCATTGAGGCGCCAGGACTGCCTGCGGACGCGGTACGCGCCGACGCGGAACGAGCTACCGAACAGCGCCTGCCCGGCGACCGATCCGAGCGACACGATCACGCGCGGGTTGACGCGCTCGATCTCTGCTGACAGCCACGGCCCGCACGCGCGTACCTGCCAGGTGTCAGGCCGCTGATGAATCCGCCGCTTGCTGCCTCCTGGCGCGTCCCGCCAGCGGAAGTGCTTGACGGCATTCGTGACGTAGGTGTCTTCCGCCCCGATCCCAGCCTCGCCAAGCGCCCGTGTGAGCACGTGCCCGGCCGGCCCGACGAACGGCTTGCCCTGCTTGTCCTCTGAGTCGCCAGACTGCTCGCCGACGAGCATGATCCGCGCGTCAGGACTGCCGGCACCGAAGTCGACCTGCGAGGCCCGCTCGTACAGGTCACAGCCCCGGCAATCACGCGCCGCCGCGGCCAGTTCCGCGAGCCCGGGCCTGCCCTCTGGCAGGAACGCCCCGGCGCCCGGGTACTCGTTAGCCGTCATGCCGGGCGGCTGCCCTATCTGCCGGCGCGCAAACCGTAAACAGGACATCCGCACGCACGGTTGACCTGGCTGCCGCCGGAAGTGACAGCCCGGCCTGACCTACGGACCTAAGGAAGCGCCATGCGGCCATGAGCAGTGCGGGCTCATCGCTGGTGACGAGCGACCTCGAGGCTCCCGGCATTCGCAGGGCGAAGTGCGGCCGCGGGTTTAGGTACACCTGGCCCGACGGAACGCCGCTGCGTGACCAGGCGGTGAAAGAGAGGATCAAGGCACTGGTCATCCCGCCCGCGTGGGCTGACGTATGGA
Organism: Streptosporangiaceae bacterium; assembly: GCA_036258115.1. Classification (GTDB taxonomy): domain Bacteria; phylum Actinomycetota; class Actinomycetes; order Streptosporangiales; family Streptosporangiaceae; genus Chersky-822. The sequence continues at coordinate 2,742 of DATAEH010000125.1, forward strand.
TCTGCCCCGATGCAACCGGTCACATTCAGGCAACGGGAACAGACGCCGCCGGGCGGCGGCAATACCTCTATCACGCCGAGTGGCGGCAGCAGCGGGACAGGCAGAAGCACGACAGGGTCCTGAAGTTCGGGGCAGCGCTCCCGGCGATCCGCGGCGCGGTCGAACGAGACCTGGGCTCGCGAGGACTGTCGAGGAGCCGCGTCGTGGCCGCCGCTGTCCGCCTCATCGACCTCGGCTTCTTCCGGCCAGGGGGAACCGAGTACGCGGAGGAGAACGGCAGCTACGGGCTGACCACGATCCGCCGTGAGCACGTGCGCTGCAGCGCCGGGCAGCTGCACTTCGACTATCCGGGCAAGAGCGGCAAGCAGCAGGAGGGCGCGGTCGCGGACGCCAGGGTGGTGGCCGTGATCAGGTCACTGCGGCGGAGCAGGGCCGCTGACGACACGCTGTTCGCTTGCAGCGACGGCGCGGGCTGGCACGACCTGACCGCCGCTGACATCAACGACTACCTACGCGAGATTGGCGGCGAGGGGTTCACGGCCAAGGACTTCCGCACCTGGCACGCCACGGTGCTCGCCGCCGTCGCCCTGGCTGTCTCCGAGCACGCCGGCGCCGCCCCGGCGAGCCGCAAGCGCGCCATCGTCCGGTCGGTCAGGGAGGTCGCCGGCTATCTCGGCAATACACCGGCGGTCGCCCGCGCTTCCTACATCGATCCGCGGGTGATCGACCGGTTCGAGCAAGGCGCCACGATGTCCCGCATTCTCGCCGACCTGGGCAGCGACGCAGAGTTCGGTGACCTACCCGCGGCAGCGCGGAGGAGGCGCTGCTCAGGATGCTGAACAAGCCCTCGCGGTCACGCCGCCGGGATGTTTAGCCCTCGTCAGTAGCCCGCCGGTCTCCGGCCTGAGTCTGCGGGATCGGCACGGCGGCTCGTGGCCGCTCACCGGCGGCGGCAGCGGGCAGGGACCTCGTCACGTCACGGCCATTTCCCAGGGAAAGTCCCAGCCGCACATGCACCGAGTGAACCCCGCCCTGGATGCCGTCAACGTCGACCTGCAAGCCCTCGAGGCGCAGAACGCGGCAGATGGCAGCCAGGCTGCGGGCACCCGCTTCGTCCGTTGCACACGGAGCACTGAGATCGAGGCTGATCCTGCTGACGGGCATGGCGCGGATCCTGGCGGCGGCATGAGCCAAGCCGCTCGGCGCCCCCGCTGCCGAGCTCGCCGACCATGCTGATCCGCACGCCGTGGTGAACACTCACCTGTCCGTATGCGATCAGGAAGACGCGCCGAGCGCCGCCAGTATCGCTCACCTGCCAGCTCCCGTCCGCGCGTGGCGCACTTCCGTGGATCGGCAGCTGGACTGGCAACCGCCGGGACGTCGCGCATCTACCCGCGCCTGCGCAGGTCACACGCGGCGCCGCTGCCTAGTTCGCCTCAGTCGGCTTCCTGGCGCACGAGTTCCGACAGCGCACCAGCAGAACCCGGTTTCGCCGGGTCCTGCTGGGTAGCCGGGCTGGATGAAAACCGTGACGGAGATGAAGGACCGGCTCGCGGGCGCCGCGCGCTCGCAGGCGGCGCAGTACGCGAGAGGCCACCAGCAGCCGCTTGGCGGCTACGCGACCACGATGACGGTCTATGCCGCCACAGTCGCTGCCGTCGCGGCAGCGGTCCAGGCGCGTGGCAGGCCAGTCCCTGACGGCCTGGCGGCTGGCGACCTGGTGCTCTGCGCCGCGGCATCGCACAAGCTCAGCAGGCTGATCGCGAAAGATCCGGTCACCAGCCCGCTGCGCGTGCCTTTCACCGCGTACAAGGGAACGCAGGGACCGGCTGAACTCGCCGAGGACGTCCGCGGCGAAGGCGGCCAGAAGGCCGTCGGCGAGCTCTTGACGTGCCCATTCTGCATCGGCATGTGGGTGACCACGGGTTTCACCGCTGGCCTGCTCCTGATGCCGCGCACCACTCGCCTGGCGATGGGCGCCCTCACGGCGCTCACCGGTGCTGACATTCTCCAGTTCGCTCACGCCTGGCTCGAGAAGGTCGCAGGCTAGCGGGCGGATCCGATCCGCTGACGCTGCGGGATGATCGTGTACTTCGGGTCATCGGCCGAGGCCAGGCCCGCATGGAAGATGCCCCAACGGGTCGTTATCGATGCGCCGACGAATGCCGATCCAGCCAGCCGCGCCGCGATCCGGCCGCGCCCGCCGGCGAAGCCGCTCGCGACGGTTCCGAGCACCCCGAGCGCGGACAGGACCTGCCCGGCCTTGAGGTACCTGCCTTTGCCCGACTGATAGGGCTCGGCGACCATGCCAAGCCGGCGTTCCATCAGCCTGGCCGCCGCTAGCTCGGCGCTGACCCCGAGCAGGGCCAGGTTCCTGGCGGGGCCGGACTCGCCAGGAGCGCCAAGCATTCCCAGGCCGCCTGCGGCCGTCGCGGCCGACCCCGCGAAGACGAACGGCATCTCGCGATACCCGGCGTGCCAGGCGGGGACCGCGGTGTCGGAGATCAGTGCCGCGGTGTAACTGGCGACAGCCGGGCCGAGAATCGCCGCCCCCGCGGTCGCGGCGGCGCCGGTCCTGGGGAGCCTGCCAGTCAGCGCGGTAACGCACGCGGCCGCCGCTGCGGGAACGTAGCCGCCGAGCAGCCAGGAACCCACGCTCATGGGCGACGTCACCTTGAATGTCCGCAGCATGTTGGCGAACCGCGCTGGCCGGCCGAGGTCGGTCACGAGCGCGGCGACCGACAGGACGCTTGCGGCCAGGGCTCCGGTCTTCGCCACGCGCTCCAGGCTGTGACGGCCGGTCAGCTGGGCACCGGCGCCAACCAGTGAGGATGCTCCGGCGAGGCCGCCAAGGAACAGGTAACCGGCGATGTTGGGCGCCTTCCACACCGGCGAGCTGATCACTGGCTTGCCGTAGTACGAGGTGAAGGTGGCGTCAGGGACCATGGGCCGCTCGCCGCGCCGCCCCGGTGAGGCGCCGGTCAGTGCTTCCCGGTCAGGGGCGCGCGCCCTGCGCTCCGTCTAGCGTCACGCCGTGCGCGCTCGGGTTGTCCTCGCTCACCATCGGCCTCTCTTCTCGCCCAGCAGGCCGGCGGCAAGGGCCACGGCGGCGCCAGCCGCGAGGCTGACCGCGGCAGCGCCGACGTGCCGCCACATGGAGGGAAGGTCCCTGGTTGTGACGACCGGGTCCGGCGGCAGTCCGTACACATCAGGCTCGTCGAGCAGCAGGAAGAAGCCGCCGTCTCCGCCGACCCCGTCGGCCGGATCCGCACCGTACAGCCGGGCATCGGTGATCCCCGCCGCATGCATCTGCGCCAATGCCCCCGGCCCTTTCGCGCAGCTCGTCGACAGGACCGAACTGAATCGAGTCAGTGGGACAGGCTTTGGCGCAGGCTGGCTCCATGCCAACGCCCAGCCTGTCGTAGCAAAGCGTGCACTTGAAGACGCGGCCGTCGTCCTTGCGCTGGTCGATGACGCCGTACGGGCACGCTGGGATGCAGTAACCGCAGCCGTTACAGATGTCCTCCTGCACGACCACTGTGCCGAACTCCGTGCGGACAGCGCTCCGGTCGGGCAGACGTCCAGGCACGCCGCGTGCGTGCAGTGCTTGCACACATCGGAGGCCATCAGCCAGCGGAAGTTGTTGTCGTAGGACATGCCGGTCAGGGTCAGCCCGTCCTCGGGGACGTGGTTTCACTCCTTGCACGCGACCTCACAGGCCTTGCAGCCGATGCAGACCGACGTATCTGTGAAGAAGCCCACGCGCGGCGGGTGATCGCGGTACCCGCTGGCCGCCACGGGGTCACCGGCATCTTCGACCGCCGACCGCAGCCCTGTGCGCACCGGGTCGGGCAGCCACGTCAGGTCGCCGCCGCGCTCGTGCCTGGTGGTCATATCTCCATCCCCGTGTCCTCGGTGATACCTGCCCGGCGCTGGTACTCAGTGACCAGGTCGGCCCTGGCCTTGCCGCGCGGCCGCCGCCCGGGCCGGATGTCGCAGGCGAACGCCTTCACCTCCTGGATGTGCACGTTCGGGTCAAGGCTCATCGACGTCAGGTCGTTGGCAGAATCGCCTGTGCTGTAGCCCGCGGTCCCCCAGTGATAGGGCATGCCAACCTGGTGCGTCTGGCGGCCGTGCAAGGTGAGCGGCGTCATCCGGTCCGTGACCAGCACGCGGGCCTCAACCACGTTCCGCGCGGTCGCGATCGTCGCCCAGCCCATGTGCTCGAGCCCGCGCTCAGCCGCCAGCTCGGGGGACACCTCGAAGAAGAACTCCGGCTGCAGCTCAGCGAGGTACGGCAGCCAGCGCGACATCCCGCCGGCGGTGTGGTGCTCGGTCAGCCGGTACGTCGTGGCCACGTAGGGGAAAACGCCAGACCCCCGCTGGCCGTCGCTCGGCTGCATCCGGTTGGCCGGGTGCGTGAACGTCTTCACCTGGCGGACCGGGTCGCGCTGCTGGCCGCAGAGCAAATTGGGGAACGGCGAGTCCTGAGGCTCGTAGTGCGCGGGCAGCGGCCCGTCCACGAGACCTGCGGGCGCGAACAGCCACGCCCGGCCGTCGGCCTGCATCACGAACGGCTCGTCGCCCGACACAGCCTCCCCGCCGGTCGCCCCGGCAGGGGGACGGTAGTCCGGCGACTTGTCGGCCGTGAAATCGGCGACGTCGTGCCCGGTCCAGCGGGCGTTCTCCTCGTCCCACCACAGATAGGCCTTGCGCTCGCTCCACGGCTTGCCGTCAGGGTCGGCCGACGCCCTGTTATACAGGATGCGGCGGTTACCTCGCGGCACGATCCTTTAAACACGGCTGCAACAGGACGCGCTCCGCTGATGTCACCGGCCAGCTGGGCCAGCTGCGACGTCCTCAGTTCGGTCGGGCTGCCAGGAGACCTGCACGTACACGGACGGGCGGCGTTAGGGCCGCGGCTCGACGGGTAGCTGCGATCATCGGGTGGAGGGATAGCAGCGATGATCAAGCTCCTGTACAAGCCGGTCAGCATGGCAGTGAGCATCCTCGGCGGGATGCTGGCGGGCATGATCTTCAAGCAGATCTGGAAGCTTGCTGCCGGCGAGGAGGACGCTCCGAAGGCCACGGACGCTGAGCGCCGCTGGCTGGAAGTTCTGATCGCTGCAGCCTTGGAGGGCGCGATCTACGCTCTCGTGAAAGCCGCCCTCGACCGCGGTGCCGCCCACGGCACCAAGCGACTGACCGGGTTCTGGCCTGGCAAGAATCCGCACGCGGCGGCGTGAACCGGCCGGCCCGTCGGCGCGCCTGCTACCTGTTCAGTGCGGCCTCACTCGGCTGCAGGACAGGTACCTGGCGGCTGCTTCGCTTTGACGGTCATGCGGGCTTATGGGTGTGACTCTCATCGCGTCAAACCGCCATGGGTGTCACTCCCATTGACGCCGGGCAGCCGGCCCGGCCGCCGCGCCGTGCGCGCAGCGGGGCATGCGTGAACCATGTGGCTCATGTAACTCACGGGGCGCCATCCAGGTCGACCAGGGCGTTATCGACGTGGATCCGCTTCAGGCCGCGTCGAGGTAGCCCGCGGCCGACCAGCCTTGTGACCACGCAGGGCAGGCAGAACGCCTGCTGCCTGCCCTGCGCCTCATCCCGTCGGGGACCTACTGCTTCGCGGGTACTTCCTTCTTGATGTTGTCTGCGACCTGTGACGGGTTAACACCGGCCGCTGACGCAGCGGCCTCGACATCCCGCATGGTGATGTTGCGTGAGTCGCCGTGGTCAGCGTTGGGCTCACCGCATCCGCAGGAAACGCACATATCGTCCTCCTTGGTCAGCGCGAAGCAGCGGGCTTCCCGAATACCAGCAGGAGCAAACCCACCGCGGTCCCTTTCCGCGACGGCGTGCAGCCACATGGATTGGCGAGCTGGCCGACGTGCCGAGGAGCGGCGCCCGTCATCCGGATCGGAGCCGCGCGCATGATTCCGCCGCAGCTGGGCAGCCGCCTGCGCACTGAAGTGTGTGCGTGAAGGGAGGACGGGAATGGCCACGTCCAAGCAGAAGCAAGCCGCCAAGCGCAACGTCGGCAAGGCACGGCAGGCGCAGAGCGCCAGGGCGCACGGAACTGACGTGCCCCGGCAGGGACAAGGCATGAGCACTGCGGAGAAGGACCGGCTTGCGGACCGCGCGTTCGCCTTTCCCAAGGAGCGCAAGGAGCCGCTGACCGACGCGCGCCACGTGCGGAATGCGATCGCCAGGTTCGATCAGGTCGAGGGTGTCAGCGACGCTGAAAGAGATCAGGCCTGGAAGCGGATCAAGAGCGCTGCGCGCAAGCACAACGTCGAGGTCTCTGCCAAGGACTGGCGGGATCTGGCTAAGGGCGGCAAGGACCGCAGGTAACCGTCCGGTACCTTCCGGTACCTGACGGCTAGGCAGGTGGTGCCCAGTCAGCCAGGCGCCCGGTGTGTTTAGAGAACTCTACCGACCACCGCCACCAGCTGTAATCGTCGGCGTGCTGCCAGCGCCAAGCCCGTGTGCTGGATGATCGTCGCGCTCGTCATCTTGATCAGGACCGACAAGGAGAGCCTGACTGACGTGCTGAAGGAACTCCCGAAGCAATGAACCGCCTACGCGAACGGGGACCGCTGGGTGGTGCCGGCGTTCTCCCGCTCCGGGTCAACCGTGTCGAACAGGTCTTCCAGCGGCGACCGGCGCGCCGCGTACAGGCCGGCGTCCTGCAGCACCTCGATCCCGTCGAGCAGCCCAGGCACCGGGTCGTCGAAGATCGGGAACTGCGGCCCGCCACCCAGGTTCAGCAACAGGTACCGCATCGCGTCCATCGCGTGGTCGGGTGCCTTCGAGTCGGCGTCCTCGACGCTGCCGGTCGGCGCGTGCGGCAGGTTCTCTGCTCGAACAGCAGCTTCGAGCAGGTGCGGAAGATGTGGATCACCGGGCAGGTATCCCAGCCGAGAACCCGGTGATGCGCGCATGCCGGGCCTTCGGCGAGGTACGTGTGCCAGCCCTGCACTCGCGACCCCGGTCCTTTGCCGGCCTCGGTCAGGTAGACGCCGTTCTCGGCGTACACGTCGGCGATGGACTTGGCGTCGCCGCGCGTCGCCCACATGGCGTCGTCAGCCCACCGGATTGCTAGCCCTGGCCGTCATCGCGCCCACCGCCGGACGGTGGTACGTCGACGTGTCCTGCGGCGTGCCGCCCAAGCAGTTCATCCGCGGCGAGTGGTTCGTCACCATCGCGCTGCTGACCGGGATCATCTGGGTCATCTGCGACTCAGCCGGGCTCCCGCTCTGGGCATCGGCGCTGATCGCATTCGCGGTCGGCTACACGGTCCGGGTGCTCGCCCTGTACAACGCGTGGGAGGAACCCCTGGCCAGCGAGCCCAAAGGCGTGTACCGCCACGACGACGGCCGCCCGATGCTCGGCCGCAAGCTCAAAGGCAAATCCGAACGCGAGATGGCCTACCTCGGCCTGACCGTCCCCGGCCCGGACACCAATGAAGAGAAGCAATGACGACATGGGTTCACCGGTCACGGGCCGCCCGCGCAACACCCTGGACGGGAGCTCGGTCACGCACAGGCCGGTCGGCCCGCGCGAGTACTGCATCTGGAGCTCGGTTGCGGCAGATCGCGGCGAACGAGCGAATGTCGCCGATGAGCGCGGTCGGCTCAGGTCTGGTGGGCAGCCCGCAGTCTCGCCCCGGTCCCCGAGCAGGTCGCTTCGCCGTGGTTGGCAGGCCGTATGACCTTCGCCATGCCGCAGTGTCGCTCTAGCTGAACGTTGGAGTGCCCGCACCCACGCTTGCCCGCCGAGCCGGGCACTCGGTAGACGTGCTGCTGACGGCCTAAGCCAACTGCATTGATGGAGATGACGAGATCGCCAACGGAAGAATCAGCAGTGTGCTGGCATGAAGCCGCTTGCGAGAGGCCCTACCTGCGGAAATGCCTCCTCGTCATCCCGCGCATATCCCGCGACCAACCGCCTGCGGCGGCTTTCAGTGGCCGACGGCTGCATGGCGCTGCCGGGGTACAGGGCGCTAAGACCGGGCGTTACCGCAGGTCAGAGCGGCCGTTGGAGCTGTGACTTTCGCAGGCACCGGTCATCTCGTCCCCGCAGCGTCCGTCGCCGCGACGGAGTCCTGGTCTCACACAATGTCGCGGGCTGCTCGCTGCCAGATGCTGGCCGGGCTTACGCCGCACGGCATGCGGCACAGCCGCCGGACCTGGATGGAGGAGGCACGCATCCCCCAATCGAGATATCAGCAGGCACATCAGCCCGGCCCTGCGGGCCGACCTGGAGGCGATGCCCGCGAGAGCCCCGGGGAGACGTCTCTCGGTACCCCCGCGGCCATTGGCTCGCTCGATTTGTCCCCTCGATGTTCAGGCCATCGGGAGCCCGCGACCAAGATCGGCTCCCAAATTCGGACACCGCCGCTCCCGGAATAGGGACAAACGGACCAGGGCCAGCGGGCATGACCGCATGTCGCGGCGCTGACCTGCGGATTTGCGTGGGCCTGCGAGGACTT
>DATAEH010000126.1:0-78552 GCA_036258115.1 Streptosporangiaceae bacterium
TAAGAACCGCAAGGCCCGCGGCCACATCCGTCAGCTTGAAGCCCTCGGCTACACCGTGACGCTGGCGCCCGCCGCATAAGCTCACCGCAGACCTTGGCGGGCGTTCGCTGCCGCCTGGGCTCAGGTCATTTTCCGGTTAGGACCGCCGTCCCGCGCCCTGCGGTCCGGCCTCGACCCTGGCTTGAATGCCCTCCCACCAGGCGGGCTCCGGCCGCGCCGTCTCAATCCACCAGGTCGCTCCGGCCTTTGCGTACGGGCGGGCAATGCCGGGCAACGCTCCAGGGTCCGGCGCGACTTCCGCCCAGACAACCATGTCGTAGCGAGCGCCCATGTCGTGCCCATCGCTCTCATTGGCGCGCTGAGCGTTGATCTGCTTCGTCACCTGTCCGATGTCGTCAGGCGATGGACTGACCAGTCCGTCTGCCCGCGACCATTTGATCGGCACGAAGCCGTCCCATCTCGCTGCGCGGGCGATCGGCCGGGAGGCCGGTAGCACGCCCGCGACCCACACCGGAATCCGCGGCCGCTGCACGGGCACAGGAGTGAACCGCACCTTGTCGACGTTCAGGTGCTTGCCGGTGTAGGAAAACGCCTCGCCGCTCCACAGGCCCGAGAGAACGTCAAGCCCTTCATCGAGCAACGCAGCCCGCTCACGGTCGCCTGACGGCTCATGAAATATGCCGAAGTCACCGTATGCGGGCGAGCCGATTCCGACGCCGAGCACCACCCGGCCGTTGCTGAGCAGGTCAAGCGTGGTGGTCTGGCGGGCCAGCTGCCACGGCCGCCGGCGCGGCACGGGCGTCACCACGGTTCCAATCGCTATCCGGCTGGTCCGCGCCGCGACTACGGACAGGATCGACCAGGGGTCCTGCACCGGAGGGCCCTCGCCCGTGTTGGAGAACACGATATGGTCCCACAGGAAGTAGCCGTCGAAGCCCGCCGCCTCCGCCGCGACGCCTAGCTCGATGAGGTCGCGCGGATCGGCACGGAAGTTCGGCGCCGCGATCCCGTGCTTGAGGCCAGCCAGCTGCCCTTCCCGAGCGGCCTGGCCATGTGGCAGGCTCACGCGACCCGGCTCCGCTCGCAGTACCCTGCGTCGCGGCTGAGCATCCGTTTCAGTTCAGCTGGCCCGCCTTCGCGGACCTTCAGGTGGACGTCGGCAAGGTCGCGCTGGACCGCCGCGTCGCCGGCAAAGGCCTGGATGCACCGCTCGGGCTCGACATTGGCCAGGGCCAGGATGGCGCCCGCTCCGCCCATCGGCCCGGCCAGCGACAGTAGCGCCGACGATCCGACGTAGGTCGCGCCATCGTAGTGCGCAAGCTCGTCCAGCAGCCGGTCTGCGCTGCCCGACGAGTCCTTGATTCCTGCGATCGGGAGCGTGGGAAGGTCCCCGACCGGCACGCCAGGCGCCGAGATCCAGGGCACGTGATAGGCGAAGACCGGCCGGCCTTGCGTAGCAGCCGCAACAGCGCCGTAGTGGTCGGCGACGCTGGCCGAGTACGACCTCGGGTCGCTTGTTGCAACCGCGACGTCCTGGGCAGGCGGCGGGAACGCCAGGACGGCGTCGGCGCCGGCGATCACCGCGGCTTTGGTCAGGCTGACCGAGTCCTCGGTGGTGGCCGCGCCGGTACCGGCCAGCACCGGCACGTCGACTGTTACCGCGTCCCTGACTGCGCGGATCAGCGCGGCGCGCTCGTCTGTGCTGAGCGTGCCGGCCTCGCCGGTCGTTCCGGCCACCAGGATCGCCCGCATGCCCCGGGTCGCCAGATCGGCCGCCAGCGCCGCCGTTGCCGCCGGGTCGACCGCTCCGGCGGAATCAAAGATCGTCACCAGCGCGACGCCGACGCCAGAGAACACGTCGCGCTCCGCACGTCCGGCCGCATTCGCGCCCGGACGCTCAATTATCGTTTTATCGACTTTCTGTTCTCCTGCCACGCTCATGCCTGCCATCTCACTGCCGCTGTTGTGCACCGCGCCTCCGTCGTGCGCCCGCCCCGCCATTCTTTCGCGCCTTGCCCTCTCCCGGGCAGGACAGTCTGGTCAGCTAACGGACGTGCTGCCATACTACTTTCAGTCGACAATCGACAATTTTTGGGCCGACGGGAGGATACGAGTGAGTGGGGACCGCTTCCGCGACCGGGTCGCGATCGTCACCGGCGGTTCGAATGGCATCGGCCGGGCGGTGACGGCGGCGTTGCTGGCTGAGGGCGCTTCCGTACTTGTCTGTGACCTGGTGGACTCGGGGTATTTCGATGGCGAGCAGCGGGTCGCGACGCTCATTGGCGACGTGGCGGATGCGGGTTTCGCGGCGGGCGCGGTCGTCGCGGCCGCTGAACGGTTCGGGCAGGCCGACATCCTGGTCAACGACGCGGCCTCGTACCCGGACGGCACTTTGCTCGAGATGAGCGCCAACGATTGGGACCGGGTGTTCCGCGTGAACGTGACCGGCACGTACATGATGTGCCAGGCGTTCGCGCGTGAGTGCGTCGCCGCCGGTACGGATCGCGGGGCGATCGTGGGCATCTCCAGCGGTTCAGCGCGCAGCCCGCGGCCCGGCGGTGCGGCCTACAGCGCTTCGAAGGCGGCGCTGGAGACGATGAGCAAGGTCTTCGCGATGGAACTCGGCGGACACGGCATCAGGGTTAACGTGGTCGCTCCCGGCTATATCGACGTCCGCGGCTGGAGCGACGCCCATCCTGACCGTGCCCCAGAGGAGCTGCGGGCCGCGCTCGTCGGCGGCATTCCGCTCGGCACGGCCGGCGACCCGCGTGACATCGCCGCCGCGGTGTTGTTCCTGGCCTCCGATGATGCCGCTCACATCACCGGGGCCGTCCTGGATGTTGATGGCGGTTCAGGAGCAGGCCGGTTCGGGCTGCGATCGCATATACAGGAGCATGCACATGTCCGAGGCTGAGCCCACGGGATCCGCCGGCGCCGTCGAAGCGGCCGTCACCGTCGACCCAGTCCGGGAAGGCCAGCCGGATCACGAGGTGCCCATCATCGAGACCCGCGATGTCACCAGGCACTTCAGCGTCGGACACGGAAGCATCGGCCGTGGCCGTGCCACCCTGAAGGCGGTCGACGGCGTCTCGTTGTCGATCAGCCGCGGTGAAACCCTCGCGCTGGTCGGTGAGACCGGCTCAGGCAAGACGACCTTCGGCCGGCTTCTGCTGGGGCTGTACAAGCCGACCGGCGGCGACATCCTCTACCGGGGGTCGAGCATGGTCGACCCCCGTGGCCAGACCGCCAGGAGCGCACGGCGGCATATCCAGGGCGTGTTCCAAGACCCTTACTCGTCGCTGAACCCGACCATGACGGTCGGCCAGTCGCTGGCCGAGGTGCTCAAGGTGCACAAGATCACCGGCCGCCGGGAGCGCCAGCAGACCGTTAGCGAACTGATGCGGACCGTCGGCCTCTCCCCTGCGCAGGCCGCCAGGCGGCCACAGGCATTCAGCGGCGGGGAACGGCAGCGGGTCGGGATCGCCAGGGCGCTCGCGGCCAGGCCCGAAGTGATCATCGCCGATGAGCCGCTGTCGGCGCTCGACGTCTCGATTCAGGCACAGGTGCTCAACCTGCTCATCGAGCTGCAACAGCAGCAGCGGCTGACCTACCTGTTCGTGACCCACGACCTCGACGTGGCCAAGCACATCAGCCAGCGCACTGCCGTCATGTACCTGGGTCGGGTGGTCGAGTACGCTCCCACGTCCGAGATATTCGCCGAGCCCTTGCATCCGTACACGCAGGCTCTGGTCAAAGCGGCCCCGCGAGTGACCACGCAGCGCAAGACGATCAAGCCGGCGCTGACCGGGGACATCCCCAACGCGATCGAGCGGCCGAGCGGCTGTCACTTCCACCCGCGCTGCCCGTTCGCGATGCCGGTCTGTTCGGAGGTCGAGCCGGCGCTGATCACGGCGCCAGGCGGTCGCTCCGTCGCCTGCCATCTGCACGATCCCCAGATAAAATCAGGCGCTGCGGCCTGAAGCTGGATCATCACCGGCTCAGCCCGTTGCGGCGCCGTCCTCCTGCGGCAGCTCCAGATGCTTGTTTAAGCCGATGTAAATCCCGGGCGGCAGGGTTGGCACTCAACTGGGATAGCGCCTCCAGCTCCCTGACTCGCAGCAGGGCGGGGTTGCCCTCATAGACAGTGGCCGCCTCGGCCTGGACACGCAGCGCCCCAGCGTCAGCCTCCGCCCGGATGCTTTGCACGGTGGCCTGGCTCCGCGCAGCCATTTGCTGCACCTCGGCTCGCGACTTCGCCTCGATCCCCTCGCGCTCGGCTTTGGTGCGGGCCTCCACAAGCTGGGCCTGGCTGAGCCGCTCCGCCGTCAGCACCCGGTTCACGATCTCTTGCAAATTGCCGGGAAGATCAGGTCCTTGACGTCGGCGCGCAGGACCTTCACGCCGTAACCGGCGGCCGCATCGGTGACGTCGCTGAGAATGTCCTCGCTGAGCTGGTTGCGGCTGGTGAGGATCTGCTCCAGAGTCATCGACGCCAGAGCCCGCCGGGCCGCGAGCTGGACGTCGCTGTACGGCGTTACTCGCTCCTTGCCTCGCCGGGGCGGCTCTTGCGGTGAGCCTAGAACGATCAGCGTCACAAATGCTCAGAATTTCGCCTGCTCGCCCCGTCACGTCTGGATGCCGCACGGAAATGCCACGCGCGTGCGGAACCTGCGGCCAGATCAGCTGCGTCGAAGAAATCGAGCTTCGAAAGGCGGTGCCCTATGCAACGTCATACCGATCGCCGAACCCGGATACCCCGGACGGCTGTCATCATCTGCGCGGTAATCATTGTCGCCGTTGGCGCCTCGGCGGCTGGCTGGCGGATGAGCCAGCACCCGCGATCGCTGCCAAAGGCAAGTTGCGGATCGGCTTCCACCCACTTCCTCAACCGTCACACCCGGATTCTCGGATCCGATCCGGGCTCGCTCACCTGCTTCATAAGGGCTGCGCGGGTATGCGCGTCCGCCAGCCTCCGGGTGACCGAGATGGGCGTCGACACCGGAACCGAGTACGTCTTCTCGATCGAACCACACGGGTCATCTTGTAACGTCACCGAATGGCGCCAGTATTACTCGGCCAACTTCGGTGGCAGTCAGAGCAAAGTAGCAGCCGTTCCGTGCCGCCGGACCGGCGCGACACCGAAGGCCGTCTTGCTTACCTGCAGCGGTCGGGACGTTCTGATCCCGGCAACTGTCAGCCGGCCTTCGCCGCAGTCAACCTGAGAACGGCGCAATCGATTGGCCCGCTCAAGAGCGTAAGCCTGGTGCATCGTCACTAAGCGGGCGCATGCATTGCGAAGAACGGCGTCACTGCCTACGATGCTGTGCACTCTGAGCGCCCCCGATAAAACAGGAGTTCCTAAGTGGTCCGCCACGCGCGAAGCCTCATCGCCATAACGCTGGGAATGAGCGTGATGACTGCCACAGCAGGCGCGACAGCAGCGGCCTCGGCTTCGCGAAAGGTATTCGTCAACTGGGGCGGCTATCTGAAGGGGCCAGCCCATTCGTCGAAGAACGCCGCTGCGACGGCCATTTCGCCCGCCAAGGTTCCCGGCCTGACCAGGGCCTGGACCTGGAAGCCCGCGGGCCCGACCATGCCGGGCCAGCCATCGGGGCTGCTCGCCAGCCCGACCGTTGTGGCTGGCCGGATCTACATCGGCGCGAACACCGGTGTGTTCTACGCGCTTGACGAGGCAACCGGCCACGTGATCTGGCATCGCTTCCTCGGTTTCGTGCCAACCCTGACGTGCGGCCACCTCGGCATCGTGGCGACGGCAACGGTTGCCAAGGATCCGGTGACGAAGGTTCGCACCGTATACGTCGCGGGCGGTAACGGCTACCTGTACGCGCTCAATGCCGCGACCGGGAAGGTGACATGGCGCTCCGTGATCGCCATTCCCTCAAAGAGCGTCAGTGACTACTACGACTGGTCTTCACCGACGCTCGCGCACAACCGGATCTATGTGGGCGTGACCTCGAATTGCGACCGGCCATTGGTGGCAGGAGGTCTCAAGGAATACAACCAGGCCACCGGCAACCTCGTCGCTTTCTACCGGACGTATCCCGGGCACACGACTGCGCCGAGCATCTGGAGCAGTGCGGCCGTCAACGCCGCCGCGGGCACCGTGTTCGTGACGACGGGAAACGGGCCTGGCGGCGACTCGGTATCTATCGTCCGCCTGGCCGCAAAGGGCCTCGCCAGGCAAGACGCATGGAAGGTTCCAGCTGGCCAGCACGGCTCGGACTCCGACTTCGGCGGATCGCCCACGCTGTTCTCCGCGCAGTTGGCGGGCGTGCCCACCGCGATGGTCGGCGCGTGCAATAAGAACGGCACCTACTATGCGTGGCGTCAGGGCGACCTTCAGTCAGGGCCCGTCTGGCAGCAGACCGTGGGTGCGCCGTACACGTCAGGCCCGCAATGTGATGCGGCAGCGGTCTGGGACGGCACGAATCTGTTCGTGGCCGGCAACCAGACGATCATCAACGGCCAGACCTTCGCGGGATCGGTCAGGATGGTCGACCCGGCGACCGGTGCCTATATCTGGCAGCGCGGGCTCGCCGCAGCGCCTATCGGCACGCCGACGCTCGACGGAGCGGGCGTCCTTGCGGTCACCGAGTACGCCAAAACGGGTCAGCTCGTCCTCATCAAGGCCGCCACCGGATCAGTGCTCAGAACCATTCCGACCGGGCCGGAATTTGGCCAGCCGGTATTTGCCGACCACTTCATGCTGGTTCCGACCCAGAACAACGGGCTCTGGGCCTATGCGGGCTAGCCGCTCGCGATCAGGCGGAGGCAGCGCCGCGGCGCTTGCCGAGCTCGGCCTCGTGCTCGGGGAAGCCCTCTAGGTAGTGATCCCTGATGGCGCGCCTGAGCCGTCCGACGTCGCCACTGTCCACTGCCTCCAGCAACAACCGGTGCCGATCGACCGCCTCCATCAGCCCGATGCCCTGGCGCTCGACCGCCGCGCGCATCAGAGCGCCCATCTGGCTGTCCAGCATCGACCACAGATCCTTTAGCCGGCGTCGGCCAGAGATGTCGATCAGCTGCTCGTGGAATCGCGTGTCGCTGTCGACCAATGCATCGAGGTCGTCCGTCCTTGCCGCCGCAGACATGTGCTCAAGCGCGAGGCGAAGTGACCTGGACAGTTCCTTCCTGCGGGGGCCGAGACCGCCTGCCACGCTGGCGTCTTCGAGCACATAGCGCGCGAAGCAGACGTCCTCAGCGTCCTGCATCGACATCCGGGTCACGATGCTGTAGCGCCTGGGAACGATCTCGATCAGGCCCTCGGACTGAAGGTCCCGCATCGCGTCCCTGATGGTGCCGCGGCTGACCCCGAATTCGGCGGCGAGATTGGCTTCGACCAGCCTGGTGCCAGCAGGCAGCTCGTTGTTCAGTATCCGGTGGCGCAATCTCCGGCCCACCGCCTCAGGGAGGGATACGTGCTCAAGAATGGCGGTTAACCTCCCTCTCTGCCCGCTGGCCGGCATCCTTCGCAGGTCACTGTAGTTTCAGCAGCGCGGCCGTCAAGCCGGCGTGACTATTGGCTTCTGTCGCCACGACCAGCGCGGACCGCGGTCCTGTCAGGATCGGCGTCATACCGGGCCCGTGGCCGGGCTGCGGGCTTGTTCCGTGCACGACAATGCCAACGCTCACCCAGCCCTTGCGGTATCCCATGTTGTAACGGGCATCGATGTCCGCTATCGCGACCAGGTCGCCGAGCCGCAGGTCATGCCCGTCGCTGGCGCTGACCTGCAGGTCAAGATCCCAGCCGGCAGCCGGCCGGCCTAGCCCGTTTCCCGCGAGCCTGGACGGCAGCACCGCCCGAACCCCGACGCTGACCGTGCCTACTTTGGTCGCCCCGATCGGCAACGCGGCGAGCAGGTCAGGATCAAGGCTCATCACCGCCACGTCGGCGGGCAGCCAGCCCGGCCGGAAGCCCTGGCCCCTGGCGCGGACGCTAACCTGGTCCCCTGGACGCATCCTGGCCAGGTCGCCGGCCCGGAACCCGGTAATCACCCGGCCGGCTTCGCCGCGCTTGCCGATCACCGCTCCTCGCGCCCCGGCCGCCGCGCCGCTGCGCACGACCGCCTCGTTGCCGATGCAGGAGTACAGCACCAGGGCGTGCCGGGCAGCTTGGTCGCGGTGCGTCAGGCAGGCGCCGGGCGCCGCATGGTCGCCGTCGAGTGCGAAGACCGAGTCGCCGAGTCCCAGCCCGAGCACGATGCCGCCATCTCCGACCGGAACGTACGGCGTTCCGTCGGCGTCCACGCGGTACGGGCTCTCGCCGAATTCCGGGTGCTCGACCGAGCCGAGCAGGTTGACTGCGACAGCGTCTGGTTGAGCGCTCACGGCCTTTCCTCTCCCCCTGCCGGTCCGCTGACCTCGCCTGACCCGTGGTACCAGCTGGCCAGGTTCGCCGCGCCGTCATCGACGATCAGGAAAGCGTCGGCGGGACCGCTCAGCAGCGAGCTTGGGCCTGGGCCGTGCCCGAAGAGCATGCACTGACCGGTCGAGATCACGCCTATGGTCAGGTATCCGGGCCGGTGACCCCTGCCGAACCGGTGGTCCTGGTCGGGCATCGCGACGATGTCACCCACGCGAAGCGATTCAAGGCCAAGCGAGAGGTCTTCGCCCAGGCCGGCGTAGGCGCCCATCAGGTCGGTGTTCGCGAACTCGGAGATCATGCCGACGCCTGCGCCCATCGCCTCAGCCGGTATCCGGGCCGAGACGTGCACCTCGAGCTTGCCATCGGCGGTGGTACCGCCGGGCATCGCCGCCATCAGTCCCGGCGAGCAGTTTTTCACCACGATCGAAGGGTGCGCGGTCAGCTTCAGACCCTGCCCGACCGCGGTGATGCTCACCCCGTCGCCGGTCGTCAGCTCCTCGGCCTCGGCCTCGGTGAAGTCGACTAGCACGTATGCGTGCTGACCGATCACGTGCCCGGTCGCGCCGGCGGCCGGTCCTGAAATGACCGTGACCTCGTTGCCCACGCAGGACAGGAACTGAACCGCCATGTTCGCCGCTGGATCAGCATGCCTGATGGAGGCGCCCGGTTCCAGGTGGTCGGCGGCATATCCGGTCGCTGGGTCGCCGCAATGCACGCCCAAAGTGACGCCGCCCATGCCGGGCAGCACGAACGGCTGCCCGTCGGGCCCCACGCGATAGCCGTGGCGGTCCGCCAGCGCGGGCCAGACCTCGCCGGTCAGCACCTGGCTGACCAGGCGGACGGCGTTAGTGGCGACTTTCATCCGCCCTCAAACAGGGTGTCGGGCCCGCGGCCGGCGTCGCCTTCGAGCGGGAAGCTGACCCAGGCTCGCTGACGATAGGAGGCCTCGAACGCGTTGATGGTTTCCTGAACGAGGGCCGCCTGCGCGAAGTCGCCCTGGCAGGCGGGACGGTCACCGGTGATCTCTGAAATGAAGTCGGAGATGAGGCTGGAGTAGAACAGGTACTCCCACGGTTCGCCGGAGTGGCCGCCCGGCGGGAAGAAGCGATGCGGAATATCCCGCTCGACGAACTCGACGGCATCCTTGCGCGCGGTTTTGATCGTTTGGCAAATGCCGAACTCGTCGACCAGCCGTACGATGATCGCGCCCTCCGAGCCGTAGATCCGCGCCTCGATGCCCGGGTAGTTGCCGACCGTGACGTAGGAGGACTGGATTGAGGCCAGCGCGCCAGAGGAGAACTCGGCGATCCACATGTCCCCGTCATCGATGTTGGCCCTGGTCATCTGGCCGGTGTCGCGGACCATCCTGACCGGAACGAAATTGCGCATGGTGCCGACCACCGACTGCAGCGGCGAGCCGAGCCACCAGTGCATGATGTCGATGATCGGGGCGCCGTAGCCCTCGATCGAAGAGACAGCAAGCCGCTCCGGATCGGCGTTCGGGTCAACCTGGCGCAAGGGCGTGGCCGGGTCGATCCACTGGCTGTTCTGCTCATAGCCGTTGAACATGTAGGGCTCGCCGACATAGCCCTCGTTGATGAGCTGCCTGGCGAACTGGACCGCAGGGGCGTACCTGAACGTGAACCCGACCTTGGTCTTCAGGCCCTTTGCCGCCGCCAGATCGGCGGCCTGCATCGTCTTGCGGTAATCGGGGTGGACGGGCTTCTCGCACAGCACGTGCTTGCCGGCCTGCAACGCGTCCCAGGAGACACCGAAGTGCGGCCGGTTTCCCGTCACCACGTCGATCACGTCGATGCCGGAGTCCTCGAGCAGCTCGCGGTAGTCAGCGACCGCTTTGGGCACCCCGAACTTCGCGGCGGCCGCCGCCAGCACCTCGGCATTGGTGTCGGCGACGGCGACCACCTCGGCCCTGCCGTCGCGCTGCCAGCCCGGCAGGTGCGCCCGCTGCGCCCAGCTTCCGGTGCCGACCACGGCGACCCGCAGCCTGCCATTCGTCATCGGATGGCCCGCCTTTCTCGTGAGGTCCTGCGTCCTGGCCTGCTCAGTAGCCCGCGTCCTTGTCGAACACGTTGCGCAGCGGCTCGCCCGCCAGCCAGCGCCCGATGTTCTCGATGAACAGGTCGGTCAGCAACCGGTTCTCGTCGGCGACAGTCGACGCGGAATGCGGGGAGATGATCACGTTGTCCATCGCCCACAGCGGCGAGCTGGCCGGCAGCGGCTCGATCTCGAACACGTCGAGGCAGGCGCCGCCGAGGTGTCCTGCGGTTAGCGCGTCGATCAGGGCACTCTCGTCGATCACCGCGCCCCTGGCCACGTTCACGATCACGGCGCCAGGCCGCATCAGCGCGAGCTCGCGCTCACCAATCAGGTGCCGGGTCCGTGCGGTCAGCGGGCAGGCCAGGACCAGCGCGTCGACTGTGGCCAGCACGTCGCCGATCTCGCTGTCGGCGACGTATTCCCTGACGCCTTGCAGGTCGTAGGTCTTGCCAGGCAACCCCGCGCCGACCACCTCGACACCGACGGCCGCGAGCGACCTGGCCACCTCGCGCCCGACCCCGCCGAGTCCGACAAGCAGCACCCGCGAGCCGCGCAGCTGCGTGGTCGTGTGCAGCTGCCAGCGCCGCTCGGCCTGATCGCGGGCGAGCCTAGCCATCCCCTTGGCGAAATGCAGCAGCCCGAGCAGGGTGAACTCGGCGAGCGGCACGCCATGCACTCCGGCCGCGGTCGTGAAGACGATCGGCGACTTCACCAGGCCGGTGCGATCGAGCATCCCTCCGATGCCCGCGCTGGTGCCCTGAATCCAGCGGAGCCGCGGGCTGTTCTGGGGGATCTGGGCGGGCGCCTGCCAGTCGAAGTCGAAGCTAACCTCCGCGGCCGCACGCAGCTGCGACCAATTCGCGAGCGACGCCTCATCAAGGTCCCTGGCGGTGCCGCCGTGGTCAGACGGATAGCGCGGCACGGGCAGCAGGTCAGGTTCGTACAGCAGATTGATCCGAGAATCGGCCGAGGCGATCCGGTCAGCGTGCTCGGCCTCCAGCGGCGAGGCGATGAGCACGTTCAAGGCGGCGGTCATGCGTCGTGCCTCTCGGCTAATTGTCGACAGTCAACCACTACCTTAGCTGGACGCAGCAGTCAAGACCATGAGAGACCCTCATCTACCTGCACGTATGCGCTTGTAACAGTTCGGGTTCGAGCGAACATCGAGCTATTGACGCGTCCTGGGCACCGCCTTACATTAGGGACACCCTGTCGACAATCGACGAAGTGGGGTGCACCATGCTCCGTGCTACCCGGCCCCGACTGCGGTCTGTCAGAACTCTGGGCCTTGCCACGGTCGCGCTCGCAATCGCTGCGGCCGGCTGCTCAAGCGGCGCCAACTCCGGCGGCACATCGCCCGGCTCAACCGCCACAAGCAGCACCCTGGTCATCGCCAACGCCGTCCGGGTCGACACCCTCGACCCCGCGTCGAACTCGGTGAACGAGTCGATCTGGATGGACCAGAACCTGTACAGCAGGCTGCTCCAGCCGAACCCGGAAGGCACGGCCCTTGTGAAGGACCTGGCTGAGTCGTGGGATGTCAGCAAGGACGGCCTGACCTATACCTTCCACCTGCGCAACGCCCAGTTCTCCGACGGTACCCCGCTGACCGCGAGCGACGTCGCTTTCTCGCTTAACCGCTCGCGCACCTACAAGGGCGGCTGGGGCTTCCTGCTGACGCCGGTGAAGACAATCAAGGCGACCGACGCGCACACTGTCGTGATCACGCTGTCGCAGAAGCACGCGCCGCTCCTCGCGGACCTGGCTATGTACGCGTACTCGATCGTTCCCAAAAAGGAGGTCCTGGCCAAGGGCAAGGCCTTCTTCCAGCACCCGGTCGGCAGCGGCCCGTTCTACGTCACGTCGTACAAGCCGGACAGCGAGATCGACCTGGCCCGCAACCCGCACTTCTACGGGACCAAGCCGAAGATCAGCAAGATCAAGTACATGATCGTGC
Organism: Streptosporangiaceae bacterium; assembly: GCA_036258115.1. GTDB lineage: Bacteria > Actinomycetota > Actinomycetes > Streptosporangiales > Streptosporangiaceae > Chersky-822. The sequence continues at coordinate 12,402 of DATAEH010000126.1, forward strand.
CCGACGACAACACGCGGGTGCTGATGCTGCAGAGCAAGAAGGCCGACATCATCGAGAACCCGCCAGGCAACCTCACCAAGCAGATCAACAGCACCCCTGGCCTGAAGGTCAACCTGTTCCCCTCGACCAGGGTGGACTTCATTCAGCTCGACCAGCACTTCGCGCCGTTCAAGAAGCTCGCCGTCCGGCAGGCGTTGAACTATGCCATTGACCGCAACGCGCTGGTCAAGCTCGCGTATCAGGGCGATGCGACCCCCGGATCGTCGTTCATGCCATACAAGATGCAGTTCTGGAACAACGCGCTGAAGCCATACCCATACGACCCGGCAAAGGCCAAGAAGCTGCTCGCGTCGGCTGGCTACCCGCACGGCTTCAAGACCTTCCTGATCACCGTGAGTGGTGACGTGGCCGGCCAGGCCGAGGCGGTGGTTGTGAAGTCTGAGCTCGCGAAGGTCGGGATCTCGGTCGACATTCGCTCCTACGAGCTGCTGACCGCCTACTCCAAGGAGGACGGCGGCCACTCCCAGATGGGCGAGCGGTACTGGACCAACGACATCATCGACCCCGACGAGGTGGCGACGTTCGGTGCCAACTGCAAGGGAGGCGCGAACGCGTTCAACAGCTACTGGTGTGACGCCACGGCGAACAAGCTGGTGGACCAGGCCAGGCTCGAGCTGGACCCAGCGAAGCGCCAAGCCCTCTACAACCAGATCCAGAAGATCGTCTACGACCAGTCACCGTTCATAGTCGTGGACTACAGCCCATACCGCTACGGAGTCGGCGACTGGGTGAAGGGCTTCCATGTCACGCCGCTCGGCAACTACGACCTCTCGCTGGAGACCTTGACGGTTGGTCAGCACTAGCGGTATTGCCAGTGATGCCGGCCGGCCTCATGTCCGGCCGGGCGCGCTGGGCAGTTTCGGGAGCCAGCTCGGCCGGCCATCGGGCCGGCCGAGCTGGCTGAGCATCATGGGAGGTCGGAACTGAGTCGCTTCGGCACGCTCCCCCGCAGGCTCGTGCACCTGGTGATCATCGCCTTCGGCATCACCCTGGTCACGTTCTTCCTGCTGCGGCTGATCCCCGGCGACCCGGCTCTGGCGATCCTGGGCAGCAGCTACACCCACAAGCGTGCCGCAGCAATTGACCTCGCACTCGGGCTCAATAAGCCGATCTGGACGCAATACGTCTTGTTCATGGGCCGGCTGTTCCGCGGCAACCTGGGCTATTCGTTCTTCTACAACCAGCCAGCCACCAGCGTCATTGCTGACCATCTGGGCCCGACCATCTTCCTGGTGATCTATGCGGCCGTCATGGCCGCGGCGATCTCGCTGCCGCTCGGCTTCATCTCGGGCATCCGCCGCGGCGGCGTCGTTGACCAGTCAAGCCGGGTGTTCTTCACGGTCGCCTTCGCGATGCCGTCCTTCTGGCTCGGGATCATTTTGCTGATCGTGTTCAGCGTGCACCTGACCATCTTCCCGATCAGTGGTTTCGGAGCCGGCTTCTTCGGCCATATGTACTCGCTGTTCCTGCCTGCGCTCACAATCGCGGTCGGCTTTTCCACCGTTCTGGTTCGCAGCCTGCGCGCGTCCACGATCGCGACCTTGCAGGCCGAGTTCGTGGACACCGCAAGGATGAAGGGCATCTCGATGGCCCAGGTGCTCCGCAGGCATGTCTTCCGCAACTCCGTGCTCGCGGTCATCGCCGTGTTCGGCGTGAACCTGGCGTACCTGATCAGCGGCACCGTGCTGGTCGAGAACGTCTTCTCACTGCCCGGGCTCGGCTCATTGCTGGTCAACTCGGTGTCCAACCGCGATTACCCCGTGGTGCAGGGCGTGACATTGCTCTTCGCCCTGCTGATCGTGCTGATCAACCTGCTCTCTGACCTCACGCAGGCAGCCCTCGATCCGCGGGTCGGCCAGGAGATCGGCGAATGAGCGTCGTGCCCGGAGGTGCGCCAGTGAGCGAAGCCTGGGTGACGAGCCCGTCGCACACCTTGCTCCGGGTCGCGGAACGGGCGTCCAAGCGCACCAGGAGCACCGGCCGGCGCCGGATGACGCTGATAGTAGGCCTGTCAATGCTGGGGGTAGCGATCGCGGCGATCCTGCTCGCTCCCGTGCTGGCGAGCAAGTCCCCGACGGCGCTGGACGTGCTGCATCCCCTGGCCCCGCCGCTGTCTCCTGGCCACCTGCTCGGGACCGACCAGTTCGGCAGGGACACTTTCGCCCGGATCCTGTACGGCGGGCGGATCGACCTCGCGATCGCGTTCGGCGCGACGAGCGTGACGCTCGTGTTCGGGACCCTGGTCGGGCTGATCGCAGGCTACTTCGGCGGCTGGGTCGACAGCCTGCTGATGCGAATCGTCGACCTGTTCTTCGCGTTCCCGTTCCTCGTGCTGATCATCGCGATCATCGCGATGCTCGGGCCGAGCATCTTCAACATGTTCGTGGCCATCTGGATCACCAGCTGGGTCAGCTACGCGCGGATCATGCGCGCACAGACCGTGGTGGCGAAGAAGCAGCAGTATGTACTCGCGGCCAGAACGCTCGGCTATAGCAGGACCCGCGTGATGCTCCGGCACATCCTGCCGAACACGGCCTCGGCGGTGATCATCTTCTCCATGGTCGACGCCGTCGGCAACATCATCCTGGCCGCATCGCTCGGATTCCTCGGCCTGGGCGCCCAGCCGCCGACGCCGGAGTGGGGCACGATGATCTCCGACGGCCAGAACTACATCTTGTCCTCCTCCTGGTGGCTGGCGACGATGCCAGGACTAGCGATCGTGTTCGTCGGCGTGGCATTCAGCCTGATCGGTGACGGTCTCGCCGACATCCTGCGGCCTGGCGAGCGGTGACTTCGATGACCGCAACTTCCCCCTCGCATGCGTCGCCGAGAAACGACGCCGAGCCGCTGCTCACCGTCGACGACCTACACACGTACCTGGCGAGCGGACAGGGCGTGGTCCGGGCCGTGGACGGAGTGTCGTTCACGGTCGGCGAGGCCGAAGTGGTCGGCATCGTCGGCGAGAGCGGCTGCGGCAAGACCGTCACGTGCCGCACGATCATGGGCCTGATGCCCAAGCGGACCGCGTTCAGCACCGGCAAGGTCATCTACCACCCGCTGGGCGCTGGCAGCATCCTTGACCTGCCGCAGAGCGACATGCAGCGCTTGCGCGGCGCGCACCTGGCGATGATCTTCCAGGACCCGATGATGGCGCTGAACCCGGTCCGCAGCATCGGCGATCAGCTGATCGAGGCGGTCACCGCGCACGCGAACCTCACCAGGCAGGCCGCTCGCGAGCGCGCCGTCGAGCTGCTGACCAGAGTCGGCATCCCGGCACCGATCCGGCGGATGCGGGACTATCCGTTCCAGTTCAGCGGCGGCATGCTGCAGCGAGCGCTGATCGCGATCGCGCTGGCGTCGGCGCCCAAGCTGCTGCTGGCCGATGAGCCCACCACGTCGCTCGACGTAATCATCCAGGACCAGATCCTCAGCCTGCTGCTCGAACTGCAGCGCGACACCGGGATGAGCATGATCCTGGTCAGCCACGACCTTGCGGTGATTACCGAGGTCTGCGACCGGGTGATCGTGATGTACGGCGGGCAGGTCGTCGAGGAAGGCGACACCGCCACGATCATCACGGCACCCTCGCACCCCTACACCAAGGCGCTGCTCGAGGCCCTGCCGCAGGCCGATCACCGCGGCCCGCTGCGAAGCATCCCTGGCGCGCCGCCGAGCCTGATCGATACCCCGCCAGGATGCAGGTTCGCGCCCCGCTGCCCGCTCGCGCTGGCCGAGTGCACCGAATGGGACACCGAGCTAGTCGACGCCGGCGGAGCCGGTCACCGGGCCCGCTGCTGGCGGCACAACGAGGTCGGAAAGGTCACGGCATGGCAGGCAAGCGACTCGGCGTAGGCGTTATCGGCGCTGGCAGGTGGGCCAACTGGGCACATCTGCCAGGCTGGCATCGAGACGAGCGATGCGAGATCGTCGCCGTGTGCGACACCGACCTCGACCGCGCGAAGGCGGCCGCCGAGAAGTTCGGCGCGAAGGTGGTGACCGCTGACTACGGTGACCTGCTCGCTCGTGACGACATCTCGATCATCGACGTGGTGACGAGGGACTCCGAGCACTTCGAGATCAATATGGCGGCCATCGAGGCTGGCAAGCACGTGCTCAGCGAGAAGCCGGTCGCGCACGACTTCCGCGACGTGCGCAGGGCCGCCGACCTAGCGGCCGCCAAGGGCCTGAAGACAAAGGTCGGCTTCACGTTCCGGTACAGCCCTGCGGTGCGTTACATCAAGCACCTAATCGACAGCGGCGACCTCGGCACTCCGTTCATCTACAACGCCTATGAGCAGAACTCACAGTGGCTCAATCCGGCCACGCCGCTGCGCAGCAGAGAGCGCGCCAGCGATGGCCCGATCCAGGTCGCCTCGCTCGAGGGTTACGGGGCCCCCGTGATCGACATCGGGCACTGGTTCATGGACTCCGACCTCACGGCGGTCGTCGGCGTGATGCGCAATTTCATCCCTGAGCGCCTGCTGGCCAGCACCGGCGCGATGGCCAGGGTGAACATCGACGACGGCGACATCTTCATCGGCGAATTCGCCAGCGGCGCGATCTGCTCGGTGCAGAGCAGCTTCGTGACGGTGGGCAACTACCCGGGCATCGAGGTGCGCGTCTACGGCTCAGAGGGCGCCGCCATCGCCCGGCTGATCGAAGAATCCGGCATCTGCGAGACGCTGAGGATAGCCAGGCCCGATGACGTGGAGTTCCGCGAAGTGGCTGTGCCGGAGAGCTTCTATCCGACGGGCGGCAGCCCGCGAGAGTCCTGGCGAACGTTGTATTACGCGAACCTGACCGCCAACTTCGCCAGCGAGGTACTCGGCGAGGTATCGGGGAATGAAGGCAACTTCGCCGACGGCCTCTGGGTGCAGGAGGTGATCAACGCCGTGGAGATTTCCCATCACGAGCGCCGCTGGGTCAGCCTCCCCCTCGCCAATGGTGCCAATGGTGCCAGCGCGTGAATGCGATTCGGTGGGGCGTCATCGGCACGGCGAACATCGCGCACGGCGCTTTCCTGCCGGCGCTGCGCGCCGCGGGCGGCGTGCCGGCCGCAGTCGCCGGCCGCGATCTGGCCAGGGCTGAGCAGTACGCGCGGGCAAACGGCGTCGAGCGCGCAATTCAGGGCTATCAGGCCCTGATCGAGGACCCCGGCATCGACGCGCTGTACATCGCTCTGCCGAACTCCCTGCACGCGCAATGGACAATCAGCGCGCTCGAGGCGGGCAAGCCAGTGCTGTGCGAGAAGCCGCTCTGCGGGCTGATCGGCGACACCGAGCGCGTGCTCGCGGCCGCGAAGAGGACCGGGACCTTGTTGTGGGAGGCGTTCGTCTTTCCCTTCAACGAGCACCTGCGGCATGTGCGGGAGCTGCTGGACGCCGGCGAAATCGGAGAGCTGCGCGAGATCCAGTCAGACTTCCACTTCAGGGTCACCAGGCCTGACAACATCAGGCTGTCGGGCGACCTGCAGGGCGGAGCGCTGCGGGATGTCGGCTGTTACCCGGTGCGGCTGGCGCAGGAGTTTTTCGGCGCGCACGTGAACGCCTGGGCGACCTGCGAGCCTGGCGGCATCGACGACGGCGTCGACATCGAGACTTGGGGCATGCTCGGATACACCGGAGGACGGCGGCTGCTGCTCTCGTGCGGGATGCGCCGTTCCTACGACACCTTCTCCCGGCTGATCGGTACGACTGGCCAGATCCACCTGAGCAACCCGTTCCACCCGGGCTCGGGGGATCAGGTGACGGCGTACCCGGACGGCGCCGAGCCGTCGACGTGGACTCCTGAGTTGATCGAGCCAAGCTTCACTCCTGCGCTCCGGCACATCCTCGCGGTACTGGCCGGGGCCGAAGAACCACGCCTGCTGGCGCTGCAGACCTCGCTCACGACCGCCCGGGCGCTGCATGACCTGGCCGCAAGCTGGCGGCACTCCGCGGGCTAGGCGTCCAGGCTGATCCCCTTGGGCAGCCAGCGAAGCCACGCGGGCAGGTACCAGCTTCGCTCGCCGAGCAACGCGAGCGCGGCCGGCACGCAGATGCCTCGTACCACTGTCGCATCGATGAATACGGCGAACGCCAGCCCGACGCCGATCATCTTCAGGTCGATGGTGGACAGCGAAGCAAATATGGAAAACACAGCGACCATGATCACCGCGGCGCTGGTCACCACGCCGGCGCCGCGCGAGATACCGCCGGTGACCGCGTCCGCTGTAGCCAGGCCACGGGACTTGAGCTCGGCGATCCGGCTCAGCACGAAGACGTGGTAGTCCATGCTCAGCCCGAAGAGGAAGACGAACATGAACAACGGGACCCAGGCGATGATGCCGCCGAATGAGGTGAAGCCGAGCACCCCTTGCAGATGTCCCTGCTGGAAGATCACGGTGATCAGGCCGTAGGCCGCACCCACCGACAGCAGGTTGAGCCCGATCGAGACCAGCGGTATCGCCAGCGACCTGAATGCCATCAGCAGCAGCACGAACGCGAGCGCGGCCACGATCCCGAATACGAGGGGCGACGCCGAGCGCAGCGCGCTGCGGTAGTCCATCCGCCCGGCTGTCGAGCCGGTCACCGCATAGCTGACCCCGTGCACCTTGCCGACGGTGCCCGGCAGGATGTGCCCGCGCAGCGCCCGCAGGCCGCCGACCGCCGCCGGGCTCGAGTTCCCGCCGGCGGCTGTTCCCGCGAGCGGAACCGATATCAGCATGCCGTGGCCATGACCGACTGGCTGCACCGTCACCGGACTGTGAATCGGTCCGCCGGCGGCAGCGACCGCTTCGATGCGGGTGATGGCGCGTTGCATGCCAGGGCTCTGCACGCCGGGTCCGGAGACGACCACCTGCGCCGGGGCCGGGCCGCCTGGGAAGTCTTGCTGAATTTGCGCGAGCGTCTGGACCACCGGCAGGCTGGACGGCAGGTTGACGGCTGGCTGGCCGATCCGCATTCCGAGTGCGGGGGCGGCGAGCGCGGCGAGCGCGACGACGGCGAGCCCGCCCCAAGCGGCAGGGTGCCTGACGACCCGTCCCACCACAGCGTTCCACAGCCTGGACTGCCCGGCGCGCGTCCTGCCCTTGCCGAGGAACGGGACCCTGGCGCGGTCCGCCCACGGCCCCAGCAGGGCAAGAAGCGCGGGCAGCGCGGTGAGCGAGCCGACTACGGCGACCCCGACGACCAGCATCGTGCCGATCGCGAAGCCGGTGAACATGTCGATGCCGGTGAACAACAGGCCGGCCAGCGAGATCATCACGGTGAGCCCGGAAACCACGATCGCCCGGCCTGAGGTCGCGGCCGCGGTCCTGAGCGCGTCGTGGAAGCTCGCCCCCGCGGCCCGTTCCTCGCGCTCACGCCGCAGGTAGAACAGCGTGTAGTCGATGCCGACCGCCATCCCTATGATCAGCACGACCTCTGAGGTGCCCTGGCCGATCGGCAGCCAGTGGCTGGGGATCGCCAGCAGCGAGACCGTCGTCATCACGGCCGTGCCCGCAAGGATCACCGGTATGCTCGCCGCGATCAGCGCACCAAAGACCAGCAGCAAGAGCAGCAGCGTGAGCGGCACTGAGGTCAGTTCGGCCTGGTGAAAGTCTCTGCCGAGCATTGCCGTGGCGGCTCTGTCCACGCTGGCGCCACCTGTCTCGGCGACGATGAGGTCGGGGTACCTGGACTGAATAGCAGCCACCGCATCAAGGGCCCGCACCACCCGCGTGTCGGCCTGGCTGTGCGGCCCGGCGACCTGGAACGTGACAAGAGCACTTCGGCCGCCTGCGCCGATCATGTGCCCTCCGGCCGGCCCGAATGGCGACTGGATGTCGGTTGCGGCGCCGGGCAGCGCGCGCAGCGCGGCGACCACGGCGCTGGCGGCCTCACGCACGTGCCCGGTCATCGCCGGCGCGGCTGCCAGCGTGGGCGCTGGCATCGGTCCCTTCGACTGGATCAGCACGGTCTCGGTGGGCGGGGTCACCACGTTCAGCCTGTGCAGCATGCGCTCGGCGACGCCGGACTGCCCTGGGTCGTACTGCGGCTGACTCTGAGTGCCGTAGACATGTCCGGCCAGCACCGCGCCGCCCACCATGACCAGCCAGCCGACCAAGGCGATGACCCGGTGCCTTGCGCTCCAGCAGGCGATGCGCTGGGTGACCGGCTGCGCAGCGCTCCGCCTCTGAGGGTCGGCGATTACGTGCTCTTCTGACCGAAGGTTCGGCGGCGAGCCGCCCGCCAGCATGCTGGTCGACGGCGCGTCGCGCAACTGCATGGGCGAACCTTCCGGGAGGCTTTGGGGTTACCTCCTCAGCGAAGAGGAGCAGGCGAAGTTCCCTGGAGGCTACCCGGGATGGTGGGTAGTAACTGGCAAAGCGGGAAGAATGACCAGATCGCTATACGGTTCTTACCTTGGGAGACACGTCCGGCGGCTGCAGGCGGGGCGATGAGCAAGCTGATCGTGATCAGGCACGGCGAGACGGAGTGGAGCCGCGAATACAAGCACACCGGCCGTACCGACATTCCTCTTACCGCCGCCGGTGAGGCTGCCGCGTCCGCGCTCGCCGGAGATCTTGCCGGCAGGCACATCGTGGCCGTGTTCACCAGTCCGGCGCAGCGGGCAATCAAGACCGCCGAGCTGGCCGGCCTCGCCAGCGTCCCTGCCGGCCTTGCCACCGATCCTGACCTCGCGGAGTGGGATTACGGCGGCTATGAGGGCAGGACCACGGCCGAGATCCGCCGCGAGCGGCCCGGATGGTACCTGTGGCGGGACGGGGTCGTCCCCGGCGACGCCGAACATCCCGGCGAGACCCTCGAGGAGGTCGGCTCGCGCGCCGATGCCCTCCTTGCCAGGGTGCGCCCGCTGCTTGCCGACGGCGACGTCGCACTGGTCGCGCACGGACACCTGCTTCGCGTGCTGACCGCCCGCTGGCTTGGCCTGCATCCGGTGGACGGGCGGCTGTTCCAGCTTGGCACAGGAACGTTGTCGTTCCTCGGCACCGAGCATGAGGAACCGGTTATCGCAGCCTGGAATGTCCCGCCACGCCAGCGCCTCGGGGATTGACGCGGAACGGAGAGCCCGCCGTCATTGGTTATTCGCGCTGATCAGGCCGCGATGGACTGGTCGGGAATACCGAGGAGATGGCGCGGGATGCGGGCCGCGGCACGATGCAGGGCGCGGAGCGTCAGGGTGGTGCTCATGTCAGTGACCGGAATCCCTGGCGTACCATACAACCGCCTGGCCCATGCCGGCAGGCTGGCATAGGCCAGCGTATTCATCGGGGGCACGACTAGCTTCAGGCCGGTGAACGGCCAAGGAATATCGGGCACGAATGACCTGACCAGGGCCTGTTTCGCCTCGGTGCAGGCACGCAGCTGAGGCCGCATCCGCTCGTAGTAGGCATCGAGCTCGGCCATGCTGGCCGGGACGATAGCCGGGTCAAGCCCGACCACGCCCGCGCTGCGCCGCTGTTCGCGGACGAACTGATCAAGGTCGGCGGCGGTCAGGCCGATCCTGGCCCGCCGTGCGACGTCGGCGTAGGAGGCGATCTCGCCGCAATGCACCCAGAGCAGCAACTCGGGCTCGTCGAGCCTGATCACTGAGCCGTCCTCGTCAGTGCCGGTCAGTGACCCGTGCACCTTTCGCACCCGGCGACCGGCGCGCTCGACCTCCTGGAGGCTGCCGTACGTCCTGGTCCTGACGAACTCGACCGTCCTGGCGAACCTCCCCCATGCCTCGCCAGGCCGGGCGAACGCGGTGTTCTGCCAGGTGGCGCGCATCGTCCGCGGGTGCAGTGCCTGCAGGTACATCGCGCGCAAGCCGCCGACCCACAAGATCGGCTCGGAGGAAATTCGCCACGTGACGGACCCGGGCCCGAACAGGCCCTGGTCAGTTGTGATCCCGGCATCTGCCGGCTGAGGGGTCCCGGCGCTCGCCGGCTTTGTTCCCGCCACGGCCCACCTCCACGGGCTAGTGCGGCCTTGTCTCCTCGTCTATCCAATCCAGATAGCCGGCCGATCCGGCAATGATGGGCGTCGCGATGATCTCCGGCTCGTCATAGCTGTGCCGCTCAAGCAGGAACTCGGCGAGCTCGGAGTATTTGTCAGCGGGAAGCTTGAGCATGAGGAGCCACTCCTCGGCTCGCTCGATCCCGTCTTCCCACCAGAACGTGCTCGCCACCGGACCAGCCACCTGCGCACACGCGGCGAGCCTGGCTTGCACGGCGTCGTGTGCCAGTTCCATCGCCTCTGCTCGGGAATCGGTCGTGGTCTGGACGTGCAGGAATCGCGCCGGTCCTTCGGCCTTGCCGGCTGCTTCCTCGCGCTCGGCCGCCATAGCTGAGATCGTACGCCGCCGCGGCGGTAATCTTTTGCATTCCTGAGCAGCCCGGATCGGTCCGGCAGCCGGGCAATGAACGAGGAACTACGTGAACAGTCCGCTCTGCCTGATCGTCAACCCCCGGGCAGGCAACGGCCGGGCTCGCGGCTTGCTGCCCGCGGTTAGCGGCGCGCTGCGTGACGCGGGCGTCGAGCACCGGATCACCGAGTCGGCCAGCCTCGCGCACGCCCGTGAGCTCGCGGCCGAAGCGGCAGCTCAAGGCGAAAGCGTCGTCGCCGTCGGTGGCGACGGGATGGCTGGAGCGCTTTGCGGTGTGGCCGCGGCGAACGGTGCCAGGTTCGGCATCGTCCCCGCTGGCCGGGGCAACGACCTGGCGAGAGTGCTGGGCATCCCGCGCGATCCGGCGGCTGCCGGACGAGTCCTGGCCGCCGGCGCCGAGCGGCAGATCGATCTCATTGCCGCCAGCACCCCCGGGCATCCCGAGGTGATGGTCGCGGGCAGCGTCTACGCGGGCATTCCTGCTGTGGCTGGCGAGATCGCCAATGGCACGAAATGGCTGCGCGGCAGCGTGGTCTACCCGGCTGCCGCGCTGAGGGCGCTGGCGCGCTGGCAGCCCGCCAGTTTCACGGTGCAGGTGGCCGGTCACGGCCCGCACGAGTTCGACGGCTACGCCGTCGTGATCGCGAACTCGGCGTACTTCGGAGCCGGCATGCACGTCGCTCCCCCCGCAAAGATCGATGACGGCGTGCTCGATCTGGTGCTGATGCGGCACGCGCCAAAGCTCACGTTCGTCAGGGCCCTGCAGAAGATCAAGGATGGCTCGCACGTCGGGCTGCCCGCGATCTCGCTCGAGCGCGGCGCCGACATCACGATCACGATGAACCGCGACCTCCCGGCAGCTGCCGACGGCGAACCGCTCGCCTGCGCTTCCCCGCTCACCGCCGGCGCCCCGCTGCGGATCCGCGTGGCGCCCGCCGCCCTGACTGTCCTGGTGCCGGTCCTCTAGGCCGCGATCCGCTCGCATAGCCAGGCGAGGGCGAGCGGGTAGCGGTAGTCAACGGCTGAGTGCGTTCCGTCGAAAAGCTCAAACCTGATCACGTCGTCAGGCACGCCCGCCCTGGCGAGCGCGGCGCGGAATGCCTCGGCTCCGACGTCGAGGTAGTAGTCATCGGCCTTGCCGGCGTCGATCCAGATCCCCTTGAGCGACCGCAGCGCCTGGGCGTGTGCAGGCACCATCCTGACCGGATCCCAGTCGAGCCAGCGCTGCCACACGTGCTCGCGGATCACACCGGTACGCGGGTCGAACGGCAGCTCCGGCGTGCCGTCTGGTGCGGCCGAGAAGCATGCGGCCACTCCGTACAGGCCGAGCAGCCGCTCGTCGGCGTCCTTGGTGAAGGCGATTCGCGAGCGGAAGTCGTCCCACCACTTGATGACGTCCCCGTCGTACTCACGCAGGGCTCTGACGCAGTCACCGAAGTCGGAGATGTAGCACAGCTCGTACAAGGCATCGCCGGCATGCGTCGCCAGGGCGCCGAAGACGTCCGGTCTCAGCATGGGCGTGATCATGGCCCCGAAACCGCCGCTCGACTTTCCAGATATCGCCCGGTGCGCCGGTTCGGCCAGCGTGCGGTGATTCTGATCGACCCATGAGACGACGTCATTGCACAGGTAGGAGTGGTACCTGCCGGTGCCAGGTGAGTCGACGAACTGGCTGCCGCCATAGCTGGTCCACGCATCGACGTAGACAACCAGCGCAGGCGGCGCTGATCCGGTAGCGAAGACCTGATCGGCGGTCTCAATAAAAGGCTGCCTGAAGGCCGTCCTGTTGCGCCACATCGTGACGTGGCCGCCGTACCCCATGATCACGTAGACCACCGGATACCTGCGTGCCTGCTCGTCGTCGTAGCCGGGCGGCAGGTACACAAGCACGGGGCGCTCAAACGGGTCGCCAAGCGGGTTGCCGCGCAGCGATTCGCTCGTGATTGTGCGCTCTTCGATCCGGCCGGTCAACTCTCCCGACCAAGGCAGCATGGTTCCTCCTCCTGAGCAGACGACTGACAAGCTACCGGGCGAAGGCATGCTCGGCTGGCCGCCGTCCGGCCTGCTGGCTACCTTTACTGGCATGACGGTGCTCGCATGACTGGGCTGACGACGGCATGCTGCCTGGCCATCCTGGATGCCCAGCTCGCTTCGCGGCACCTTGATGAAGCGGCCAGATGGCTGCGCGGTCGCGATTCCGGCTACTACACGATCGGCTCATCCGGTCACGAGAGCAACGCAGCCGTCGCAGCGGCTCTGCGGGTGACCGATCCGGCCCTGTTGCACTACCGGTCCGGCGGGTTCTACCTGATGCGCGCGGCCCAGGCCGGCCGGGCCGACGACGGCATCGCCGATGTCTTGCTCGGCATGGTAGCCGCGGCGGCCGAGCCGATCGCCGGCGGGCGGCACAAGGTCTTCGGGCACAAGGACCTGAACGTCATACCGCAGACCTCGACGATCGCATCGCATCTGCCGCGAGCGGTCGGCCTGGCGTTCGCCATCCCGCGCGCTGCCCGACTCGGCATTGCCGCGCCATGGCCCGAAGACTCAATCGTGGTCGCCAGCATGGGCGATGCGTCCGCGAACCATTCCACCGCGGTCGGCGCGATCAACACCGCTGCCTACTGCGCCTACCAGGGCCTCCCGCTGCCGCTCTTGCTGGTCTGCGAGGACAACGGCATCGGGGTAAGCGTCCGCACGCCGCCCGGATGGATCGCAGCCGCGCTCGGTTCCCGGCCGTCGATCAGGTACGCCTACGCTGACGGGGTGGACCCGGCAGGTGTCTACGACACCGCGCTTGAGCTTGCCGGGTACGTGCGTGAGCGCCGGGCACCGGCCATCTTGCACCTGGCCACAATCCGGCTCGGCGGCCATGCGGGCTCGGACGTGGAGTCCGGCTACCGGACCGCGGCTGAGATCGCGGCCGATGAGGAACGGGACCCGCTGCGCGGGGCTATCGACCTGGTCACCTCGGCAGGTATCCTCACCGCGGCCCAGGTTGCCGAGCGCTCCGCGCAGATCAGGACCAAGGTGTTCGCGCTCGCCGAGCGCATCGAGGGCGCGCCGGGGCTGACGTCAGCCGAGCAGGTGATGACGCCGCTCGCACCGCGCAGGCCAGCGGTGGTGGCCGCGGCGATCGCTGCGGCGCCCGGGCCGGTCAGGTACCGAGCGTTCGGGGGGCGGCTGCCCGAAGAGGCCGGTCCGCTGACCCTGGCGCAGGCAATCAACCGCACCCTCGCCGATGAGCTGACCGCCAGGCCGCAGCTGCTCGTGTTCGGCGAGGACGTGGCCCGCAAGGGCGGCGTCTACGGCGTGACCAGGGGGTTGCTCAGTGCGTTCGGCGCGGGCCGCGTCTTCGACTCGCTTCTTGACGAGCAGTCGATACTCGGCCTGGCGCTCGGCGCCAGCCTCGCCGGGCTGCTCCCTGTGCCGGAAATCCAGTACCTGGCCTACCTGCACAACGCGGCGGACCAGATCAGGGGCGAGGCAGCAACGCTGTCGTTCTTCTCCCAAGCCAGATATCGCAATCCGATGGTCGTGCGGATCGCTGGCCTGGCTTATCAGCAAGGTTTCGGCGGTCACTTCCACAACGACAACGCCGTCGCCGCACTGCGCGACATTCCGGGCCTCATCGTGGCATGCCCGGCCAGGCCCGATGACGCCGCGGCTCTGCTCCGCACCTGCCTCGCCAGCGCGAGCGAAGACGGCAGCGTGTGCGTCTTCCTTGAGCCGATCGCCCTCTACCACGAGCGTGACCTGCATGAAAGCGGCGACGGCGGCTGGCTGGCCCCGTATCCCCCGCCCGAGAGGTGGGCACGCCACCATGCTCCGGTCGGCACCGGCAGGATTCACGGCGACGGCAGTGACCTGACGATCGTGACGTTCGGGAACGGACTGCGGCTCAGCCTGCGCGCTGCCGCGAATCTTGCCCGCGATGGCATCGACTGCCGCATTCTTGACCTGCGCTGGCTCGCTCCCCTGCCTACAGACGACCTGATCAGGCATGCGACCGCCACCGGAGCGGTGCTGGTGGCCGACGAGACCAGGAGGTCAGGCGGCGTCTCGGAGGGCGTCATCACAGCCCTTACTGACGGGGGCTTCGACGGTAAGGTCGCGCGGGTGACCAGCGAGGACAGCTTCGTCCCGCTGGGCGCCGCCGCGCGGACGGTGCTGCTGTCGCAGCAGGCGATCGAGACTGCAGCCAGGAAGCTGCTCGGTTAACCCCGGCGAATCCCCGTCAGCCCCGTTTTCGCCCCGTCCCTACCTAGGCCCGTGCTTAGCTAGCCCCGAGCTTAGCTAGCCCCGTGCTTAGCTAGCACTGCCCTCCATCGCGCCTGCCGCGGTGACTGTGGTCAGCTCCTGGCTGACCTTCAAGGCCACGCGCATCGGCGGGCGCTCGATCATGACCTCGACGTACTCGTCGAGCTGGACGCCGCGCGCGGCCGCGACCGCGTGCAGGTAAGACCCGACCTCGGCTGCCCCGTTCCACCCGGAATCGGCCAGGCCAGGCGCGACCGGCGAGCGGCCCTGCATGGCCCTGGTCAGCACGGCCCTTAGCACCGAGTATCCCATCCGGCTGAGGTTCGACAGGTCCTGGTGCCTGTTCTTGCGCATGCCCGCGTCGACCTGCGCCATCGCGTGCAGGCCGCAGGCTTCGAGCACGTCGATGAGCATGCCGACCTCGACGGCGTAGCCGCTGAGGAACGGCACTGAGTAGAAGAGTTCCTTGGTCGCGGCGAACTCGCCGGCCAGCGGCTGCACGAATCCGGCCAGCTCAGGAAAGAGCAGGTTCAACGCTGGCTTGGCGGTGAGCTCGGTGACCCGGCCGCCGCCGTCGGGGACGGACACCGTCTCCTGGGTGTACGGCCGGCGGTAGGCCGCCTTCACGAACTGAATCTCCGGCTTCGTGATCAGGCAGCCAACCACGCCCGTGACGAGCTGGCGGCAGAAGTTGCCGGTGTCAGTATCGGCGAAGGCGATGATGTCGCCGGTCGACACGGACAGGCCGCGCCACATGGCGTCGCCCTTCCCGTGGGCGCGCCCGTACTCTGGCATCAGCGCGTTCTCTGAGTAGACCTCGACGTCGTGGTACAAGGCGATCTCTGCGGTGCCGTCGGTTGAGTCCGCATCGACGACGATGACCTGGTCTATCAGCCTTATGTCGGGCCGGCGCAGGTAGTCGACCTCGTCAAGCACCGATCCGATCGTCTCCGCGACGTTGCGGGTCGGGAGGATGAGGGTGACCGACAGCCCACGCTCGCGCTTGACCTTGCCTAGCTGGCGGGCGTTGCCGAACTCACGATAGTTGAAGCTGTTGGTGCGAAACCATTCATGTGTTCGCATAAGGCTCTCCTCGGGAAACGGGGCGGGCCATTCCGGCAACACATACCTTTTTGCCGGTCTTTTAAACGCTTTGATCTGTACTAAAAGGTCTAGATCGCGTCCGTAATTACGCCTATTAGGTCTATACGATTTAGTACTCGAGCTAACTGTTCTGTCGCTGATGGTCGTAAAATCCGAAGTGCCCGATGGATACGGTCATCCAGATACTACAGACTGGAACGCCAGCCGGGAACATTATGCAAATACCTTCGGCAAGAAGTCGATAAGCGCAGGTGAGCAGCTTCAGCGAGGCCCAGCCGAGCGCGCGGGAGCGGACCGGGCCCGGTCTGGTGCCGCACGACCCGGCCGGTACCGCATCGGCCCCCGTGACCGGTCTATCCTTCGCCTATGAGCCTGCATTCCACCGTCGGCGGCCCCTCCCTGGCCCAGCAGCGTCACCTGGTCACTGAGATACCCGGCCCGATCTCCCGCGAACTGCTGGATCGCCGGCAGCGCAGCGTCGCCCGGGGCCTGAGCCATGTGCTGCCCGTGTTCGTCACCGCGGCCGGCGGCGGCGTGCTCATCGACGCCGACGGCAACTCGCTGATCGACTTCGGCTCCGGCATCGCCGTCACCTCGGTGGGCAACAGCGCTGAACTGGTGGTCACCAGGGTGACCGAGCAGGTCGCGCACTTCACCCACACCTGTTTCATGGTGGTGCCTTACGAGGGTTACGTAGAGGTCTGCGAGGAACTGAACCGGATCACGCCCGGCAGCCATGACAAGCGATCTGCCCTGTTCAACTCCGGCGCTGAGGCGGTCGAGAACGCCGTCAAGATCGCCAGGCACGCGACCGGGCGTCAGGCGGTAGTGGTGTTCGACCACGGCTATCACGGCAGAACGAACCTCACGATGGCCATGACCGCCAAGAACATGCCCTACAAGGACGGATTCGGGCCGTTCGCCGGGGAGGTCTACCGGATGCCGATGGCCTACCCGTTCCGCTGGCCGGGTGGCCCTGCCAAGTGCGCCGCCGAGGCGCTCGATGTGATCACGACGATGATTCACACCCACGTGGGCGAGAACCGGGTGGCGGCGGTCGTGATCGAGCCGATTCAAGGTGAGGGCGGCTTCGTTGTGCCGCCTGATGGCTTCCTGCCCGGCCTGGCCGAGTACTGCAAGGAACACGGAATCGTTTTCATCGCCGACGAGATCCAGTCCGGGTTCTGCCGGACCGGAGACTGGTTCGCATGCGATTACGATGGCGTGGTTCCTGATCTGGTCACGACGGCAAAAGGCATCGCTGGCGGGCTGCCCTTGGCCGCGGTCACCGGCCGGACGGACATCATGGACTCGGTGCACGCCGGCGGGCTGGGCGGAACCTACGGGGGCAACCCGGTCGCCTGTGCCGCTGCCCTAGGCGCCATTGAGACGATGACCAAGGAAGACCTGCCGGCGATGGCCAGGCGCATCGGCGACATTATGCTGCCGCGTCTGCGCGCGCTCGCTGAACGGCACCCGGTGATCGGGGATGTCAGGGGCAGGGGCGCGATGATCGCGATCGAGCTAGTCAAGCCCGGCACGCTTGAACCAGACGCGGCGGCCGCGACCAAGGTCGCGAAGTCCTGCCATGCCGCCGGGGTGATCATGCTTACCTGCGGCACCTTCGGCAACGTGCTGCGCTTCCTGCCGCCGCTGGTGATCAGCGAGGAGTTGCTGAGCGAGGGATTGTCGGTGCTCGAGGACGCTTTCGCGGCGCTATGAGACGGCCCGAGCCCGGTTGGCTTTACATCACGGCCAGCTGACCACCGTCGATGATCAGCGCGGCGCCGTGGACGAATGAAGCGTCATCGGAGGCCAGGAAGGCGTAGGCGGCCGCCACCTCGTCGGCCCGACCGGCACGGCCAAGCGGGATGCGGCCGGTCACATACGCCGCCTCGAATTCCTCGCCGCCAAGCTGGGCGGAGATCGCCTCGTTGAGCGGCGTCTTGATGTAGCCAGGGCATAGTGCGTTGACCCTGATGCCGTGGGCGCCGAGCTCGACCGCCATCGTCCTGGTCAGCTGCAAGACGCCTCCCTTGGAGGCGTTGTAGTGGGCGTAGTCCTCTTCGCCCCCCAGGCCGTTGGTCGACGACATGTTCACGATGACGCCGCGCCCGCGCTCTGCCATCCGCCTGCTGACCGCCTGCGCCACCAGGAACATGCCGCGCAGGTTCACCGCGATGATCTGGTCCCAGTCGGCGACGGATATCCGCAGGAACGGATCCCGTCGCGCGATGCCCGCGTTATTGATCAGCACGTCCACGCCGCCCAGTGCCGCTTCGGCGCTGTCGACCAGCCTGGTGACATCGGCCTCGCGGCGGACGTCGCAGGCGAGCCCCGCCGCCCAGCCGCGGTCCGCGAGCATCGCGACCGCGGCTTCTACCTCCGCGGACCCGAGCCCGGCCACGTAGACCCTTGCGCCTTCCTCCAGGAACCTCTCCGCCGCGGCCAGGCCGATGCCGCTGGTGCCGCCGCTGATCAAGAGTCCCTTGTCCCGAAGTCCGCGCATCCCTTCACCCGCCGCGATCGCTGAAGCCACCGCCGAATGTCCTGCCTTCAGCAGATAGTCCCGGCCTTCAGCCGATTAGTTCCCGGCCTGTGGTCTATCATTCCGCCTACCGGACGGCAGGAGAAACGCTATGGCGCGGCAAGCTACCGGCATCGCGGCAGCAGCGGTACTGACGATGGGGATCGCCTGGGTAGGTGGCCCGCCGATAGCCACGACCCGGGCCGTCGCCGTCGCGTTCGGCGCCGGTGCGGCAGGAACGCACGCCAGGATTCAGCCGCCGGTGCCGAGCGGGAAATTGCGGATCACCGGCGACGTCCGGGACGGCGAAACCGTGACGGCGGTCGGCCTGCACTGGCGGCCCGGACGACTGCCAGCCGGAGACCGCCTGCTCAGCTTCGAGGTTGGTTACTCCTGGCAAGCATGCGGCAATCACCGCTGCGTCGCTGGCGCCGACTCGACCGCCACGCCTTTCGCGGCACAGCGGTACACCGTCGGGCACGCCGACACCGGCCACAGAATCCGGGTAACCGTGACCGCCACCGAAGTGGTGCAGACGGCCGCCAATGACTTCACGTTCAAGGTGCTCAGGGTGTCCAAGAGCGCCGCGACCGGACGCAGGGCTGCCGGCTATCCCCGCGGCCGGCGGCCGGTCAGCGCATTCATCAACGGGCTCCCCGAGGCGATGACGGGCTCAGCGGAGGAGTACTTCCAGGTCGAGCCCGCGCACTACAACACCGCCGACGGTCCAGTCGTGCGTGCGTTCCGGATCGACCACGGGACATGGAAGACCCTGCCGGCCAGCGGCGTCTTCTATACGAGAAAGCTTCACCCCGGCCGGCATCGCGTCACCGTGCTGACCACTGACGGGGCCGGCCGGAGCAAGCTCGGATTCGGCTGGCGTGTCCGACCGTTGCCCGCGCCGCTGGCGTGCCATGGCACCTGCTGGTATCCCCCGCACCTGACCTCCAAGGGCAAGCCAATGCGGTGGGACTGGCAGATCGGCCGCACATTCCCGCTCAAGCGGACCGGCCAGCGCGCGGTCGACATCTACGACATCGACGGCTTCCTCACCACGAAGGGACAGATTCATCGGATCCGTACCTCATGGCCGGCGAGCACGCTGGCTCACCCCCGTACGATCTGCTATCTGGACCTGGCCTGGGAGGACTACCGTCCGGACGGAAGCCCCACCCCTGCTGGTAAGTTCCCCGCCGCGACGCTCGGGCGGGTTTACTTCGGGTATCCGGAGGAGCGGTGGGTCGACTTCCGGCAGCTCGACGCGCTGAAGCCAATGCTGACAGAGCGGATCGCCATGTGCGCGCACAAGGGCTTCGACGCGGTCGAGCTCGATGACATCGATAGCTTCGACCCGCCGAAGACGACCGGCTTCTACCTGACTGCCGGCGACGCACAGAACTACCTGGCCTTCGCGTTCAACCTGATTCACTCCTACGGCATGACGGCGCTATGGAAGAACAGTCCGGCGCTGGTGCGGTGGGGTGCCAGGTACTCCGACGGCGCGGTCGTCGAGGAATGCTTCGTCTACCACGAATGCGGCAGCTGGCACGCCTTCACCGCCGACAAGACGCGCACCCAGCCAACGGGCAAGTGGGTCGGCGAAGCGGAGTACGGCGCCGATCATTACGTCTGCGATCCGGGCAAGTCATGCCCGCACGGCCGGACGTTCCGTGCTTACTGCCGCCGGATCTACGAGGGCAAGAACGGGTTCGCGGCGGTCAAGTTCGACGTCAACCTCGATGGCCGCACGTTCTATCCCTGCCCGCGCGGCCGCTGATCACGGCGAGGCCACTTACCGGCCGGCCGGATCGCCCTCGTAGAAGGCGTCCACCTCGGTCAGCACCTCGTCGAGGATCGCCAGGCCCTCCTTTGCCTCCGCCTCGGTGATCGTGCACGGCGGCACCACATGCAGCCGGTTGTAGTTCGTGAACGTCAGCAGACCCTTAGCGCGGGTCTGCGTGGCCAGGGTGGTCATCGCCTTTGACGCGCCCGCATAGGGCGCGAGCATGGCCCTGGTCGTCCGGTCCGAGACAAGGTCTAGCGCCCAGAACACGCCGATCCCCCGCACCTCGCCGATCACCGGATGCCGCTCGGCCAGGTCGGCAAGGCCCGGCCCGAGCGTGCTCTGGCCGATCGCCGCGGCGTTCTCGACGATGCGCTCGTCCCGCATCGCGTCGATGGTAGCCACGATCGACGCGCACGCCAGCGGGTGGCCGGAGTAAGTCAGGCCGCCCGGAAAGACCCGCTCGTCGAACGTCGCGGCGATCGGATCGGAGATGATCACTCCGCCAACCGGCACGTACCCGGAGTTCGCGCCCTTGGCGAACGTGATCAGGTCGGGCACCGCGTCATGCTCGCTGAACGCGAACCAGCTGCCGGCCCGGCCGAAGCCGCACATCACCTCGTCGGCGATCCAGACGATGCCGTACTTATCACACAAGGCACGGACACCGGCCAGATATCCCGGCGGCGGCAGCAGCACCCCTGCCGTGCCGACGATGGACTCGATCAGGATCGCGGCGATCGTGTTCGGCCCCTCGAACTGGATCACCTGCTCGAGGTGCTCAAGTGCCCGCTGCCTCTCTTGCTCCGCGGAACTAGCCCAGAACGCGGACCGGTACAGGTAAGGGCCGAAGAAGTGCACGTGACCAATGGAGTACTCGTTCGGCCACCGCCTCGGATCGCCGGTCGACGTGATCGATGCTCCGGTGTTGCCGTGGTAGGAGCGGTAGAAGCTGAGCACCTTATCCCGGCCCGTGTGCAGCCTCGCCATCCGGATCGCGTTCTCGTTCGCGTCGGCGCCGCCGTTGGTGAAGAACACCTTGTTGAAGCCGTCGGGCGCGAGATCGGTCAGCCTAGTGGCGGCCTCGCCCCGTGCCTCGTTGGCGTGCTGCGGCGCGATTGTGGTCAAGGTAGCGGCTTGTTCGGCAATCGCCCTGGTCACGCGCGGGTGCTGGTGACCGATGTTGGTATTCACAAGCTGGCTGGCGAAGTCCAGATAGCGCTTGCCGTCGAAGTCCCATACGTAACAGCCCTGGCCGCGGGCGATCACGATCGGATTCAGCGCCTTCTGGGCCGACCAGGAGTGGAACACATGCGCTCGGTCGGCTGCGTAGACAGCCGCGCCGCGAGCCGGGTCGGAGGTGAAGTCCGGGTTCATCGCCTTGCTCCTAGGTGTTGACCGGGAAGCCGAGGTTGACGCCGCCGTGGCTCGGGTCGAGCCACCTTTCGGTGACGGCCTTGCCCCTGGTGTAGAAGTGCACGCCCTCGGTGCCGTGCACGTGCGTGTCGCCGAACAGCGACGACTTCCAGCCACCGAAGCTGTAGAAGGCCATCGGCACCGGGATCGGCACGTTGATCCCCACCATGCCGACCTGAACCTCGTTGGTGAACTTGCGCGCCGCTCCGCCGTCGTTGGTGAAAATGGCTGTGCCGTTGCCGTACGGGTTGCCGTTGACCACGCCGAGCGCATCCGCGTAGGTCGATGCCCGCACCACCGAGAGCACGGGGCCGAAGATCTCGTCGGTGTAGCAGCTCATCGACGGCCTGACATTGTCGAGCACGCTTGGGCCGAGCCAGAAGCCATCGGCCTGGCCGCCGGTGACCGCGTGCGAGCGGCCGTCGACTGCGAGAGTCGCGCCATCCGCCATGCCCGCATCGAGGTATGAGGCGACCCTGTCCCTGTGTGCCCTTGTAACCAGCGGGCCCATCTCAGATGACGGCTGATCGCCGGGGCCTACGGTGAGCTTCTCCACCCGCTCACGGATCTTCTCGACTAGCTTGTCGCCGACTGGATCGACGGCCACGAGCACGGAGATCGCCATGCAGCGCTCCCCCGCCGAGCCGAAACCCGCCGATACGGCGGCGTCAGCGGCCAGGTCCAGGTCCGCATCTGGCAGGACGACCATGTGGTTTTTCGCTCCGCCGAGCGCTTGTACCCGCTTGCCTGCCGTGGTACCCACCTCGGAGACATAACGGGCTACGGGCGTGGACCCGACAAAGCTCACCGCGCTGATGTCCGCGTGCGTCAGGATCGCGCCGACCGCCTCCTTGCCACCGTGAACGACGTTAAAGACCCCGTCCGGCAGCCCTGCCTCGGCGAGTAGCTCCGCGAGCCTGACCGAGGCCGACGGGTCCTTTTCTGAGGGCTTGAGAACGAAGGTGTTGCCTGCCGCGATGGCGATCGGGAACATCCACATCGGCACCATGGCCGGGAAGTTGAACGGCGTGATCCCCGCCACCACGCCGAGCGGCTGCCGGATCGAGTAGGCGTCGACGCCCGCGGACACGTTCTCCGAGAACGCCCCCTTCAGTAGGTGCGGCATCCCGCACGCGAACTCGACGACCTCCAGGCCGCGCGCGACCTCGCCGGCGGCGTCGGAGCCGACCTTGCCGTGCTCGGCGCTTATCAGGGCGGCCAGTTCGGCCGCATGCGATCGCACCAGCTCGCGGAACGCGAACATCACAGCGGCCCGCTTGACCAGCGAGGTGTCCCGCCACTGCGCGAAGGCGGCGGCCGCCGCGCGAACCGCGGCGTCGACCTCGTCTTGGCCGGCGAAGTCGACGGTGCCGGTCACCTGCCCGGTCGCCGGGTTATAGATATCGCCGCGCTGACCGGCTTCTGATCCGGTCCACGGCTTGCCGCCGATCCAATGAGTTACGTGCTTCACGTGCGTCACCCCGCCAGTACCCCGCCAGTTTTCTGGGCGGACTCGCGATCCAGTCTCCTCCTGGCGTGATCGCGGGCCAAGTTACAGATCGTAAGCTTGCTGCCATGTTTCTTGACGAACCGTCATGCCGGGCGATCGGCCGGACATGCTGCCGACCGTAGCCGACGTCCTGGCGCTCGAGCCGGTCAGACGCGGAGCGCCGCGCGTCCTGACCGGAGCGGACCGGCTCGACGCTCCGGTGCGCTGGGTGCACGTCATCGAGCTGGCCGAGGCTGGTCACCTGCTGCGCGGCAGCGAGCTCGTCCTGTCTACGGGCATCGCTCTTCCGCCCGACCCAGACGGGCTCGCGCGATACGTGGCAGGGCTAGCAGCGGCCGGGGTGAGCGCCCTCGCCATCGAGCTCGGCTCTCGATACGTCAGGGCACTGCCACACGCCCTGGTCGCCGCAGCTGCTGCGGCCGACCTGCCGCTGATCGCGTTCGAGCGGGAGACCCAGTTCATAGCGATTACCGAGGCCGTGCACGCCCAGATTCTCGATGCGCAGTTCGCCGAGCTGCGGGCCGCGCAACGACTGCACGAGGCATTCACCGACCTGGCGCTCGCGGGCGCCGGCCAGGACGAGATCGTTGCGCGGGCCGCTGACCTCGCCGGGTGCCCGGTCATCCTGGCCGATCTCGCGCACCGCGTGCTCGCCTGCGCGCCGGCGGGCGAGGACGTCACGACCGTTCTGGCCGGCTTCGCCGCGCGGTCCAGGGCCGTCACCGTGCCGGGCAGGGTAGGTCATGACGCCTCGGCTGGCTGGCTGGTCGCCAGGGTCGGATCGGCGGATGGCGACTGGGGCAGGCTTGTGTTCGTGCTGCCCGGCGAACCTGACGCGAGCGTGTCAGTACTTGCCGAACGGACGGCCACGACTCTCGCGCTCGCGAGGCTCGCGGGCGCCGGGCGGGCGGAGAGCCCGCAGCGGGTCGCTCACCGGTCGGTGCTGGCCGCCCTGGCTGGCCGCGACTACGCTGACCCCGCCGATCTGACCGCACGCGTGGTCGCAATCGGCTTGCCGGTCGCCGGCCGTCAGCTGGTGCCCCTGGTCATGGTCGCCGACGGGGCGGCTAGGACGGACGATCTCGCAGAGGCAGTCGCCGCAGCGGCCGCGGACCTGCGGATTCCCGCGATCGCCGGGAAACTCGATGACCGGCATGCCGGGGCACTGCTGGCGCTCCCGCCAGGGGCCGATCCCGATCACGCATTGACCAGGCTGGCCGTCCGGCTGCGCCGCGCTGGCGCGCTGGGGCCGGCGTCCTCGGTCGGCGTCGCGGACCCTTGCGCCAGTGTGGGCGAGCTGCGAGCAGCGTTTGGTTATGCGGAGAATGCAGCCGGCGCCGCTGCCCGCACGTCGGCTGCCACCACGGCCGGAGCGCCCTTCGTGCGCCTGGCCGACCTGGGCCTCGCCGGGCTGGCCTACCAGCTGCGCGAGGACCCGCGGGTGCTGGCTTTCGCCGAGCGGGAGCTTGGCCCGCTGCTGCTGCATGACGACCGGTACGGCACGGACCTGCTGGCGGTGCTCGCCGCCTACCTGGCAACCGGCGGCCATAAGGCGGACACGGCTAAGCGGTGCGGCATCGCCAGGCCCACTCTCTACGAACGGCTCGGCCAGATCGCGCAGGTACTCGGCGGCGGCCTGGACGACGCCGGCCGCAGGACCACCCTGCACGCGGCTCTGCTGATCCGGCAGCTAACATCCGATCAAGCCGGATGAAGCTCCGGCGGGCCCCCGCCCGAACCGCCACCGTGGCTAATGGCTTCTACCCAGGAACCCTCCTGGTAGAGGCCCCGGCCCGTGAGCTGCGCCGATGCCAGGACCGCTCTGGCGGGAGCCGCAGTGAACAGCTACTACATGGCCGCTATCTGGCTTGGCATGGCCCTGCTCGCCTCGGTCGTAAGCATCAAGATCGCCGTTCCGGTCGCGCTCGTCGAGATCGTCATCGGCGCGCTGGCCGGCAACATCCCCTGGATAGCCGGACACATCGCTCAGCCCGGCTTCGTCACCTTCCTTGCGAGCGCAGGCTCGCTCGTGCTCACCTTTTTGGCCGGCTCGGAGATTGATCCGGTCACCCTGCGCGGCCACTGGAAAGCGAGCTTGTCGATCGGGTTCGTCTCGTTCCTGATCCCAGCGGCCGGCGCGTTCTTGTTCTGCAGGTTCGCGCTCGGCTGGACGCTGCAGGCCGCCGAAATCGGCGGGGTCGCGCTCAGCACCACGTCGGTCGCGGTTATCTACGCGGTGATGGTGGAAACCGGCCTGAACCGTAAGGATATCGGCAAGCTGATTCTTGCCGCGTGTTTCGTGACCGACCTCGGAACCGTGCTGGCCCTCGGCGGGACCTTCGCGAGCTACAACTGGCTGCTGATGGTGTTCATCGCCGTCAGCGCCGTCACCATCGGATTCCTTCCGCGCCTGATGCGCCTTGCCAGCGAGCGGTTCGGCCATCGGGTTTCAGAGCCCGAGATCAAGCTGCTCCTTGTCGTCCTGCTCGGCCTAGGCGGACTAGGCACTCAGGCGGGCAGCGAGGCGGTGCTGCCCGCGTACGTCGCCGGGCTGGTCGCGGCGGGAGTGTTCCTGCACGACCGGGTCCTCGTAGACCGGCTGCGCTCGGTCGCGTTCGCGGTGCTTACGCCGTTCTTCTTCCTGCGCGCAGGGACGCTGATCTCCGCGCCTACGCTGGTGTCGGGCGCGGGTGTCATCGCGGTCTTGCTGCTGGTCAAGCTTGCCGCCAAGGGGGCCGGAGTATGGCCAGTCGCGACAGTGTTCCGCCTCCCCAGGCGAGAACGCGCCTACACCACGCTGCTGATGGCCACCGGCCTGACGTTCGGTTCGATCGCCGCGCTGTTCGGCCTGACCCATCACCTCATCGACAAGACCCAGTACACCGAGCTGATCACGGTCGTGATCCTGTCCGCCTTCGTGCCGACGATCATCGCGCAGCTGTTGTTCCAGCCGTCGATCACGGACCTGACCGGGCACGACACTACGCAGCAAGAGGCGCTCGGCGGGGAGGACATCTCCGTCATCCGCGGGCGGAACGCGACACCACATCATCGGGCTGACTGACGGACTCCTGGGGCACCGATCCCGCGGTCCGCGTTGCCAGCAGCCGCCTGGCACACGCCTGAGCAGCGAGAACCACGGCGAGGATGACGCCGGCCACGACGCCGTCGAGCCAGAAATGATTCGCGGTGACGACCACGGCGATGCTGGTCAGCACCGGATACAGCAAAACCAGCCAGCGCCAGCGGGACCGGGCCACGGTGATCACCGCGACCGCGACCAGGATCGCCCAGCCCACATGGACCGATGGCATCGCCGAAAGCTCGTCTGCCTGGAATGCCGCGGTCGAGGAGTACACCGACTGCCCGTACCGGGCCGCGGTGTCTACCATTCCGATCCCCGACAGCAGCCGAGGCGGCGCGACCGGCACGAACTGGATCACCAGGCAGATGCCCGTGAAGGCGACCAAGGTGATCCTGAAGCTGCCGTACCATTCCCGGTGCCAGACGAACAGCCAGATCAGGCATGCGATCAGCACGGGGAAATGCAGAATGTCGTAATAGATATTGAATGCCTGGACCAGGTAGGGATACGGCAGCATCAGGTGCTGCAGCCAGGCCTCGCTCGGCCAGTGCATGACGCGCTCGATATGCCAGAGCCAGCGGGCCCTGTCCAGCGCGCCGCCCGGGCCCATGACCGAGTGCGTGCCCGCGAACTGCCACAGCGCGAACAGCGCAAGCACCAGCGCTGTCTCGCGCGTGAACCTTCCTGCACTGATCAGCCGCCTGGCCTTGGTAGGGGCGGTCTGTCCCCCCGACCCCGCGACGACCTGGCCGCGGCACATGAGTCCGGCAGAGACCGCGGCGACCCCTGCGGCTGCCACCACGGCCTGGTCCCAGGTCGGGTTGAAGATGATCACGAGGCAGCGCCCGGCATGGACCGGATTGTCCCGCCAGCGCCGGCCGGTCGTTCGACCACCGGACACTGCGCGTTCACGGTCGGTAGCTTAACGGCCATGACGACACCGGGCATGGCAGCACCTCGCCCGGCAGCCGGTGCGGCACCATGGAGACCGTGGCAGGCAACACGGGACGTACCGGGGACACATCGACCCCTGCCGGCGCCGATCTGGTTGGCGATGCGATCGCCGAGCTGTACGCCGGTGATCCCGACGTGTTCGTCGAGCGCCGCCGCGAACTGGCTTCGCAGGCACGAGCCGCAGGCGACCGCGAGGCCGCGAAGACAATCAGCGGACTCGGCAAGCCAACTCGATCGGCGTGGATCGTCAACAACCTCATTCACGCTGACCCTGGCGTAGCTATCAGCCTTGCCGAGCTTGGCGGCAAGCTCAGGTCCGGCGATGCCCTCGACGGGGCGAGCATCCGCGAGCTGTCCCGCGAGCGCAGGGAACTGGTTGACAACCTCGTCAGGCGCGCCATAGACGAGGCTGGCCAGGGGTCGCCGAGCGTCGCGCTGCGAGACGAGGTCACCGACACCTTCAACGCCGCGCTCGCCGATCCTGACGTGGCCGAGCAGGTGGCGGCGGGCGCCCTGCTCAAGGCCGTGCACTGGGCTGGCTTCGGCCCTGGCATTGGCAGCGCGATCAGTTCTGGCCCGGCGCGGCGGCCACCTGAGGCCGCCGAGGCGGAGACCGGCGCGGCGCGGAAAGTCGCGCCGGGCGGACGGCCAGGCGGCCTCGCGGGTGCGACCGGGACCCGGGCCGGTGCGACCGGGGCACGCGCTCGTGCGACCGGGGCGCGCGCTCGTGCGCGTACGGGCAGGGCGAGCGAGGCGGAGGTGGCCGACGCAGGCGCTGCGCGGGAGCAGGAAAACGCGGAGCAGCAGGAAGCCGCGCGGCTCGCTGCCGAGGCTGCCGCCGAGCGCGACCGCGAGGAGCGACGCGAGATCGTCGCGCGGGCCGAGGAGGCCGCGGCCGAAGCCAGCCAGGCGGCCGACGCGGCGGCAGCGACAGAGCGTGAGATCAGCGACTCGGTCACGTTCATGCAAGAGCGGCTCAACCGTGAGCAGCAGCGCCTGGTACAGGCGCGACGCGACACGAGGCAGGCCGCCGCTGTCGCGACCCGCGCCAAGCAGACCCTCGAGCGGATCCGCCGTCAGTTCTCCTAGCCGCGCCAGGGTTGGACTAGTCAGCTTTGGGGCGGCACGTCCGTCGCGGGCGGGACTTCGTCGGGATCGTAGTCCTCAAGCCCTGCCTCGACCCGTTCCTCCTCGGTCAGCCTGGCGAGCTGGTCATCGTCCAGGTGGAACGCGGCGCCGCCGTGCTGGCGGCGATCGCGATGGAACTCGGCGTCCGGCTCGTCCGGCTCGTCCGGCAGCTCAGGCTCGTCAGGCTGGTCAGGAGTCAGGTGCGCCATGGTCACCCTCCGGCCTCATGCGGCGATATCGGATGACGGCGCCGTACCCACGGGCGAACCCGCTCACACGGCCTCTCGTGGCGGCATGGCCCGGCGTCCGGCCATGATGGCAAGGTGACCAATGCCGCAGGCCTCTGGGAATGGGATGAGTGCCTCTATGCCGGGGCGGCCCGGTATTACCCGGCCGGCCGGATGCCTTATCCGGCTAGCCTCGCTTCTGCCATCGCCAATGAGCTTGCCCTGGACGGCACCGGCAGGCTGCTCGATGTCGGCTGCGGGCCT
The DNA here is from genome assembly GCA_036258115.1 of Streptosporangiaceae bacterium. GTDB lineage: Bacteria > Actinomycetota > Actinomycetes > Streptosporangiales > Streptosporangiaceae > Chersky-822. Next base: position 41,070 of record DATAEH010000126.1, read on the forward strand.
GGCTCGCTGACCTTGCTGCTCGCGCCGCTGTTCGGCTCGGCTACCGGCATCGACGGAAGCAGCGAGATGATCGCGATGGCCAGGGCCGGCGCGGTGCGCGCTGGCGTCGCGAACGCCGACTGGAGGGTACGGCGGGCCGAGGACATCGGTCCCGACCTAGGCAGCTTCCGCGCGGTCACCTTCGCGCAGTCATTTCACTGGCTGAACCGGCCGCGGGTCGCTAGCCTCGTCCGCGGCGTGCTCGAGCCGCGCGGGGCGTGCGTCATCGTGTACGCGACGACGCACGCGGGGATCGACGGCACCGGCACGCTGCCCTTGCCGAGGCCGCCCAGGGCGGCGATTGACGACCTGATCGGCACTTATCTCGGCAGCACCCGCCGCGCCGGTCGCGGTACTCGGCCCGTGTCGGAACGACCTGGCGATGATACCGATCAAAGCGACGAGGACATCCTGGCGGGAGCAGGCTTTCGCTTCGCTGGCGAGCTCACAGTCGCGGCCGGGCCGCCCAGCTACCGGGACGAGGACGAGATCGTCGCCTCGGTGTTCTCGCTGTCCTATGCAGCACCAGACCATTTCGGGCCGCGCCTGGCCGAGTTCGAGCGGGACATGCGGGCCTTGCTGAGGCGCACGGCGCCGGACGGCCGGTTCTGCGAGCAACCCAGGGACATCAGGGTCAATGTCTGGCGTTCCGGATGATCCTGGCGGGTTACCGCCTGCGGAGCTCCCCGGACTTCGGGCTGAGGAACAGCGGACGCTGCGGCTCGCCGTTGAAGTTGAACATCAGGCCGAACGACCCGGCCGCGGCGTCTGAGGCGCCGTTGCCCATGGCCGGCACGTGCCAGTTGTCCTCAATGAACTTGACCACCGATGCCTGGTCGAGCAATGTGCTGGACACGTAGTTGGCCCGCGCCCACGGCGACACCAGCAAGAACGGCATCCGCGCACCCAGGCCGCAGCGACCCTGCTCCGGCTGGCCCTGGCTGTTCTGCGGAACTTGCGCGGCGGAACTGCCGCACTGCCCCGCACCGGTCAGGGTGTCGAGCGCGGTCTGCGACTGGGTGATGACCGGGCCGAGCACGTGGTCGTACCAGCCGTCCGAGTCGTCGTAGGTGATCACAACCGCGGTGGACTTCCACGTCCGCAGCGACTGCAGGGGGTTGAGGGTGCTGACCAGCCAGTTCTGCTCATCGGTCGGGTCGGAGTAACCAGCGTGCCCGTCCTGGTAGTCAGGCGCCTTGAGATAGGAGACCTGCGGAAGGTTGTTGTTATCGGCGGCCGCCCAAAAGTCGGCGATGTCGTACTGGTGATTGGCCTGGTCGTTACGGCCGATCATGTGCACCGACGTCGGCGGCAGGTGCATCGGGTCGACGCGTAGTACTGAAACGGCTCGTGGTGCGGGTTGTAGTCGACGACGGTGTTGCCGCCCACGTTCTGGTGCGTCTGCGAGCAGATCTGCGCGGTCGTCGGCGGGGTGCCCTGACCGGGGACGAAGCCCTTGGCGAAGCCGCCCTGGAACCATCCCCAGGTGATGCCAGCCGTGGTCAGTTCCTCGCCGATGTTGTTGCCGCCCATCGTGATCGTGCTGGCGGGGACCCGCCCGTCGCCGCCGTTCGCCGAAGGCGCGTAGGTGCAGATGTCGTAGGTCGGGTCAGCGTCACTGAAGGTCGTGCCGCCGCCCGCCGGAGGCTGGTCGGCAACCGACGTCGGCCCGCTCGGGCTGGTGGTGATGTTCGACGAGAGCGGGTCGGCTGTATTCAGGCCGGGAGGCGCCGAGCATGGCTGATCGTTGATCGTCGCTGACGACGGGCCGCAAATGTCGCCGTAGGTCTGAGCCGCGGTGACGTTGAACGCGCCGGACGTAGACGGCCCGTAGTTCGTGCCGTACATGTTGTCGTCCATGGCGAAGTGCTGCGCGTAGTTCCATAGCGCGGTGACGGTGTTGCCGTCGTAGTAGTCGAGCACGGCCTGGGTGTTTCCGGCGCCGGCCGGCGGGACCTCGGGCGAGCCGTTGAAGTTGAATCCGGACAGGCACTGAGTCAGCGTCAGGCTATGACCCACGCTGGCCGGATAGGCGTCCTCGGCGCCATGATCGGCGGCACTTTGCTCGTGCGTGTAACCGTGATCCTGATCGCATGTCATCGGGTCGTTCGGCGGGATGCGCAGCGGGTTCGAGCCGTTCGGGTTCGAGGTCAGCAGCGGCCCAGCGGGCCCGGACGGGGTGATGTTGTCGTAGAGGCCGTTGACCGTCGGCGTGCCGGGAGCTGCGTGGAACGTCGGCTCGTCAGGCAGGTTCGCCGCGACGGGGTAGGTCCCGAAGTAGTGATCGAAGGACACGTTCTCATCGAACGATGGCGTGGAACTTGCGGAATTGCATCCGTGCTCCTTTGCAAGAAGGGCAGCCTCAAGGGCGAGGCCCACGCCATTACGGCGACCTCGCGAACCTAGAGCCGCCCGCTGCAACTTTGCGTATCCGCAAAGTTGACGAAATGCGAAATGTGAGCTGAATAGTTCATGGCAGCGCTCAGAGCCCGGACGGCTCGCCCGGGCCCGTCTGCGCTTTGCTGTTATGGCGAAGATTCTCCCGTCTTAGCTGGTGAGCACCACCTCGTAGGTCGGGTTGTCGCCATGTTGCTGGGTGTAGAACCAGCGCCATTCCGGATCACGAAGGTCAGGAATTTTGGCGCCGAGAATGCCACGCGTGGTCGGGTCACCGTCCGATACGTGGGCTCCGGTGATCTCGTTGTCGCCCTCGTTCTTACCGAAGCCGCCGAAGGCGGAGTCGATGGTCGCCGACGGGTCCCGGCCCTCCGCCAGCCAGCGAATGGGCTGGTTCGCCGGGTCCGAGTAGTCGGTGTCGGTGTCGAAGACGAAACCCGAGTCCAGTCCGACGGTCGAGTGCAGGCCGTCTCCCATGTCCTGGACGAACGTAACCTGGTCGCGGGACAGGAAGGCCACGTTGTCGAATGAGGCGTGGACCGAGTCGGCCTTGAAGAACGTCGTGAGCTTGCCGCTGTCAGCGCTTGGGTTGCGCTGCGTGAGCTTCATGATCGAGCCCCAGCCGCCCGCGGTGTTGTTCTCCGGGCTTGCGGCGTTCGTGTCACCGGTCTCGTCGAAGAAGAACGTCCGGAAGTCGGTGCCCGGCTGGAACAGGCCGTTCTCCGGCCGCTTGAACGGCGTGGCCTGGGCCGCCTTGGCCGCGACGTTCGCGTCGAACGGCGTGTTGCCGTCCACCGCGGTGTCGTGAATGGTGACCCAGCGGGTATGGAACGTGTTCCCGTATGTGTGCAACGCCACCTCGTCGGTGTCGTTCAGATCCGCCTGGCTGTCGAACGTGATCGGCTGGCCTGCGCCGTTCATGACCTGCAGTGCCTGCAGCTTGCCGTGCTCAAGGTCGCCAGGCGATTCCGGCACGTAGCGGTAAATGAAGCTATTGGGCCGCCTGGCCGCCGTGCCGTTCTTGCCGGGGCCGCCGATGTCCTCAACGATCCAGATATTGCCCGCTGAGTCGTTCTGGATTCCCTCGTAACCGCCGCGGCCGAGCGCACCGGAGATATCCGTCACGACCGAGGGGACTCCCAGCGTGGCAGCGTAGGTCGGCGCGTGCTCGTTCTCCGTGGTGAAGAGCAGCTCCTTGGCCCACGGATCCCAGGTCGAGCCGTCGATGGCGGCAATGGGATTGCCGTTCGCGTCCTTGGTCGCCAGCAGCGTCACGCGGTGCGCGGCGTCCGCGTCAAGGTTGATCCTGGTGATGTAGCTGTTGCCGCCCACGCCCAGCTCGTGGCCCTGGAACAGGAAGTGGTGACCGTAGTCGTAGCTCGGGTCGGCTCCGGGGAGTCCGTGCCTGAAGACCAGGTAGGTGTTCTTATCCGGCTCGGATTTTTGCGCCTCGGTCATCGACGTCGGCGTGGGCATCATCTGCGGCTGCCCGGCAGCATTGAGCACATCGTTGTAATAGCCGTAATAGGACACCAGATCCGAAGGATTCTCCAGCCTGGTTGACCCTTGCGCGACGACGAACTGCCTGAGCTCGGGTGAGAGCTTGCTCGCCGGCGCATAACCATCGGACTTTGAGTTCGCCGTCGGCACGCTAGTCAGCCGCAGCCCGCCGTGTGACTCCGACGCAAGGCCCACCCCGGTCAGGGTCCCGCCTATCGTGACCACAGCACTGACGGCGGCCGTCAGCGCCCACATTCCTCGCTTCACCGAAGTTCCCTTCCTGAACGTTCGAAAAGCCGAACAGACAATCGGCGAAGGTAAGGGTGCGGCGCGGAGATCCTGTGAAGATTCGGCCACCGCACGAAGTGTTCACCTGATGGCCACGCAAAATGACCTGTGCAGCCGTTTTGAACCGCTTGACGGCGAACCGGGCTCAGGAGTCGAAGCCGAGGCCGATGCTGTCGAGGGTGCGCAGCCACGCGTTCCTGTGCCCGTCCCGGTGGTCGGCCCTGGCCAGGGACCAGCGGGTCAGGCCGATTCCGGCAGCGCGGACTGGCTCGGGTGGGAACGGCAGCGGCTTGGACCGCACCATCTCCAGCTCGGTGCACTCGGTCGTTTCGCCGGAAAGCAGGTCGAGCACAACGTTCGCGCCGAACCGGGACGCGCCGACGCCGAGACCGGTGTACCCAGCCACATACGCGAGCCGGCCGGAGCGCGCCGTGCCGAAGAAGGCGCAGAACCTGGAGCAGGTGTCGATCACGCCGCCCCAGCGGTGCGTGAACTCGATGCCGTCCAGCTGCGGGAACGTGGTGTTGAAGTGATTGGCGAGCATCGCGAACGTGGCGGGGCGCTGATCCAGCTTCGCGGCGATCTTGCTGCCGTAGTAATAGACGGCGTCGTAGCCGCCCCACAGGATCCGGTTGTCGGCCGTCAGCCGGTAGTAGTGGAACTGGTTGGCCGTGTCCCCGATGCCCTGGCGGTTTCGCCAGCCGATGCTGGCGAGCTGGGCCGAGGTGAGCGGCCTGGTCATGAGCACGTAGTCATAGACGGGAACGACGTAGTACCGCAGCCGTCGCAGCAGCGGCGCGAAGGCCCCCGCAACCAGCGCCACCTGGTCCGCAATGACGGTTCCCCCGGGCGTCGCGAGCGACAGCGGGCCACGCCTCCCGCCGCCGAGGGCGATAACCGGCGTGTGCTCATAGATCCGCACGCCCGCGGCCAGGCAGGCCCTGCGCAGTCCCCATGCCAGCCTCGCGGGATCCACGATCGCGCAGCCGTCCTTGTCCCAGACCCCACCGAGGTATGTCGGTGAGTTCACCTCGGCCCTGACCTGGCTTTCGTCGAGCACCTCGAGATCGATGCCGAACCTGGCCGCCTGCTTCGCTGCGTCCGCCATCTCCTCGAGCTGCCACGGCTGTGTCGCGACGGATAGGTCGCCGGTCCTGGCGAAGTCGCAGTCGATCTCATAGCGTGCGACGGCGCGCTCGATCTCATCGAGGTTGTCCCTGCCGAGCCGCTCCAGCACGTCGATCTCGCCGGGGAATCGCTCCAGGCCGTTGCCGAGGCCGTGCGTGATGCTGGCTGAGCAGAAGCCGCCATTGCGGCCGGTGCCGCCCCAGGCGATCCTGCGGCCCTCGACCAGGACCACGTTCCTGCGCGGGTCGCGCTCCTTGGCGACCAGCGCCGTCCACAGCCCGCTAAAGCCACCGCCGATCACTGCAAGATCGGCATCCTCCGCCTCTTCCAGCGGGGGTAGTGGCTCGGGCGCATCAGGATGGTCGAGCCAGAAGGGCTTCTGGCTCGCTCCCGACAGCGCCCGTGGCTGGGGCTTCAGGGCTTCCTTCTCGCGAGCACGATGCTGGCGATCGCGCACAGGATGCCGACGGCGAAGATCGCGCTTCCGAACACGAAGACCTGCGGCGGAATGCCGATCCTCGTTGCCCCGTACACCCAGACAGGGAACGGGACCGAGGCACCGCTGACGAAGTTCGACGTCACGAAGTCGTCAATGGAGACCGCGAAGGCCATCAGGGCACCGGCCATGACCCCCGGCCTGATCAGCGGCAACGTGATCTTCCTGAATGTCACCCACGCGTTCGCGCCGAGGTCGAGCGCCGCTTCCTCGAGGGACCGGTCGAAACCCGCCAGTCGAGCTCTGACGGTCACCGTGACGTAGGCGATGCTAAACGCGACATGGGCGAGCAGCAGCGTCAGGAAGCCTCTGGCGAGGTTGATCGTGACGAACAGCCCGAGCAGGGACGCGCCGAGAACGATTTCGGGCGCGGCAATGTTCAGGAACATCACCTGCTCGACGGCCGTCTTGCCGCGGAATCGCGGCGGCCGGTAGCGGACCAGCGCAAGGGCGAGCAGGGTGCCGAGGATCGTCGCCAGCAAGGTGGCGATGAGGGCAAGGCGCAGCGACAGCCAGAACGATGAAGACAGCTGAGGTATGTCGTTCCACTCCCGGTACCACTGCGCCGTGGCACCGTTCCAGGTGAAACTGACCTGAGGCAGTCCGGTGGTCACCTTGTTGAAGCTGTAGGCGACCATAACCGCGATCGGGAAGACCAGGTAGGCGATGATCAGCCACGAGTACGTTGGCAGGATGAAACGCGTCCACCGCCGCCGGGGCGGCCGCGGCTTCACGGTGCGCCGCGGTTCGACCTGCGTCGCGAGCGTCGTCACAGGTACTCCTCGATTGTGCGCGTGCCGAGCAGCCGCGCATAGGCGAAGATGCCAACCAGCGCGACGGCGAGCAGTACCGCGGACAGCGCCGAGCCGCCGGCGTAGTCGAGAGTCTGCAGGAACGAGTTCTGGATGACAGTGCCGATCATCGTGTCGTTGGTTCCGCCGAGCAGCTGCTGGTTGATGTAGTCACCGAGCGCGGGGATGAACGTCAGCAGGAACGCCGCGAACAGGCCGGGCACGGTGAGCGGCAAGATCACCTTGGTGAAGGCCTCGCGCTTGGTGGCGTACAGGTCATAGGCGGCGTCCAGCACCCGGCGGTCGATCCGCTCGATCGCCACGTAAATCGGCAGTGCCGTGAACGGCAGGTAGTTGTACGCGAGCCCGGCGATGACCGCGTATCCCGTGGCGAGCACGTGGAAGCTCTGCGGCAGCAGGCCAGCGTTCTTGAGGCTACCGAGAATCACGCCATTGTCGGACAGGATGAATTGCCATACTACGGTCCTGATCACGAACGACACGAAGAACGGCACGAGCAGCATGAGCAGGAAGAAGTTCTTCTTGTTGCCGCCGTAGAACGCGATCCAGTACGCGATCGGGAACGAGATGAGCAGATCGATGATCGTCGCCGCGCCCGCGAAGTAGAAACTGGTGAGGAACTGCGTGTGATACAGGCTCACCTGATGCGGGAATTCCGACCAGTTCCAGGTCATCACGCAGGCGCCCGTCGCCGGGTTGCAGGTCTGCAGCGACAGCGACAGCATGACCACCAGCGGAACAAGGAAGAGGATGATCAGCCAGAGACCGGCCGGCAGGCTCAGCAGGTACGGCGCGAGCGCCTTGCCGAGCCGTGGCCGCCTGCGGCTCCGTCCCGATGCAGACCCTCCGGGCCCTCCGCTCAGGCTCCCTGAGTGATCGGCAAGAACAGGTTGGTCCACGTGGTCAGCTCTTCCTGGCTCTTGAAGCTGTAGTAGTTCTTCGCATGCTGCAGGAACGCCTGGTCAGGGAAGACCGTCGGGGCGTTCGCGGTCACCGAGGTCGCTAGGCCGATGCTCGGCTTCATCGCGGCGAGCGTCGTCTGCGCCCAGCCCGACGGGTTCAGCAGCACGTTCTTCGCGCTCGGCACCGGGCAGACGTAGTCGTTGTAGTACTCGACGACCGCCTGGACATCGGGCTTGTAGTAGTAGTCCATGAGCACCATGGCATCCTTGGGATTCTCCGCATAAAGCGGGATGCACATGTTGTCGGTCCAGAACATCATGCCCTGGCCGGGAACCATCATCACGAGGTCGCGATACTTGCTGTTCAGGTTGGCCTGGAAGATGTCACCCGACCATGCCTGCGTGACGACGGTGTCGCCGTTCTTGAAATGATTGATGTACTCCTGGGAGTAGTACGCCCTGACCAGCCCGTCGCTCTTTTGCTGCTGCAGCTTCTTGGCGGCCTTGGCCCAGTCGGACTCGCCCGATGAGGCCGGCTCAACGCCGATCGCGAGCAGGCCCACGCTGCCGAGCTCCTGCAGGTCGGACATCATCCCGATCTTGCCTGCGTACTTCCTGTCGAACAGGATGTCGACGCTGTCGCCCGGATTCTTGACGATGGTCTTGTTGTAAGCGATCGTCGTGAACCCCGACTGCCACGCCATCGTGTACCTGTTTCCAGGATCCCAGGACGGGTTCTTGACCAGCGGTCCCGCGGTCTTGTTGAAGTTGGTCATCATCGTCGGGTCGAGCGGGATCAGCCAGTTGTTCGCGAGCAGGTAGCCGAGCGCGTTGGGTGTGTTGTTCGTCATCACGATGATGTCGAAGCCCGTGTACTGCTTGGCTTCGAGCGACGGGCGGATCTTGGCATAGAACGCGACGTTGTCGTTGATCGGCTCGGTGTAGGCGACCTGGATCCCGGTCTGGTTCGTGAAGTGCTCCAGCGACGGGTGCTTGCCCTTCAGCACGTCGAGGTAGTACGGCCAGTTGGCGAAGTTCACCTTGTTATGCAGCTTCTGCTTCGCCCACCAGGACGCCGTACCCACGTTCCCCGCCACCGACGTCGAACCGCCGCCGCCGGCATTGGTGCCCTGCACGCCGCACGCCGCCAGGATCGCGCCGATCGAGAACGCGCCGGCGCCGGCGCCCGCGCCTGCCAGCAGCTGGCGTCGCGACAGGCGCGATTGGGTCATGCCGCGCACGAGTGACGGGTCGACGCCTGAGTTCTGGGATGCTGAGTCATTCGAATTGGTCATGGGACTTCCTCCTTGCACGTGGCGCTAGCCAATCAGGTATGAGTGCTGCGGTTGCCAGGACAGCCAGATGCTGTCCCCCCGGCCAACCACATCGCTGGCTGACGCCGAGTTCTGCTGAAAGACTACGATCTCCGCGCCGGTCGTCGTGGCGATCGTGAAGTTCGTGGACGTACCGAGGTAGACGACCTCGCCGACGGTGCCGCGCAGCGCGCAGGATCCGGCCGGCGGCGGTTGCTTCCCCAGATCGATCTTCTCCGGCCGCACCGTGACCTCGAGCGTGTCGCCTTGCGCGACTGCTACGTCACGGACCGGGACGATGATGCACTCGTCGGCGCTCACCTCGATCACCGCGGCTGAGTCGCCGACTCTGGCCGCGGTGCCGGTGAGCAGATTTGAGGTGCCGATGAATCCGGCGACGAACCTGCTGGCCGGATGTTCGTAGATCTCCCTGGGCGACGCGAGCTGTTCGATGAGGCCGTCATTCATGACCGCGATCCGGTCCGACATCGTCAGCGCCTCACCCTGGTCGTGGGTGACGTAGACGAACGTGATGCCGACCTCGCGCTGGATTCGCTTCAGTTCAACCTGCATGGCCTGGCGCAGCTTGAGATCGAGCGCGCCGAGCGGCTCGTCGAGCAGCAAGGCCTTGGGATGATTGACCAGAGCTCGGGCCAGCGCGACGCGTTGTTGCTGGCCGCCTGACAGCTCCCGTGGCCGGCGATTCTCCCGGCCGCTCAGGTCGACAATCTCAAGCATCTGGCCGACCTGCGTCGTGATCTCATTCTTGGGGACCTGGCGGCGGCGCAGCCCGAACGCGACGTTCTCGAACACGCTCATGTGCGGGAAGAGCGCGTAGGACTGGAAGACCATGTTCACATCGCGCTTGTTCGGCGGATCCGAGGTGACGTCCTTGCCCTGGAGCCAGACCGTGCCCGTGGTGGGATCCTCAAATCCTGCGATCATCCGCATGGTGGTCGTCTTGCCGCAGCCAGACGGGCCGAGCATCGAGAAGAACTCGCCCTCCCTGATCTGCAGGTCCATCTCGCGCACGGCTGAGATAACCTCGCTGCCCGCATGGAAGTCTTTGGTGACGCCGGACAGCTGTATGGCCGGGAGGCCACTGGTGCCGTCGGCCGGCAATGCCGAGGCGTGGCCAAGGCCGCTGCCCGCCTCGGCCGGTGCCTGCATCTCCGTCATGTCAGCAACCCCTCGAGCTGTAACCGGTGCTGAGCATCCTGTAACCGTGACTGCTGAGCATCCTGTGACTATCACCTATTTCAGAAGAGTGTATGAGTATTCTCTCGTGCCTCTGCACACGGTTTCCGCACTTGCACAGGCACTTACCGGCCGATGTAACTCATGACGTGTTTGATCCGCGTGTAGTCCTCGAAACCGTACATGGACAAGTCCTTGCCGTGGCCAGAATGCTTAAAGCCACCGTGCGGCATCTCCGAGACGAACGGGATATGCGTGTTGATCCACACCGCGCCGAAGTCCAGCCGCCTGGCGACGCGCATGGCCCTGCCGTGGTCTCGCGTCCAGACGCTCGAGGCCAGGCCGTACTCGACTCCGTTCGCCCAGGCGATTGCCTCGTCCTCGTCGCTGAACCGCTGCACGGTCACGACCGGGCCGAAGATCTCGTTCTGGATCATCTCGTCGTCCTGGTGCAGCCCCGCGATCACGGTCGGGGCGTAGAAATAGCCACGATCGCCGACCTGGTGACCCCCGGTCCGCACCTGCGCGTGCGCGGGGGTCCGGTCCACGAAGCCGCCGACCCTCGCCAGCTGGGCGGGATTGTTCAGCGGGCCGTAGTAGGCGTCGTCGGTGTCCGGGCCCGCGGTCTTGACCTTCGCCGCCAGCCCGGCTACTGCATCGGTCAGGTCAGCAGCGACACGGGGCCCTGCCAGGACCCTTGTCGCTGCGGTGCAATCTTGACCGGCGTTGTAGTAGCCAGCCTCGATGATGGTCTGGGCGGCGCGCTCGACGTCGGCGTCGTCGAAGATCACCACGGGCGCCTTGCCGCCGAGCTCGAGATGCACCCGCTTCAATCCGGCGGCCGCGGCCTGGGCGACCTCTTTGCCGGCGCGGACCGACCCGGTGATCGAGACCATCTGGGGGATGTCGTGGGCCACCAGCGCCCGGCCGGTGTCGCGGTCGCCGCAGATCACGTTGAAGACGCCGGGCGGAAAGATATCGGCAGCGATCTCAGCCAGCAGGAGGGTAGAGACAGGCGTCGTGTCCGACGGCTTGAGCACGACGGTGTTTCCTGCCGCCAGCGCGGGCGCGAATTTCCAGACCGCCATCATCATCGGGTAGTTCCACGGTGTCACCTGCGCGCACACCCCGACCGGCTCGCGCCTGATCATCGAGGTGTGCTCGGCCAGGTACTCACCGGCCGAACGGCCCTCAAGCACGCGCGCCGCGCCCGCGAAGAAGCGAAGCTCGTCGGCGCAGGGCGGGACCTCGTCCGTGCGGGTCATGCCGATCGGCTTGCCTGTGTTCCGGCTCTCGGCCTCGACCAGGTCCTCTGCCCTGGCCTCAATGGCGTCGGCGAACTTCAGCAGCGCGAGGCTGCGGTCAGCCGGGGTCGCGTCGCGCCAGCCTTCAAACGCGGCCGCGGCTGCCCGCAGCGCGGCGTCAACGTCGGCGCCGCCCGACACCGGCGCGGTGGCGTACGCCTCGCCCGTGCTCGGATCCACCACCTCGCTGACCACGCCGCTGGCTGCCTCGGTGAACTGGCCATTGACGAAATTGCGCAGTGTCCCCAGCGCCGTCGGCCGAGCCGCCGCCCGGCCGCTCACTTCCGTCACGGTACCCTCCCCTAGTAAAGCTACGACTTTCGCACGTATTGCCTCGTCCCACAAGTGATTCAGCGTCAAAACAGTTCATTCGCGACGAAAACAGTTGACACCCTACGCTTCCATGGCAGCATGGGTAACGCAAGGAGGCAATACGGATGGCACACTTGCGGGCCGCTGGCGAGCCGGCAGCCGAGCGCACGGGCGGCCGCGACAAGCAGCAGGCTCCGGTCGTCTTGGACTCTGTCTCCCGGCACATCATCGATCAGCTGCAACATGATGGCCGCCGCTCCTATGCGGCGATCGGCAAGGCGGTCGGACTCAGCGAGGCGGCGGTTCGCCAGCGCGTTCAGCGGCTGATTGACGTGGGCGCGATGCAGATCGTCGCGGTGACCGACCCGATGTCGCTGGGGTTCCGCAGGCAGACGATGATCGGCATCCGCTGCAACGACGACCTGCAGCGGATAGCCGACCTGCTCGCGGGTATGGAAGCCATCGACTATGTGGTCATAACGGCCGGATCGTTCGACCTCCTGATCGAGGTCGTGTGCGAGGACGATGACCAGCTGCTTGAGATACTCGGGGTGATTCGCGCGCTGCCGGGTGTCACGACGACGGAAACTTTCGTGTACCTGAAGCTGCGCAAGCAGACCTACCACTGGGGGACCAGATGAATGCTATGCCCGCACTCGACCCTGCAGCGCTGCAGGAGGCCGCCAAGCGTAACCTCTGGCTGCACTTCACCCGGCACTCGTCTTACGCCGGGGCAGATATCCCTATGATCGTGCGCGGCGAAGGACAGTACGTCTACGACCAGCACGGCAAGCGCTACCTCGACGGGCTGGCCGGCCTGTTCGTCAGCCAGATCGGCCACGGCAGGACCGACGTCGCCGAAGCCGGGGCGCGGCAGGCCAGCGAGCTTGCCTACTTTCCGCTGTGGTCCTACGCGCACCCTCGCGCCGTCGAGCTAGCCGAGCGGCTCGCGGGCTACGCGCCAGGCGACCTGAACCGGGTCTTCTTCACCACGAGCGGCTCGGAGGCGGTCGAGTCCGCGTGGAAGCTGGCTAAGCAGTACTTCCGCCTGACCGGCCAGCCGAGCAGGTACAAGGTGCTGAGCCGCTACATCGCCTACCACGGCACCAGTCACGGGGCGCTAGCGATCACCGGCCTGCCCGACATCAAGATCCCCTTCGAGCCACTGCCGCCCGGCGGCGTGCGGGTCCCCAACACCAACTTCTATCGCGCGCCTGCGTTCGTGGCCGATGACGTGACCGCGTTCGGCGTCTGGGCGGCAGACGAAATCGAGCGGGCGATCCTGCGCGAGGGCCCTGAGTCCGTAGCCGCGGTCTACCTCGAGCCCGTGCAGAACTCCGGCGGCTGCTTCCCGCCGCCGCCCGGCTACTTCCCGCGGGTGCGCGAGATCTGCGACAAGTACGGCGTGCTAATGGTGTCCGACGAGGTCATCTGCGCGTTCGGCAGGCTCGGCCACATCTTCGGGTGCGAGCGGTACGGCTACACCCCCGACATCATCACCTTCGCCAAGGGCGTCACCTCGGGGTACTCACCGCTCGGCGGCATGATGGTCAGCGACCGGCTAATGGAGCCTTACACCAACGACGACAACACGTTCCTGCACGGCATCACTTTCGCCGGGCACCCGGTCTCGTGCGCCGTCGCCCTCGCCAACCTCGACGTCTTCGAGAAGGAAGACCTGCTCGGGAACGTCAGAGCCAACGAGGCGGCATTCCGGGCGACCCTTGAGAAGCTCTATGACCTGCCGATTGTGGGTGACGTCCGCGGCGATGGCTACTTCTACGGCATCGAGATGGTCAAGGACAAGACGACCCGCCAGACATTCAACGACGACGAGTCCGAGCGGCTGCTCCGCGGCTTCCTGTCGCAGGCGCTGTTCGACGCAGGGCTGATCTGCCGTGCCGACGATCGCGGCGACCCGGTGATCCAGCTCTCACCGCCGCTGACGTGCACTCAGGAGCACTTCGACGAGATCGAGCAGATCCTGCGCAGCGTTCTCACGGAGGCGTGGACGCACATCTAACGCGGCGAGCACCGGCCATACCCGGACTCATTGCGAAGAGTTGCCATCTCGTTACATGCCTTTTAAGGCGAGAGACACCTCCACAGCGTCTGTATAAGTAGGGCGTCGATTGGCACTGCGGCAGTGCCGGGCCAAGCCCTGGCGCGGCCGGTTCGATACGGGAGGCAACCATGTCAGGCAGCAGCACGGCAGGCGCGGCAGCCGTGGCGAGCAAAGACGACACCACCCAGAAGTGGTCGGCGCTCGCCAAGCAGAACGAGCGCCTGATCGATGCTTCGCACCCGCTGCTGGCCGAGCTGCGGCGTGACCATCCGGAGATCGACCGGGTTCTGCCCGCCGCCAGCTAACGAAGCGCGCCGGCATGCGGGGGCTGCCGGCGACTTCAGCCCAGGGCAGCAGTGCGGGCCTGGCGTACCCAGCCGACGGCCTCGCCAACAGCAACCCGCTGCTTCTCGCCGTTCGCTCGCCTGGTGATCTCCACCACGCCCTCGGCCAGGTCCCTGCTGCCGACTGTGATCCGGAAGGGAATACCGGTCAGCTCAGCGTCGGCGTACTTCACGCCCGGCCGCACGTCCCTGTCATCAATCAGCGCTTCCACCCCGGCGTCGAGCAGGGCGGAGTACAGCGTCTCGGCTGCCGCCCTCGCCTCCGGGTCACGCACGCTCAAAAGCAGCACCGTGACCTCGGCGGGCGCCACCTGGACCGGCCAGGCCAGGCCGGCGTCGTCGTGGTGCACCTCCGCGATCGCCGCGATCGCGCGCTCCACGCCTATGCCGTAGCTGCCCATGATCGGGATGACGGTGCTGCCGTCCTGCATGCTGACGGTGACTCCCAGCAGCGTCGTGTACTTGCGGCCGAGCTTGAAGATGTGGCCGACCTCGATCGCCCGGACGAACTCCAGCCTCGAGCCGCACTTGGGGCACGGTTCGCCTTCGGTCACCTCGCGCAAGTCAGCCCACATGTTCACGGTGATGTCGCGGTCGACATCGACGCCCGTAAGATGCACGTCGTCGATATTCGCCCCCGTCGTCAGCCCGCGGCGACCCCGCAGCGCCAGATCGGCGATCACCGGAAGCTCGGTCACGCCGACCGCGCCGAGGCTGCCTGGCAGCGCGCCGAGCGCGGCCCTGATCTCATCTGGCTGCGCCGGACGGACCGTGACGGCGCCGGTCGCGTCGATGAGCTTCTGGTCCGACAGCGGGTGATCGCCGCGCAGCAGCACGAGCGTCAGCTTGCCGTCGATGACCTGGACGAGCGTCTTGATCTGCCGGTCGGCAGGCCTGCCGTACTCGACGGCCAGATCTTCGATGGTCCGCACGCCAGGGGTATCGAGCCGCTCGGGCGCAGCGGGGACGTCGCTGCCTGGCGGGTCCTCGACGGGCGGTAGCGCGGAGGATGCCTTCTCCAGGTTGGCCGCATAGCCGCACTGCGGGCACGTGGCGACGACGTCCTCGCCGGCCTCTGCCGGGCACATGAACTCCACCGAGTCGCTGCCGCCCATGTTGCCGCTCGATGCTTCGACGGCGATCGCAGGGATGCCGAGCCTGGCGAAGATCCGCTCGTACGCCCCGCGATGCGCCTCGAACGAGGCGTCGAGCCCGGCTTCGTCGACGTCGAAGCTGTAGGAGTCCTTCATCGTGAACTCCCGCACGCGCAGCAGGCCGCTCTTCGGCCGCGGCTCGTCACGGAACTTGGTCTGGAACTGGTACCAGAACTGAGGTAGCTCGCGGTAGGACGCCAGCTCGAGCCCGAGGTAGGCGAAGATCTCCTCGTGGGTCATGCCGAGTACGACCTCGACGCCCTTGCGGTCCTTCAGCCGGAACATTTCATCGCCCATGACCGCGATCCGGCCCGTCTTCTCCCAGATCCACGCGGGCTGCATGCTCGGCAGCAAGAACTCCTGCGCGCCGATCCCGTTCATCTCCTCGCGGATGATCTGCATGACCTTCGCGCGCACCCGGACGCCGAGTGGCAGCAGGCTGTAGTGGCCGGCCATCAGCTGGCGGATGAAGCCGGCCCGCAGCAGGAGCCGGTGGCTGGCGGCGTCGGCGTCAGCCGGGTCGTCGCGGAGAGTCGGGATGTGCAGCTGTGACCAGCGCATGTCAGTGCCTTGCCTCGCAGAACGGAGAGGATGGTGGCGCGGCGCGGTCGCCGGTACTTCCGAAGGTACGCAGCTAACCGGTGCGACGGCGAAACCGCTACCGCATTCTATGGCGTCGGCGCAGGACTGTAGATTCTCCGCAGTTCCCGCGGCTGAAAGGAGCGCAATCGCCTTGGCCCCCGCCCCAGCGCTCCCTCGCCGCAGAGAGATCGGGCCCTCAAGCGCCCGCTCCCTTCTGCTGACCGTGCTCGGCGAGTACGTGCTGCCAGCGGGAGAACCTGTGTGGACGGGCACGCTTGTCGCCGTTCTCGGATTGTTCGGCATTGCCGAGAAGGCAGCCAGGCAGGCGCTGGCCCGCACCGCCGCCGAGGGCTGGATCGCCTCGAGCAAGCATGGCCGGCTGGCTCGGTGGCAGCTGACGCAATCGGGGCGGCGGCTGCTCAGCGAAGGTGCGCAGCGTATCTACACCTTCGGTCAGGACGGCCCCGCGTGGGACGGCCGCTGGCTCATCGTGCTGGTGCTGGCATCGGACCGCAGCAGCCAGGCCAGACACCGGATCAGGACGCGGCTCACCTGGGCCGGGTTCGGCGCGCTCCCCGGCGGCGTCTGGATCTCGCCCGACCCCGGTCGCGAGTCAGAGGCCGACCACATTCTCGAAGAACTGGGCCTGGCCAGCGCGGCCATGTCGTTCACCGCCAGATACGGCAGCATCGGCGTGCAGCAGGACATCGTCGCCCGCGCCTGGGACCTCAGCGCCGTCGAGGCGCGGTATGAGGACTTCATAGCCGAGTTCTCCGAACTCAGGCCGGTAACCGACGCCGAAACGCTTACGGCGCAGACGCTGCTGGTACATGAATGGCGGCGCTTCCCGTTCCTTGACCCGCGGTTGCCGCGCGCCCTGCTGCCGGCCGGCTGGCCGGGCGCCGACGCCGCCGCGCTCTTCGCCGCCAGGCACGCGCAGTGGGGCGACGCCGCAAATCGCTACTGGAGCCGAATTGCCGTCGCCATGCCATCGGCGGGCTAGCCGGTCAGTTCGTCCAGGTGGGCCGTGTCATTGAACGTCCTGATGTACCACTTCGCACTGGTGACGATTACCCGTGACACCGACGCGTTATCGGCCGCGTTGAAGGCGAAGGGCCGGGATCCGGTCGCGAGGGCGAGCGCCTGGCCGATGACGCCGCCGTGCGTGAACACGGCGACCCGCTGACCGGGGTGTTCGGCCGCGATCCGGCCGATCGCCGCCCGGACCCTGCCGTCGAAGGAGACCAGCGACTCTGCCCCGGGAATGACGTCCCAGCGCTCTTCGGCGAACATCCGCTGGGCGATCGGATGAAAGTCGGCCACCATCTTGCGGTACAGCCCGCCCTCCCACGCGCCGAGATATACCTCGCGCAGCTCTGGCTCGACCACGGGCCTGAGGCCGAGCCGCTCGGCGAGCGGGCCGGCGGTCTGCGCCGTCCTGCGCAACGTGGTGACATAGATTGCGTCGATGCCCGCCTCGGCGAGCCGGTCGCGCACGCGCAGCGCCTGCGAACGCCCGAGTTCGGAAAGCGGCGGATCACCGTGGCCGTCGACGAGCGGGAACGGCTTGCCTTCGACGTAGGCCTCCGACTGGCCGTGCCTGACCAGCAGGAGATCCAGGGCGCCATCGGGGACGGGGAAGGTTCGCTGCCGGTACGCACCCGCATGTTCGCCCTGTTGTGTCGTCACAAGTACGGAAGCGTACTGGCCCTTACGCGGCCGCCGGCGGCGCGGCTCGCGGCCAACTAACTATCTACAGCAGATCGCATCTTGCGCGAGAACCTGTAGCACGTCAGGATGGAATGGTGCCTGCGGACCTAAGCTTCTCGACCGACCCGGACTCATACCGGCACTGGCGGCTTGACATCGATGGCGCCGTGGCCACGCTCACGCTGGACGTCGATCCGGCCGGCGGCGCCTACCCTGGATACGAGCTGAAGAAGAACAGTTACGACCTCGGCGTCTACATCGAGCTTGCCAACGCAGTCCAGCGGCTCCGTTTCACGTATCCGCAGGTCCGGGCCGTCATCATGACCAGCGCGCTCGACCGGATGTTCTCAGCCGGCGCCAACATCGGGATGCTGGCGCAGGCTGAGCACGCCTTCAAGGTCAACTTCTGCAAATTCTGCAACGAGACCCTCGCATCAATCGAAGACGCCACCGGCTCTGGCCAGACCTACATCGCAGCCCTGAACGGGACGGCGGCAGGCGGCGGCTACGAACTGGCCCTGGCGTGCGAGAAGATCCTCCTTGCCGACGACGGTTCGGCCACGGTCGCGTTGCCGGAGGTGCCCTTGCTTGGCGTGCTGCCCGGCACCGGCGGCCTGACCAGGCTCACGGACAAGCGGGGCGTCAGGCGCGATCTCGCGGATGTGTTCGCGACGACAGCGGAGGGGATCAGGGGCCAGCGCGCGGTGGAATGGCGGCTGGTCGACGAGATCGCCAAGCCAACGGAATTCGAGGCGAGGGCCCGCCGGCTGGCCGAGAGCGCGATCGCTGCCGCGGCGCCGGTTCCCGACCGGACGAGCACGCGCGGGGTCGAGCTGGCGGCGCTGACCTGTCAGATGAGTAACGACAGCTGGAGTTATGAGCACGTGCTCGTTGAGTTTGACCGCCGCGCCGCCACTGCCACGCTGACCATCACCGGGCCAGGCGCTCAGCCGTCGGGAATGGCGGACCTGTACGACGCCGGTGCCGCAGCCTGGCCACTTGCTACCGCCCGCGAGCTCGACGATGCGATCAGCAGGCTCAGGTTTGGCGAGCCCGAACTCGGTACATGGCTTCTGAAGACCACCGGTGATCCGGCGGCTGTCATGGCAACCGACGAGGTTCTGGCCGGTGCGGATGACTGGCTGGCGCGGGAAATCATCGCACTGTGGAAGCGGACGCTGCGCAGGCTCGAAGCGACGAGCCGTTCGCTGATCGCGCTGATCGAACCTGGCAGCTGCTTCGCGGGAACATTGCTCGAGGTGGCGCTTGCCGCCGACCGCCAGTACATGCTGGACGGAATCTTTGAGGACGGTCCGGCAGGTCAGGTTCCGGCAGCAATCGTGCTCGGGCCGATGAATGCAGGGGCCCTGCCGACCGCCAGCGGTTCGACCAGGCTGGCGAACAGGTTCGGTTCGGCCGCGCTAGCCGATGCTGCGCTGGCGACGTCAGGGAAGGAACTCGGTGCGACCGAGGCTGTCGGGCTTGGCCTGGTCACGGCGGCTCCTGACGACCTGGACTGGGACGATGAGCTGAGGCTCGTGATCTCAGAGCGGGCAGGCTTCTCCCCCGACGCGCTCACCGGGATGGAGGCTAGCCTGCGCTACCCCGGCAAGGAGTCGATGGCGACCAAGATCTTCGGCCGGCTCTCGGCCTGGCAGAACTGGATCTTCCTGCGGCCCAATGCATCAGGGCCGCAAGGCGCACTGCGAAGGTACGGCACCGGTCAGCGCGCCGACTTCGACAGGAAGCGAGTCTGATCATGACCGACAGCGACATCGCGGGTCCTGACATCGTGGGCGCCGCGCCGCAGCCAGACGGCCCGGTCAGCGTCATTGACTACTCGGAGCGGATCCCCAACAACGTCAACCTGGCCACCGACCGCAAGCTGCAGCGTGCGCTCGAGTCCTGGCGGCCGCGGTTCCTCGACTGGTGGACGGCTCTGGGCCCTTCGCTGCCGACCAGGGACGTATACCTGCGCACGGCAGTCGCGATCGGCAGGGACGGCTGGGCCACGTGGGCCAGGGTTCCGATGGAGCAGTACCGGTGGGGCATCTTCTTGTCCGAGCGAGGCGGCGAGCCACGCAGCATTGCGTTCGGCCAGCACAAGGGCGAGCCCGCCTGGACCGAGGTGCCCGGCGAATACCGCAGCGAACTGCGCAGGCTGATCGTCGTCCAGGGAGACACCGAGCCCGCTTCTGTCGAGCAGCAGCGGCACCTCGGCGCGACCGCCCCGAGCCTGTACGACCTGCGCAACCTGTTCCAGGTCAACGTCGAGGAGGGCAGGCACCTGTGGGCGATGGTGTACCTGCTGCACGCCTACTTCGGCAGGGACGGCCGCGAGGAGGCCGAGCAGCTGCTGCGCCGGCATTCCGGGCATCCCGACAGCCCGCGGATCCTCGGAGCGTTTAACGAGGAGACCACCGACTGGCTCGCGTTCTTCATGTTCACCTACTTCACCGACCGGGACGGCAAGTACCAGCTCGGCACGCTGAAGGAGTCAGGTTTCGACCCGCTATCGCGCACGTGCGAATTCATGCTCCGCGAGGAGGCGCACCACATGTTCGTCGGCACGACCGGCGTGCAGCGAGTGGTGCAGCGCACGGCCGCCGCCATGGCAGCCCGAGGCGGATCCGATGACGTCTGGCAGGACGGCGCCATCCCCCTGTCGGTGATCCAGAAGTACCTCAACCAGCACTACTCGCTGTCCCTGGACTTGTTCGGCTCGGAGACCTCGTCCAACGCTGCCGCGTACTTCACCGCCGGCCTCAAGGGCCGGTGGATGGAAACAAGGCGCAGCGATGATCACGTCCTGACCGAGGCGACCATGCAGGTGCCAGTGATCACCGGCGGCGCGATCGGCACGCGTGCGGTGCCCGCGCTCACCGCGCTCAACCTCGACTTGCGCGACGAGTACGTCGCCGACTGCGAACGCGGCCTGCGCAAGTGGAACGCCGAGCTCCGCAAGGCCGGTATCGAACAGCGCCTTGTGCTGCCGCACGCCGGATTCAACCGCGGCGTCGGCGCGTTCGCCGGCTCCTTCATCAGCCCGGCCGGGGACATCGTCACCGAGGCGCAATGGCGGTCATCGGCTGACGACTG
This sequence comes from Streptosporangiaceae bacterium, assembly GCA_036258115.1. Taxonomy (GTDB): domain Bacteria; phylum Actinomycetota; class Actinomycetes; order Streptosporangiales; family Streptosporangiaceae; genus Chersky-822. The sequence continues at coordinate 61,712 of DATAEH010000126.1, forward strand.
GCTGCCAACGGCCGACGACCGGGCCAGGGTGGCCGGGCTGATGGTGCCGCACTATGAAGCAGGGGAGTTCGCCTCCTGGCTGGCGCCGCCGCCAGTCGGGATCAACGACCTCCCAGTGGAATACGACTACGTGCGGTTCTGAGCCTCTGGCCAGGAGCTAGGAGAACCGGGCGATCTCGCGCATCTTGTTGGTCGCGTCGAGGGCTGCCACCTTGTAGGACTCCGCCAGCGTCGGGTAGTTGAAGACGGCATCCACCAGATAGTCGACCGTGCCGCCGCAACCCATCACGGCCTGGCCGATGTGCACGAGCTCGGTGGCGTTCGTGCCGAAGACGTGCACTCCGAGCAGCGTGCGGTCCTCCATGGAAACCAGGAGCTTCAGCACTCCATAGGAGTCTCCGATGATCTGGCCGCGCGCCAGCTCGCGATACCGGGATACGCCGACCTCGAAAGGAACGCTGTCGGCCGTCAGCTGATCCTCCGTCCGGCCGATGAAGCTGATCTCGGGCAGGCTGTAGATCCCGATCGGCGGCGCCTGGCCGAGCGCAGGCAGCGGCTCGCCGCAGGCATGATGCGCCGCGAGCCTGCCCTGCTCCATGGATGTCGCAGCCAGTGCAGGGAATCCGATCACATCGCCGACCGCGTAGATGTGCGGCACGGCGGTGCGGAAGAATTCGTCAACCTCGATCCTGCCGCGCTGGTCTGCGGCGAGGCCAGCCGCGGACAGGATGAGCTCATCGCTGGTCCCCTGCCGGCCGGCCGAGTACATGACGACGTCGGCAGGAATCTTCTTCCCGCTCTTCAGGCTTGCGATCGCGCCCTCCGGCCGGGCTTCGACCGATGCGACGGTCTCTCCGAACCTGAACGTGACCGCCAGGTCGCGCAGGTGGTACTTGAGCGCTTCGACCACCTCGATGTCGCAGAACTCCAGCATCCGTTCCCGCTGCTCGACCACCGTCACCTTGGTACCCAGCGCGGCGAACATCGAGGCGTATTCGATGCCGATCACCCCGGCGCCGGCGACGACCATCGAACGGGGCACCCGCTCAAGGTTCACGATCCCGTCCGAGTCAATGATCGTGCGGTCGTCGAACTGGACGCTGGCCGGCCGCGCCGGCCGCGTCCCGGTCGCGATCACGATCGCTTCCGCGCTCGCCTGCTGCCGCCGGCCGCCGTCATCGACGACCACGACGTGCGGGTCGGCGAAGTACCCGGTGCCATTGAGGATCGAGACCCGGTTCCTGGCAAGCTGGCTGCGCACGACATCGATCTCACGGCCGACAACGTGCTGCGTTCTCGCCGCGAGGTCCGCGATCGTGATCTCTTCCTTGACGCGGTAGCTCTGCCCGTACATCTCGTGCTGATTGGCGCCGGTGAGATAGAGCACGGCCTCGCGCAGCGTCTTAGACGGGATCGTTCCCGTGTTCAGGCAGACGCCGCCGATCATGTTCCTGCGCTCGACGATCGCCACATTCCTGCCGAGCTTGGCCGCCGCGATCGCCGCCTTCTGGCCACCGGGACCCGAGCCGATTACCAGCAGGTCGTAGTCGTACACCCTCGCAGTGTGACACCGGAATAGGCACTTTTGAACCCCCAGCCAATTCGGCTCTGCCGCCGGTTCAACCAGGACAGCGGCGTTAGCTACGGCTCGCATCGGGTAGAGCGGCGCCAGAGCGGTGGCCCGGACGGAGGTGAGGGCTGTGAGCGGGCTCAGCGGCAAGCCAGAAGGCCGTGACAGCGAGGCGAGCGCGATCCCGCCGCGGACCGCGGACGCGCCGGGCCCGGCCACTCCGCTCGAACTCGGCCGGTCAGGCTGGAAGGCGACCGCGCGCCGCACGCTGAAGAAGTTCAAGACCGATCGCGGCACGATGGCCGCGGGCAGCCTGGCCTACAGCTGGTTCCTGGCATTGTTCCCGGCCCTGATCGCACTGCTCGGCGTGGCCTCGCTGGTCCAGATTGGCCGTGGCACCGTGAAGAACCTCGTTAGCGGGCTGGATAAGGCGCTTCCGCCGGGCGCGAGGGACGTTTTCACGCAGGCGGTGAACTCCGCCGCCGGCCGGACCTCGCAGGGGTCCCTGACAGTGGTCATCATCGCGGTCGTCGTGGCGCTGTGGAGCGCGTCCAGTGGCATGATCGCGCTGCAGCGAGCGCTCAACATTGCCTACGACGTGCCCACAGATCGCACCTTTGTCGCCGCCCGGGTGCGCGCCGCCGAGCTGATGCTCGCCACTGTCGTGCTTGGTGGCGTCGCGGCCATTCTCATCGTGTTCGGTGCCCCGCTGGGAACCTCGATCGAAAACCACCTGTCGTTCGCGAGCACGGCGTTCAGCATTGCCTGGAACGTGATCCGCTGGCTAATCGCGATTGTCTTTGTCACGGCGCTGTTCTCGGTCTACTACTTCCTAAGCCCGAACCGCGAGACACCACGCTGGCAATGGGTGAGCCCCGGCGGCCTTCTCGGCACCGCCATATTCCTGGGCGCCTCGGTTGGCTTCTCGTTCTACGTCGCGAACTTCGGCTCATATGGCAAGACCTACGGCGCGCTAGCCGGAGTCGTCATCCTCATGCTGTGGTTCTACCTGACCGGCCTGGCCATACTGCTCGGCGGTGAGCTGAACGCCGAGACCGAGCGCCAGGCGGCCGTCGAGGCAGGACATTCGCTAGCCACCGAACGCGCCGAGCGGATCGAGGCCGGACCCTGACCTGTCCCCGAGCAGCCGCGGCCGATGCCCTCGGCGACACGGTGGCCAGCTACGTCCCGTCGCTGGCTCGCTTCATGGCTGCCGCCCGATCACGGCGCGGGCCGCGGTCGGTGACCGCGACGGTGACGTACCCGGGCTCGTATCGCATAACGGGAGGATCTGTACCGACCCACAGGGGCAGAGTCGCCCCGGCCCACCAGGCACGTAACCCGGCGCTCGGTTTTCTTCGGGTGCGGCGCTTGTCTTACCTTCCGCGATCGGCCCTGACCTCGGCGCCGTCCGCAATCCCACGGTGACGTCCCACCGAGTGGTGTAAGTAGTCGGTCCTGACGGCGTGCTTTCGGCATGCTGGAGGGCCATCGTGTGATGGTCAGCGAGTTCCACGGCAATGGTTCTCGCGGAAGGACACAGCACACGATGGCCCTGGACCAGTCTGCACTGCTGGAGGTTCTGGAGGTACTGAAGGCCGCTGAAGTTGATGACCGGATCCGGCAGGCGGCCGAGACGATTTATCAGGCGTTGATTGAGGCCGAGCTGAGCTCGGTGATCGGCGCGGTCCCGCATCAGCGGACCGATGCGCGGACCGGGGCACCGCAACGGGCACCGGATCAGGACGCTGTCCAGCACGGCGGGGGATCTGGAGCTGCGGATCCCCAAGCTGCGGGCGGGGTCGTTCTTCCCGTCGCTGCTGGAGCGGCGGCGGCGGGTGGATCAGTCGCTGTTCGCGGTGATCGTTGAGGCGTACCTGCACGGCACCTCGACCCGCAAAGTGGACGACCTGGTCAAGGCGCTCGGCGCAGATACCGGGATCTCCAGGTCGGAAGTGTCGCGGATCTGCGCGGACCTGGACACCGAGGTGGCGGCGTTCCGGGACCGGTCCCTGGCCGGGCAGGGGTTCCCGTACGTTTTCCTGGACGCCACCTACTGCAAGGCCCGGGTCGATCACCGCGTCGTCTCCCAGGCCGTCGTCGTCGCCACCGGCGTGGCCGCGGACGGCCACCGCGAGGTGCTCGGGTCCGAAGTCGGCGACAGTGAGGACGGCGCGTTCTGGACCGCGTTCTTGCGGTCGCTGAAGACCCGCGGCCTGTCCGGCGTCCAGCTCGTCATCTCCGACGCCCACGCCGGCCTGACCCAGGCGATCGCCAGCGTGCTGCTCGGCGCGAGCTGGCAACGATGCCGGGTCCATTACGCCGAACTGGGGATTATGCCGACGTGGTGCCGTGGGCTGCTGGCGGGGGCCGTGCTGGCTGCGTGAGGGTCGGCATAATCGGCTTGGGTGTTGCACGCTTTCTCTCCGTTCTGGAGAGGAGTGCGATTTCGCGGTCATCACGGCACCTTTCCGGCCGAACCACCGGTTCGGCCATCAGGGCCGGAACGGCACCGCATGGCAGAGACGGTGACCGAGCCCGCGGTGGCGATACCCTGGCGTGCCGGCGCCGGGTCCGGCTGATTACGAGGCAGCCTGCCGGAACGCAGTACGCCTCCGAGAGCACTCCCCCTGCGGCCGTGACAGCTTCGCAGTCACTAGCCGGCGTCAGCTCCGCCATGTCCGGCTCTTCGGCCAATTGTCGCTTGCCGCAAGCTGCAGCCGATCGCCAAGGAAGCATCAGAACGAATGATCTGCATGCAGGCATCCCGCCTGCCAGGCGTAAGCGACAGCCACGCCGAATCGGCGATCCGGAACATGAACAATGGTCAACCAGTCGAGGCGGTTACTCGCCGTGAGCAGTGGCCTGGGGCCGGGGTCAGGCACATTTAGTGAACCGACCGGCCAGCTGCTCTTCTGGCCTCGCTGACCGGCTGGATTGATCCGCACCTTTGGATGGACAGGTGGCAGGGGCTGGTGGTACAAGGGCTCATGGCGCTGTCGTCGATGGGCCGGCACTTTCGGCGGATCTTCTTCGCCGGGCTGTTAGCGCTGCTGATCGCAGTTCCTGCGCTACCTGCTGATGCGGGCGTGAACACATGGACTTCGGCCCGGCTGTACGGCGGCACCGTGTACGGGCTGGCGGCATCCCCGGCGGATCCGTCGGTTGTGCTGGCCGGCACCGGCGGCGCCGGGGTGTTCCGCAGCGCCGACGGCGGTGTCAGCTGGCATCGTTCCAGCAGCGGCATGCCGCATGACACAATCGTTTTCGCTTTCGCGTTCGCTCCTTCGGCGCCCGATACGGTCTTCGCCGCCACCTACGCCTCGGGCGTCTATCGCAGCACCGATGCCGGGCGCAGTTGGGTGCGGATCACGTCGGGTATCGGCATCGGGAGTTTCTATTACGTCGCGGTTGACCCTTCCAGCGCCGCGCGGCTGTTCATCGGCTCAGCCAGCGGGTTGTGGCGCAGTACGGACGGCGGGGCGACATGGGCGCTGCTGACCTGGCCGGCCGGCGACGACATCGCCGGCGAGGCGCTGGCCATCGCGCCGTCTGACCGGCAGGTCGTCTACGTCGTCGGCCCGTCCATGCTGCGCAGCAGCGACGGCGGGACGACGTGGACGGACATGGATCCGGTCCCCGAAGCGGCTTCGGTGTGGGTCGACCCGCGCGATGCGAATACTCTGCTCGTCGGCGGCCTGGACGGCGTGTACCGCAGCAGCAACGGCGGCGCCTCCTGGCAGCCGGTGGCCACGGTCGCGGTCAACGATGTGGTGGGCAGGCTGGTACCGGATCCCGCCGTCCCGCATCGGTTCTGGGCCGGCACGCACGCCGCGGGGTTGTTCCGCTCGGACGACGACGGGTCGAACTGGCACTCCTACAGCACCGGCCTGCAGGCCAAGCGATCGGTCCTCGGCATCACTTTCAGCAGTGCGGGCGCGCTGTGCGCCCTCTCGCAGTTCGGTGTCTTCCGCCGCGCCCAGACCGCATCCAGCTGGACGCCGAGTTCGAGCGGGATCACCGGCTCGCAGGTGAACTCGCTGGCCTACGCGCCGAGCAACAACGCCGTCATGTACGCGGGCCTGCAAGGCCAGGGAGCCTTCCGCTCCACCGACAGCGGCACGAGCTGGAGTTACGCCGGTCTGCGCGGGCAGAACGTCAATTCCGTCGCGGTCTCACCCACGCGCGCGTCGACGATCTGGGCGGCGACGTCGACCAGCGTCCGGCGCAGCCGCGACGGCGGGGTGACCTGGGTCAAGCAGTTCGCCGTGCCCGGTGACGCGCCCACGGCCGTGGCAGTCGCTCCAAGCTCGCCCTCCACGCTGTACGTCACGACGTTCCAGAGCGGGGTCTACCGCTCGGCCGATGGCGGGACGACCTGGCACCGGCTCACCCTGCCCGCTGATGTGGTCGCGTTCTGCATCGTGATCGATCCGGCGAACGCGTCCCGGATCTGGGTCGGGACCCGGTTCGAAGGGATCGTGCGCAGCACCGACGGCGGTGCCACGTGGGCATCTGGACGCGGGTCCCAGCCGCCGGGGTACGACGCTGTCTCGCTCGCCATCGACCCGCGCAACCACCAGCGGCTGTTCGCGGCGATCGAAGCAGACAGCGGCGGCGGGGTCTACGTCAGCTCCGACTCCGGCCGCACATGGTCAAGGTCGACCGGCGGGACCGCGCCCCAAAGCGCGGACGTCGTCACCGCCGATCCAACGACCGCGGGCCGCATCTACGCGGCCGACGATGACCCTGCAGCACTGGGCGTGTACCGCAGCGACGACGACGGTGTCAGCTGGCGGAACCTCTCCGCGGGCCTGATCACCCGGGACCCGCGCTCGCTCGTCGTGCAGCCAGCCGGCCTCATCCACCTCGGCACCACGGCCTACGGCGGCGGCTCCGGCGGCGGCATCTTCAACTACACACCGACTCGCTAGCACCAAGGGCCATCACAGCAAGCGGTTTCCACAACCACTGCGCCGGCAGTGCAAGCCGGCCACCGAGGCGGAAGGACCCCGTGCACCCCGTCAGGCCAGAGATCGGGCGGGCGCAGGCGGTCGTGCCATTGGCACCAGGCTGACTGGCGCAAACTAGCGACGCGGCCGAATCGCCGGATCGTGCGGTTCGCTGGCCCGTGATCGGCCCGCGCCCGTCCTGCGGGGTAGCCGAGCCAACCCGTGAGCGTTGGCAGGCATGCCGGGCTCAGCCTTTCTTTACCGGCTGGACGGCCAGGTAGACCAGTGTGCGGTTCGCGCAGGCGGTGAACGGGAACGGGATCACCTTGGACGCGGTCTGCCCGGGCGGGCGCACGCGCAGGCCCGCGGCGGCCGCCTGGCAGTGGTTGTTGGCCGTGACGACGTCGCTGTACTGCAGCACCGCGGTCGCGGTGCCGCCGTTGGCGAGCCGGACCTGGCCCGGCGCGGGCGGGTCCCAGCGTGCCGCGTGACCGAGCCGGGCGCCATTCAGGCTGACCGCGATCACCCCGGGATGGCCGAACAAGGTGCAGGCGTGCCCGGACAGGTTCGTGAACTTCAGGGTGTAGAAGATGCTGCCGGCCGCGCCGTTGCCGTTGGTGTCCATCCACACGACCAGCCCGGCGGTGGTGCATTTCGGCGTGGCCGCCTGGCCAGCCGCACCGCCCGCGGCGGTGGCGGCGAGCGCGGCCGCCGGGATCAGCGCCGCCGCGGCCGCAACCGCTGCAACGCCGGCCAGCCGCCTGGGGACATGGGTGAGAATATGCATGGCGTCCCCCTTTCGCTAGGTATCGCAAGGGACCTGATGCACTACCTAGGACTGCATCCCGCCCCCCCAGGTTGCGCAATTCGCCGACCAGCGGAATCCGCTGACATGGCCGGGATCCCGCAGCACGGTCACGGTCGTTGGTCGAGCGCGATCTTGGCGTCGGATAATCGCTCTTGGGTGGAGCTGCCGGAGTGCCCGGGGGGTTCGATCGAGATGCGGGCAACGCGCGGGCAGCATGATGAACCAGATGATCACTGGTGCCGGAACGCCCGCGTGGTCGCGGTCCTGGTGCCATCCGGATGGCCGTGCCCGGCGTCTTAAGGGTGTGGCCACCGTGCATTTCCGCTGCGTGCACCTGACCGTGCGGTATCACTATGGTTCAGCGGCGCGTGCAGCGGCCGGGGCGGGGGGATGTTAGATGCTCATCAGCTCACATAAGGGCAGCGATGGCGGGCCGCCGCGCCTGACGGCGGCGCGGTTGCGCACCCGCCGGGTGCTGAAGAGTCCGGGGCGGGTCGCGCCGCTGGTTGCCGCCTTCGTGTTAGCCGTCATGCTGCAGCCAGCGCTGACCAGCAGCGCAGGACGCCCTGACCACGATCATCGTTTTCCCGGGGATGGCAGGGGGGACCTTCGATGAGGCGTCTCATTCGGTTGCTGCTGGCCGGCGCCATGGCGTGCGCGATCGTGTTCGGGGCCCTGGCGATGATCTTGGCCGCGCCGGGAGATGCAGCCGCGCGAACCCTTGCCGAGCGGATCAGCAGCTACGACACGCGGATCGCCATTCAACCTGACGGGTCGATCCTGGTCACCGAGCAGATCACCTATGATTTCGGCACCGACCAGCGGCACGGCATCTTCCAGGTGATCCCGATCCGGGTCAAATACAACGGCTCATATGACCGGATCTACCCGCTCGATGTGCGGTCGGTTCAGTCACCGGATGCGCCTGACCGCTACGCAGTGCAGAACAACGGCTCATCGGTCACCATCCGGGTCGGTGACCCGAACCGGACCGTCACCGGCGCGCACACCTACACCCTCACCTACCTGGTCCGCCGCAGCCTGAACGCGTTCGCTGGTCACGACGAGCTGTACTGGAACGCGGTCGGGAACCAGTGGAACGTGCCCATCGACCATGCGAGCGTGTCGGTGAGCGCGCCGGCGCCGGTGACCCGGGTCGCCTGCTTCTCCGGGCCATTGGGCTCAACCCGCTCGTGCCAGCAGGCCGGTATCGCCGGCGGGATCGCGCATTTCCGCCAGGGCGGGCTTCGCCCGCGCGAAGGCCTGACGGTGGTTGTCGCCATCCCCAAGGGCGCGGCCGCGTCGCCCGGCCCGGTGCTGCAGGAGCGGTGGACACTGGGGCGGGCCTTCGCGGTGACACCGGTGTCTGGCGGCGTCGCCGGCGGCCTGCTGGCCGTGGTCGCGGTTGTCGGTGCTGTGCTGGCCCGGCGCCGCGACCGCTGGTACTCCGGACCGATTGCCCGGGCCAGGCGGGCCGGGGAGGCGGCACCGGTGCCTGGGCACGGTCAGCCGCCAGCGGAGCGTGCGCCCCCGGCCGGTTTGCGGCCGGGCCAGGTAGGCACGCTGCTGGACGGAGTGGCTAACCCCCGCGATGTCACCGCAACGATCGTTGACCTGGCGGTGCGCGGATACGTCCGGATAGAAGATGCGCCGCCGCACCAGCTCCGGCAGGACTGGCGCCTGGTCCGGCTCGGCAAGACCGGCGGCCTGGCGAAATACGAGCGGATCTTGCTGCATGGCCTGTTCGAGAGCGCCGTCACGCGCTCCGGCAAGCCGACGGCGCTGCTTTCCGAACTCGGCCCCAGCTTCGCCGGGCAGCTCAAGGAAGCACAAGATGCCCTCTATGAGGACGTGGCCGCACGAGGCTGGTTCACCGCCCGCCCCGACCGGGTCCGCCGCACCTGGCTCGCGATCGGATCGGTCATCTTCGTGGCCGGGGTGGCAGCGGTGATCGTGGCAGCGGCCGGCACCCACCACCTCGGGCTCGCGCCGATCCCGGTCGCCCTGGCCGGCCTGGTGCTGATCGGCGGGGCCCGGTGGATGCCCGCGCGCACCGCTAAAGGAACCGCGCTTGCCCGCCGGGTCGAGCAGTTCCGCCGATTCATCCAGACCCCAGCAGCGGCGACCCAAGAACAGCCAGCTGGGCAACCTGACACGCTGTATGACTACCTGCCGTACGCGATCGCCTTCGGCTGCACGCAGGAATGGGCCGCTGTGACCGCCGCGCTGGCGGGCCCAGGCCGGCCGCCGTCCTGGTATTCGACCGGCCAGCCATCCTGGCCGGCCACCCTGTCCTCGCTGCCCGGGTCCGCCTATTATTTCTCCACCCTCCACCACTTCGCCACGAACACGAACAACTGGATCGAAAGCCACGCATCCGGCACAGGCGGAAGCGGATTCAGCGGCGGCTTCTCCGGAGGGGGCGGCGGCGGCGGTGGCGGCGGATCATGGTGACAGAAACACCGGTGACAGCTGCCGGCTCGGGGACGGTGTCAGCATCAGGCGAACCGCCGAGATCATAGGTGATGAGCACCGCGACAGTCCGGGCCAGCGGCATCCACCCTGCGGAGCAAGCCCCGCCGAGAGCGATGCGACACCCCGTGAAAGGTGCGTCCACTAACAAATATCCACGCTGAGGAAGCACCGGCAGTCGGGCTGCGGACTGACCGACACGCCGAAGATGAATGATCGCCGCGGGCGAATGCGGCGGCCTTTGCGCTCCCCTATTACCTTTCCGCAGAGCAGGCGGCGCGCCGACGGCTCGATCGGCGCGGTCGCTAGTTAGTTCTCGGCATCGCGGTTACCGCGCCGAATTGTCAATCTGCCCTGAGATAAGTCGGCAAGCGCGCGGCCGAGTCTGCCGGAATTCTGCCGCGCGACCTATGGCCAATCCCGATGCTTGTTGCAAGTGCTGGGCCCGCATTGGCGTTGTTGCAAAAAGGGACGGTAGCGCAAAGAACCGGGACCGTCGCGGCGCCTCTTGCGCCCTTCGAGGACCACGAGGTTCGCCAGGCCGGGGAGGGATTCGGCCTACAGATACGCACCGGCGGATCATATCCGGCCTCGGCCACCAGGCCCGCGCTGAGCTGCGCGATACCCGCCGTCAGGAGCGGCCATGCTGGCGGCATGGCGGCCAGCCAGAGCCTTTCCACGGACTTATGTCGTGGCAGCCGTGCCACGCGACCGTGGTACTGTCGCACGCCAAGCTCCGGCCGAGGGGCTACGGGTACTTCTACAACTGGCAGACCGTGACCTTCAGGGAATTCCCCGGCGTGAGCCGACTGCGTTGGTCGTTCGTGGCAGGTGAGTGGGTTAGCCGCTTATCGACCGGCTCGGCTATGGTGCGCAACCCGGCGCCATCTAGCCGCGCGGCCGAGAGCGCTCCCCCGGCTTACGGCGACTGGGCCTGACGGCTCCACCGGATTGCCTCCTCGGCGGTTCACCCGCGCGGAGTAGGGCCTCGATCTCCGGGTACGCGGTCGTGACCGTCTGGATGGCGGCGAGGTAGCGGAGGGAGGGCAATGGCCTTCTACATCATCGGCATCCAAGAGGACGGCCTCGCCACCGGCGACGTGTGCGGTCCCTGTGATTCAAGGGCTGAGGCTGAGGAGATGGCGGCGTCCGGCCAGGTGCCGTGGTTCCGCTGCCTTGGCGCCGTAGTCGGCGAGGGTGGCCAGCGATCTCAAGGCGGCAAGCCCCGGACTTAGATTGCAGCGGTGGCCCAGGCTATCCCGTCGCGGACGGCGCTGGTAAGGCGAGCACGCCGGATCAACCGTGAATTGGCCCGGCTGTACCCGGATGCGCGTGTCGAGCTCAATTTCACTTCTCCGCTCGAACTGCTGGTTGCGGCGATCCTGTCCGCCCAGACCACGGTCCGGCGGGTCAACGAGGTAACCCGGGTGCTGTTCGCCCGGTACCGCACAGCCGCCGACTACGCCGCCCCGGACCAGGCCGATGTCGAGAAGGTCATCGAGCCTACAGGCTATTTCCGTTCCAAAGCGAAGACGCTCGTCAGCCTCGGCCGGGCGCTGTGCGATCGCTTCGGCGGGGAAGTTCCTGACACGCTGGAGGGGCTTGTCACTTTGCCAGGCGTTGGCCGCAAGACCGCCAACGTGGTCCTCGGCGATGACTTCGGCAAGCCGAGCATCGTGGTGGATACCCATTTTGCCCGGCTAGCGCGGCGGTTTGGCTGGACCGCGCAGACCGACCCGGACAAGATTGAGCACGACGTCGCCACACTCTTGCCTCGTCGGGAGTGGACGGCGGCGTCCCACCGGGTGATCTGGCACGGTCGTCGTGTCTGTCACGCCCGGAGGCCCGCGTGCGGCGCTTGCGGGGTTGCCCGGTGGTGTCCCTCATTCGGCGCGGGTCCGACCGATGAGGTGACCGCGCGCAAGCTTGTCAAGACCGGGCCATTTTCGTGATCGGAGTCGGACGGCGGTGAAGATAGGGCCTCTTAGCCGGAAGCGGCATCATATATGCGCAGCATCCGTTCGTCGCGGCGGTTGCCGCGCAACGCGTCGTGACGCCGTGAGTTGATTCTGCCCGAAGCGCGATTGCTGAGCGCGGCCGGGCCGACGTTGCCAGCCTCAGGATGCGGGACCTCGAGCACATCCACGGCTTGGTTAGGGAATTGGCCCCGTACCAGCCCCGCGACGGTGACCATTGTGAACCGGGTGACACGTCAACGCAGAGCGGCGCTCTCTATTCAGCCGGATCGACGTTCGCGGCACTCCCGTCGCCCCTGGGAACTAGCCGTCCTGATGATGCGGGCTCGAGCGTCACCGACCAACAATGAGCACATGCTTCGCGGGCCTGGATGAACCGCATGGCGATTCCGTGCGATCCCCACCTGAGGCTGAAGCGCTGGGACGAGCGCTGGCAGCCCCTTGCAGGTTGGCACGACTAAGGAGGCGCGTCACTTGGACTCCATCTGCTGGCTCGCCGGATGATTCTGGCTCCGGCGTTCAGCCCGGCGCCCGCCAACCCGACTGCCGCTTGCGGCAGATCCAGTTCGCCCTCGGCATCTCACGCAGCGTCTGCCGCTCTGTCCGCCGCCTCAGCGTCTGCTGCATCGACCGCGTCAACTGCTGTCCAGATCAAGGCGGACTGGGAGCCGTTCTTCAGCGGCACGACGCCCGCCGCGAAGAAGATCGCGCTGCCCGACAACGGACAGAAGTCCATCATCCAGGCCCCGGCCGCGTCGGGCCTGGCGAAGCCGGCGTCGGCGAAGGTGACCGCGGTGCATGTGACCTGGCCAACGCAGGCTCGAGTCCCGTGAGCTGGCCCACCACTGAAGCGACGCGGCTCTCAGCGAGCGCCCACCAGGTGGCTCCGGTCAGTGTGTCCGCCAGCCGAGACGCGATACGGCCGATCCGGACAGCCGGGAGATCACCGCGACCTCGGCAACGACACTGATGATGGCAGTGAAGACTTTGCCCGCCACGACGTGCTGGGTTCCGGCGAAGCTGGCACTGTCTCACCGCAGGGAGTCTGCACCTGTGCCCGTCCGCTGCGGCCGGCGTGTCCGCTCAATCTCGAGCCGAGCTGCGGTGCGCCAAGCAGGCACGCTTGCACAGCTTCTGGTCGCCACTCGCAAGGCGACGGCCGGACTTGCGGCCTGCAGCCGCGCCAGACCGGTGGCGCAAGGAAGGGCCACCTGGCAGGTGAGGGAATGATCAGAAAAGCTAGAGCTAATGATCAGTGGCAGCGGGATCCGGCCCACACGAGGCAGCCTGACTGGCTCGAACCCGAGCTGGCCACGCTCACCACGGACCGGTTCTCGGACCCCGCCTGGATCTTCGAGCGCAAGTTCGACGGCGAGCGCTGCCTCGCGTTCAGGGCCGGGCAGCAGCTGCGGCTGATGACCCGCAGCCAGCAACAGGTCACCACCACCTATCCCGAGATCGCCGATGCGCTGCGGGCCCGGGAGGCGAGCGACTTCATTGTCGACGGGGAGATCGTGGCCTTCGATGGGGATAAGACGAGCTTTTCCCGGTTGCAGCGCCGGCTCGGGGTCCGCGATCCCGGGCCGGCGCTGCGCGCCGAGGTGCCCGTATACCTGTATGTGTTCGATGTGCTGTGGGCCGACGGCCGCGATGTACGGCCCTTGCCGCTGCGTGAGCGCAAGCGGCTGTTGCGTGGGCTGCTGTCGTTCCGCGACCCGCTGCGCTTCACCGATCACCGGGACGCCGACGGCGAGGCGTACTGGCGGGAGGCCTGCAGCAAGGGCTGGGAAGGGATCATCGCCAAGCGGGCCGACTCGCCCTATCGACCCGGGCGCACCAGGGACTGGCTGAAGTTCAAATGCGAGAACGGGCAGGAGTTCGTCATCGGCGGCTACACCGACCCCCGAGGATCCCGGACTGGGTTCGGCGCGCTGCTGCTCGGATACTACGACAGCGACGGCAAGCTGAGGTACGCCGGCAAGGTCGGCACAGGCTTCGATCGGCGCACCCTGACCAGCCTGCACGCGGCCCTGGCTGCCGACGAGAGACCGGAGCCGGCCTTCGAGCCCGTCCGCGGCCTGCCCAGGTCCGGGGTGCACTGGGTCCAACCCCGGCTCGTCGCCCAGGTCGGTTTCACCGAATGGACGGCGGACGGGCAGCTGCGCCATCCCAGATTCCACGGCCTGCGGCGGGACAAGGACCCCGCCGACGTGGTGCGAGAAATGCCCTGAAGGGACCGGCGTAGCGGCCGTGGCCCGCGGAACACCGCCGGACGGCATCCATGATCTCGGCGCCTGTCGCTATCACTGGTTGGAGCTCTTTTGCGGTAGATGACCTCCATGACTCTCGTGCTTGAATGCCCGGCTGGCCGAGCAATTTCCTCAACCGGCGCACCCGATCAGAAGAGCAGGCTCACAAACCTTTCCGCAATTCCCGAGGCGCCCAGTCACTACCAATGCCAGCCGCCTTGCAGATGGCTGTGAACTGCTTCCTGACATTGCCCGTGTCGACGCGGACAATCAAACGAAAATCGATCCTGCTCATAACGGCCAATGCGAAGCCGCGCTCAACGGCCGGACGGGATCCCGCGCACGGCGTTGCGCCGTCATCTCGGCAGCGGCGAGGGATACTCCTGCGGCGCAAGCGGCCAATGGCAACCAGGCCGATCGCCAGCACAATGGCGCACCGTATTACCGCCGCGACAACCAGAACCGGCCGATTCCGGCGATTGGAGCTGCAGCGCGGTGAGGCCAGGGCGGGCGGCCGCTGCGGCGGCGACCAGGATCATCAGGGTCGCGAGCACGCCGGCGAGCCACGGCGGGCCGGTCATGGGATTTTCCGCCAGGGGAAATCGCGGCTTCCGAGCGGTGTCGGCTGGCAGGCAAGGGAAAGCGCTTGCTTCAGTTCGGACGGGCGGGCGCCGTGCCTCAGTATCGGCGTGCTCATGATGGTGGCAGGCTAATTCAGCTGGCGTGAGCCAGGCAAGCTGCAGCATTCCGATAAAGGCGGCGTACTTTATCTGACCACCGGCTGCCGGCAGGCTGGCGTGCGGCAACAGAACCTGCGCAGGGTATTCGTTAAACCTCTCGGGCGTATTTTCGGCGATCGGCGGATACCGCAGGCGGGTATTTCTGAAACCCCGGCCCGGTATTCTGATGCTCATTCGCGCGGAATTCATTGGGCCTTCCGAATTGCAGCGTTGTTCTGCCCATGTGTAGATTTCCGGATGCGGCACTGAGATGCCGCACCCGCGGACTGGTGTCGTGTCCTCCGGTTGCCTGTATGTGGCGGGGTCAGCGGAGTGATCGGCGGGAAGGCGGAGCTGGATGTTAGCTGCGGTTACCGGCGCCCTGTGGCTGGTCGACGGGATCCTGCAGGCCCAGCCCGGCATGGCGATCGGGCTGCCGTCCCAGGAGATCGAGCCGGCCTCTGCGAGCTCGCCCGCCTGGGTGCAGCAGGTGGTGAACTGGGCCGGTACTTCGTGGTCCTACCACCCGTTGCAGGCTGCGCCGCCGCCTTATGGATCCAGGTCGGCATCGGCATCTGGATGCTGACCGCGGCCCGCGGCCTGCCATCGCGGCTCGCCGGGCTGGCTCAGCGGCCGAGTTGCGGAGTTCGCGGGGATAGCTGGTCAGATCTACGGCCCCGGTCGGGACGGGGTGGGCGGTGGCGGGGTGAGGCCGATGGTGAGGGTGGTGGCGCCTCTGGGGTCGATCGTGAGGGCCCGCCTTTACCAGTCGTGCTCACGTTGTCGTCGGCCACGAAGAAGGGCAACCCGATCCGGTGTCGGCGGCCATCCGGATCTGCCCGCTGGCGGTCACCAAGAAAGCACCATGGCCATCACAGAGCGTGACCCGGATTCGTTAGTCGGCGCACCGCGACTCTGCCCCCAACGCAGACTTAGTGCGGCTCAAGGACAGCACTAGCCGGTTGGCGGACCACATGCAGATCCGCCGGCTCTGTGTGCCTGAGCGGCTAGATGACGATCATCATCGCGGCAGAAGCGGGCTCTCGCTTAAGCGGCCAAGGGGTCACAGAGGCGGTTCGATGGCGCGAAGGTCCAGGATGGTGATGTCCGCGGTCTTGGGCGACGGGAATCCGACGGAGACCAGGCGTTCTTCGAACTCGGGGCTCTGCCAACGTGTCCGGACATGTTCCTCCGACTGCCAGACAGCCACGATGTACAACGTGTCCTGGCTGGTCGCGCAGTGATGCCGCAGTTCGCCGAACTGCTCGGCACCGCCGGCCGCCATGATCATTGCGTGCGCGCGGTCGTAGGCACGGGTCAGTTCGGCTACGTCACCTGAGAATCGTGCGATCAGCAGAACCGCCACGCCTGTGACCTCCGACCTGTAGCTTGCCGCCGTCGCGAGCCTACGCACTGCTCACGCGGAAAGGGCCATACCGTCCGCTGTCACCGTGCGCGCTCTTCGGCACGACCGAGCGGATCGCGGCAGATGGGGACGTTGGCGTCACGCCCGGCCGATGCATAAACCAGCCTGTCGCACAAAGCCGTGTGAGCGGGGCTGACGGGGATCTGGATCGCAGATGCCGACGGTGAGACGGCGTTCTTGGTGACTTTTGGAATCTGGCTGTCAGAGGCATGTTTCGACGGTTAGCCGTCCGCGCGGTGCCGGTGCAGCTTGCGCAGGTTGTGCGCGGCGCAGGCGAGCAGCCATTCGTTCTCGCATGCGGCCAGGCCGCGCCGGGACATCATGGTCAGTTTCTGGCAGGTCTTGAGCTGGCCGAACACCGGTTCCACGGTGCGGGCGCGCAGCTTGCAGTCGTCGCGGCCGCGGGGATGCTGCAGCCGCCGGCGGGCGCGGGCGGTGGCCGGGAACCGGTCCAGATGCCGGGCTCGTTGTGGAGTGCGCACGTAGCGCCGGGCGGGGTCTTTGGCCAGCGGCGCCAGCAGCCGCAATCCGCCGGCGTCGGCGCGGGCGAATGTCTCCTCGCTGACATAGCCGGAGTCGGCCAGCACGGTGCGCAGCTTCGGGCGGATCCCGGCCCCGGCCAGCTGCTGGCGGCAGGTATCCAGCAGCGGGTGCAGCAGCGTGCGGTCG
>DATAEH010000127.1:0-34512 GCA_036258115.1 Streptosporangiaceae bacterium
CTTCAAGGCCGACCGCGGCGAGCTGGAGCCGTTCGTGCTCGTGGTCGAGGGCTCGATCCCGAACGAGGCGCTGCACGACGAGGGCTACTGGTGCGGCTTCGGCAACGACCCGGCGACCGGGCAGCCGATGACCACCAGCCAGTGGCTGGACCGGCTCACCCCCAAGGCGCTGGCGGTGCTCGCGGTCGGGACCTGCGCGACGTACGGCGGGATCCACGCGATGGCCGGCAACCCCACCGGCGCCATGGGGGTGCCGGACTACCTCGGCTGGGACTGGAAGTCGGAGGCCGGCATCCCGATCGTGTGCGTGCCGGGCTGCCCGATCCAGCCGGACAACCTCGCCGAGACGATCACCTACCTGCTCTACATGGCCACCGGCCAGGCGCCGATGATCCCGCTGGACGACGCGCTGCGGCCGACCTGGCTGTTCGGGCGGACCGTGCACGAGGGCTGCGACCGGGCCGGCTACTACGAGCAGGGCGACTTCACCGACGAGTACGGCTCGCCGAAGTGCATCGTCAAGCTCGGCTGCTGGGGCCCGGTGGTGAAGTGCAACGTGCCCAAGCGCGGCTGGATCAACGGCGTCGGCGGCTGCCCGAACGTCGGCGGCATCTGCATCGCCTGCACCATGCCCGGCTTCCCTGACAAGTTCATGCCTTTCATGGATGAACCGCCAGGCGCCAGGGTCTCGACCGCGGCCAGCATGCTCTACGGCACGGTCATCCGTACGCTTCGCGGGTTCACTGCCAGGACTGCCGACGAGGAACCCAAGTGGCGCAAGAAGGGCAACGAGCTCCTGACCGGCTACCAGAAGAGCTGGTGACTTCGGCCCCGTGCGCAGGAGCAGGGCATGGCACTTCTCCTGAGCACAGGCTCCTAACGCACTGGAGGGATCAGCGATGACGACGGTCGAAGACACCGGCGTGGTCGAGATGGCCTGGGATCCGATTACCAGGATCGTAGGCAGCCTCGGAATCTACACGAAGATCGATTTCAAGCAGAAGCGTGTCATTGAGTGCCACAGCACCTCATCGATCTTCCGCGGCTACAGCATTTTCATGAAGGGCAAGGACCCGCGCGACGCGCATTTCATCACGAGCCGGATCTGCGGCATCTGCGGTGACAACCACGCGACGTGCTCGGTCTACAACCAGAACATGGCCTACGGCGTGCGCCCGCCGCATCTCGGCGAGTGGATCATCAACCTCGGCGAGTCGGCCGAGTACATGTTCGACCACAACATCTTCCAGGAGAACCTGGTCGGCGTTGACTTCTGCGAGCGGATGGTCGGGGAGACGAACCCTGGCGTGCTCGAACTGGCGAACCGGACGGAGGCGCCGCACGCCGCCGATCACGGCTACAAGACCATCGGCGACATCATGCGCTCGCTGAACCCGCTCGAGGGCGAGTTCTACCGCGAGGCGCTCCAGGTCAGCAGGTCCACCAGGGAGATGTTCTGCCTGATGGAGGGGCGTCACGTGCACCCGTCGACGCTGTATCCGGGCGGAGTCGGCACGACGGCGACCGTGCAGCTGTTCACGGACTACCTGACCAGGCTGATGCGGTACGTGGAGTTCATGAAGCGGGTCGTTCCGATGCACGACGACCTGTTCGACTTCTTCTATACGGCGCTGCCGGGTTACGAAGAGGTCGGCAGGCGCCGCGCCGACCTGGTCTGCTGGGGCAGCCTGAACGATCCCGAGCACTGCGACTTCAGGTATGAACACATGACCGACTGGGGCAGGAAGATGTTTGTCAGCCCAGGCGTCATCAGGAACGGCGAGCTGATCACGAACGACCTTGTCGAGATCAACCTGGGCATCCGCATCCTGCTCGGCTCCTCGTACTACGAGGACTGGGAAGACCAGGAGATGTTCGTGACCCGCGACCCGCTGGGCAACCCGGTGGACCGCAGGCACCCGTGGAACCAGCACACCATTCCCAAGCCCGCGAAGCGGGACTTCGACAACAAGTACAGCTGGGTCATGTCGCCGCGCTGGTACGACGGCAAGGACTATATGGCGGCTGACACCGGCGGCGGCCCGATCGCGAGGCTGTGGGCGACCGCGCTCGGCGGCCTGGTCGACTTCGGCTACGTCAAGTCGACCGGCAACAGCGTGCAGATCAACCTGCCGAAGACGGTGAGCAAGCCAGAGGTAACGTTCGAATGGAAGATACCGCGGGACGCCTCGGGGGCTCCGCTGTCCAACGCCATCGAGCGAGACCGGGCGCGCACCTACTTCCAGGCCTACGCGGCGGCGTGCGCGCTGTATTTCACCGAGAAGGCACTGGCCGAGATCCGCGCTGGTCGCACGAAGACCTGGGAGCCGTTCTCGGTCCCTGACGAGGCGAACAGCTGCGGGTTCACAGAGGCTGTGCGAGGCGTACTCTCGCACCACATGGTGATCAGGAACGGCAAGATCGCGAACTACCACCCGTACCCGCCGACTCCGTGGAACGCCAGCGTCCGTGACTCCTACGGCACGCCGGGCCCGTACGAGGACGCGGTGCAGAACACGCCCATTTTTGAGGAGAACCCGCCGGACAACTTCAAGGGGATCGACATCATGCGCGCGGTGCGCAGCTTCGATCCTTGCCTACCGTGCGGCGTGCACATGTATCTCGGCAACGGCAAGCTGCTCGACAAGACGCACTCGCCAATGTCGGTCATCTTGTCGACCTGACCAGCATCGGCGGGCTCGGCGACAGAACAGGGGCGGAAGCGGATGGCCGGAGTGCGAAGGGTCGGAGAGCGGATCGACGAGCTGCTCTCCACCCTCCGATCGGGCGGTGCACAGTCCGGCCCGGCCGATCCGGCTGCCACGGCCGAGGAACTCGTCAGGCTGCTCGTCGGGCTGTATGGCGAGGGCCTGGAACACATCGTCGCAACGCTCGCCGAGCGCGGCGAGGCCGGTGAGGCGATACTCGCTGCCCTGACCGATGATCCGCTGGTCGAGAGCCTGCTCTTGCTGCACGACCTGCACCCGCTCGGCGTCGACGCGCGGGTGCAACAGGCACTCGACCGGGTCAGGCCGTACCTCGGCTCGCACGCGGGCGGGGTGCAGTACCTGGGCGTCTTCAATGGCACAGCGCGACTGCGGCTGGAGGGCAGCTGTCACGGCTGTCCATCGTCAACTGTCACGGTCAAGCTGGCGATCGAGGGGGCGGTCTTGGACGCGGCGCCGGAAGTCTCCGAGGTCGTCGTCGAGGGAATGACGACGGCACCCGAGCCGACGCTGCTCCAGATCGGCCGGCGTCCGGCGGACGGCGCTGAGCCCGGCGCCGATGCCGACCGGGAGTCCGGCTGGGTACAGCTCCCCGACATGGGCCCGCCCAGCTCGCGTCCGGTGATCGCGACTGCTGGTGAGATCTCGGTGCTTGTCTGCGCGGTGCGCGGCACCCTGTACGCCTACCGCGATGCCTGCGCGGCGTGCGGCGCGTCGATGGCTGACGCGCTGCTCGAACGCGAGGAGCTGACCTGTCCGGCTTGCGCCGCGCGCTACAACGTCCGGCTGGCCGGGCAGGGACTCGACGACCCTTCCGCCCATCTTGACCCGCTTCCACTGCTAGCCGATAGCCACGGCGTCCGTGTTGCACTGCCCGAGGCGGCCCGGCTATGAGCAGCAGCGCCGGCCTGCGCCGTTTCGTTTCCGGCCCCCCTCCCGCGGCGCAGGCTGGTGCTGCTCAGAGCCAACGCAGGGCGGAGCCGCAGCGGCCCGAGGACTCGCTCGCCGATGCGCAGCGAGCACCCGAGCCGGAGAAGTGCGAGCTGTGCGCGACCGAGATCTCCGCCGAGCACGGGCATCTCGCCGACCTGGATAACGCGAGCCTGCTCTGCGCATGCCGTGCGTGTTACCTGCTGTTCACCCAGCGGGACGCCATCCGCGGCCGGTACCGGGCGGTGCCCGACCGAATTCTGACCGACCCGGAACACCCGCTGACCGCCGGTGACTGGGACGAGCTGCAGATCCCCGTCGGACTGGCCTTCTTCCTGCGCAGTTCGCGCGCTGACATGGTGTCGGGGTTCTATCCGAGCCCGGCGGGCGCGACAGAATGCCAGCTGGACCTGGCGGCCTGGGAGCGCCTGACCGCGGCACACCCGCTGCTGGCGACGGCCGAGCCCGACGTCGAGGCCGTGCTTATCACGCGTACCGGCCAGGAAAGCGCGGTCAGCGCCGCGGAGAGCTTCGTGGTGCCGATCGACGCCTGCTACGAGTTGGCCGGCCGGATGCGGCTGCACTGGCGCGGCTTCGACGGCGGAGCCGAGGCCCGGCAGGCGATCACAGAGTTCCTGGATACCGTCCGGCGGCGGGCGGTGCCGGTGGACCAGGAGACGTGACCGTGGCGGAGCTGGCCTTCGACTGCATCGGAGCCCGTCCGGACAAGTTCGCTGTGGCGCCGTCGATGTCGCTGAACCTGAAGATCGCCGAGACGACCGGCCAGCACATCGACGCCATCGCACTGCGCTGCCAGATCAGGATCGAGCCGGCCAGGCGCCGTTACACGGCCAGCGAAGCAGAACGCCTCAACGACCTGTTCGGCGATACCCAGCGCTGGGCGGAGACGCTGCGGCCGATGCAGCTCACGACCGTGTCGACCATGGTCCCCGGCTTCACCGGCAGCATCGACATCGATCTGCCGATCCAGCTCAGCTACGACCTTGAGATCGGCTCGACCCGCTACTTTGCCGGCCTCGAGGGGGGCGAGATTCCGCTGCTGCTGCTGTTCAGCGGCACCGTGTTTGGTTCTGCCTCAGGAAAGCTCGCGGTCCAGCAGGTGCCGTGGAGCAAGGAAGCCCAGTACCGGCTTCCGCTCAGCACCTGGCGCGAGGCCATCGACGCTCACTTCCCCGACACGGCGTGGATCAAGATGAGCCTGCACACCCTGGACGATCTGCTCAGGTTCAAGAACCGCCAGGCGCTGCCGACCTGGGACGCGACGCTATCGGCTCTGCTTAAGCGTGCGGCCGATGACACATCGGAAGCGGACGAGGACTCGCCGGGAGCGGCCGGGGAGGCGCCGATATGAAGCTGGAAACGGCCCACCTGGAGCAGGCTCGCAAGGTTGCCGACGCGGTGCTCTACGAGGGATACCTGCTCTACCCGTACCACCAGTCATCGCAGAAGAATCAGGCCAGGTTCCAGTTCGGCGTGCTGATGCCGCCCGGCTACCAGGCCATCGACCCGTCCGAGCCCTCGGCCAGCCAGACCGAATGCCTCGTGGAGTGCGCCGACGACGCCCAGGTGCTGGTCACCGTGAGGTTCCTGCAGCTGCAGCGCAGGCGAGTCCAGCAGGTGCAGCCCGGATCCGGTAGGACCCGCGAGGTTGCCTCGCTCACGGTGGACGGGACCGAGTACACGGCGTGGGACGAGGCCATCGAGCGCGAGCAGCAGGTCAGCGCCGAGGTCAGCGACCTGATCAGCGACGAGTCCGGCCTGACTGTGCAGGTCGAGCCGGGCGAATCCACGCAGGACATCGTCATCGCCTCGACCGGACGCGTCGCCGGGCGGCTCGTCAGGTCCTGGGCCAGCATCGACGGGGTGATCAGGCTGCGGGCGGAACGGACCGCAGGGCCGTACGGTGCCCTCAAGCTCAGCGTGCGGATCGAGAATCACACACTGGCCGGCAGCCCGCCGATGAGGCGCGAGGACGGTCTGACCCACGCGCTGATAGCCGCCCATACCCTGCTCTGGGTCCCCGGCGGGAAGTTCCTGTCGATGACCGATCCGCCCGAGTGGGCGGCGCCGGCAGTCGCCACGTGCGAGAACATCGGCACCTGGCCCGTGCTCGCGGGCCCGCCGGAGTGCCAGGACCTGGTGCTGTCATCGCCGGTGATTCTCTATGACCACGCCGAGGTCGCGCCGGAGAGCGCAGGCGACCTGTTCGACGCGACCGAGATCGACGAGATCCTGACGCTGCGAACCCTCGCACTAACCGACGAGGAGAAACGGGCGGCAAGGGCGACCGACCCCAAGGCCGCCGAGCTCATGGACCGGCTCGACGGGATGCCGCCCGAGCTGTTCGACCGCCTCCATGGCGCGATCCGTTACCTGCGTTCGGCCCCCGGCGGCGGCCGACGCGGCGACTCAGCCGGCGACACCGGCGACTCCGCGGCGGGTCCGGACGGCGCATTGAACGATGCCTCGAACGCCGCCGTGCCGACCGCCTTCACGCCGGGGCAACCCGAGCTGGGTCAGCCTGAAACGCCGTGGTGGGACCCGGGTGCCGACGCCAGTGTGTCGCCGGAGACCGATCACGTCGTCATCGCCGGTGTGCGGGTTGCCCGCGGCAGCCGGGTGACGATGCTGCCTGGCGCCAGGCGCGCCGACGCCCAGGACCTCTTCCTGACCGGCCGCGAAGCAACGGTGCAGGCCATCTTCTACGACGTGGATGGCAACGTGCATGTCGCAGTGAGCCCGGACCGCGACGACCTCGCCGACCTGCAGAGCAGTCATGGCAGGTACTTGTACTTCAGCATCGACGAACTTAAGCCCGCCCCATCGTCATCTCAGCAAGTCCCCGAACACCAGGAGGATCCGCCATGATCAGCAAGATCATCAAAGCCCTCATAGTCGCGGCCGTTCTGGCCGTGCTCATCCAGTCGCTGCCGGATGTGAAGCGCTACCTCGAACTACGCGAGATGTGAGCCGTCATGGAGACCATCATCGGCTTCGCAGCCGGATACCTGGCCGGAACCAAGGACGGCGGCCAAGGCATTGAGCGGATCAAGTCCTCACTGCGCGACATCGCGCAGTCGAAGGAGGCCCGCCGTCTGGCTTCCGAGGCGGTGACCATGGCTGGAGCACTCCTCGGCCGCCGTTCGGCCCAGGGCGCGGTCAAGACCGCCACCGGGCTGGCCAGGCTCGTCATCCGCCAGATCACCGAGGGCCCGAATGACAGGAACTCCGCCGAGTAGGCCGATCACCCGCATTCATCGCCGACCGGCGCGTTCCACGGCGCGGTCTTAGCGTGAGCTCGTAGAGTTTTACGTCTATCTGCCGCAAAACTCTTCAAGATCATGGTCCATGCCCAGCTGCCAGCGGATGGCTGTGCTTGGGAGTGCAGTGCTCAGTTGCTGCGGGAGAAGATCCGCAGGAAGAACAAGAACACGTTGAGGATGTCGAGAAAGATTGACGCGGCGAGCAGCGGCGCTGACCTGATGTCCTTCGACGTCCGCAGCCGCTGGAAGTCGAACATCGTGAAGCCCGCAAAGATCACCAGGCCGATGATCGAATAGATCAGGTTGGCATGCGGAATCCGCACGAAGATCAACACGATGCCAAAAATGATCAGGCCGATCAGCGCGAAGAAGCAAATCCTGGCAAGCGGCGCGAGATCCCGCCTGGTCGCGTACCCGGCCGCTCCGAATCCGGCGATGAACAAAGCCGTCGCCCCGCCCGCCGACCAGAGCGCACTCGGGTTCGTGCCGGCGTAGTAGGCGAGCACGGGCGCCATCGCGAGCCCGATCAGCACCCCGAACCCGCAGAGCAGCGCGATGGTGAGCTGCTGGGACTTGCGCACCGCGAAGTTCATCGCGATCAGGCAGACGAACGCGGCGATGAACCAGATCCAGCCGAGGCCGTACGACAGTCCGCGGCCCGCGTAGGCGCCGAGCGCGAAGAGCCCTGCGGTCAGCGCGACGTAGCCCATCGTCTGGCTGAACAGGCTCCGCGTCTGATCGCGGGTCAGGGTCGGACCGTACCCGCCGAAGCCGCCGTAGGCCGCTGAGTTAGTCACAGGATGCTTCTTCCCATCAGCCCGTTCGATCATCCGGGTTCCCAGCCGGGGCCGCGGAACTCATTACACCAGCGGCTGGCATTATTCGTCCATGCGCATTCTGATCATCGGCGGCACGGTGTTCGTCGGGCGGCACATCACCGAGGCGGCGATCGCAGCAGGGCACGAGGTCACGGTGTTCCACCGCGGCCGATCCGGGGCGGACCTGTTCCCCGGGATCACGCATCTGACCGGGGACCGGAACGACGAGCTATCCGCGCTTGCCGACGGGCAGTGGGACGCGACGATCGATGTCAGCGCGTACTTCCCCAGGCAGGTCAGGACGCTCGCGGAGGCTCTCGGCGGACGCGGAGGCAGGTACATCTACATCTCGTCCACGTCGGCCTACAAGTCCCCGGTCACGCCAGGGTTCGACGAGGACGCGCCGCTGGGCGAACTCGCGGACCCGGCGACCGAGGAGATTACCGACGAGACCTACGGCCCTTTCAAGGTCGCTTGCGAGCGCCTCGCGGCGGAGCTGTTCGGCGCGGACCTGACCACGATCGTCCGGCCGACGTACGTGGTTGGTCCGCACGACTACAGCTACCGCTTCACCTGGTGGGTCGAGCGGATCGCCTATGGCGGCCACGTCCTCGCGCCCGGCCCCAAGGAAGGGCCGATCCAGGTCATCGACGCCAGGGACATGGGCAAATGGATCGTCTCGCTGGCCGAGCGAGCGGTGACGGGAACGTTCCACGCCGTCAGCCCGCCGCCCCCGTTCAGCTTCGCCGACATGCTCGAGGCCATCGTGGCCGAGGTCGCGCCGCCGAGTACGAGACTGGTCTGGGTCGACGCGGACTTCCTGACCGAGTTCGGCGAGACGGCTGAGACCCTTCCGCTCTGGCCAGGCGGCGACAGCGAGAGCGACATCAACACGGCGGACCCGTCCAGGGCGTATGCGGCCGGGCTCACTCCTCGCCCGCTGGGCCAGACCATTGCCGAACTCCACGCGGCCGAACTCGCCTCGCCAACGCTGCCACGTCCAGGCGTGGGCCTGACCGCGGAACGCGAGGCCGAACTGCTCGCCGCCTGGCGCGCGATAGAGGCGGCCGGCCCGGACGAGAACTAAACCCTGAGGACTTTGAACAGGGCTCAGGACTACTCCCGCTCTCAGGCTGAATCGATCTGGGGGAAGATCTGCCGCGGCAGCACAGGCGGCTTGGCACGGCGGCGCCACTCCCTGGGGTAGCCGAGGGAGACCTCGACATGGCGGATCCCGTCATGCCAGATCGTTCTCGGGATGTGAAGGTGGCCATAGATCACGGCCGCGGCATTAAACCGCCGCGGCCAGTCGGCTGTGTGCACCGTGCCGCACCACTGCGCGAACACCGGATAGCGGAGCACCCGAGTCGGCTCACGCACCAGCGGGAAATGATTCACCAGAATGGTTCGGGTCCCGGCCCGGAGGGCCTGGAGCCGCTCAACCGTCCCGGCAAGCCGGGCTGCGCACCACGCCTCCCTGCTCGGATACGGATCGGCGTGCAGCATCGTCTCATCGTTGCCGACGATGCCGGCGGCGTAGGCGCGCTCGAGCCCTTCGGCCTTCGTCGCGGCCCCGTCGGGCAAAAACGTGTAGTCGTACAACAAGAACATCGGAGCTATCACCAGCGGTCCTGCGGCATGCTCCCAGACCGGGTACGGGTCCTCTGGCGTGCGTACGCCCAGCCGCCTGCACATAGCGACGAGATGCTCATACCGCTCGACGCCGCGCAGCGGCAGCGTCTCCCTCCGGTGCGTCCACAGCTCGTGGTTGCCAGGCACCCAGATGACCTCGGCAAACCGCTCCCGAAGTGTTCCGAGCGCCCACTCGATATCGGCCGCGAACTCGCCGACATCGCCCGCCACGATGAGCCAGTCTTCGCCAGAACGCGGGCGCAGCCCGGCCACGATCGCCCTGTTCTCCGAGAACCCGACGTGCAGGTCGCTGACGGCCAGCAGCCTCGGCCCACCGTCCTCGGCGTCAGCCAATGCGTGCCGGCATCACGCGGGGACGGATGCTCTCAGACGTTGTTCGCAATTCTCTGGCTCCCTATCGGCCGGACAGCAGACGCCGGGTTGCCCGTGGCCGGCAAGCCGGACTCTGCCTGGCCGAGGTCCGAGCGTCAAGTCGTCGGCCCTACTTGACCACGTGGAGATCTACGGACAAAGGACCGGTCGCCGTGTGGGTGTAGGTGCGTCTTCAAGTGTCAGGACCACACGGCAGAATCGGCTCGTGCGGGTTGCTGTCGTGCCGGGGCCCGGCGAATCCGGCCTGCTGCGCGAGTTGCGGGAGGACGGTAGCCCAGCGCGCCCAGTAGTACAGGTGGATGATCTCGCCGCGGCCGTTCGCGAGTACGAGCAGAGCGACGAGCCGCGCTGGGTCTGGCCGTCCGCAGCGCTCGTCTACCAGAGGCTGCTGCTGGCGGGCGTGAGAGTGGCTCGATGCCATGACGTGGCGCACGCGGAAGCGCTGATCAGTGGCAGAGATGCCGCGCTCGGAACTGGTGCGGGTACGGGCGATGCACGCGCCGGAGCGTCGGTTCCTGACACGCTGCTCGCGGATGCTCGCGCCCTCCTGAAGGCCGCCGAGGCCAGCGCGGCGCCGAGCACAGGTCAGCGGCTCGATCAGCCAGGGCTCTTCGACGCCGTTGAGGCGGGAGCCGCCGAGCAAGTCGATCCGCGATCAATGCTGGACGCTGTCGTCGAGATCCATGCCGATCAGCTGCGATGCATCGCGGCGGATGAAAATCCGGACAAGTTCGGCCTGCTGGTCACCGCAGAGTCCGCCGGGTCGCTGGTGGCCGCCGAGATGACGCTGGCCGGGCTTCCATGGCGGCCAGAGGTACACGACGGGTTGCTCACTGAGATGCTCGGGTCGCGGCCGAAGCTTCCGGGGCAGCGTCCTGCCCGGCTCGCCGAGCTGGCCGACCAGGTCGCGGCCGCGTTTGGCAAGACGCGCGGCCAGAGGCCTGGATCCCGCCCAGTCAATCCCGACTCGCCATCGCAGCTGCTGCAGGCCCTAGCAGCCGACGGCATCCGCCTGTCATCCACCAGGCTCGCCGTGCTCAAGGACGTCGATCACCCGGCGATTGCGCCGCTCCTGGAATACAAGGAGCTGGCGCGGCTGCACTCGGCATTCGGCTGGTCCTGGCTGAACTCCTGGGTGCGCGACGGCAGGTTCCGGCCCGAGTACGTGGTCGGCGGCGTGGTCTCCGGCCGCTGGGCCTCGCGCGGCGGCGGCGCGCTGCAGATCCCTCGGATGCTCAGGCGCGCCGTCGTCGCCGATCCAGGCTGGGTGCTCGTGGTCGCCGACGCCGCGCAACTCGAGCCGCGCGTGCTGGCTGCCCTGGCAGGCGACCGCGCGTTCGCTGACGCGGCCATGGGCGGCGACCTGTACGCCGAGCTGGCCACCGCGTTCGGCGGTGAGCGAGCCAAGGCCAAGGTCGCGATGCTGTCCGCCATGTACGGCGGCGCGGGCGGCGAGGCCGGTCAGCTGCTCGCGGTACTGCGGCAGCGGTTCCCCGCCGCCGCGGGCTACGTCGAGGCCGCGGCCCGGGCTGGCGAGGAGGGTCGGCTGGTCAGATCGGTACTGGGCAGGACCTGCCCGCCGCCGTCGGCGAACTGGCGCGCCCTCACCGAGGACCCTGCCGACCCGGTCACCGAGCGCGACCCGCGGGCGGGGCAGGCGTCGCGCGCCCGCGGCAGGTTCACCAGGAACTTCGTGGTGCAGGCCAGCGCTGCGGACTGGGCATTGGTCATGCTCGTGAGCCTGCGCGCCGAATTGGCGAAGATGATCGGCAAGAACGCGGCGGGTGACCTACTCTCGCCCGGACCGCCGGCTGCCGTTCACGATCTACCTGAACTGGTCTTCTTCCAGCACGATGAGGTCATCGTGCACTGCCCGCAGGATCAGGCCGACGCGGTCGCGGAAGCCGTGTCGCGCGCGGCGACTGCCGCCTCCCGCCTGGTCTTCGGCCCGACCAGGGTGGCCTTTCCGCTCAGCACCGCGGTTGTCGACTGCTACGCCGACGCGAAATGACCTCCGGCGGCTGGCCGACGTCGGCAACTCCTCGATATCAGCGGTCGACGCGGACCGGCGGGAGGTCCGCCACCTCTTTCTTGCTGAGGCGCAGCGTGATGCCGTTCTCCACGCTTGTGACGGCGCCGATAGGGATCGCGACCTCCTTGCGCCCCCACAAATGCCCTTCGGCCAGCAGGACGTGCGAGACCCGGCGGCTGTCCTGATCCATCGCGAGGCCATGCACGTGGCCGACCGGGCCGTCCGTGGCATAGACAGGATCGCCGCGGCGAACATCCACCTCACCCTCGGGCAGAGTCTCCTGGGTGTACGTCTGCGGGACACCAGGCACGTCGGCCATTCCTCCGACCGAGCCGGCCTGCCCGCCGTGCAGCCCGAAGTACGGCCAGGAGAGCACTTGCTCGGGCTCGTAGTTCTCATAGCCGATCGGGGCCGCGACGAACTGGGTCTCCTCGGCCGCATCGAATTCCTCGAAGTCGGCCTTGCTGCACCGCAGGTTCACGCCGCCGCGCGTGGTCTCTGCGATGTCGACAGGAACCAGCCTGGCCGGTTCATGCCGTTGCCTGGGCTCGACCACCAGGTGGGTCACCGTCCGCGCAAGAGGATCAACTACGACCCGCCGCACCGTGCCGCACGGACCGTCTTCGCACGATGCATGCGCGCCGATGGTGAACGACATTGTCTGCGCCATGGCAACCCCCCGGCTCTGCCCGCGCTGTCAGGGCAAGCCTAGGCCGAGGGCTCAGCTGGCCCGCAGGCATGGCTGCTCAGTTGCGCACGGTCAGGTGCCGGGCATCGCGGCTGAGCTCGCGGTAGAGGCGCTCCGTATCGGGATGCGGTTCACCGCCGGGTGCGATCTCCGTGATCACATCGAGGCAGCCCGACCATGCATCGGCCACTCCGGCGGGGTTCCCTGCCGCATGCTCAGCGCGCATCAGTGCTCGCCACAGCTGCTCGGCCGCGCTCTCTGCCGTCAGCCCGATCCTGGCGGCCTGGGCGGCCGACGTCGCGTTCCCCGCCTTCATCTCGAGGCGGGCAAGCAGGTCGGCGGTATCAACGATCTCCGCGCGCATGGCCTCGACCAGTGCGATGTCGATCCACCAGTAGAAGCACTGTGCGAACGGTTCGCCGCGAACGAGATCAAGGGCGGCACGAAGCTCAATCATGTTGTTCTCGGCGCGGCCTCGCCTGGCCAGCACGCTGAACGCCGCCCAGTCCAGCTGGATGTCATCGTGCGGCACGTAGATGCCGCTGCCTAAGTGGACGATGTACTCGCGCCCGTCCGGTGCCTGCCCAAGACGCCGCCTGGTTCTCGTGATCAGCTGCCTGACGGAGTCGGCGGGGCGCGGATGGTCGGCGTCGGCGCCGAGCATCGTACACAGCGCCGAGTTGGCCAGACCGACCGGGGCGTGCAGCGCCAGCGCCAGCACCAGCTCGGCCTGCTTGGGCTGCAGCGGTTCGACCGAGCCGAGCACCTCGAACGTGCCGAGCACGTTGACGCAGATGTTTGACCGTCCAGCGTCAGCGGAAGCGGTCTGCTCGAAGTTATGCACCTGAGCCTGAACCTCCTCGAGACCGGCCAGGACGGGCGCGGCAGCGAACTGCATCCACGGCGGATCGTCGGCATCGTCATAGGGCGGCGCCTGCGCGCTGACGTCTGAGGCGTCCGCGGCGGTCGCGAACAGCCTTGCCAGCGCCTCGTATTCGTCAACGGTCAGCGTTTGCGGCTGGACGCTCAGCTTGTGATTTGGACCTAGGTAGGCAAGCGTGATGGTGGCGCGCATGCTGGCCTGGTCATCAGGGTCGGCCTCGAGCCGGAATACCGTCGGCGCGTGCTTGCCGTCGGCTGCCTCGGTGTCGCCGGCCACGAGCGCCGCTATCCCGCCGGGCCCGTCAGATAGGTCGAGCAGCCGCGCCATCTGGTCGGGTGTCGGCTGAAGCCGGCTGACGAGCAACGTCAGGCCCCAGTCCTCGTCCTCCGGATCCTCCATCCGGCGGGTCCTCACGTCTGCCTGCCGGTCGTCGCTCAGCCGCCTGTCGATCGTTGCGATCCTGGACTGGAGCAATTCGAGTGCCACGTCCAGGTCCGGGCATCGTTCCGCCCTCCCCAGGACGTCAAGCTCATCGCAGCCAACCAGGATCAGCTGATACCAGCCGCTCCATCGGCTTGCGGCAAGCTCGGTCGCTGCTGTGACGAGCAACCGGTCGATCAGGTCGGCCGGCCCGTCGCAGCAGGTGACGCGCATAGCCTCCAGATCGAGCACCAGGTACCCGTCGTCGGTCGCGCCCGCCGTGAACAGCCCGGGCAGCAAGTCGCCGACCTCGCCCGGCATAGGCGGCGACGCGGCTTGGTCCGATGACTCGCGGGCCAGCGCGGCGGTCCAGCACATGCCCTGGCGTCCTGGCGCGATGCTGAAGGGCGGTGGCGGCGGCCCCGACGCCGGCGCAGACAGCAGCACATCGATGCTGCCTGCCGTGAGATGGATGCCGACGATCGGCGGCAGCGGGTCGCCGCTCGCTGCCACCCCGGCGCTCAGGTCACACAGCGCGTCGCGGAGCGAAGTAGGCCGCGCGGCCGAAGCGGCCGCGCGGAGCTTGCACTCGATCCGCTGGCCGTCGGCGTCGGCAGGCAGCGCGATGCGGCGACCGGGCCGCCGGTACTGGCGTTGCCGATGCCTGAGCCGCTCGAGGCAGGCGAGAGCAGCGCCCGCGATCATTCCCAGCGTGAAGAGGACCGCCTCGTGTGCCTCGTCGTGCTGGCCGGCCGCTTCGCCGGCACCGCGCCGTGAGCCGGAGGCTTCTGCGTCACCTGCTCCCCCGTGTCCTGGTCCCGGGGCTGATCCGGTTTCTGATCCGGTTCCGGGATCACCCGGGCGCGGGCTAGGCCGCGGGTCCGAATGACCGCCGGGTCCTGCCGTACCGGGGAGCCTTAGTTCCCACCCCGGCATGATCAGCGACGGGTCCGTGAACACCCGTCCGCGGCCCATGTCGTGTCCGAGATTCAGCCTGATCAGAGCCGGATAGCGATCACCCGAACCCAAGTACGTCTGCGCGATCGTCCAGAGGCAATCACCCGGCTGGACGACTACGGTCTTATGTTCCGATACGTGCCGGGCGTCAGCCGCTTGAGGCGACCCACGCATGCCGTGCTCTGGCGGCTTGATCTGCGCCGCAAGAGTCACTGGTCCGTGTACCGCCGCGAGCGCCGGCGTGACCGCCAGGCTGACCGCGCCCGGCGCGGTGAAGCTGACCGAGGCCGCCGCCATCAGCTTGGCCGCGACGCCCTGCAGACCGAGCACTCGCATGCGCGGAGCTGGCCGACCCCGCAGCGTTGCGTGAACCTCGGCCAGCACAGCAACCGTGAAAGCCGCCCAGGCCAACCAGGCCAGGTCGCGGACGGCACCGAGGAACAGGCCGCCGTTGTCCTGGCGCATCAGTCCGGCCGCAATCTCGTGCCAGGACGCCATATGCGAGGGGATCGGCGAGCCGCCAAGCCGGTAGAGCGCGATCGGCAAGCCAATCGTGGTTACCGTCAGCGTGGCGATGGCACCAATGCCGCGTACGAGCGCCGCGCCGGGGCGAGAACTGGCCCGCAGGGACGACCTCCCGGAAGTCCCCCGCTTCACGTGCCTGGTCCCGTCACGCCGGTGACCAGTGAAGCGACTGCCGAACTTGTCGACGTCATCGAGTCCATGCCGATGAGCGACAACACCAGCGTCGGCTGTGTCACGGTGACGGTGACGCGAATCCGCTGCGTCCCGTCGGGGCTGACAGATCCGGCGTAGCCCGCATGTGCCAGATAGGCGCGCGCTGCTGCCAGTGCCTGTGCCTCATCGATCTTGAACGTGCCCGATCGATAGGCCGCGGACCTGTCCACCATGCCGGCCCCGGCCCTGGCCGCTTCCTGAGCGATCGCATAGGCGCGCGACGACTCGTTCAGCTTCCGGCCGCCGTCGATCACCAGTCCGGCAAGCGCCAGCAGTGCCACCATCAACGCGGCCAGCATCAAGGTCAGCGATCCACGCTCGCCGCGTGCCGGTAAGGCGTAAGAACGCCGCATCCTCGCTCCCCTCTTTATGCGCCGATCGTGCTGGCCGGGGTGTGACGACGCTGTGACAACGTCCCGTCGGCCCGAGACCGGTACGGATCCAGCGGTGAGGTGAACTGCGCCGTCAGCCTCTTCGAGCCAGGAACGCCCGGCACGAGGAGGTCAGAGAGCGGAACGGCGCAGCTGACCGATGCGCTCACCTGGGCCTGCTGGCCTGGCGAGGTGCTGAACCCGGGCTCCAGCCGGAGCCTTACCACCGGCTTGCAGTGCAGGCCGTCGGCTCGGAGGGCCGTGTTCGCGCTTGAAAGCGCCGCCTGACGCGCCGCTGCCGCCGTCATCGAGATCGAGGCCTGCCGCGCGGCGTCGCGAGCCGCGGCGTCGACTGAGCCTTGCGCGACGGACGTCCGCCCGGCCGCGATCACCAGCCCGATCAGAGCCATGATGACCGGGGCGAGGATCAGCAACTCGAGCGGGGCGTTGCCGTCTTCGCCGGTGACCCTGAGCCTGGCGTGCTGCCACTCGCTGCTAACCGGCATGCGGGCCTCCTACAGCCGTCGCCCTGGCAAGCGCGACGGCGCGGCGTCGCGACCGGGCACGGGCCATGACCCGGCCCGGACCGTGAGGGCCTTCGGCGTTGAACCGTTCAGCCGGGGCGGTGACGACCTCGCTGACCGTGAGCACCATCCCGGGGACCAGTGACGGCACGCGGCCGGTGACCCGGATCCGGACCGTCGTTGCCGAACTGCCCGCGGCGGAGGCAGCCGGCCCGAGCAGGAAGCCGGGAGCCGCCTGCCTGGCGAAGGCGACCGCGGCCTGGGCGCCCTGTCCCGGTGGCGGGTGCGCGGTCCTTGCTACATCGGCCCCTTGGCGTGCAGCGCCGATCGCGGTCTCGCGGGCCAGATACCAGATGCACGCCTGAACGATCACCATGATGCCGGCCAGGAATGCCGGGATGATGATCACGTAGCTCAACGTCAGGGCGCCGTCATCGCGCCGCGCCCTACGGCAGCTTGCCAGCTTCATGGCTGATCGCGCTGGTGAACAATGCCCCGGCCACCGTGGCCGCGGCTACGAGCAGGACGGCGATGACGATCCATTCGAGCGACAGTGCTCCGTCGTCACTGTCTCTCAGCAGCACACGGACCCGAGGCCGGGCCAAGCAAGCCAGATAGCTCGTGGTGAACCAGAGTGCTCCCACAGATGCCTCCCTCGTAGCGATCCGTTATCCGAACGTCCGGTAGACGATCGGGAAGATGAGCAGCAGCAGGAAGCCAGCTCCGAGTAAGGCGATCGGGACGACCATGGTCGTGCTGCGAGCGCTGGCCTTGGCCTTGGTCGCCGAGAGTGCCTGGGCACGCATCGACTCCGCTCTCGCGGCCAGCGTCTGCAAAATCCTGGCGCCCTCGTGGCCCGCCACTTCGGCGATGTCAGCGATGTCGGCTAGCTCGACGACACCGGTTTCGGCGGCAAGCGCAGCCAGGGCCTCCCATGGCGGCCGGCCTGCGTTCCTAGACGCATCCAGCGCGCCCTTGATTCTTGCGAATGCCCAGCCACCGCCGATCTGAGCAGCTGCCTCCAGGGCCTCGGTCGGTCCGGCGCCCGCACCGCGTTCAAGCGCGACGAGGTCCAGGTAGCTCGTAAGGGCGTGCCGGAAGTCGGCCCTTCGCTCGGCGGCGTTGACTCTGGTTACCAGGTCAGGGGCGAAGAAGAGGCCAGCGCCAAGCGCGAGGGAGATCATCGCGGGAACTGTGAACGACGGCCTGTCACCGGCCGCAGCCATCAGCGCCGTGAGCGCCGGGACGATACCGAGCCCGACCAGACCGCAAATGATCTTGCTGGTGAACCACCGCTCCCGATCGTGCCCGAGCAACGCCAGGTCGGCGGCGGGGACCGGCAACCACGGCAGGGCGGACGCCATCTGGCCGATCAATCCCCGGAACCCGGACAGCGGCGGTTCCTCGGCCCCGCCCGCGTGGATTCTCGCAAGGGCAGCATCGAGCCTCGGGACGCCCGGCAGTAACTGGGCGAGGGCGATGCACAAGCCGAGCCCGGCGATAGCACCCGCGAGAACGATCAGCGGGTTCACCGGGCCGCCTCCGCCCATGGCGACGCGCCAGAGCGACCGCCGGGTTCGCGGCCCGCTGGGCTGCGGTGCGCCTGGAGGAATCGACCGGGACCCGGCAGCATGCCGAGCCGGTGCAGCCAGCCGAGCGCGGCAGCGTACAGCAGCGCGACTAAGGCGAGCACGACCTGCCCGACTACGGTGCCGTAGGGCGCCGAGTAGGTGCGGTTCATGATCGCGAAGATCGTGAAACCGCCGACGAAGGCAGCAATCCACCGCAGCGTCGTCCGGTGCTGAGCCTGTTCGGCGTCTATCTCGCGGCGAGCCGCGATGTCCCTAGCGAGAATCTCGGCTAAGGCGCTGAGCACCCCATGCACCGCGCCGCCGCGCCGGCCGGTCGCGATGATCAGGGCGGCGGCAATCCTGTCGCCTGCAGGGTCGTCAATGTCGTCGGCGAAGGCACGCAGCGCGTTCTCGGTCCCGACCCTGGCCGCCAGGCGCCTGGCGAGAGCGGTGACCGGCCCCGCGATCGCGGCTGGCGCAGTCTTCGCACTCACGGCGAGCGCGTCCTCGAGCCCTCTGCTCGCGGTCAGCATGTCCGACAGCCTGCGCGTCCACTGCTCGAGTCCCTCGAGCTTCGCGGTCCGCTCGCGGGCGGCCTTGGCGGCGGTCAGCTTCGGCACGAGTATGACGGCGCCGGCGGTCGCGAGCGCGGCGACCGGCCATCTGGTCACAGCCAGCATGATTAATCCGGCGAGGACGGCGAAAGTCAGGCGCTTCCTGGCCGCACCGATGCTGCCCGTCATCGGCAGCTTGCGTGGCGGTCGGCCGGGTGCTGGGGCCCGCCGGGTCAGCTCGCCAGCAAGTAGGACGATTCCTAGCGCGGTCAGTGCCCCGGCCAGGGCAGCCACGATGATCACTGCCGCATCCACGTGACGGGCGTTCGCTGGTCGACCATGGCCGGGTCGAAGCCCGCGCCCGCGAGCCGCGCGAGCATGGCCGATGAGGGCGTGTGCGCAGGAACGGCGCGACCCCCGGGTCCCTCAGGCAGGAACAGCCGGTTAACCGCTGGGCGCTCGGTATCGCCCGGCGGCATGACCTCGAGGATCTCCGCGATGAACCGGACGTTGCGCGTGCCGTTATACCGCTTGCGCACGTGGATGATCAGGTCGACTGCCATCCCGACCAGGATGTGAATGGCGCGCTCGGCCAGCGCCAGCCCGCCGCGCAGTCCGAGGATGAGGATCCGGTCGAACGCCTCGGCGGGGGAGTTCGCGTGCAGCGTGCACATCGAGCCCTCCTGGCCCGAGTTCATTGCCTCGAGCATCGGCAGGATCTCGCTCCTGCGCACCTCGCCGACCAGAATGCGCTGCGGGTTGTGCCGCAGTGCGTGGGCGATCAGGTCCTGCAGGGACACTGCGCCCGCGCCCTCCGAGTTCGCCTCCCTGGCCTCGAACGCGATCACGTCCGGGTGCTGCTCTCGGTCGTGCAGGTAGAGCTCATATTCAGACTCGAGCGTGGCGATCCGCTCGCTTGGGTGGATCTCGCTGGCCAGCGCCCGCAGCAACGTGGTCTTGCCTGCGCTCACACCTCCCGTGACGATTATGTTGCACTTGCTCTTCACCGCTGCGGCCAGGAATCTGGCCATGACCTGGTCTATCGTCCCCAACTGGATCAAGTCCGCCAGCGTGACGTCGAGCTGGCCGTGCCTGCGCAGCGACAGGCAAGGACGCGGCGTCACCGACATCGTTGCAGTCATCCGCGCTCCGCCCGCGAGTGCGACATTGACCAGCGGGGAGGCCGCCGAGAAGTCACGAGCAGTCTGGCCGCCGCGTGTCGCCCAGGCTCTGATCATGTCGGCGAGCGCCTCGTCGGTGGCGGCGACCGGGGCTGCCGCCACCCGCTCCCCTGTGTTGTAGCTGATCCAAACCTCGTCGCAGCCGTTGACATCGACGTTCTCGACGTCTGGGTCACGCAGGTACTCCGCGAGCGGTCCGAGCCCGTAGCGCCGGTCGTATACGGCCTGCGCGAGAGTCTCGATGGCCCCGGCGTCTGGAACGGGCGTCCCCTGGCGCAGCTGGCGCTGCGACCATGCCCGGGCCGCGTCTGTGATCAGCGGCATGACCTCGGCATGCTCGGCGCGGTCGGGCAGCAGCTCGGCGATCATCGCGAGGATCTCGGGTATTGCGGCCAGCAGCCGTGCGTCAGCTGGGCCGGTCGGGACGTGCGTCCTGTCAGAAGGTTCGGGCGTGTGGTGAGTCGGCGGCCATTGCAGGCGGCTCAGCCCGCTGTCCATTGCGCCTCGAAGGCCGTGCACCGCTTCGCCGCTTGCGCTGGCGCCGCTCCCAGCTTCGCCCCTCATCGCACGTGACCGTTCGTGCTTGCCAAATCAAGCGGCCGTGCCTCGGAAGCCGCCTTGGTGATCGCCGCGCACGCGGCCTGCGCAGCGCGTATGAGCGGGCGGTCTTCGAGACTTGCGCGCCGACCGACGCCATCGGACAGGACAGCGGCTGTCTTAGCGTCATGCGGCAGGCTGGCAAGTACAGGAACACGGAGCGTCCTTGTGATCTCCGCAGAGCCATGGATCCCGTCCCCGACGAGCAGCATTCCGAGCCGATCCGACCCGCCAAGCAACTGAGTCAGCATTTCGATCCTCGGCCGCGCGGCGGCGACCTGCCGCAGCGAGGATCGCATTACCAGGGCCACCAATGCCGCCTCGGCGAGTACGCCGGCTGGCTGGCCGTCCCCAGCATCGAGACGACCGCAGTCGGCGATCACATCGCTCCGCTGGCTGGACATCATGCGCGCGATCGCCGCCCAGGCCGGCGCGACGCCAAGGGCTTGTCGCGGGTCGCTCAACCCGGGCAAGAACATCCGTTCGCCGTCACTGTCCAGCGCTGCGAGCTGCGAGCTGGCCTCAGCCGACATCGCAGCTAGCCCCCGGCTCGCCTCGAACGCCACGCCGAGCAGCCCGCGCGGCGCCGGAAGATGCCCGGCAAAAAGGCCCGCCAGAATGTCGCCACCAGAAGGGTCGCATTCAGCGAGCGTGACGGGCCCGGGCCATGTCAAGGTGATGGCCAGCGCGGTCGTGGTGCATCCGGGCGACCCGCCGGGAGACACCAACGCGAACAGGCTCACGTCAGGCTCCGGCTGGTGACAATGATGGCGAACTGGCCTGTTGACGCCTGCTCGGCCAGGTCGGCACCGCGGCTTGACGGCACCAGCACGTCCACAACTGCGAACCCGTCTGCATCGGCCGTCGTGCTGACGTCCTCGATCACCCCTTTGACCGGCACGGTCAATGCCGGTGCCGCGTTAACCGGGCCGGCCTGGCCCTGCGCACCGGGCGTGGCGACGATCAGAACCTCATCCCCTGGCCGCAGGCCGCTGGCCGGCACGGCGGACGGCCGGAGCGGCAGCGGGACGAGCACCTGGCCGGGGGCAGGCGATCGCTGTGTGGCGAGTTCGGACGCTGTCAGGAGCATGCCGGGGTGCAAGGTTGTGCCAGCGACCTGACCGACCACCTGCGACATCTGAGTGGCCGGGATCACCTGTACTCCAGCGCCCACCGAGACGCTGACCGTGCCGACATCGCTGGCGGTGATCAATCCCCCCGCCGGAACATTGGCCTCGGCAACCAAGACCGGCGCCCTGCGGCTGGTTGCGGAATAAAGAGCGGTACTGCCGAGGATGCCAGCGCCCACCAATGCGGCGGCCAGCGCGATCATGCCTGGGCGTCGCCGCCGTGGAAGCCTCGCCAGGGCGATGGGCTGGGTGGCTGGGCGAGCAGCGCCATTAAAAGCCGTATCGGTCTGCGGGTGATACGCCGTGCCGATCGCCCGGCCTTTCTTGCCGCTCATGGCGTGGTCACCAGCGCCTCGGCCTGCGCCACCCGGACGGGGAACGCGCTGCCCGTCGTGTAGCTGTCGGTGATCACGCCGCCCGCGCCGCCCGAGCCCGTCCAGCTGACGGTCCAGGTCACGAACAAGCCTGCCTGGAAGGCGTTGCCGGGCTGGCCCTTGGACGCCTGCGCATAGATGTAGGAACAGTTCGTGTGCTCCTGCGCAGCGGCCTTCGACCGGATAAACGGCGTGCCGGGGCCGTGGCAGGTCACCGAGCCCAGTCCGCCGCCCGGCATGAAGCTGAGCGATGTGGGTACCGCGCTAGCGGTCGCCCACACCGGTCCGGCATGGACGGTGATGCTGACCGGATGCCACTGATCGCGCGGCACCCAGTACCACTCGGGCAGGCCGACCAGGCCGTCCTTGCCACGCGGTGGCGCCGTGGCACCGGGCAGGCTCGGCACGGACAGTTCGCGGATCGCGATCTTGAACAGCTCGAATGGGCTGATCGCCGGTGTTCCGGTACTGATGCTGACTTGCACCAGCTGCCCGCCGGGCGGCCCTAGGATCGAGCCAGGGCAGGTCATGAAGTCCCATTGGTGGCCCGGCGCGGGAGGCCCGATGCCCGCGCGCTGCAGGAGACCTGCCGACGCCTTGACGTAGGTGCACGCGATGGTGTCGGAGGCGCCACCAGAGCCCGGGCTGCCGCCCCCGCTACCGCTGTAGACGCAGATCCAGGTGAAGTTGACCGGATAGCAGCTGCCGCCGCCAGAGCCGCCACCCGCCTGGGCGCCGTAGGCCGGCATCGCGGCCGCGGCAAGCGCCGCGCAGGCAATGCCCGATCGGATCAGTAAACGCATGCTTGCACCACCGGAATCGCTCCTGTCACCAGCCACCGTCCGTGCCTGCTCACGAGCGTGGTGATCATGAAGTCGTGTGACTGGCCGAAGCCGCCGACTATCTGGCCCGTCTGCTGGTTCTGGAGACCCGTGTGGCTGAGGTCAACGCAGTCGTGCACGGCCGCGGTCACACGTCCTGTGATTGTGACGCTGAGGATGTGGAAGACAGGGCTCCCGTATCCGACCTCGTCGCGGCGCCAGATCGCCTTCAGTCCCCTGACGAACCCCGGAATCGCGTTCCGCTGGATGTAGCCGGCCATGATCGCGCCGGCCTTGGCCGGATCGCGTGACGCCAGGGCCGCGTTCGTCGCATGCCAGTAACCCTCATAAGCCGCGACGACCTCATCCCGCTCGGTCGGCGCGACTGCCTTGGCACCGGCGGCCCGAACGTGGGCAGGCTTCACGGGCAGGGAGACATCGGCGGCCTGCGTGCCGCAACCGGTCAGGGCAGTCGCTAATCCTGCCAGGGATACCGTGACCGAGCGGATTGGCGAGACTGCGGCTAAGTGCCTCGTGCACTGATCGGCCGGCTTGGCGACCTTACATGTCCGCATACCAGTCCCCTTCGTGCTCCCCGGCCGTGTTCAGGGACTATAGGGCGAGTCCGATGATCGATCCGTGATCGCAACGTGAACCCGCAGCCAGGCGGCAGGTTCACGTAACTACGGGCGGTGTGGCCAGGCATGATTCCGCCTTTGCCATTCGGTCATTTCCAGGTCGCGGCCAACTCTTTATGTGCTTACGATTGGCCGTTCCTAGCCAAACCCATGGGACGGAGGGGTGCTATGCGATTCAGGATTCTTGGCCCATTAGAGGTTGCCAACGACGACGGGCAGCCCGTCGCCATCACAAGACGGCTGCATCGGTCGGCCCTGGCGCTCCTGCTCCTCAAGGCGGGGCAACCTTGCTCGGCCGCAACTCTCGCGGCCGGCCTCTGGGGCGATAATCCTCCGGTCAGCCCTGACGTCTCGTTACGCAGCTGCGTCTACGGGATTCGCAAGACCCTGCCCGATCCCCGACGGCTGCGGACGCATCCTTCCGGCTACCTGATCGTGGCCGGTCCAGGGGAACTGGACCTGGACGACTTCCGCGATCTTGTCACGCGCGGCCGTGAGGCGTTCGATGCAGGCAATGCACGATTAGCCGCGACACTGCTGAACCAGGCCGTTGACCTGTGGCGTGAGCCGCCGCTCGCCGACCTTCCAGCCGTGCCAGCCAGGGAACGGCTGCTCGGCCAGCGAAAGGAGGCGCAGGATGCGCTGACCGACGCTCGGCTCGCGGTTGGCGAGCACCGGCAGATGCTGACCTACCTGCGCGGCGCCGTGGCTTCCGATCCTCTGCACGAGCACGTGTGGGCGCAACTGATAACCGCGCTATATCGCTCTGGCGCGCGGGTCGAGGCGCTTGCGGCTTTCGGCAAGTTGAGAATGACGCTCATCAGCACGTACGGCATTGGCCCTGGGCCTGAGCTTCAAGACCTGCACAGGCGCGTGCTGGCAGACGACCCTGACCTGATGCTGTGAGGGCCGAGGCGAGCTGCCCGGGTCGCGTCAGCTTCCGTCACTCCGGGCTCGCGAGCTCCCGCCGCATCACGACCCGCGTCGGCGAGCGGCGGACGACCTCGCCGAACCCGGCGCGCTCGTAGAGGCTGCGCGAGCCGAAGAACATGAAGTCATCGTGGCTGCGAATTGGCTTGTCGATCGGATATGCCTCGAGCACCCGCGCGCCGTTCTCCCGCGCATACTCGATCGCTGCCTCGAGCAGCAGGCGCTGCATGCCCTGACCGCGGTAGGGGCGGGCGACATAGCTGCAGACCACCGACCAGACCGGGGTATCGTCGACCGGCTTCATGACCGGCGAGCGCCGCAGCTTGTGGTACTCCTCCCGCGGACCGAAGCTGATCCAGCCTGCGGGATCACCATCGCAGTAGCCGATCAATCCCGGCACCGTCCCAGAATCGACCAGGTCGCACATGGCCTGCTTGTTCACGGCCTTCATCGATCCGGGAGGCTCGCCGTATCCCGGCGGCTTGCCGGAGCGCCGGTAGAACATGCACCAGCAGCCCCGCACGATGGACCCGCCAGGCAGATCGAACAGCCGCTCCAGGTCCACCCAGCTCTGCGGCGTCAGCGGGCGCGTGCTGAACTCGCCGAGGCCTCGATCGCGACTGCCCTTCGCGCCATTGTTGTCGCCAGGCACGGAATGGACCCGATCAGTTTCCGGTGAATCGCGGAGCGCGCTTTTCAGCGAACGCCGCGACCCCCTCGGCGAAATCGGCCGACCCGGCGCGTTCCTGCTGGATCGTGGCCTCGAACTCCAGCTGGTCGGCCATGTTCTGGTAGAGCCAGTTGTTGAGCTGGCGCTTGGTCCCGGCGTAGGAGCCTGTCGGCCCCTCTGCCAGCTTGGCGCACAGCGCCTCGGCCCGGTCCGCCAGGTCGTCGCCGGGCCAGACCTGATTGATCAGCCCCCAGTCCAGGGCCTTAGGCGCGGCCAGCCGCTCGCCAAGCATGGCGAGTTCCGCCGCACGGGCGAACCCGATCCGCGACGGGACCAGCAGCGACGAACCGCCGTCCGGAACAAGGCCGATGTTGACAAACGCGAGCAGGAAGTAGGCCGACTCGGCGGCGAGCACGAGATCGCAGGCCAGCGCCAGGGAGAGGCCAATGCCTGCGGCTGCCCCGTTGACCGCCGCGACCACTGGCTTCGGCATCTGCCTGATGCACGTGATGATCGGGTGGTAATGGCCGGTCAGCACGCTATAGACGTCGGGATGACCCTCGGGCGTCCGCTCCCGACTCTCGCGCAGGTCGGCTCCGCTGGAGAACGCCCGGCCCGCACCGGTCAGCAGCACCGCCCTGACGCCGTCATCGGCCGCGATGGCCTGCACAGCCTCGAGCAGGTCAACCCTGAGCTGGGTGTTCAGCGCGTTCATGGAGTCGGGCCGGTTCAGTTCGAGCTTCACGGCCGCGCCTGACCGGTAGACGCTGACCGTTCCATAACCCTTGACCGGAAGGAAGTCGCCCATGCCGGACAGCCTAAGGTGACTGCCCGTAGGTTGATACCCGGGCCAGCCCATGCTCGTAAGCCAAGGGAGGTGCCGATGTGAGCTCAGATGCCAGCACCCCTGGTCAGCCGCCCGCACCGCTGTTTGTCCTCTTGTACACCTCCGCAGATAATGTCGCGGCCAAGGCTCCTCCCGTCTTCCCGGCGCACAAGGGCAGGCTGGACGAGTTCCAAGCCCGCGGCGAACTGCTGATGGTCGGCACGTTCGGGGATCCGCAAGCGGAGGGCTCGATGGCGATTTTCCGCACCAGGGAAGGCGCCGACGAGTTCGTGGCCGGCGACCCGTTCGTTCGCGAAGGCGTGGTCAAGTCCTGGCAGATCCGTCAGTGGAACGAATCTCTTGGTGGCCTGCGATAGTGGACGCGGCGGCATGGCAGACTGCTGGTCCGTGACTTATGTTCCGGCGCCAGACCGCTACGACCAGATGACCTACCGCCGCTGTGGCCAGAGCGGGATAGACCTTCCGGTCATCTCGCTCGGGCTATGGCAGAACTTCGGTGACGACACACCGATCACCACGCAACGCGAGATCATCTGGCGCGCATTCGATCTCGGAGTGACCCACTTCGACCTCGCGAACAACTATGGCGGGACGGCCCCTGGCCAGCTATTGGGTAAAGGCGACTACGGCTCGCCGTATGGGGCCGCCGAGAGGAACTTCGGGCGCATCCTGGCCGAAGACCTGCGGCCGTACCGGGATGAGCTGATCATCTCGACCAAGGCTGGCTGGGACATGTGGCCTGGCCCGTACGGTGACTGGGGTTCACGCAAGTACCTGCTGGCAAGCCTGGACCAGTCGCTGCACCGGATGGGCCTGGATTACGTCGACATCTTCTATAGCCACCGGCCCGACCCGCACACGCCGCTCGAGGAGACGATGAGCGCGCTCGCCACAGCAGTCCAGTCCGGCCGGGCGCTGTACGCCGGCATCTCGCAGTACTCGCCTGAGCAGACCGAGGAGGCCACCGCGATCCTGCGGCAGATGGGCGTCCGGCTGCTGATCCATCAGCCGAACTATTCGGTGCTCGACCGCTGGATCGATGACGGCCTGCTTGACGCGCTCGACCGGGACGGTCTTGGCTGCATCGCGTTCTCGCCGCTCGCCCAGGGCATGCTGACCAGCCGCTACCTGAACGGGATCCCCGAGGGGTCGCGCGCCAGCAGGGCCGAGTCGCTCTCGCCTGAGCTGCTGAGCGAGGACACGGTCGGCCACCTGCGCGCGCTCAACGAGATCGCTCAGGCGCGTGGCCAGACGCTTGCGCAGCTCGCGCTGTCCTGGGTGCTCCGCGACCAACGAGTTACCTCTGCCCTGGTCGGCGCCAGCAGCGTCGCGCAGCTCGAGGAGAACCTGGGCGCGGCAGCTGCGCCCGGGTTCACCGCCGATGAACTGGCCGCCATCGACGCACACTCGGTTCAGGCAGGCATCTCTTCTTGAGTTGAATAACCGGACGCACCGGGTAGTCCCGGCGGGCAGCGCTGATGCCGCCCGCCGGGAACCGGGCTACCGGGACAAGAACGCGTCCATGGCCGGCACCTGCGCGTGGTCGCTGGCAAAGACCAGTTCTGGCAGGTGCCACGCGTCCTCGATGGTACGCAGCAGCGAGTAGTGGTTGAAGTTGGTGGTGTCGACGAAGTGCCGCGGACCGCTCGGATCGACCACCACGGCTGGTACGAGGCCGCCACCGAACACTCCGCC
Organism: Streptosporangiaceae bacterium; assembly: GCA_036258115.1. Lineage (GTDB taxonomy): Bacteria > Actinomycetota > Actinomycetes > Streptosporangiales > Streptosporangiaceae > Chersky-822. Next base: position 27,405 of record DATAEH010000127.1, read on the forward strand.
CGGCCACTGCGCGCTGATTTCGGGGTCGCCAGCGGGCAGTACCGGCGAGTCACAGCACCCGGCCGGTGAGTCCCAGCCGCCATTGACCGGGTTGCCCGTGAAGTCGCCCTCGTCGGCCACGATGAAGATCGCGCTGTGCGGGGTCCAGGCGCGGCTCGACATGATCGTTCCGACAGCACCCTTGACGAAAGCGTCGGCCTTCTGCTTCAGCGACGCGTCGTTGGGGTCGTCGTTGGCGCTGCCAAACGGGCACGGCGTTTCCGGGTGCCCGTCCACGGCCGTAAACACGCCGCCGTGCATGTCGTTGCACTGGTCAGGAACGATGTAGACGAACCGCGGGGCGTGGTTGCTGTTCAGGTCGCCTGCCAGGTCCGTGTACGGCTTGATGTGGGCGACCCGCGCGGGGTCGTCGCGGACGTCGGTGTACAGCGCGAAGGGATTGTGCTTCGACGCGTACAGCGGCGCGGCGCTTGATGGCCAGAAGTCATCAAGCGGGTTCGGGGGCAGCGCCTCCATGTACGCGCCCCATGGGATGTGGGCGGCCTCGAGCTGGTCGACGATGTTGGTGTGGTCGAACCGGTTGGCTGGGTTGTCGTTGTTGATGAACCAGTTCGAGCCGCTGGTCATGGCGATGTAGTTCGGCTCGCTGGGGTGCGTGACCCCGAAATAGTTCGCCGCCTCGCCGTACTTGTGGGCGAGTGAGGTTATGAACGGCGCATTCGGGTCGCCGATCACGGCGTTCTCTGAGTGGTTCTCCAGCACGATGATGAAGACGCGATCGAGCCGGACGCCTGAGTTACCGTCGGCCGGACGGCTTCCCGCGGCGGCGGCGTTCGTGGCCGCGAGCCCGATCGAGAATGCGGCCAGTGCCGTTGCGGATAGTGCCGCAACGAACTTGGCACGCCGCCGGGGAGTTCCGGGGGGTCGTCCCCCCAGGCCAGCACGGGTCTTCATGCGCATAGATGCCTCCTGTGCGGATGCAGCATGACGATGTCGGACAGGTAAAGAACAATGGAACACAAGGTGACAACCAATGCCGGGAACGTCAAGTACTGTTCAGTGATTCGGCTCGGTCAGCGCTTAATCCGGTCCCGCCGGGAGAGACTTGTGCCATGCGCTATCTGGACATGGACACGGCCAAGAAGGTCTCCAAGATCGGCCTCGGTACCTGGCAGTTCGGCTCCCGCGAGTGGGGTTACGGCGATTCCTACGCCGGATCGGAGGCTAAGGCCATCGTCCGCCGGGCGCTCGAATTGGGCGTGACGCTGTTCGACACGGCGGAGATCTACGGGTTCGGGCGCAGCGAGCGGATCCTCGGCGACGCGCTCGGCGACAACCTCGAGTCGGTGTTCCTGGCGACGAAGATCCTGCCGGTGATGCCGATAGCGCCGATCGTCGAGCAGCGCGCCGTCTCGAGCGCTAGCCGTCTCGGGGCACGAAAGCTGGACCTGTATCAGGTACACCAGCCCAACCCGGCCGTCAGGGATGGCACGATCATGCGCGGCATGCGTGCGCTGCAGCGGACCGGGCTGGTTGACGAGGTCGGCGTCAGCAACTACTCGCTGCGCCGCTGGATCGCCGCCGAGGACGCGCTCGGCTCCAGGGTGCTGAGCAACCAGGTCAAGTACAGCCTCGCGGACCGGCGGCCCGAACGTGATCTGGTGCCCTATGCCGAGGCGCATGGCCGCGTCATCATCGCCTACAGCCCGCTGGCGCAGGGCCTGCTGTCCGGCCGCTACGACGCCTACAACCGGCCGTCAAACCCGGTCAGGGCCAACAACGCGCTGTTCTTGCCGGAGAACCTGGAGCGCGCGACCGATCTGATCAAGGCGCTGCGCGACGTCGCGGACGCGCACTCGGCCTCCGCGTCGCAGATCGCGCTGGCCTGGTTGATCCGCAACCCGGTTGTGGTGGCGATCCCCGGCGCATCGACGGTCGCGCAGCTCGAAAGCAACGCCGCGGCCGCGGACATCGATCTCTCCGAGGAGGAGTACCGGCGGCTGCGATCGGAGTCCGAGCGGTTCTCCCCGGTCACCGGGGCGGCTGCGCTCGGTGGCCTGATCAGGAGCCGCCTCGGTCGCTAAGCACAGTGTCGTTACGTTCGGGGTCGCTGAGCACGGGTGGCGGGGTAGCGGCGTAGCGCGTGGCCTGCTCGAAGGCGTAGGCGATCGACAGCAGCGGCCAGTCGCCACGACGGCGGCCGACCAGCTGGATGCCAACCGGCAGCGGCGCTCCAGAACCGGCCGCCGGACTGGTGAATCCGGCCGGGACGGAGATTGCCGGAAGCCCGGTCGCTGAGATCAAATACGCCGAGCGCATCCAGTCCAGGTACGTGTGCTGCGGCACGCCGTCGATCTCGTGCACCCAGTCGAGGTCGATGTCAAACGGCGGCACCTGGCTGACGGGGCACGCGAGCACATCGAAGCTATCGAAGAACGCTCCGATCCGTTCCGCCAGCGCCGCAAGCAGCCGCGTCGCGCGGCTGAGGTCGGCCGCCGACAGTTCCAGGCCGCGCTGAACGTTCCACGCCACGTTCGGGCCGACGTCGTCGGGGCGTTCAGCCAGGAGCGGCCCGAACGCCGTCGCGTACTTCAGCGCCCGGAGGGTCCTGAAGCCATCGTCCGCGCCGGTTAGGTCCGGCGTAGCGTCGATGACGTCGCACCCAAGGTCGGCCAGGACAACTCTCGCCGGGGCTAGCGTCGCGCGGACCGCGGGATCGACAGGGAGGCCGCCGAGATCGGCGCTCCAGGCGACCCGAACCCCTCGCATGTCCCGCTGGAGCAGCTCGCGGACCTGGGCTGGATCGGAGAACGCAGGCGGCGGCGCGTCGAGCGCCAACGGCACGTGCGGGTGAGGGCCGCTGATCACGGCGAGGAACAACGCGACGTCCGCCACAGTGCGGGCCATCGGTCCTTCGACGCTCAGCCAGTCGGCGACATCGGAGAACGGCCAGGCGGGCACCCTTCCGGGGGACGGCCGGAGCCCCACCACATTGCAGAAGCTCGCAGGATTGCGCAGCGAGCCGCCAAGGTCGCTGCCATCGGCGAGCACGACCATGCGGGAGGCGAGCGCCGCCGCCGCGCCACCGCTGCTGCCGCCAGCGCTGCGGCCCAGGTCATACGGATTCCTTGTCGCGCCGAACACCCGGTTGACCGTGTGCGAGCCCGCGCCGAACTCGGGCGTGTTCGTCTTGCCCAGGCTGATCGCGCCCGCGCCCGCCATCCTGGCGACGATCAGGTCATCTTGGTCGGGGATGTTGTCCGCGAAAGCGGGCGAGCCGAAGGTGGTTCGCACGCCAGCGGTCTGGACGAGGTCTTTGTGCGCCACCGGCAGGCCGTGCAGCAGCCCGGCGTCTTCGCCACGCGCAAGCGCTTCGTCGGCCGCCGCCGCCTTCTCCAGCGCCTGATCGAAGGTCGTGGTGACGACGGCGTTGACCGCGGTATCGACTTCTTCGATCCGCTTGATGTGCGCGGCCGTCACCTCGCGCACCGAGACCTGCCTGGCCCTCAGCAAGCCAGCCAGATCGACGGCGTCGCCGTCGCAGAGGTGGGACGGCGGCATCAAGAAACCTCCTAGGTCAGGCGGCGCTCGGCGGCCCAGCGGGTCAGCTGGTGCCTGGTTGAGAGCTGGAGCTTGCGCAGCACCGACGATACGTGGCTCTCAACCGTCTTTGCCGATATGAACAGCTCCCGCCCGATCTCTCGATAGGTGTAGCCACGGGCGATCAGCCGCAGCACATCCCGCTCCCGCGGCGTGAGCTGGTCTAGTTCGCTGTCGAACGCCGGGCGCACCTGCTGCTCCGGCTGGGAGGCGAACGCGTCGAGAACGAACCCGGCCAGCCGAGGCGAGAAGACCGCGTCTCCGGCAGCCACCCTGCGGATCGCATCGATGAGCTCGGCGCCTGAGATCGTCTTCGTCACGTAACCCCGGGCGCCCGACCTGATGACGGCGATGACGTCCTCTGGCGCGTCCGAGGCGCTCAGCGCGAGAAACCGGACCTGCGGGTGCGTCCTTGTTATTGCAGAAACAACATCTTGCCCGCCGCCTCCCGGCAGATGCACATCGAGCAGGACCACGTCGGGCTCTTTGGCGGCGATAGCCGCGATCGCGGGTTGCACGTCCTCCGCCTCGCCGATGACGTCGACCTGGTCGCCCAGCTCGGATCGCACTCCGGAACGGAACAGGCCGTGGTCGTCGACGATGAAGACCGTCGGCCTGCCGGCGGTGCCGCTCCGGGCAGGCGCGCCGCTCATGTTGCCGGGCTTGGCTCGCGCTGACCGGCTGTCCGCGGCATGGTCAGCACCACCTCGGTGCCTTCGCCGAGCGTGCTGCGGATGGTCGCCGAGCCGCCGCGGCGCTCCATCCTGGCTCTGACCGACTCGGCAAGGCCCTTGCGGTCTGCCGGAACGGCTGCCGGGTCGAATCCTCGCCCGCGGTCCCTGACGAAGACCGAGACGGCGGCCGGCTCGACCTCAGCGAACACAGATACGGCGCTGGCTCCTGACCACTTCGCGGCGTTTACCGTCGCCTCACGCGCGGCGGCGAGCAGCGCGCCGAGGTCGTCGTTGAGCTCGCACTCGCCGACGCTGATCGCATCTACCACGACGCCGTGCTGGGCCTCGATTTCCTGCTGGATGAGCCGGATCCCGTCGGACACGGTGACCGCCCGTCCGTCCAGCGAGCCCGGGGCCTTGCCATCGAACAGCCAGGAGCGCAACTCGCGTTCCTGCGCCCTGGCCAGGCTGACGACCTGGTGCGGATCGTCGGCCCGGCGCTGAATGAGCGCGAGGGTCTGCAGCACCGAGTCGTGCAGCCGGGATGCCATCTCGGCGCGCTCTTCGGCTCTGATCCTCGCCTGGCGCTCGGCGAACTGGTCGCGGACGATACGCAGCCACCAGGGTCCGAGCAGCAGCACGATCGCCATGAGCAGCAGCGCGACCCCGGTGAGCGGCCACGCCACCTTCGCGGTGATGCGTTCGTGGAAGACGATGACCGCACCGCTGATCAGCAACAAAGCCGCCAGGATCATGCGCAGCCAGAACGCCGAGCGGCGGCCGCCAGGGGAAAGACCCAGTATCGGCTCGGCCACCTGGCGCAGCAGCCTCTGCTCGTCGCGGGTGGCGTTCCGCCAGATCAGCACCAGCCCGGCCAGCGCCACGACCGGCGGCCAGGACAGCGAGCCAAGCCAGCCGACGTGCAGCAGCGAGGCGATCATCAGCACAAGGGTGAGCAGCGAAGCCGCGCCGGCCGCCAGCGCGATGCCGCGCCGGTCGGTAAGCGCACGGCTCGCGATATTGCGGTCTTCGCCGGCGGCGGGGATGAAAAGCCACAAGAGTACGTAAGCCGCCGCCCCGAAGCCGCCAGCCAGCGAACTGCACACGAAGATGGTACGGAAGACGTTGGGGCCGATTCCGGTTCGCGAGCTGAGGGCAGCCGCGACGCCGCCGACTATCCGCTCCTGCTGCGGCCGCCGCAGCGGGCCGCCAGGCCGCCGCCACGCCCAGCCGCCGCGCATGTGGGACTGCCACCCCGTGCACGCCTTATCGACAGGCGGCGCGTCCTTCGTCAGCGGCACGGTCGGCAGCTGGTTAGTCGGCGGGGCTGAGCGATGCGGCTGCTCTTTCACCCTTCCATCATCGCCCCTGATCGGCCGTGCTGCTATCAGGGAAGCCCCGGATCCGGACGGCCAGCGATAGGGGTCCAATCAGGGTTCTTCCCGATGGCCTCGCTCTATCGCACGACGCAGGCTGGAGCCATGAACACCACAGATGCCCACCCTGAGTCACAAATCGAGGCCGAGACCGCTGGCGACAGCGGCAACGGCGACGAGACGGGAAGCCAGAGCGGCACCGGCGCCGCGGGCGGCACCGGATCGGCGTGGAGCACGCAGTATGGCGGGCCGAGCCTGCCTGACCTGCGCACGCTTCGCAGGCCGATCGGCGACCGGATGCTCGCCGGAGTCGCCTCTGGCATCGCTCGCTACCTCGACGTCGACACCAACCTGATCCGGATCGCGTTCGTCGTGCTCGCGTTCGTCGGCGGCGCTGCACTGCCGCTGTACGTGGCTGGCTGGCTGCTGATCCCAGAGGAAGGCGCGGCGCAGTCCATCGCAGGCGAGCTGTTCAGCTCGCTCGAGAACCGGAAGCGTTAAGTGTCCGGGAAGTCCGAGGAGGACAACTACATGTCACCGCAATCGAGCCCGCCGTGGGTGAGCAACGCACCGTGGTCGGCGGTCTATCAGTCCCGCCGTCGCGGCGGGTTCAACCCGGACCTAAGGGTCTCGGACGCCGAGCGGGCCGATGTGGCCGACCGCCTCTCCAAGCACTACGGCGAAGGCCGGCTCGACCAGGCCGAGTTCAACGAGCGGATGGAGAGGGCGATGAGCGCCAAGACTGCGGGCGACTTCGCCGGGCTGTTCTCCGACCTGCCCGAGATTCCCGAACCAGGCCACAAGCAACAAGTACCAGCAACCCGATCAAACTCTAGGAGTCCAATGTCCAGGATCTTGCTGCTCATCCTCATCATCGTGGCGGCGGCCGTCCTTGGCCACGCGCTGATGCACTCGTTCTTCCCGTGGCTGCTGCTAGGGATAGCCGTCTTCCTGTGGCTGCGCTATAGCCCCAGGCGTCACCACCACAACCACACCAACACATAGTCATGATGGGCCGAAGCGGCCGTCCGGAGCGAATGCTTCCGGGCGGCCGTAGTGCTGTGTGCCTGCCGATGAACCCGTGCCGCTTTCGACCCGCAACCAGCCCCACCGATGGACCCCTGGTGGCGCTGGATGCCCAACTCCAGGCCCACCGATGAACCCCAGGTGGGCCAATAGCACCACCAAGCGTCCACCGGTGGGCCTACTGCTACGGGTTCATGCTGTGGCGAGCCTAACTCGGCGCCCTCCGCAGGGTCTGGCCTAGAGTGTGGCCGCATGCGCGTGGTGATCGCCGGGGCGGGCTTCGCGGGTCTTATGGCCGCCGACAGGATCTCGCGATCCGGCCATCAGGTGGTCGTCCTCGAAGCGCGCGACCGCGTCGGCGGCCGCGTCTGGTCGGCCGAACTGGTTCCCGGCGATCCGCGGACGGTCGTGGAACGCGGGGCGGAGTTCGTT
>DATAEH010000128.1:0-1647 GCA_036258115.1 Streptosporangiaceae bacterium
GGGCACCGCGGCGCGCCTCGTGACGACCGGAGTACTGGCCTGTCGACGCGCCGCGGGCAACGGCTTCGTTTAGTCGGGGATGTAGTTGAGGTCTTCTGCCGACGGCGTCCAGTCAGGCGATGCCGGGCCGCGACCAAGTCCACAGGCACTGTCTGGCAACGGGGCCCGTGAATCCGCCGGCGGAGGGTACAGCCGTTGTGCGGCGACCCAGGGCTCTGCCGCCTGACCGTCGAGGAGCAGCGGGATTAGACCCCGTTCGGGCTGGGTCAGAGGGACCATGTACCCGGCCGGTCTGGTCTGGACTCTCCAGCCGTGGGCATCGATGCGCTGGGCCAACGTGGTCGTCAGCCCTTCCGGCCCGTCCGTGCGTGGTCCGTTGTATTGCTCCTCGGTAAGGAGGTACCCGCACGGCGGATCTTCGAGGATCTGATCCGGGGTCGGGATCTCCGCCGGCGGCGGGCTCTCGCCCGGGTGCGGAGGCGGGAACGCCGGCACGTCATACGAACCTCTGAACACAATCCGACCCGTGTTCAAGGTCTGAAGCTCTGCCCCGTCCTCGGTCGCCTCAATGATCTCGGACTGGTTGGCCAGGAAGTAGTCCAGGAACTCGTGGTAGTTGTAGAGAGCCGAGTAAGTCTTGCGCTTCCGGCTGTTCGGTGTGTTGGCGCCACCGTCGGACGCCCGTGTCTCCCCGCCCGCGCTGCGTGCCTCCAGAAGCGCACCGACCACGTTCTTGAGTCCCATGGTGTTGCGCAGGATGGTCTCCTGGCTGAGACCAACTGCCCCGCCGCCCTGGCAGCCGTACGGGCAGTACCACCAGCCGTCGACGGAGCCCTGCTCATAGAGCCACCCCTCGATCAGGTCCTTCGCCTGGCTGAATACCGGCCCAGCGACGTTGAGGTGCCGGGGGTAGAGCACCGGTAGGTCGCCGGCCTCGTTGTTGCCGAACTCGTGGCCGTCGAATCCTGCTTCGGGCCGGTAGTCGCGCAGCATCTTGACGAACGCGAATGTCTCTGGCTCGCGAATCAGCGAGAAATCCCGGTTCAGGTCCTGCCCTGTGGAGTTGCCTCGAGTGTTCGCGGCGCGTCCGTCCCCGTTGATCGCAGGAACGATCAGGACGGTGGTGTTCGACAGAATGTTGATGGTGCGGGCGTCGTCACCGAACGCCAGCTGCCGGGCCAGGATCAGGCATGCCTCTCGCGAGGATGGCTCGTTGCCGTGCACATTGCAGTTGACGAGTGCCGACGAGGATTTGGCGATCTTCTTCGCGGTGGCTGGGGGTGTCGGGTATCCGATGATGAACATGTTGATCGGGCGGTCGAGCACCGTCCGTCCTATTTCCACGACCCGTACCCGATCACTCGCCATGTCGAGCGCCGCCGTGTAGGCGTACTCATTCACGTCGCTGGTGAACTGCCCCGCTTGGGTCATTTCCCACTGTGTCCGAAGGTTCTGTCCCGGCACCCCTGGATCGCCCCACTGCGGCAGGGTCGTGTCGTACACCGGATTGGAGAACGGCTCGCCGGTCACGGCGACGCGCCAGCGGAACCGATCGCCTGGGTTGAAGTTGGCATCGGCGAAGGCCGGCGAATCCTGGTTCACTTGTCGGTTGGGTCGCCAGATACCTGCGATGACCGGTTCGCCGGT
>DATAEH010000129.1:0-10964 GCA_036258115.1 Streptosporangiaceae bacterium
CGAACATTCGACCGATGGCTACGAAAACTGAAGGACCGGCAGGCGGTTGCGCGGGTGCTCGTGAGGATCGATCGTCTTGCCGCAGGCAACCCAGGGGATGTTAAGGCGATCGGCACATAGATCTCGGAGTTACGGATCGACTACGGACCGGGCCACCGGGTCTACTACATGCGAGATGGCGACCGGCTGATCCTGCTGCTCTGTGGCGCTAGCAAGTTCAGCCAAGACCGCGACATTCAGAATGCCCGCTTGGTCGCCAAAGAGTGGAAGAGCAGTGAGCAAGAAGACTGAAACGTTCAGCCGCTTCGACAGCGCCGACTACCTCAACAGCATCGACGACGCGGCCGCCTACCTTGAGGCTGCCTTGGCGGAAGCCGACGACGACCCTGCCTACATCGCCCAGGCACTTGGCACGATCGCTCGCTCAGGCAACGTTAGCGAGCTCGCCCGGCGCGTGGGTATGAGCCGAGAGGGCCTGTACAAGGCGTTGTCGGCCGAAGGCAACCCGAGCTTTGCCACGATCATGAAGGTCACCAAGGCACTCGGCCTCAAGCTTCACTTTCAGGCCGTGGCATGACGCGGTTAACCAGCCGTTGACTTCCTGCTTGACAGCGAGACCCTGCCGGAGGCAGCTACGCCAGTTGATGGCGCGCTGGCTGGCCAATCAGGTCTGCGGAGGCGCAGCCGGCTGGATCTTTGCGGCGCGGCTGCTCCGCGCCTGGCGACCTGCTAACTGCCCTCGTCTCGCAATTCGCTGTTCCGCTTGGGAGAACACCCGCGAAGTGGGTAGGGAAAGGTGATAAGGCTCATCTGGCGACGGGGCGCGGGGGGTTCCCGTGAAGATGCGCAAGACTCAGCTGCGGCTGGTGGCAACCACAATTGTGATCTTGGTCTTCGGACTGGTTGCCGCGGCCTGCTCAAGTAGCAACAACAATGCATCGAGCGAGGCGCAATCCTCGCCAACGTCCACGCCGACCGTCTCGTCCAAGGCGATTCCGCAGGTAGAGGCACTCGTGCCTGCCAACATCAAGTCGAAGGGCACGCTGACGGTCGCCGCAGACGCGACATATGCACCGAATGAGTTCATCGCACCCGACGGCCATACCGTCATCGGGATGGACGCGGACCTGGCCAAGGCGCTCGGCCAGACCATGGGACTCAAGGTCAACATGGTCAACGCGACCTTCGACACGATCATCCCTGGCCTGGCCTCGGGCAAGTATGACCTGGGCATGTCGTCATTCACCGACACCAAGGAACGCGAGAAGACGGTCGACTTCGTCACCTATTTCAACGCTGGCACCTCGTTCTACATCAAGTCCGGCGGACCGAACATCGGATCGCTCGCCGACCTTTGCGGGCACACGGTTGCCGCGGAGAAGGGAACGACCCAGCAGGCCGATGCCGAGGCACAGTCGACAAAGTGCAAGAACGCGGGCAAGCCGCCCGTTACCGTCCAGGTCTTTAACGATCAGAACCAGGTAAACCTGGCGCTGTCCTCGGGGCGCGCCCAAGTCGCCATGGCGGACTCACCCGTAGTCGAGTACCAGGTCAAGAAGTCCGGCGGCACCTTCAAGATCGTTGGCAGTCCGATCTCCTACGGGGCGGCGCCCTACGGGATCGCGATCCCGAAGAACAGCGGTATGACCAAGGCGGTGCTTGGCGGCGTGATGGCCCTGATGGCGAACGGGACGTACAAGCAGATCCTGACCAAGTGGGGCGTGCAGAGCGGCGCCATCAGCAACCCGGTGATCAACGGCGCGAGGAGCTGATCGCCCGGAGGGGTCTGGTCCGGTCGCGGTTAGGCACGGAGGTATGCGATGACGGCGCCCAGGGCGGGCGAGACCGCCGGTCAGGCTGGCGGTCCGCCTCCCCAGGCCAGCGCCGCTACGAGCGCAACACCGGCCGAGGAAATCAAGGCTGTTCCCGTCCGTCATCCAGGGCGCTGGGTCGCCGCTGTCGTCGTGCTCGTGCTGTTCGCGATGCTCGTGCACTCCTTGACGACGAACTCGCGGTTCGAATGGGACATCGTAGGGCAATACTTTCTCTCCAGCCGGGTGCTGAAGGGCCTCTGGTACACCATCCTGCTCACGGTGGTCTCGATGGCGATCGGGATCGTGCTCGGGGTCATCCTCGCCGTGATGCGGCTGTCGCAGAATCCGCTGCTATCAGGCGCTAGCTGGATCTACATCTGGTTCTTCCGCGGAACTCCGGTCCTCGTCCAACTGCTCGTGTGGTTCAACCTGGCGTTCTTGTATCCACAGGTCTCGGTCGGCGTTCCTTTCGGGCCTTCCTTCGCAAGCGCGAACGCCAACGCGCTGATCACGCCGTTCCTCGCGGCCATCCTCGGGCTGGGCCTGAACGAAGGTGCGTACATGGCCGAGATTGTCCGCGCCGGCATCTTGTCAGTCGAGTTCGGTCAGAGCGAAGCGGCGCAGGCGCTAGGCATGACCCGCGGGGTGACACTGCGCCGGATCATCCTGCCTCAGGCGATGCGGGTGATCATCCCGCCGACCGGCAACGAGACTATCTCGATGCTGAAGACTTCCTCGCTGGCGAGCGTCATCACTGTGACCGAGCTGCTCTATGCCGTCCAGCTGATCTACTCGGTGAACTTCAAGACGATCCCGCTGCTGATCACCGCCAGCATCTGGTATCTGATCGTCACGTCGCTGCTCACGATTGGCCAGTACTACATCGAGCGGCGCTTCGCGCGTGGCTCGGCGCGCGAGCTACCGCTCACGCCTAGGCAGCGCATCTGGCGGTACCTGTCCACGTTCCACTCGACGCCTCCAGCGCCAGCAGTGCCGCCTGCGGGAGGTGGGGGCCGGTGAGCGCCGAACCGTGGTCGGCACAGGAGTCCATCGGGGAGGGCGGCACGCCGATGGTCGTCGCCGAGGGCGTGCACAAGCGCTTCGGCCGGCTTGAGGTGCTGCGCGGAATCGACCTCCAGGTGGCCCGCCGCGAGGTGGTCTGCATCATCGGGCCTTCCGGCTCAGGGAAGTCGACGTTCCTGCGCTGCATCAACCACCTGGAGAAGATCAACGCAGGGCGGCTGTGGGTGGACGGGGATCTCGTCGGTTACCGGGAGTACGGTGGCCGCCTGCACGAGCTTCGCGAGAAGGAAGTCTGTGCCGAGCGTGCGCAGATCGGGATGGTGTTCCAGAACTTCAACCTGTTTCCGCACATGACGGTCGTGGAGAACGTGATCGAGGCGCCCGTCCGGGTCAAAAAGCTGCACAAGGATAAGGCGGTCGCTCTCGCGAAGCAACTGCTTGACCGCACGGGCATGGCCGAGAAGGCGAACGTCTACCCCAAGCAGCTTTCTGGCGGACAGCAACAGCGGGTGGCTATCGCCCGCGCGCTCGCCATGGAGCCCAAGCTGATGCTCTTCGATGAACCGACGAGCGCACTGGACCCGGAGCTTGTCGGCGAGGTCCTTGGCGTCATGCGCGACCTGGCTGAGAGCGGCATGACCATGATCGTGGTGACGCATGAGATGAGCTTCGCCCGCGAGGTCGGCGACTCGCTGATGTTCATGGACGATGGACTGGTGGTCGAGTCCGGTGCGCCACGAGAGGTTCTGGCGAACCCTAGCCACGATCGAACCAGAGCCTTCCTGTCCAAGGTGCTCTGAACCTGCCACCCGGCCAGTGCTATCCCGGCTGGGCTATCCCGGTAGGGGACGGTCCTGGACGATCCGCTTCGACACCAGGGTCGACGTCATCCGCTGGACCCCTGGCAGCGTCGTAATCTTGTCGTCCTGCAGGCGCTGGTATGCCGCGAGATCGGCGGTGACGATCCGCAGCAGGTAGTCGGTCTCACCGAACAGGCGCTCGGCCTGCACGACGTCGGGAATGCTCGCCACCCCCGCCTCGAAGCCAAGCAGGGTTTCCCGATCGGTCTGGCGCATCGTGATGAAGACCAGCGCCTCGAAGGCGAGCCCGACCCTCTCAGCGGCCACTACGGCCCGGTACCCGCGGATCGCTCCGCTGCGTTCCAGTTCCCGCAGCCGGCGGTGACAAGGGGAGACGCTGAGACCCACCTGTGCGGCGAGTTCGGTGATGGTGAGCCGCCCGTCCTGCTGCAGCGCAGCAAGGATCTTTCGATCTATCACATCCACGAGGCAGATTCTTCCACGGATTGGCGATATGGCGATCAAGCTTAGGAACATCTTCTGACTGATCGGAGATAGTTTGCCTTTAGGTGTCTCGCCGCCAGGGGGCAACACACGATGGCCGTCACTTCCGTCGCCGCGTTCTGGGCGGTCGCCGCGCTGCTCGTGGCCGTTCCCGGCCCGGACTGGGCCTTCGTCCTCAGCTCCGGAGTCAGGACCCAGACGGTAGTCCCCGCGGTCAGCGGCCTCGTACTGGGCTACGCAGGCATTACCGTCGTCGTCGCCGCCGGCGTCGGCGCGCTGGTCGCCCGGTCTTCGGCCGCGCTGTCAGCGCTGACCATCGTCGGCGGCCTCTACCTGATCTGGCACGGCGCTAAGACCATCATCAGGGAATCGGCCGCCGGAAAGGCGAGCGGTGGGCAACAGTCGAGCGACCCAGGTCCGGGCGGCGGTTTCTCATCGCGGGAGGTGCTCGCACGAGGTATGGGCGTGAGCGCGTTGAACCCCAAGGGACTGCTGCTCTTCCTGGCACTGCTGCCGCAATTCACGAGTGCACGGTGGGACTGGCCCTTGGCCGCCCAACTCGGGTTGCTTGGCCTGATCTTCATAGCGACCTGTGCCCTGTTCTACCTCTGTCTTGGATCCTTTGCGGGAAAGGTCTTGCATGCCAGGCCGGCCGCGGCGCGCATAATCTCAGGCCTATCTGGTGTCGCGATGGTGGTCATCGGCGCGGTGCTTCTCATCGACCGCTTCATCGCCTGACACCATGTCGGCAGGAGCGGATGGCCTCAGGCGCTGTTCAGGACGCTGGCGATGCGCTCGATTATCTCCGCGATGACAGGTTGGGGCGTGGCGAAGTTGAACCGGAATGACCCAGCTCCGCCGTCGCCGAACGCCGGGCCGTCCACCACGGTGACGTGGCCGCGTTCTGTGATGAGCTCACCGGGCGAGCCGTCCAGGTCCATCGCGGTGCAGTCCAGCCATGCGAGGTAGGTCCCATCCGGAGGGCGGTACCGCACCTGAGGCAGATGGCGGCCCAGCAGGTCGGCAAGCAACTTGCGGCTCTCGTCGAGATAGGCGAGCGCCTCGCCAAGCCACGCCTCGCCGTACCTGAACGCGGCGGTGTTCGCGACCACTCCGGCGTTGCTCGCGCCGCGTGAAGAGAACTGTCCCATCCCCTCCCACTGTTGCCGGTCGGGCTCGTTCGACAGGATCACCTGCGCGCACTTGAGGCCTGGCAGATTCCAGGCTTTCGACGCCGACGTCGCCGTCAGCGTGTGCGCGGCGGCCGTGTCCGAGGTCGAGGCGTAGGGGATATGTCGCTGGCCGGGGTAGACGAGCGGCGCATGAACCTCATCAGCGAACACCCGGCCGCCGTGCCCGTCCACGACGTCGGTGAGCTGGATCATCTCCTCGACTGTGAACACGCGGCCGAGCGGGTTGTACGGGCTGCAGAGCACGATCAGGTGCCCGCCGGCCCGGAAGGCGTCCTCGATCGCGTCAAAGTCGAAGGTGAAGAACCCATCGTCATCGTGCATCCGGACCTGGATGATCTCCCGGCCGAGCTGACCAGGCACGATCAGGAACGGCATGTAGGCGGGCGTCGGCAAGATGATCGGCGAGCCGGGCCGCGAGAAATGTGTAATCGCGATCTCCAGCGCCTTGATTACGTCGGGGACCGGGTGAATCGAACCCGCGTCGACCCTCCACCCGAACATGCGCTGCTCGAACTCCGCGCAGGCGGCGCTCATGTCCTCGGCGAGCGAGGGTGGCAGATACCCGAACGCGGCGTCCGCGGACAGCTTCGTGACCGCCTCGATGATGGCCGGCGCCGCGCCGAAGTCCATCTCGGCCACTGCGGCGCCGAACCCTCCTGGGCCCGGAGCCGTCCACTTGAAGCTTCCGCGCTCACGCAGCATCTCGGCGGTGGTGCCGTCAATCGCCGCTCTGAGACTTCCGTTCGCCATGCTTTGACTATCCGCCACATGGCTATCCTGCACCGCGCGCCGCAGCAGCCCCCAGGTAGTTGTCGATACGCGGGCCTTGACCCTGTTTCTGCCGATCCCTAGCGTGGTGCGCGTCGCGAACGGACTTGCGCTCGGGCGGGTGATGACTTGGCTGAGGTACTGACCGCGCCACGGGTCCTAACCAGCGACGGAATGGTGACCGACGGCGCGGTCCTGGTCAGTGACGGCACTATCGGCTGGGTCGGCCAGGCTGACGCGGTGCCCGCCGAGTTCGCGTCGGTCCCGAGGACCGCCTATTCCGGCGCGACGATCATGCCGGGACTGATCGACAGCCATGTCCATCTCGGGTTCGATGGCGGACCGGGTCCGGCCGACCGGATGCGCGGCGAGACCGACGAGCAGCAGCTGATCTTGATGCTGCGCAACTCCAGGGATTTGCTCGGCGTCGGCGTGACCACCGCCCGCGACCTCGGTGCGCGCGGCTACCTCGCCATCGCTGTCCGCGACGCGATCGCCGCGGGCCTTGCCCGCGGCCCCCGCATGGTGGTAGCGGCCAGCCCGGTCACGGTGACCGGCGGGCACTGCTGGTTCATGGGTGGTGAGGCTGACAGCGATGACGACCTCAGGCGCCTCGTCCGCACCCACCACAAGCACGGCGCCGACCTGATCAAGGTGATGTCGACCGGCGGGTTCATGACCCGGGGATCGGCTCCGTGGTACGCGCAGTTCTCCACGGACCAGCTTGGCGTGATCGTCGAGGAGGCCAGGCGGGTTGACATGCCCGTCGCCGCGCACGCGCACGGCATCGAGGGCATCCGCCGCGCCGTCGAAGCCGGCGTCACGACGCTCGAGCACTGCTCGTTCGTCACCGAGACCAACGAGCGGCAGTTCAACGAGGCGCTGGCGGCCATGATCGCCGAGCGCGGGATCTTCGTGTGCCCGACCGCCAACGTCAACGCGCCGTACGTCGCCCAGCTAACCGGGATGTCGGTCGGCCAGCACATCAAGCCCTTGCACGAGATGGGCGCACGGCTGATTGCGGGCACCGACGCCGGCATCAACAACACGCCGCACCATCAGTTCGTCGGTGGCCTGGAGTACCTGGTATCGCTCGGGCTAAGCCCCGAGCAGGTGATCGCGATGGCTACCACAGAGGCGGCGGAGGCACTCGGCGTCGGCGCCGCGATCGGCCGGCTCGCTCCCGGTTATGACGCCGACCTGATCGTCGTTGACGGTGACCCCCTCGCCGACATCGCCGCGCTAGGCAGGCTCCGCCGGGTGCTCGCGCGCGGCCAGGACTACGTGCCGGACAGCGGCCGTTTTGAGGTGAGCGCGCCCGGCACCCCGTACGCCTCGCCCGACCAGGCCATCGACATGCAACTGCTGACCGAAGTGACGAGGCGACGCCAGGTGTAAGCACGGTGGCGTCACGGCCTTTGCTCAGGCGCTGGTACCCCGGCGCCCGCCGTAGATGACCCACTCCAGCCGCTTGAAATAAACGTCGATGCCGCCGAACCCGGCCGAACGCAGGTAACTCAGAAGCTGGTCGAGCGGGATCATGTACCGGATGTGGTTCTGCCAGCGGGCGTGCTCCTCGGCCGTGGGATGTGTCCGCCTGCGAGTCAGCTCGGGGTTACCGCGCTCGCCGACCCGCTGCCATGTCTCCTCGATGACCGGGTCGTCGGTGGTGACCGGGTCGTAGTTGAAGCTCCACCCGCCGGGAACGAGGCGCTCGTAGATCTCGGAGAACAGGCTCTGCTTGCGCTCGTCCGGCAGGTGGTGCACGAACAACGAGCTCACGATCGCGTCGAGGTTGCCAGGGATCTCCGCCGGCCAGTTGCTGGTGGCCATGTCGAATGTGACATACCGGTACCGGTCGGCGAACGGCTCGAGTTCCTGCGCGCCCGCGCCCATCATCTGGTCAGAGAAGTCCGCGAGGATCCCGGTGCAGCGCGGGTACCTCTCGAGGATCGCCTTCGACAAGGCGCCTGCGCCCGCGCCCAGGTCCAGGAAGCTGAACTCGTCCTTCTCGCCAAACTGCAGCAACTCGGCCATGAAGCGCTGCTGCGGAACGTGCAGCCGCTCGCGATTCGCCGCCTCAGCGGCCCAGTGCGTCACCGTCTCTTCGGATTGCCAGATGGCTGCGTTCGTGTCCTGGGGCTGGCTCATGCCCAGCAGAGTACAGATGAGCCTGAAGAACTAAGCGCCCAGGCGACCGTCGTCCGCTGTGTCGGCGCGGCGCGACAGCGGGAAAGATGGGCACATGGCCGATCAGCCGACGATGCCCGCATCCGCGCGGAGCTACGCCGCCGCTGCGAAGATTCTCGCCGAGCAAGACCCGGTGCTGCGCCGCCTAGTTGAGGAGACAGGACCGCCTCGGATGCAGGTGCGAACCGAGTCCCTGCTTGGCACCCTGGTCCGCGCGATCGTCTACCAGCAGCTTGCCGGCGCTGCGGCGGCCGCCATACACCGCCGCCTGATCGAGGCGCTCGAGGGGGACGTCACGCCCGAAGGTTTGCTGGCGCTGTCCGACGAGACCCTTCGCGCCGTCGGACTGTCCAAGGCGAAGGTACTGTCGCTGCGCGACCTCGCCGCCAAGGTGATGGACGGGACTGTCGTGCTCGAACCGCGCAAGCTGCGAACCTTGAGCAACGATGACGTGGTCGCGCGGCTCTCATCGGTCAGGGGAATCGGGAAGTGGACCTCCGAGATGTTCATGATCTTCCAGCTCAGGCGGCTGGACGTGTGGCCGACAGGCGACCTGGGCATCCGGAAGGGCTTCGGCCTCGCCTGGGGGATACCGACGCCGACAGCGAAGGAACTTGAGCCGCTGGGTGACCCTTACCGGCCGTACCGCAGCGTCGTCGCCTGGTACTGCTGGCGTGCCGCCGAGCTCTACGCCGGCGCGGGAGCGAGCGCCCTCACCCGCTAGCAAGCCGCATCACAGCCGTGATCATGGATTGCTTCCGGATGGTTCGCCGCTGGTCGATGTTGCTCGGGTATCAGTGCCAGGCCGTTGCCCTTCTAGTGCAACATCAGCGGTCCGGCCCCCGCTCCAACTGCCCAGGCGCTGCCTGAGTGCGGGATGACGGCAACCCCCCGCAGCTGGCCGAGCTGGGGGATGATGACCTGCTTCCAGCTGCGTCCGTTCCAGTGCAGCGCCCAGGCTCGGTCGGCAGAATCGAAATAGCTGCCCACGGCCCAGGCATTGTCCGGCGATGACGTGCTGATGGCAGCAAGGTTCTGAAAGTGCCTTTCATGGCTGAGAGAGCACGTCCACCGTCGGCCGTTCCAATGCAGCATCACCCCCGCCACCT
This sequence comes from Streptosporangiaceae bacterium, assembly GCA_036258115.1. Lineage (GTDB taxonomy): Bacteria > Actinomycetota > Actinomycetes > Streptosporangiales > Streptosporangiaceae > Chersky-822. The sequence goes on from DATAEH010000129.1 coordinate 9,402, forward strand.
CCTTCTGGTCGAGATTTCCGACCGCCCAGACGTTCTTGGCTGAGGTGGCGGAAATGCCGCTGAGGGCGTAGGGGATTCCGATATTCGGGGCGACGGCCTTCCACCGGCGCCCGTTCCAGTGCACGATCCACCCGGAGCGGACGATCCACACGTTCGTCCTGGAAGTCGCTGCCACGCCATAGGCATCGCCCAGAATGCGCGCCACCCTGGCGGGGAAATGCGGGCGCGTCCACGCCGTGCCGTTCCAGTGCAAGGTGGGCGAGCCGACCGCCCATGCGTCCGTCGCCGATGTGGCGGCCACATCGTTCAGTGCGGTCCCGTACACCATTCGCGGGATCGGGACCTTCCGCACCGTGGTGCCGGTCACCCGCACGATGAAAGCCTTGCCGATTCCTTTGTGTTCTATGTTCCCGTACTTCCCGACAGCCCAGGCGCCGCCAGGGAACAAGGCCACGCCGTTCAGCTCGCTCGACGGCGGCAGCGCCCGGTTGTTCAGCGCCTTCCATACCGCGCCGTTCCACAGCGCCACCTGAGGCCTCGAACGGTCGCTCTTTCCTGTATTACCGACGGCCACGGCGCTGCCGGGCGACCGGGCCGCGACGTCATCCAATGCTCCTGGAACCGGCTGCGTTTCCACCGCCTGCCCCTGGCCGCCTGTTCCCCCGGTCGGCGCGCTGGCGGCCGGCACGGTCGCGCAGCCGATGTCCCCGGCAGCTGGGGGCGAGGCAGCTGGGGGCGAGGCCGGTGGGGGCGAGGCCGGTGGGGGCGAGAAGGTGCAGGCAGCCGTCACGGCAGCGACAGCCACGATTCCCGCAAGGCGCCGACGGTTGCTGCCGTGCTTCATTTGTCCGATGCTGCTCACGTCATTAAGACGCGCACGGCGAGCCGCTGTTGCTTGGCTACTTCATCCCGCTCTTGTCCGGCACGAAGTAGCGCTGCCTGAGCGGGACTTGCTAGGACTAGACAACCCGATGGTCACGGCGGATTGTCTGCGGCAACGCAGAGAATCCTCCGTGATCTTGGACGGTCGTCCGGGGCTAGCCGACCGTGAGCGCGACTGCGGCCGTGGCGCTGCCGTGGGTATTGCTGGCGACGATCAGCACCGTGTAGCGACCTGAGGCCAGGCCGTGGTTCGCGCGCTTGTGCACGAGGTACCTGATCGTCACCGCTCCCGCGGCCGCGCCGGGCCTGGCCACGGTCCGCATCACCTTGCCGTTGGCATTGAGCACGCAGACGGTCACATTGGCCTGCTGGGACAGCTTGAACGTCAGCGTGGCGCCGTTCTCGGCCGCAGCGCTGATGGAGGCCGGGCTCAGCGTCAGACGGGTCACGGCGACGCCAGACGACGCGGCCGCCGACTGGCTTGGGCTGGGTGAGGGTGTCGACGACGGCGGCGGCGGCGCCGGAGTGGGCTCGCCATTGCGCGATGCGGCGACGAAGCCGCGCCAGACCTTGATCGAGGCTGAGTCGGTGAGCCGCAGCGTGGGGTACTGCGTATTGCCGTCGAAGTAGGAGGCGAACAGGGCGCCGCTGTGCATGATGTAGTTGCCGACGGTCTTCAGC
>DATAEH010000130.1:0-3311 GCA_036258115.1 Streptosporangiaceae bacterium
GTCCACGACGATGCGTGATGCGGTCCACGTGGTCCGCCCACCGCTGCAATGCGGCGCGCTTCTCTGTGGCATAGGCTGCGCGGTTGTAGACGCCAGCGACTCCAGCTTTATGGCCAGAGATGTGGTTCACGACCGCCTCGACGATGTGCGGCGCAATGCCGATCTCGGCCATGCCCGTCACCGCTGTCCGTCTCAGATCGTGCAGTACCCAGGGCGCCGACAGGTTCACCGCCGCATCGAGCGCCGCCTTCGCCTTGCTCCAGCCCGAAAAACCTGTGTCGTCCCGCCCGAACACGAAGCAGTCGAAGAAGGTCGCCTGGGACTATGCCAAGCACTACAGCGCGCCTGAGTATCTCGCCAAATTCAACGAGACAGAACTGCGTATCGATTACCCAATGGAGGACGACTCCAGCTGGTGGGTGTGAACCGGCATGCAATCTTGACCCCTGAGTCGGGGGATCGGCGTCCAAATTTGACCCCCGTCGGCGCGGTTTTCGCGGGCCACCTGCTCGGGTTTCGGAGCGGGTGGTCGGGGGATGAAGGGCGTGGACACGATTGCGCGGATTCGGCGCGCGTTCTTCGTGCAGGGCAGGGCGATCAAGGAGATCGTCCGGGAGCTGCACGTCTCGCGCAACACGGTGCGCAAGGTGCTGCGCTCGGGGGCGACGGAGTTCACCTACGAGCGCGAGGTCCAGCCGTTACCGAGGCTGGGGCCCTGGAAGGAGGAGCTCGATCGGCTGCTGGCGGCGAACGCGGCGAAGCCGGCACGCGAGCGGCTGACTCTGATCCGGGTGTTCGAGACGCTGCGCGGGCTGGGCTATGTGGGCGGCTATGATGCCGTCCGGCGCTATGCGCGGAGTTGGCACCGGAAACATGCGGCGACGTCGTCGGCCGCCTTTGTGCCGCTGAGCTTTGCCCCGGGCGAGGCCTACCAGTTCGACTGGAGCCACGAGGTCGTGCTGATCAATGGCACGACGGTGATCGTGAAGGTCGCCCACATCCGGCTCTGCCACAGCCGCATGCTGTTCGTGCGGGCTTACCCGCGCGAGACGCAGGAAATGGTCTTCGACGCCCACGACCGGGCGTTCGCCTTCTTCAAGGGCGCCTGCACGCGCGGGATCTACGACAACATGAAGACGGCGGTGGAGACGATCTTCGCCGGCAAGGACCGCCTCTACAACCGCCGTTTCCTGCAGATGTGCAGCCACTACCTGGTCGAGCCGGTGGCCTGCACGCCGGCCTCGGGCTGGGAAAAGGGGCAGGTGGAGAACCAGGTCGGCCTGGTGCGCGAGCGCTTCTTTGCGCCGCGCATCCGGGTGAAGAGCTACGAGGAGCTGAACGCCTGGCTGCTCGACCAATGCATCGCCCACGCCAAGGCGCACCGGCATCCAGAGTTCAAGGACCAGACGGTCTGGCAGGTGTTCGAGGCGGAGCGGCCGAGCCTGGTACCCTATCCCGGATGGTTCGACGGATTTCATGCCGTGCCGGCCCCGGTGTCGAAGACCTGCCTCGTGCGCTTCGACAACAATCGCTACTCGGTGGCGGCGAGCGCGATCGGGCGTCCGGTGGAGATCCGCGCCTATGCGGAGCGGATCGAGATCCGCCAGGACGGGCGCCTGGTCGGCGAGCATCCCCGCTCGTTCGGACGCGACCGGACGATCAGTGATCCATGGCACTACGTGCCGGTGCTAGCCCGCAAACCCGGGGCGCTGCGCAACGGCGCACCGTTCAAGAACTGGGTCCTGCCGACCGGGCTCGAGCGGGTCCGGCGCAAGCTCGTCGGCGCCGCCGACGGCGACCGCCAGTTCGTCGATGTCCTCACTGCCGTTCTGAGCGACGGCCTGCCCGCGGTCGAGGCGGCCTGCCAGGAGGCTCTGGGCCAAGGGGTCCACTCGGCCGACGTGATCTTGAACATCCTTGCCCGGCATCGGGAGCCTGCCGCCCCGATCACCACCATCGTGACCCCGGACGCCCTCAGGCTGCGGCATGCGCCGGCGGCCGACTGCGCCCGATACGACCGCCTCAGGAGGGCCGTGTGATGGAGCGCTCGCAGATCCTGGAGACCATGAGCGGGCTGAAGCTGTTCGGCATGAAAGCCGCCTACGACGAGATCATCGCCACCGCGGTGAAGCGCCAGCACGAGCCGCAGCGGATCGTCGGCGACCTGCTGACCGCGGAGATCGCCGAGAAGCAAGCGCGCTCAATCAAGTACCAGATGACCATCGCCCGGCTGCCGCTGGCCAAGGACCTCGACGACTTCGCCTTCGACGGCACTCCGATCAACGCCACGCTGGCGCACGACCTCGCCGGCGGCGGGTTCCTGGCCCATGAGCGCAACGTCGTCCTGGTCGGTGGGACCGGCACGGGCAAGACCCACTTGGCGATCGCCATTGCCCGAGCCTGCATCCGCAACGGCGCCCGCGGCCGGTTCTTCAACGTTGTCGACCTGGTCAACAAGCTCGAGGCTGAGGGTCGTGCCGGCCGTCAGGGCCGCATGGCCGACTATCTCTCGCGCTTGGACTTCGTCATCTTGGACGAGCTCGGCTACCTGCCATTCGCCCAGACCGGCGGCCAGCTGCTGTTCCACCTGATCAGCCGGCTCTACGAGCAGACGTCGGTCATCGTCACCACCAACCTCGCCTTCGGTGAATGGCCCAGCGTCTTTGGCGACGCCAAGATGACTACGGCCCTGCTGGACCGGCTCACCCACCACTGCGACATCGTCGAGACCGGCAACGAGAGCTGGCGCTTCAAAAACCGCGCCTGAGCCCGTCCGCCCCCACCGGTTGCCCCGGTGGGCACACAGGCACCTCCCGCGCCTCCGCTCGCCAGCGCGCTTGGAGCGCGCTCGCTCCCGGCGCGGGGCCCTCCTATGCGCTACCGGGACAACCTTCGCACGGGGTCAACATTGGACGCCGATCCGGGGTCAAAGTTCCGCGCCGTTTGACAGCAGGCCGGCCGCTGGCCGTGTCGAGCACGTGCGTGGTGAGACCGCCGGTCGCTTCACTCCGGGCGATCGTTTGTCGGGATCACGATGCTGGCCGCGTCTCCGGCAGCGCCAGCAGAATCAGCAGGAAGGCAGCGGCGGCGATGCCGGCCAGAGCGCTGAACGCCACGGTATAGCCGGCACCGACGACGAGCAGGCCTGCCACTATGTTGCTGGCCGAGCCGCCGATGCCCTGCACGGTGCCGACGACGCCACGGGCGGCATTGAAGCGGCCGGTGCCACGCATGATGTCGGCCAGTATCAGTGCCAGGAGGGCATCCAGCGTGCCGAGACTGGCCCCGTCGAGCAGCTGGCCGGCGATGAT
>DATAEH010000131.1:0-1833 GCA_036258115.1 Streptosporangiaceae bacterium
CCGTGCCCACGGTGCGTCGGATCATTGTTGGCGTGCATGGGTCTCCAGGGAGCCTGCAGGCGCTGCGGTTCGCGGCGGACGAGGCCAGGCAGCGGGACGTGCGGCTGCTGGCCATTACCGCGTGGGTTCCCCCGGGCGGAGACGCGGCGGAGCGACGGCATCCGTCGCCCTACCTGCGCAAGCTCTGGCGAGAGGCGGCGTGGGAACGGCTGTGGGCCGCGTTCGACGCCGGGCTGGGCGGCGTGCCCGCCGACCTCCAAGTCGAGCCCCAGGCGGTCCGCGGCGACACCGGCCTGGTGCTGGTCGATGTGGCCGGCCAGCCGGACGACCTGCTCATCATCGGGACGGGCCGGCGAGCGGGGTTCGGCCGGATGATGCGCAAGTCGGTCAGCCGGTACTGCCTGGCGCACGCGCGCTGCCCCGTGCTGGCCGTGCCGCCGTCGGCGCTGATGGACGAGATGAGCCGCCCGCTGCACTCCTGGCACGTCCGCCGGCACGAGCTCATCCCCGACACCCCGGACATGTAGCGCGCCTGGCCGCATGGGTTCTGTTAGGAACCTGCGAGCGAGCGCATGGGTCGCGCAAAGACCCTTCTAGCTGGCGATTCCCGGACGTTAACTTCGGATGTGCCCGAGCCCGGATTGACCGGGCTGGCCTCATTTCTGACGGCACATCGCTAGGAGTCATCGTGTCGGACGTGCTTTATGTCGCGCTGACGATCGTCGTCTTCGCCGTGCTCCTCCTCATCCTGAAGGGGGTCGAGCGCTTTGAGCGCTGAGAACTGGATCGGCTTGATCGGCGGCGTCCTGCTGACGATCTACCTGTTCGCGGCCTTGATTCTTCCTGAGAGGTTCTGATGAGTAGCACAGCCGCGGGCTGGCTGCAGTTCGCGGCGCTGTTCGTGGCGCTGGCGGCCTGCTACGTGCCGCTCGGCAACTACATCGCGCGCGTCTTCACCGACACCAGGCACTGGCGGGTCGAGCGCGGCATCTACAAGCTGTGCGGGATCGACCCGGAAGCGGACATGCGGTGGAGCGTCTACGTCCGTTCCATTCTCGCGTTCTCGCTCGTCAGCGTGCTGTTTTTGTACCTGATCGAGCGGACGCAGCACTGGCTGTTCCTGTCGGTTGGGATGGCCAACGTCACGCCGGTGACCGCGTGGAACACCGCGGCCTCGTTCACCACGAACACCAACTGGCAGAACTACTCCGGCGAGTCCACCATGAGCTACCTGACCCAGATGGGCGGGCTCGCGGTGCAGAACTTCCTGTCCGCCGCGGTCGGCCTGGCGGTGGCGATCGCGATGATCCGCGGGTTCACCCGGTCCCGCACCGACAAGCTCGGCAATTTCTGGGTCGACCTGACCCGTGGGACGATCCGGCTGCTGCTGCCGATCTCGGTCATCGGCGCCATCATCCTGGTGGCCAGCGGCGTGATCGAGAACTGGGCCGCCTACCACACGATCACCACGCTGGCCGGCGGGCACCAGACGATCCCGGGCGGGGCGGTGGCCTCGCAGGAGGCCATCAAGGACCTGGGCAACAACGGCGGCGGCTTCTTCAACGCCAACTCGGCCCATCCGTTCGAGAACCCGACGCCGCTCACCAACTTCCTCCAGATGCTGGAGATCCTGCTGATTCCGTTCAGCCTGCCGCGGACGTTCGGCAAGATGATCGGCAGCAACCGGCAGGGCTACGCGCTGCTCGCCGTGATGGTGATCCTCTGGGCGGCGGCCGTCGGCGGGATCAGCTTCTTCGAGATGCAGCACGCCGGGGTGGCCGCGCAGCTGGCGCACGGCGCGTCGGAGGGCACCGAGACGCGGTTCGGCACGCC
>DATAEH010000132.1:0-137858 GCA_036258115.1 Streptosporangiaceae bacterium
GCCTACCACGAGGTTGACTCTTCTGAGCTCGCCTTCAAGATCGCCGGTTCGATGGCGTTCAAGAAGGCGGCGGGACAGGCAGACCCTGTCCTGCTCGAGCCGATGATGGCGGTCGAGGTCACGACTCCCGAGGACTACATGGGGGAGGTCATCGGAGACCTGAACAGTCGCCGCGGCCACATCCAGGCCATGGAAGAGCGGGCAGGAGCACGAGTGGTCAACGCCCTCGTGCCGCTGTCGGAGATGTTCGGCTACGTGGGTGACCTGCGCAGCCGCACGCAGGGCAGGGCGAACTACAACATGCAGTTCGACTCGTACGCCGAGGTCCCGCCCAGCATCGCCAAGGAGATCATCGCCAAGGCACGAGGCGAGTAGTCAGCACGTAGTACGCAGTACGACCTAGAAACCATAGGAGACACCAGTGGCGAAGGCCAAGTTCCAGCGGACCAAGCCGCACGTCAACATCGGCACCATCGGGCACATCGACCACGGGAAGACCACTCTGACCGCGGCGATCACCAAGGTGCTCCACGACAAGTTCCCTGACGTGAACCCCTTCACGCCGTTCGAGCAGATCGACAACGCGAAGGAAGAGAAGGAGCGCGGGATCACCATCTCGATCTCGCACGTGGAGTACCAGACCGAGAAGCGCCATTACGCGCACGTTGACTGCCCGGGTCACGCGGACTACATCAAGAACATGATCACGGGCGCGGCACAGATGGACGGCGCGATCCTGGTGGTCGCGGCGACCGACGGCCCGATGCCGCAGACCCGCGAGCACGTGCTGCTGGCCCGCCAGGTCGGCGTGCCGTACATCGTGGTCGCGCTGAACAAGGCCGACATGGTCGACGACGAGGAGATCCTCGAGCTCGTCGAGCTGGAGGTCAGGGAGCTGCTGTCCGTGTATGAGTTCCCTGGCGACGATGTCCCGGTGATCCGGGTCTCGGCGCTGAAGGCCCTCGAGGGCGACGAAGAGTGGGGGCAGAAGGTCCTCGAGCTCATGAACGCCTGCGACGACAACATTCCCGAGCCGGTCCGGGAGACCGCCAAGCCGTTCCTGATGCCGGTCGAGGACGTGTTCTCGATCACCGGCCGCGGGACCGTGGTGACGGGCAGGATCGAGCGCGGCGTGATCCACACCGGTGACGAGATCGAGATCATCGGCATCAAGGAGAAGGCGCAGAAGTCCACCGTGACCGGAGTCGAGATGTTCCACAAGATTCTCGACGAGGGGCAGGCGGGGGACAACGCCGGCCTGCTGCTCCGCGGCATCAAGCGCGAGGAGGTTGAGCGCGGCCAGGTCATCATCAAGCCGGGCACCAACACCCCGCACACCCAGTTCGAGGCTCAGGTCTACATCCTGTCCAAGGACGAGGGCGGCCGGCACACGCCGTTCTTCAACAACTACCGTCCGCAGTTCTACTTCCGCACCACCGACGTGACCGGTGTGGTCACGCTGCCGGAAGGCACCGAAATGGTGCTGCCTGGCGACAACACCGAGATGAAGGTGGAGCTGATTCAGCCGATCGCTATGGAAGAGGGTCTTCGTTTCGCGATCCGTGAAGGCGGTCGGACCGTTGGTGCGGGGCGGGTTACGAAGATCGCTAAGTAGCTCGCGGGACGCTTCGGTACCTAGGAGCTCTCGGCACAGCTTGGAACAGCTTGTGCCGAGAGCCCTAGGCACCTCAGCACAATGCCAACGGCGTAACAGCAAAACCAAATATCAAGACCACAGGCGGCGGGGCCGGAGTACCTGGTCCACCGCGACCGGAACTGAGGGTAGAGGCAGAGGCCAAAGATGGCGGGAGAGAAGATCCGCATTCGGCTGAAGAGCTATGACCATGAGGTCATCGACACTTCAGCGCGGAAGATCGTGGACACGGTAATGCGGACTGGGGCGCGAGTTGTCGGGCCGGTGCCGCTGCCGACGGAGAAGAACGTGTACTGCGTGATCCGGTCGCCGCACAAGTACAAGGACTCGCGTGAGCACTTCGAGATGCGCACGCACAAGCGGCTGATCGACATCATCGACCCGACGCCGAAGACCGTCGACGCCCTGATGCGGCTCGACGTGCCTGCGGGCGTGGACATCCAGATCAAGCTTTGAGGACCGCGGAGATGACGAAGCAAGTGAAAGGAGTGCTGGGCACCAAGCTCGGCATGACCCAGGTCTTCGGCGATGACGGCAAGATCGTGCCCGTCACCGTCGTGGCCGCGGGTCCGTGCGTCGTGACCGCGGTCCGCAGCCCGGACGCCGATGGGTACTCGGCCGTCCAGCTCGGCTACGGCGATGTTGATCCTCGCAAGGTCAACAAGCCGAGGGCCGGCGTCTTCACCAAGGCGGGCGTGACGCCGCGGCGTTACCTGGTGGAGCTGCGTACCGACGACGCGTCGGAGTACACGCTCGGTCAGGAAGTCACCGCCGAGACGTTCGAGTCCGGCGAGATCGTCGACGTGACCGCGACTAGCAAGGGCAAGGGTTTCGCCGGTGTCATGAAGCGGCACGGCTTCCATGGCCTGTCCGCGTCGCACGGCACGCAGCGTAAGCACCGCTCGCCTGGGTCGATTGGTGGCTGCGCGTTCCCTGGTCACGTGTTCAAAGGCCTGAAAATGGCTGGCCGGATGGGCGGCGAGCGCACCACGGTGCTGAACCTCACCTTGCACGGCGTGGATACCGAGAAGGGCCTGCTGCTGATCAGGGGAGCGGTCCCTGGTCCAGCCGGCGGCCTGGTCGTGGTGCGTAGCGCGGTCAAGTCCCCGGTCGGCGCGCGGACTAGAGAGGCGGGTGCCAGATGAGCCCGGCAGCTAAGGACGAGAATCCGGCGCAGCCAGAGGCGGCAGCTCCTGACGCGGAAGTCGAGGAAACCGCGGCCACCGAGCCGGCGGAGCCGCAGGCAGCTGCGGCCGAGGCGGTAGATACCAAGGCTGCGAAGACCAAGGCCGCGGAGACCAAGCCTGCGAAAACCAAGGCTGCAGACACCAAGGCCGCAGACACCAAGGCCGCAGACACCAAGGCCGCAGACACCAAGGCCGCAGACACCAAGGCCGCTGACGGCGAGGCCGCAGGGACCCAGGCGGCGGACGAGGAGGCGGCGAAGCCGGACGAAGAGAAGCCGGACGAAGCGGCTAAGCCGGACGAAGCGGCGAAGCCGGCCAGGCGCCGGGCGGCGGCCAGCGCGGAGGGCGAGGACAAGCCCGCCCGGAGCACGAGCCGGACCAGCACCAGGCCGACCAAGGCACCGGCCAAGAAGGCCAAGGCCGCGGCCGCCAGCACGGAGGTCAAGGTTGACCTGCCGGCGAACATCTTCGATGCGAAGGTGAACGTGCCGCTGATCCACCAGGTCGTGGTCGCCCAGCAGGCGGCTGCCCGACAGGGCACGCACTCGACGAAGACGCGCGGCGAGGTCCGCGGCGGCGGCAGGAAGCCGTACCGCCAGAAGGGCACCGGCCGGGCCAGGCAGGGTTCAGTTCGGGCGCCGCAGTTCGCGGGCGGCGGTACGGTCTTCGGGCCGGTGCCGCGGTCATACGTCCAGAAAACGCCGAAGAAGATGAAGGCGGCTGCGCTGCGCGGTGCGTTGTCCGACCGGGCCAGGCACGGCCTCGTGCAGGTGGTCGGCGGGTTCGTCGACGGCGACACCCCGAAGACCGCCGACGCGCTGGCGGTGCTTGCCGCCGTGACGGGCGCGGCGGCCGGCTCGTCGAAGGTTCTGGTCGTGGCCGACAACTCAGACCAGGTGACCTGGCGGAGCCTTCGGAACGCGACGGGCGTGCACGTGATCGACCCTGGCCAGCTGAACACCTACGACGTCCTGACCAGTGACAGGGTGGTCTTCACCTCGGCGGCCTTCGAGTCGTTCGTCGCCCGTGCGGGCGCGCAGGAGGAGCGATGAGCAAGATCTTCAACCACCGGGGCATCCTGCTGCGGCCGGTCATCTCGGAGAAGAGCTACGGGCTGCAGGACGAGTTCAACAAGTACACGTTCATCGTCGCCCCGCATGCTAACAAGACGCAGATCAGGCAGGCGGTCGAGGCGATCTTCAATGTGAAGGTCACCGGCGTCAACACGCTGAACAGGTCGGGCAAGCGGCGCCGCACCCGCTACGGCTGGGGCAAGCGACCCGACACCAAGCGCGCGATCGTCAGCCTCGCGGCTGGCGACCGGATCGACATCGCCGGCCTGGGCAGCTAGGCCGACGGGCTAGAGGAGCTTAAGAAGACATGGCCATCCGCAGGTACAAGCCGACAACTCCCGGCAGGCGGGGTGCGAGCGGCTCGGACTTTGCCGAGCTGACCAGGAGCGAGCCGGAGAAGTCGCTCGTGCGCCCGCTGCACGGCCACGGCGGCCGGAACGTGCACGGCAAGATCACGGCCCGGCACCAGGGCGGCGGGCACAAGCGCGCCTTCCGGGTGATCGACTTCAGGCGTTCGGACAAGGACGGAATCCCGGCGAAGGTCGCGCACATCGAGTACGACCCGAACCGGACAGCCAGGATCGCGTTGCTGCACTACGCCGACGGCGCGAAGCGGTACATCCTGGCGCCGGCTGGCCTGCGTCAGGGGGACGTGGTCGAGAACGGGCACGGCGCTGACATTAAGGCGGGCAACTGCCTGCCGCTGCGTTCGATTCCGACCGGCACCGTCGTGCACGCCATTGAACTTCGGCCAGGCGGCGGGGCCAAGATCGCGAGGTCGGCCGGCTCAGGAGTCCAGTTGCTCGCGAAGGAGGGCGGCAGCGCGCACCTGCGGATGCCCTCCGGTGAAATCCGGCTGGTGGACGCGGCGTGCCGGGCAACCATCGGCGAGGTCAGCAATTCCGAGCAGGGCAACATCAAGCTCGGCAAGGCAGGACGGAACCGCTGGAAGGGCCGTCGGCCGAGCGTCCGCGGTGTGGCGATGAACCCGATCGACCACCCGATGGGCGGCGGCGAGGGCAAGACCTCAGGCGGCCGTCACCCGGTCAGCCCGTGGGGCAAGCCCGAGGGTCGCACCAGGCGTGCGCACAAGCCGAGCGACAAGCTCATCACCCGACGGCGCTCGAAGAAGAAGCGGTAGGAGCACGAAGAGCATGCCACGAGAGCCGCGCCAGCCGGCGCCAGATGGAAACGTGTAGGAGCACCGGAAGATGCCGCGTAGCCTTAAAAAGGGCCCGTTTGTGGACGACCACCTGCTCAAGAAGGTGGATCTGCAGAACACCAAGGGCACCAAGAACGTCATCAAGACGTGGTCGCGTCGTTCGATGATCATTCCGGCGATGCTCGGCCACACCATCGCGGTGCACGACGGCCGTAAGCACGTTCCGGTGTTCGTCACCGAGTCGATGGTTGGTCACAAGCTCGGCGAGTTCGCGCCGACCCGCACGTTCCGCAGCCACGTCAAGGACGACAGGCGGAGCCGTCGCTAGCGACGGCTGAGCCTGCATGCAGAGGATTCGAGAGAGCGAGGCAAGACCGATGGAAGCGAGGGCTAAGGCGCGGTACGTCCGCGTCACCCCGCGGAAGGTCCGCCGGGTGGTGGACATGATCCGCGGGCTGCCTGCTGAACAGGCGCAGGCCGTGCTGACCTTCGCGCCGCAGTCGGCGAGCGACCCTGTCGGCAAGCTCCTGGCGAGCGCGATCGCTAATGCCGAGCAGACCGGCCAGGCCTCCGCGTCCTCGCTCGTCGTGACCCGCGTCTGGGTCGACGAGGGCCCGACGCTCAAGCGGTTCAGGCCGCGCGCCCAGGGCCGCGGCTACCGGATCAACAAGAAGACGAGCCACATCACTGTGATCGTCTCGGATGAGGGTGCGGAACCGGCGCCGAGCCGCCGCGCATCGGCCAGGGAGAGGACCCGCTAGTGGGCCAGAAAGTGAACCCGCACGGGTTCCGGCTGGGCATCACCACCGACTTCAAGAGCCGGTGGTTCGCCGACAAGCTGTACAAGGACTACGTCAAGGAGGATGTCGCCATCCGCCGCATGCTGCAGCGCGGCATGGAGCGGGCCGGCATCTCCAAGGTCGAGATCGAGCGCGAGGACAAGGACAAGGTCAAGGTGTGGATCCACACCGCCAGGCCGGGAATTGTCATCGGCAGGCGCGGCGCCGAGGCCGACCGGATCAGGGCAGACCTTGAGAAGCTAACCGGGCGCCGGATCGAGCTGAACATCCTCGAGGTCAAGAACCCCGAGATCGACGCTCAGCTCGTCGCGCAGGGCGTCGCGGAGCAGCTGTCCAGCCGAGTCTCTTTCCGGCGAGCGATGCGCAAGGCGATGCAGACCGCCATTAAGGGCGGCGCCAGGGGCATTCGGGTGCAGTGCGCCGGGCGTCTCGGCGGCGCTGAGATGTCCCGGTCGGAGTTCTACCGCGAGGGCCGGGTGCCGCTGCACACGCTGCGCGCCGACATCGACTACGGCTTCTACGAGGCCAGGACCACGTTCGGCCGGATCGGCGTGAAGGTGTGGATCTACCGCGGCGACGCGGCCCAGACGCGCGCCGAGCGCGAGGCGGCCGCCGCCGGGCTGCGGGCCGGCCAGCGTCCTGGTGGCCGGGACAGGCCGCCGGCGGGTGGCGCGCGCCGCGGCCGCAGGCCTGGCTCGGATGGCACCGATCGCGGGCCGCGCGGCGGTGGCGACGGTCAGGAAGCACGCGGCCGGTCAGAGCAGGCGGCGGCGGCGACACCTGCGACGGGAGAGGAGGGCTGACAGATGCTCATCCCGCGCAGGACCAGGCACCGCAAGCAGCACAGGCCCGACAGGTCGGGCATGGCTAAGGGCGGAACCAGGGTCACCTTTGGTGAGTACGGCATCCAGGCCGTCGAGCACGCGTACGTGACCAACCGGCAGATCGAGGCCGCTCGTATCGCGATGACCAGGCACATCCGTCGTGGCGGAAAGGTCTGGATCACGATCTACCCGGACCGGCCGCTGACCAAGAAGCCGGCCGAGACCCGGATGGGCTCAGGTAAGGGCGCGCCCGAATGGTGGATCGCCAACGTCAAGCCCGGCCGGGTCATGTTCGAACTGTCTGGCGTGCCAGAGCCCGTGGCGAGGGAGGCTCTCAGGCGAGCCATGCACAAGCTTCCAATGAAGTGCAAGTTCGTGAAGCGTGAAGTTGGTGAGGCGTAATGGCCAAGGCACTGGCAGCGGCCGATCTGCGAGCCTCGAGTGAGGAAGAGCTGGACGACAAGCTGGCCGAGGCGAAGATCGAGCTGTTCAACCTGCGCTTCCAGGCAGCTACCGGCCAGCTTGAAAGCCACGGGCGGCTACGAGCGGTGCGCAAGGAGATCGCCAAGATCTACACGGTGAAGCGGGAGCGCGAGCTCGGCATCGTGACCATCGAGCAGGAGACGGACGACGATGAGTGAGGCTACCGAGCAGGCCGAGACGCAGGCCCCGGCGCGCGGCTATCGCAAGGTCAGGGAAGGCCTCGTGGTCAGCGACAAGATGGACAAGACCGTCGTGGTGATGGTGGAGGACCGGGTCAAGCACCCGAAGTACGGCAAGGTCATCCGCCGCACCAGGAAGTACGTGGCGCACGACGAGGAGAACGCCTGCGGCGTCGGCGATCGGGTCGTCCTGGCCGAGACCAGGCCGCTTTCGGCCACCAAGCGGTGGCGCGTGGCCAGGATCGTAGAGAAGGCGAAGTAAGAATTTCAGGTGCTCGCGCCACAAAAAGGCAAGCCCCTGACCCAAGCAAGCAGGAGTTGACGTGATCCAGCAGGAGTCGCGACTCAAGGTCGCCGACAACACAGGTGCCAAGGAACTCTTGTGCATCCGTGTGCTCGGCGGGTCGAGCCGTCGATACGCGGGCATCGGCGACGTCATCGTGGCCACCGTGAAAGACGCCCTGCCTGGCGCGGGCGTCAAGAAGGGCGATGTGGTCAAGGCGGTCGTGGTACGCACGCGCAAAGAGAGGCGGCGCGGGGACGGGTCGTACATCAAGTTTGACGAGAACGCTGCCGTCTTGATCAGGGATGGCGGGGACCCCCGCGGTACCCGCATCTTCGGACCTGTGGGGCGGGAGCTGCGCGAGAAGCGGTTCATGCGGATCATCTCGCTGGCGCCGGAGGTGCTCTGATGGGAAGCGAAGCAGGACGGAAGTCCGCAAAGGGACGGATGAAGATCAAGAAGGGCGACCGGGTCATTGTGATCGCGGGCAAGGACATTGGCCGTGAGGGCACGGTGATCCAGACCGATCCGGCGAAGCAACGCGTGCTCGTGCAGGGCGTGAGCATGATCAAGAAGAATACGAAGGTGAACTACCAGGGTCGGCGCGGCGCCAAAGAGGGCGGCATCGTGCACCAGGAGGGGTTCATCCACGTGAGCAACGTCGCCCTGGTCGACCCTGACAGCAAGAAGCCAGCGCGGGCCGGATACCGGCGCGACGATGAGAACAACAAGATCCGGATATCCCGGGCCAGCGGTAAGGACATCTGATGGCTGCGAGCAAGACCGAGTCCGCGACGGCGGTCGCCGAGCGGCCGCCAGTGCCCAGGCTTAAGGAGCGGTACCAGAGCGAGATCGCGCCCGCGCTGCGCGAGGAGTTTGGCCTCGCCAACGTCATGCAGGTGCCCACGCTCACAAAGATCGTCGTGAACATGGGCGTCGGCGAGGCGGCCAGGGACGCCAAGCTGATCGAGGGCGCGGTCAGGGACCTGACCTTGATTACGGGTCAGAAGCCAGCGGTCGCGAGGGCGAGGAAGTCCATCGCCCAGTTCAAGCTCAGAGAGGGCATGCCGATCGGCGTCCACGTCACGCTGCGCGGCCAGCGGATGTGGGAATTCTGCGACCGGATGCTGTCGTTGGCGCTTCCGCGGATCCGTGACTTCCGCGGGCTATCCGACCGGCAGTTCGACGGCCGTGGAAACTACACGTTCGGCCTGACCGAGCAGCTGATGTTCCACGAGATCAACCCCGATCAGGTGGACAGGCAGCGTGGGATGGACATCACCCTCGTCACCACCGCGACCAATGATGAGCAGGGCCGCTCGCTGCTGCGACGGCTCGGCTTCCCGTTCAAGGAGAGCTAGTAAGTGGCGAAGAAGAGCATGATCGCCAAGGCAGGGCGCAAGCCGAAGTTCGGCGTGCGCGCGTACACCAGGTGCTCACGATGCGGACGGCCGCGCGCCGTCTACCGCAAGTTCGGCCTGTGCCGGATCTGCTTCCGCACCATGGCGCACCGCGGTGAACTGCCCGGCATCACCAAGTCAAGCTGGTAACCGCTCGCAGCGGCTGCCGACACAAAGCAAAACCGATCTGGGCGCCACTGGCGCCCACCGACTACGTCGCAGGTCCGTGCCGGCCAGGGACATCCCTGGAGCCGGAACGGAAACCGCGACGAGGAGGGCCACCAGGCCATGACTATGACCGACCCGGTCGCGGACATGCTGACTCGTCTGCGCAACGCCAACTCCGCGTATCACGACGCGGTGACCATGCCGCACTCCAAGATCAAGGTGCACATCGCCGAGATCCTCCAGCAAGAGGGATACATCGCCGGCTGGCGGGTCGAGGATGCGGAGGTTGGCAAGAGCCTCGTGATCTCGCTTAAGTACGGGCCGACGAGGGAGCGCTCGATCGCGGGCATCAAGCGGGTCTCCAAGCCCGGGCTGCGGGTGTACGCCCGCAAGGACAACCTGCCGAGGGTTCTCGGCGGTCTCGGCGTCGCGATCATCTCGACGTCGTCGGGCCTGATGACCGACCGGCAGGCCAATAAGCAGGGCGTGGGCGGGGAAGTCCTCGCCTACGTCTGGTAGGGGAGTACCGATGTCACGAATCGGACGGATGCCCGTCGTCGTGCCCTCGGGCGTTGACGTGACGATCAGCGGCCGCGACGTCACCGTCAAGGGGCCTAAGGGCACCCTGAGCATGCAGGTCGCCGTGCCGATCGAGGTCAAGCAGGACGACGGCGTGATTACGGTGACCCGGCCCTCGGACGAAGGCGAGATCAGGGCGCTGCACGGGCTGTCCAGGTCGCTGATCGCCAACATGGTGACCGGCGTGACGGCCGGCTACGCCAAGACCCTGGAGATCGTCGGCGTCGGCTATCGCGTCCAGGCCAAGGGCGGGGACCTGGAGTTCTCGCTCGGATTCAGTCACCCGCTGCTGGTCAGCCCGCCCGAAGGCGTTTCCTTCCGGGTCGAGACTCCCACCAGGTTCGTCGTCGAGGGCATTGACAAGCAGCGAGTTGGCGAGGTCGCCGCGAACATCCGCAAGCTGCGCAAGCCAGACCCCTACAAGGGCAAGGGCGTGCGGTACGCGGGCGAGCAGATCCGCCGCAAGGCCGGGAAGGCTGGTAAGTAAGACATGGCTGCCACCAGGACTACTGCGCACGTGCGCAGCAGGAGCCGCACGGCGGGCCGCGCCTCGGCGCGCACCAGGCGGCATCTGCGGGTGCGCAAGAAGCTCTCCGGCAGCGCGGCGCGGCCCAGGCTCGTCGTCACGCGCTCGGCACGGAACATCTTCGCCCAGCTCATCGATGACGTGGCGGGTCACACGCTCGCATCCGCATCTACTCTGGAAGCCGAGATCCGTCAGGTGAGCGGCGACAAGAAGGCGAAGGCGCATCAGGTCGGCAAGCTGCTGGCCGAGCGTGCTGCCGCAGCCGGGATCGGCACCGCGGTCTTCGACCGCGGCGGTAACGCCTACCACGGCAGGCTCGCGGCGCTCGCAGAGGGCGTGCGCGAGGGCGGACTGAAACTGTGAGCGCCTTCAGCGTGAGCACGAGTAACGAGAGAAGGACAATCTGATGGCAGCACCGGCACGGCGCGGTTCCGGGCCAGGCAGTGGCGGCGGTGAGCGGCGCGACCGACGCGACGACCGTCGTGGCGGCGGAGGCGAGAAGGGCACCGCCTACCTGGAGCGGGTCGTCACCATCAACCGGGTGGCCAAGGTCGTCCAGGGCGGCCGGCGGTTCAGCTTCACCGCCCTCGTCGTGGTGGGCGACGGCAACGGCATGGTCGGTGTGGGCTACGGCAAGGCCAAGGAGGTGCCAGCCGCGATCGCCAAGGGCGTGGAGGCCGCGAAGAAGTCCTTCTTCCGGGTTCCGAGGATCGGCGGGACCATCCCGCACACCGTGACCGGCGAGGACACCGCCGGCGTCGTCCTGCTCAAGCCGGCCAGCCCGGGAACCGGCGTCATCGCCGGCGGTCCGGTGCGCGCCGTCCTTGAGTGCGCTGGCGTGCATGACGTGCTGTCCCGCTCGCTCGGCTCGTCGAACCCGATCAACGTGGTGCACGCGACGGTTGCGGCGCTGAAGGGCCTGTCGCGCCCCGAGGAGATCGCAGCCAGGCGCGGCCTGCCGATCGAGCACGTCGCCCCCGCCGCCATGCTGCGCGCTCGGGCCGCCGCTGCCGCGGCCGCCGCCGAGCCAGGTAGTTAGCGGCGGTTCCAGGGTCGCCCCCCGGCGAACAGAGCGGAGCGTGAGATGGCAGAGCTGAAAGTAACCCAGACCAAGTCGAAGATCGGCGGAACGAAGGCGCAGCGGGACTCGCTGCGCTCGCTCGGGCTGCACAGGATCGGCGACAGTGTCATCAAGGCCGACAGGCCAGAGATCCGCGGCATGATCCAGGTGGTCCGCCATCTGGTGGTCGTGGAGGAGGTGCAGTAGACGTGGCGAAGACCGAACCTTCCGGCGGTGCCGCAAAGGGCGCTGACGCCGGAGGCCCTGGCGGACGCGCAGGGCTGAGGATTCATCATCTGCGCCCAGCTCCCGGGGCACATACACCCAAGACCCGGGTGGGCCGCGGCGAGGCGTCCAAGGGCAAGACAGCGGGCCGCGGCACGAAAGGCTCGAAGGCCAGGACCAACATCTCGCCCGCCTTCGAGGGCGGCCAGATGCCGCTGACCCGCAGGCTGCCGAAAGCGAAGGGCTTCTCCAACGCCCTGTTCAAGACCACCTATCAGGTGGTCAACCTGGACCGGCTGGCTGCGCTGTACCCTCAGGGCGGCGACGTGACGCCGGACGACCTGGCCGAGCGCGGAGCGGTCCGCAGGGGCGAGCTTGTCAAGGTGCTCGGCAACGGCGAGGCGGTCAGCGGGCTACGGGTCAGCGCGCACGCTTTCTCTGCCACCGCCGTCCAGAAGATCACCGCGGCTGGTGGATCCACAACACAACTCTGACCTGGCACGCTCCTCCGTCGGCGTCGCAGGGACGGCTCGATGGTGGCTGAGGTTCGCTTAGGATGCAGGCATGCTGCCCTAGTCCCGCGAGAGCGTTAGACTGCGGCGTGCGTGTCGCACTTTGGCTAAGCGGCGCCAGGCTCACTGGCCGGTAGAACTACTGGTCAGGCCGCCAGCGACCGAGGAGCGGCAGATGACGTTGACCCTTCGAGATCAGTAGGACGGCGCATGCTGACCGCGTTTTACCAGGCCTTCCGGACGCCGGACCTGCGTAAGAAGCTGCTTTTCACGCTTTTCATCATTGTCGTCTTCCGGCTCGGCGCCTCGCTGCCGACGCCTGGCGTCTCCACGACTGCGGTACATACGTGCGTTGCAGGGGCGACCAAGACCGGCATCCTCGGCCTGGTTAACCTGCTGAGCGGCGGTGCGCTGCTGCACCTCACGGTCTTCGCCCTCGGCATCATGCCCTACATCACCGCGAGCATCATCCTGCAGCTGCTCGCCGTGGTCATTCCCCGGCTGGAAACGCTGCGCAAGGAGGGCGCGTCGGGGACTGCGAAGATCACGCAGTACACCAGGTACCTGACCATCGGCCTGGCGATCTTGCAGTCCACGGCGATCGTCGCGCTGGCCGAAAGCGGCAACCTGTTCCCAGGCTGCGGCGCGAACCTGATCCCGAACCAGAGCGTCTTCACGATCACCACGATGGTGATCTGCATGACCGCCGGTACCGCGGTGATCATGTGGCTCGGCGAGCTGATCACCGACCGCGGCGTCGGCAACGGCATGTCGCTGATTATCTTCACCCAGGTGATCGCCGTCATCCCCGGTCAGCTTTACCAGATCATGCAGACCGAGGGCGGATTCATCTTCCTGCTCGTGCTCGCGGTCGGGGTCCTGATCGTGGCTGCGGTCGCATTCATGGAACAGGCCCAGCGCCGGATCCCCGTCCAGTACGCCAAGCGGATGGTCGGCAGGAAGATGTACGGCGGCACCTCGACGTATATCCCGCTGAAGGTCAACCAGGCCGGTGTCATCCCGGTGATCTTCGCCTCGTCGCTGCTATACATACCTGCGCTGGCTGCGAACCTGTTCGGCAAGACCACCGCGACCTCAGGCTGGTCGCATTGGGTGCAGATGCACCTGGTCCGAGGCGATGACCCGTACTATGTGGCGGGCTTCTTCGTGCTGATCATCTTGTTTACCTACTTCTATGTCTCGATCACCTTCAATCCCGACGAGGTGGCCGAGAACATGCGCAAGGCAGGCGGTTTCATTCCGGGCATCAGACCGGGCGGCCCGACTTCGGGCTACCTGCGCTATGTGCTGAACCGGCTGACCGCGCCCGGCTCGCTATACCTGGGCATCGTGGCGATCATCCCGATCCTCGCCATCGCGCTCGTGAACGCGGGGCAACAGTTCCCGCTGGGCGGCACGAGCATCCTGATCGCCGTTGGAGTCGGCCTCGACACCGTCAAGCAGGTCGAGAGCCAGCTGCAGCAGCGTAATTACGAGGGCTTCCTCAGGTAGTGCGAGTCGTCCTGGTTGGGCCTCCCGGTGCGGGCAAGGGGACCCAGGCCCAGTTCATCGCCTCGCATCTGGCGATACCGAAAGTATCGACAGGTGACATCTTCCGCTACAACGTCAGCGCAGGCACGGAGCTAGGACGCCAGGCCAGGTCCTTCATGGAGCGCGGTGACCTCGTCCCAGATGAGGTCACCGTTGCCATGGTTGCTAGCAGGCTGCAGGAGGACGACGCGCTCAGCGGGTTCCTGCTCGACGGCTTCCCGCGGAATGTGCCGCAAGCCGAGACGCTGAAGAAGCTGACGGCCGACTGGGGCATGCGGCTTGACCTCGTGCTCGAACTGGTGGTCGACCACGACGAGGTGATCAGGCGGCTGTCTGGCCGCAGGACCTGCCGGAAGTGCGGCCGGGTCTGGCACATCGCGTTCGACCCGCCGTCGGTGCCTGGCAAGTGTGACGAATGCGGCGGGGAACTGTTCCAGCGTGACGACGACCGCGAGGAAACAATCAGGCACCGGCTCGAAGTCTATGAGCAGCAGACTCAGCCGCTGATCTCTTACTACGCCGACGAGGGCATCTTGCTCGGCATCGACGCCACCGGCCCGGTCGAGGACGTCACCGAGCGGGCACTGGTCGCGTTGCGGCGCTTCATACGCTAGGCGGGCGGTGAGATGGACCCGGGCGTCGCGGCGGACCCGACGCTCTCGCTCGTAGCAGGGACCTGGCTACGGGTACCTTGTTATCAGGAGGCACTGGGGCAATGCGGCTCAGCCGGATACCGTCGATCGAGATCAAAACGCCAGGCCAGGTCGCGCTGATGCGCGAGGCAGGCCTGGTCGTCGCGCGAATGCTGCGAGCCGTGGCTGCCGCGGCCGAGCCAGGCATCAGCACGGCCGAACTTGACGCCATCGCCGAGCGCGAGATGAAGGCGGCAGGCGCGCGCTCCTCCTTCAAGGGCTATCACGGCTATCCGGCCACAATCTGCACGTCCGTCAACGACGAGATCGTCCACGGAATCCCCGATCCCGAGGTCAGGCTTGCCGCTGGGGACGTGCTCTCCATCGACGCGGGCGCCGTCGTTGGCGGCTGGCACGGTGACGCGGCGATAACCATAGGCGTTGGCGAAATCAGCGAGTCGGCGGCCGCCCTCTTGCGGGCCTGCGAGCGGGCGATGTGGCACGGGCTGGCGAACGCGGTCGCGGGGCGGCACCTGACGGACATCTCCCACGCTGTGGAGTCCAGTGCGCTGGCGAGCAGCGGGTACGGCGTGGTTCGCGAGTACACGGGCCACTTCATCGGCTCGGCCATGCACATGGATCCCGCTGTCCCGAACTACGGCAGGCCAGGCCGCGGCCCCGTGCTTCTCGAAGGTATGGCGATAGCCATCGAGCCGATGCTGGTCACCGGCCTGGCCGACACTAGGCTGCTTGACGACGGATGGACCGTGGTCACGCAGGACGGCAGCATCGCCGCTCATTTTGAGCACACGGTCGCCATCACCCCCGACGGGCCGTGGGTGCTGACCGCGGAGGACGGCGGAGTGAGCGGCCTGGCGGCTGTCGCTGCTGCGGCACGGCAGGAGCCTGACCACGAAGCTCCGGTCGGAGCGAGGAGGGCCTGATGGCGACCGATCCGAATCTGATCCGCGCATCCGACCAGGACAGGGACCGCGTCTCGAACACTCTGCGCGAGCACCACGCCGTCGGCAGGCTGGACGCCGATGAGTTCAGCGAGCGCCTGGACAAGGCCTTCGCCGCCAAGACGATGGGCGACCTCGAGGCCCTCACGGCCGATCTGCCGGCCGTAGACCCCTACCCGCTACCTACATCCTCGATGCGGCACCACCCAAGCGATTCCGCGCTGCCCGCCACTGTCATCGGGGCGATGAGCCGCGGACATGGCAGGTTCTCTCCGGCCTGGCAGGCGGCCTGGGGGTCATGGCTCGGCACGGCACTCTTGCTGATCGTCATCTGGGCGCTGACAGGCGCGGGGTATCCGTGGCCGTTGTGGGTGATCGGACCGTGGGGCGCGGTGATGGCGGGGCGTTGGCTGGTGGGCTCGCATCCAGACGGCCACAGCCGGCGCAGCCGCATCGATCCGGGCCAGGCTGGGCAACTGGGATCAGCGCGGCCTTCGGGACAAATGGGTCCAGGGCAGATGAATCAGGAGCAGTCTGGTCAACGTGCCGATGACGGGTCGCGCGGCGCTTGACCGAATCCGCGGCCTGGTTCGCATTCGGCGCCGCGCTCAAGTAGACTTTGCTGAGGCTCATCGGGTTGTTGTCTGCCCTGGTTCGCGTACCAGGCGCCGGACCAGCACCCACCGGGCCGCGAGTTCCGGCGCAGCCGCGTAAGCGCGCGCCGGAATGTTAATCCACCCATGACTGTTTACTTGTGCTGTGGTGCGATCGGCGGGGTTAAGCCCGCTGAAAGCTGCGGCGCTAACGCCAGTACAGCTAAGCAGCACCACCAGCAAGCAAGCTCATCAACCCCAACAGTGAAGCGCGGAGGATATGCCCAAGAAAGACGGGGCCATCGAGATTGAGGGCACGGTAGTCGAATCGCTGCCAAATGCCTTCTTCCGGGTGGAGCTCGACAACGGGCACAAGGTTCTTGCTCACATCAGCGGCAAGATGCGGATGCACTACATCCGGATCCTGCCCGACGACCGGGTGGTCGTCGAGCTGAGCCCGTACGACCTAAGTCGCGGCCGGATCGTCTATCGGTACAAGTAGCCGATCGGACCGGCGGCCACAGGCGGAGGGACGAGGAGCCTGCGGGGGTAAGTCCCATCGGGCTGACCCCCAAAGCCCCCGCAGAAGCTGATTTGAAGTAACGAGGAGAATTGACGTGAAGGTCAAGCCGAGCGTGAAGAAGATCTGCAGTAAGTGCCGGATCATTCGCAGGCATGGCCGGGTCATGGTGATCTGCTCTGACCCGCGGCACAAGCAGCGGCAGGGCTAATCAGGCCAGCAAGCGATAGGCACAACTGAACAAAAACACGGACCGCATTCCGGGCCGCTTCGGCGGTCCGGAGCACCCCCGGGCGGAGGCCGGGGCCACATCGTCGGGCACAGATGTGGGGCGGCTCGCAGGACCTCCGGATGAGAAGGAGAGTTGCCCAGGATGGCACGTCTCGTAGGCGTCGATCTGCCGCGTGAGAAGCGGCTTGAGGTCGCCCTGACTTATATATATGGCATCGGCAGGACCCGGGCGGCCGAGACATTGGGCGCCACTGGCATCAGCCCAGACCGTCGGGTCCACCAGATGACCGATGAGGAAATCGTCCAGCTCAGGGACTGGATCGAGGCGAACTACAAGGTCGAGGGTGACCTGCGCCGAGAGGTCCAGGCCGACATCAGGCGCAAGGTCGAGATCGGCAGTTACCAGGGCATCCGGCACCGCCGGGGCCTGCCGGTGCACGGCCAGCGCACCCAGACGAATGCGCGCACCCGCAAGGGTCGGAAGAAGACAGTGGCCGGCAAGAAGAAGGTCGGCAAGAAGTAGTCCGCCAGCGGACCGATCACCTCCGGAGTTGACGACAGCATGCCTCCTAAGACCCGAACCGGCGTCAAGAAAGTACGCCGCAAGGAACGCAAGAACATCGCCCACGGGCACGCCCACATCAAGAGCACGTTCAACAACACCATCGTGTCAATCACAGACCCGGCGGGGAGCGTGATCTCCTGGGCTTCGTCCGGCCAGGTCGGGTTCAAGGGCTCGAGGAAATCCACGCCGTTCGCGGCGCAGATGGCCGCCGAATCGGCTGCCAGGCGCGCGATGGAGCACGGCATGCGCAAGGTCGACGTGTTCGTCAAGGGGCCTGGCTCAGGCCGCGAGACGGCGATCAGGTCGCTTCAGGCTACAGGCCTGGAGGTCGGGTCGATCCAGGACGTCACCCCGGTCCCGCACAATGGCTGCCGGCCGCCGAAGCGGCGCCGGGTCTGAGCCGGATACGACAGGAGTAACCAACAAGCATGGCTCGATACACCGGCCCGGACTGCAAGCTCTGCCGCCGCGAGAAGACCAAGCTCTTCCTCAAGGGCGCCAAGTGCGACTCGCCGAAGTGCCCCATTGAGATCAGGCCGTACCCGCCCGGCGAGCACGGCAGGAACCGCCCCAAGGAGAGCGAGTACCTTCTCCAGGTCAGGGAGAAGCAGAAGGCCAAGCGGATCTACGGCATCCTCGAGAAGCAGTTCCACAACTACTACACCGAGGCCACCAAGACCCGCGGCAAATCCGGTGAGGCGCTGCTCCAGATCCTGGAGAGCCGCCTGGACAACGTCATCTACCGGGCCGGCTTCGCCAAGAGCAGGGACATGGCGCGCCAGGCCGTCAGGCACGGCCACGTGCTGGTCAACGGGCGCAAGGTGAACATCCCCTCCTACCGTGTCGGCGACAGCGACATCGTCGAGATCGCGCCGAAGTTCCACGAGCTCACGCCGTTCATCGTGGCCCGGGCCGAAGCCGGCGAGCGGCCGGTGCCATCGTGGCTCGAGGTTGTGCCTGACAAGATGCGCATCCTGGTCCACACGCTGCCTTCTCGCGCCCAGATCGACACCCAGGTGCAGGAGCAGCTGATCGTCGAGTACTACTCGAAGTAACCGTTCGACCCTGGCTGGCCACAGGGGTCCGCCAGGCACCTGACGGCGTGAGCCGTCAGCCTTAGTCGCCTGTCATATAGCGGGCAGGCGGGAAGGATTGCACATGCTGATCGCACAGCGTCCCACCCTCACTGAGGAGCAGGTCGAGGATTACCGCTCCCGTTTCACGATCGAGCCGCTCGAGCCCGGCTTCGGGTACACGATCGGGAACTCGCTACGGCGCACGCTGCTGTCATCGATCCCTGGTGCGGCCGTCACCAGCATCAGGATCGAGGGAGTGCTGCACGAGTTCTCCACCGTGCCTGGGGTGAAGGAAGACGTCACCGACATCATCCTGAACCTCAAGGAGCTTGTCGTCTCCTCCGAGCATGACGAGCCCGTACACATGTACCTGCGCAAGCAGGGCCCCGGCGTGGTCACGGCCGCCGACATCGCGCCGCCCGCCGGGATGGAGGTGCACAACCCCGACCTGCACATCGCGACCCTGAACGGCAAGGGCAAGCTGGAGATGGAGCTGACCGTCGAGCGCGGTCGCGGTTACATCTCCGCTTCCCAGAACAAGCAGCCGGGCCAGGAGATCGGCCGGATCCCGATCGACTCGATCTACTCACCGGTGCTGCGCGTCACGTACAAGGTCGAGGCCACTCGTGTCGAGCAGCGCACCGACTTCGACCGGCTCATCGTGGATGTGGAGACCAAGCCGTCCATGCGGCCCAAGGACGCCGTAGCGAGCGCCGGCATGACGCTGGTCGAGCTGTTCGGGCTGGCCAGGGAACTGAACCTGGAGGCTGAGGGCATCGACATCGGCCCGTCGCCGACCGACGCCGCGCTCGCGGCCGACCTCGCGCTGCCGATCGAAGAGCTGAATCTCACGGTGCGCTCGTACAACTGCCTCAAGCGCGAGGGCATCCACACCGTGGGCGAGCTCGTTGCCCGCAGCGAGCAGGACCTGCTTGACATCCGCAACTTCGGCGCGAAGTCGATCGAGGAAGTCAAGCAGAAGCTCATCGACATGGGCCTGGCGCTGAAGGACTCCCCGCCCGGATTCGATCCAGGCACGGCTGCCGACAGCTATGGGGCCGACGACGACGACAGCTACGTCGAGACAGAGGAATACTAAGCGACCGCGCGGCGGCTAGCCCGGCGCGCGCGTGTTGAAGAGCGCTGACGGCCCGCGGCTGCGGGCCGTCAGGTCGCACGAACCGAGGAGAGTCTTTCGATGCCCACGCCCACTAAGGGTCGCCGGCTGGGCGGCAGCGCAGCACACCAGCAGCACATGCTGGCCAACCTGGCGACGGCGCTGTTCGAGCACGGCAAGATCACGACGACCGAGGCCCGCGCCCGCCGACTCCGGCCCGTGGCTGAGCGCCTGATCACGTTCGCCAAGCGGGGCGACCTGCATGCCAGGCGGCAGGTGCTGACCGTGGTGACCGACAAGACCGTGGTGAAGACTCTCTTCGACGAGATCGGCCCCAGCTACGCGAGCCGGCCGGGCGGCTACACCAGGATCACCAAGGTTCCCCCGCGCAAGGGGGACAACGCCGCCATGGCGGTGATCGAGCTGGTCACCGAGAGCGTCGAGGCGAAGCCGCAGCGGCGCCGCTCCAGGCGCCCGCAGCCCGCCGGCGGCCGCGGCGGCCGGACCGGTCAGGCCGCTACCGCAACGGCGGACGAGCCGACCGCTGAAGTGGCGACTGCTGAAGCCACCGAGGCCACCGCTGCCGACGAAGCAGCAGAGGTCGAAGCGACTGCGGACGCCGAGCTCGCGGACGAGGAGCAGGGCGACGCCGAGGACGGCACTGACGCTGAGCCTGCGACTGAACCCGCCGCAGAGGCTGACGCCGCGCAGGACGACGAGAAGTAGTCAGCCAGGCGCCGACGCTGGCCATACGGCCCGCGCCGGGGTCCCAGCGCGCGACCCTGACAGGCACGGCATCGTCAGGCTCAGGATCGATCTTGGTTACGACGGCACACTTTTCCACGGCTGGGCCGCCCAGCCTGGTGTGCGTACGGTGCAGGAAGACGTCGAGACGGCGCTGGCTCGCGTTCTGCGGACACCTCAGGCGCCCTCGCTAACGGTCGCAGGGCGAACCGATGCTGGCGTGCATGCACGCGGTCAGGTGGCTCACCTCGACGTGCATGAGCGGGTCTGGGAAGCGGCTGCAGGATCGGCGTTGGGCCGGCTGAATGGGGTGCTGGCCGCTGACGTGCGCGTGCACGCGATCGGGCCGGTGCCTGCCGACTTCGATGCGCGGTTCTCCGCGCTCTGGCGCCGGTACTCCTACCGGATCTGCGACAGCGAGCAGGGCGCAGACCCGCTCCGCAGGCACGACACACTGTGGCACCGGTTTCCCGTCGAGGTTGAGCTCATGAACGAGGCCGCTTCGGCCTGCCTGGGCGAGCATGACTTCGCCGCGTTTTGCCGGCGCCGGGCGGGCGCGAGCACGATCAGGGAACTCCAGCGGCTGCACTGGCAGCGCGACGAGACGGGCGTGATCAGCGGAGCCATCGTCGCCGACGCGTTCTGCCACAACATGGTCAGAGCGCTGACAGGCGCGCTGGTCGCGGTCGGCGACAGTAGGAGGCCGCCGCGCTGGGTGGCCGATGTGCTCGCCGCGAAGGTCCGCGATCCCGCCGTCGTGGTCGCGCCCGCGCACCCGCTCTGCCTTGAGCAGGTGGGCTACCCGGACGACGCCGACCTGGCCGCTCGCGCACTGCTCACGCGGCGGGTCAGGAAGGTCGGGCCAGACTCGCTGAGCGGGACCGGGTCAGGGGTCTAGCGGCTCCCCGCCGGCTTGCCGTCCACCATCCGGTTGCTCAGGCTGACGTTGACGGTGTTCTTGACCAGCAGGTTCATGAATGCCGTAAGCCGCGTACGGCCGGCTTTGCCCTTCGGGGCTTGCAGGTTCGTGTTCTCGGCCCAGACCAGGACCAGGTAGTGACCCTTGACGATGGCTTCCTCAAGGCCGGTGCCCTGGCCGATCGACTTGGCGGGCCCCGCCTTGGCGGCGAGCTGAGCGACGAACTCGGCGTGGCCGGCCTTGCCTGCCGCCTTGGTCGCCAGTGCGAAGTCCTTGAGGCTGAAGACCCCTATGGTTCCCATGACCTTGGCGCTCTTGGACAGGTAAGTTGCGCGCACCGCCTGCTTACAGCCAGCATGCCTTACTGCTGCCTGCAGCGCCGAGCCGATCAGGGCGGCGTGACAGTTCGTGCTCCTGGCTTTGATGGCTCGCGTGTATACGGTGCCGGCATCCGAGACCGACGCCGGAAAGAGCTCAGCCGCCGTGAGCGGTACCGGATCTGTCTTCCTGCTGCCGATGAAGCCCCACGTCCCTGGCGGCGCCTTGGGCGACGAACTTGCCGGAGTAGGGGTGCTGCTCGGTGTGGACTGGCGGGCCGGGGAGCTACCGTGCGGAATCGTGGTGACAAGAATCGCGGCGACTGCCGCGATGATCGCTCCCGCGGCACCGATCGCGAGCCAGGCTGGCTGATGCTTCCTCCGGCTCCGACGGGAGGACCGGCTTGCCTTGCCCGTGAAACTGCCGCCATGCGATGCCGGCGTCGTATCGTGCACTGGCTTGTCGGTTCGGACCCGCTGCGTCGTCTCCTGGCTGCTCGCGGCGGCGGCGCGGCGACGGGCACCCGCTGCCGACCGACCCTCAAGGCCCGGCACCGGATCCTTGATGGCCGGGAGCGAGTAGTCGGTGTCGAACTCATCGGGCGTGATCGTCGCGGTTGCGAGCGCCGAGCTGTCGGTTAGGCCTGCCCTGGCCGACTGACCGCCGCGTCCGTCCGCCCGTCCTGGCTGACCGCGATTCCACGCGGCGAAAGGACCGGGCGGGTAGACCGGCAGCGGATCCCCCGGTGCAGGCGGAAACCCCCGGACGGTGTTGCTGGCCGTCGGCTGTGCGACCGTCTCGCGGCCGGACAGGTTCATGCCCGGCCAGGCATCTGGGTCGTCGGGCGACCAGCTGTAACCGGAGTCGAGTTCATCGCCAGGCCAGGACGCACCGCCGTATGAGGATTGGCCGTCGGCGTCATAGCCGGACCTGGCATTGCCGGAATGTGAGCCGCCATTTCCCTCGTTGCCGTATTCGGCGTCGTCCCGGCCTTGCCGGTACGCGGGTGTGTACAGCGAAGAGCCGCCTGCAGACGGCGCATCACCGTCAGCGCGCCGCCTTCTTGATGGTCCTGCTGCCGAGCCAGCATCGTGGCGACCAGAGCCGTCACCGACATTCCGCATGTCGTGAGCGTACCGTTTTGGGGGTGCCGGGCGAGTGAGGTAGCGTGCATTGCGGACGCAGACTGGCCATGCTGGTCGGCGACCGCGGGCGCGTCTGCGTTCTCCCATGTTGTTTTGACCGCCGATAGTAACAGCCGGTATCCTTGCGAAGCGTCCATGTGCGCTGGCAGGTCTGCGCGCCCGTTTGAGGGTAGGTATTGCTGCGGCCGGCGTTACGGATCTCCCACGCTTGGCAGGTTGCCGGGTGCGGGCGCCAACCATCAGGACTCACACGCGAAGGCTCATGACTGTGCGCACATTCAGCCCGAAGGCCGCCGATGTCCAACGACAGTGGCATGTCATCGATGCATCTGACATCGTGCTTGGCCGGCTGGCGAGCCAGGCGGCGATCTTGCTGCGCGGCAAGCACAAGGCCATCTTCGCGCCCCACGTGGACACCGGCGACTTCGTGATCATCGTGAACGCCGCGAAGGTGGCGCTGACCGGCAATAAGCTGGCCGACAAGCGCGCCTACCGGCATTCCGGGTACCCGGGCGGGCTGCGGGCGGTGGCCTACAGCGACCTGATGGAGAAGAGCCCGGAGCGTGCCGTGACCAAGGCGGTCAAGGGCATGCTCCCCAAGAACTCGCTCGGCAGGCAGATGCTGAGCAAGCTCAAGGTCTACGCAGGACCTGAGCATCCGCACCAGGCGCAGAAGCCGGTCCCGTATGAGATCACGCAGATCTCCCAGCAGGCGGGCACCGCCAAGGCAGGCAAGTAGCCGGTGCGGGCAACATGAGGACACAACCAGCCGATCAGGAAGCACGAGGAAGACACCGTGGCTGAGCCCACAGTCGCGCCGGAGACCGGCGCTGGCGAAGAGGTCGACGAGAACGCCGAGTACCAGTCGCAGTACACCACCGAGACCGGTGAGGCGGCAAGCACCTCAGCCAAGCCAGCTGCCCGTCGCCCGGTGGTGACCGGTAACGCGCTTGGCACCGGGCGCCGCAAGGAGGCCATAGCCAGGGTTCGGCTGATGCCGGGCACCGGCCAGTTCCTGATCAACGGCCGCACGCTCGACGTGTACTTCCCGAACAAGGTGCACCAGCAGCTAATCAACGAGCCATTCGTGACGCTGGGCGCGGATGGCCAGTTCGACGTCGTCGCCAGGATCACCGGCGGCGGCGTGACCGGTCAGGCGGGCGCGGTCCGGCTCGGCATCGCCAGGGCGCTCATCCTCGTGGACCCGGCAAGCCGTCCTGCGCTGAAGCGCCTCGGCTTCCTCACCAGGGACGCGAGGATCAAGGAACGGAAGAAGGCCGGCCTGAAGAAGGCACGCAAGGCTCCGCAGTACTCCAAGCGCTAGTCTGGGGCGTTGCCTTCAAAGGTGCTGCCATCCATGGGGCTATTCGGTACTGACGGTGTACGCGGTGTTGCCGGGCGTGACCTTGATTCCCGGCTCGCCACCAATCTGGCCGCTGCGGGCGCGCATGTCCTGGGATGGGCGTCGGCTGAGCAGCCGTCGCCGGAGCGCGCGAGGCCCGGCCGATCACGGCCGGTCGCGGTGGTCGGCCGTGATCCGCGGGCATCTGGAGAGTTCCTGGAGGCCGCGGTGGTGGCCGGGCTCGCCGAGGCCGGTGTCGACGTGCGCAGGCTCGGCGTCATCCCGACGCCGGCCGTTGCCTACCTCACGGACGTGCTGGACGCCGACTTTGGCGTGATGCTGTCGGCGTCGCACAACCCCGCGCCCGACAACGGCATCAAGTTCTTCGCCAGGGGCGGAGTGAAGCTGGCGGATGAGGTGGAAGCCGAGATCGAGGCCAGGATGGCCGCTTCGTCGGCCTCGGCCGACGGGTCAGGACCCGGGATTCCCGCCGCGGGGTTCGGCCGGATCACGGACGCGGGCAGCGAGGCAGAGCGGTACCTGGAGCACCTGCTGAACACGGTGCGCCCCGCCGGTGCCGAGTCGGTCTCGTCCGACCGCTTGGCGGGGCGGCCGCTGGCTGGCTGGCGTGTCGTGGTCGATTGCGCTCACGGGGCGGCCTATGCCCTCGCGCCCCGGCTGCTTGCCGAGGCCGGAGCCGACGTCGTCGCGATCGGGATCGAGCCCGACGGCATCAACATCAACGAAGGCTGCGGCTCGACCAGCCTGAGCACGCTTCAGGCTGCCGTCGTCGAGCACGGCGCCGACGCGGGCATCGCCTATGACGGCGATGCTGACCGCTGTCTCGCGGTCGACGCGGACGGCCAGGTCATCGATGGCGATCAGATCCTTGCGATCCTGGCCCTGGCGCTCAACAAGGCGGGTCGGCTGACGGGCGGCACCGTCGTGGCGACCGTGATGGCCAATCTCGGCTTCCGGCTTGCGATGCGCGACGCGGGCATCGACGTGGTCGAGACGCCGGTGGGGGACCGGTACCTGATCGCCGCGATGCTGGACGGCAAGTACGTGCTCGGCGGCGAGCAGTCAGGCCACATCATCATGCTGGACCACAGCAGCACTGGCGACGGGATGCTGACGAGCTTGCAGCTTCTGGCGACCGCTGCCTCGACCGGGCTAACCCTGGCCGAGCTCGGTTCGGTCATGACGAGGGTCCCGCAGGTGCTGGTCAACGTCCACGGTGTCAACAAGCAGAATGTTGTCGCATCGTCCAAGCTGGCTGCGGCCGTGGCAGAGGCGACAAGCCAGCTCGGCGACTCCGGGCGAGTGCTGGTCCGGCCGAGTGGAACAGAGCCCGCCGTGCGGGTCATGGTCGAGGCGGTCGACTCGGGCCAGGCGCACGACATCGCCTACCGGCTCGCCGACGTTGTACGCAACGTCGGCTAGCTAACTCGCCGCGTTTCGCGGCCATCAGCGTCATGGGTTCTGGCGCGCCCGCCTGCGCGATGCCGAGTCGCAGCCGGCCTGGGCTGAGCCCTCGTGGCAAGCTGAAACCGTGATCGCGGGCATCGGCGTCGACATTGTTCAGATCGCGAGGCTGGAGTCCGCGCTCGGCCGCACACCCGAACTCGCGGCGCGATTGTTCACGCCGACCGAGCGATCCTGGGCCGCGCGCCGCCGGGCGCGCGCGGTGTCCCTGGCAGGCTGTTTCGCGGCCAAGGAAGCACTCGCCAAGGTGCTGGGCGCTCCCGCTGGCCTGGCCTGGACCGACGCCGAGGTATTCCGCGACGCGGGGGGCCGGCCGTTCCTCACGGTGCGCGGCACTGTGGCCGCCGTCGCACGGACTCAGGGGATCGGGTCCTGGCACGTGTCGCTCAGCCATGACGGCGGTATGTGCATCGCGATGGTGATCGCCGAGCTGGCCAGGGCACATCACGAACACGGGCAGCCATCGGGGCACGACGAGGTACCGGAGCGAGGCACACCATGAGATACGCCCACGCGGTAAGCGACGTCAGGGCGGCCGAACGCGCGCTGATGGCGCGGGTGGCCGACGGCGCGCTGATGCAGCGGGCGGCGGGCGGACTGGCAGCCGTCTGCATCAGCCTGCTTGATCGGGTCTACGGGTCGCGGGTGGTGGTGCTTGCCGGAACCGGCGATAACGGCGGCGACGCGCTCTTCGCGGCTGCGCGGCTCGCTGCGCGCGGCGCCATGGTCACGGCGATCGCGACGGGATCAAGCCTGCATGAGGCGGGCGCGGCAGCGTTGCGACGCTCTGGCGGCAGGACGGCGGACGCGACGGGACAGGCGGCGGCGGATGCGATAGCGGCAGCCGACCTGATCATCGATGGCATTCTCGGCATCGGCGGTCACGGCGGGCTCCGCGAGCCTGCTGCCACGCTGGCCGGACTGACGGCCGAAGCGGCGGGCGACGGGGCGCTGGTCGTCGCCACGGACCTGCCGAGCGGCGTCGACGCTGACACCGGAGCCGTGGAGGGCGCCGCGATAGAGGCGGACGTGACCGTCACGTTCGGCACGATCAAACCGGGCCTGCTCGTGGATCCGGGGGCGGGCTACGCGGGGACAGTCCAGCTCGTCGACATCGGCCTCGGACCATGCCTGACCGTGCCGCCCGCCGTGGTGGCGCTGCAGTCTGCCGACGTTGCTGAGCTGCTTCCCCGGCCGGATGCCGAGTCCGACAAATACCGGCGTGGAGTCCTCGGCGTACTCGCTGGCAGTCAGCGCTACACCGGTGCAGCGGTTCTCAGCGTCGGGGGTGCGATCCGCGGCGGCGCCGGCATGGTCAGGCTCGTCTCGGCCACGGCCGCCGCTGATATCGTCCGGACGCACTGGCCGGAGGCCGTCATCACGGTGACCGATCCAGCCGATCCCGGCGAGCCGGCCGGGCCCGCAGCGGTCGAGGCCGCAGGTCGGGTCCAGGCGTGGGTCGCGGGGCCCGGGCTCGGCACCGGCGACGAGGCGGCCGCCCTGCTCTCCGCGGTACTCGCGACGCCGCTGCCCGTGCTCATCGATGCTGACGGCCTCACCGTGTTGTCGCGGCGCAAAGACCTGCTAGCCAGGCCGCCAGGCGCGGCGACATTGATCACGCCGCACGCGGGTGAGCTCGCGAGATTGCTGAACGCGGACCACGCCGACATCGAGGCGCACAGGCTCGCGTTCGTACGGCGGGCCGCGGACGAGCTCGGCGTGACCGTCCTGCTCAAGGGCTCGACCACCACGATCGCATCGCCCAATGCTGGTGAGCCCATCTTTGTTAACCCGACCGGCACGCCCTGGCTTGCCACGGCTGGTTCTGGTGACGTGCTGTCCGGTCTGGCCGGAGCGATGCTGGCGCAGGGCGTGCTGCCGGTCGGGTCGGGCGCGGCAGCGGCGGCGTTCCTGCACGGGCTGGCCGGACGGATCGCGGCCGACGACGCGCCCATCGGCGCGGCCGATGTACTGGAGGCCATTCCAGAAGCCATTCGGACGGTCGCGGCCGGCGATTAGGCGGGCGCGGCGTCTCTTCGACTGGAGAGCACATACCGCAACACGGCCATGTCGCCCGCGCTTGTGACGCTCGCGAGCCTGGCTCGATGGCCTGGCGTCCACGGGAAATGGCCCGGATTGACGAACCGAGGCGCCGCGGAATCGCCGATGAAGAAGGGAGCGACGGCGAGGACGAGCTCATCGGCCAGTCCGGCCTGCAGGAAGTTGGTGAGCACCGACGCGCCGCCCTCGACCATCAGCCTGGCGATACCGCGGACGGCGAGGTCAGCCAGAGCGCGGCTGAGGTCAACCGGATCACCCGCGTCGGCGACGTCCGCCTTGCCGCCCAGCCGGTCCCTGGTAGCGGCCACAGCCCCTGACGACACGTAGACGATCCGGTTCGCGCCGGTCGCGAACATCCGCGCGGCAGGGTCGAGGTTGCCGCTGCCGCTGATGACCACTCTCGCCGGATCGGGGCTTCGTCCGCTGGCGACCCGTGCAGCCCGGCGCGCTTCGGACCTGAGCAGCAGGACAGGGTCGTCAGCGCGTACGGTCCCAGCACCGATCAGGATGGCGTCGCTGCCCGCTCGGAGTTCATCGACGCGGTCGATGTCAGTTTTGCCGGACAGGCGCAGCTGGCGATCCGAAGTGTCATCGATGTATCCATCCAGTGACACCGCGCAGCTCAGCAGCACATAGGGCCGTTCCACGCCGGCCAGCCTACGGTTCGCCGGTGCGGACCGGGATGCCGAGGCCGATGGGCACGCGGGGCAACATGGAAGCTTCTGCCCCATTGCGGCCCGTTCCGGGGCTGCGGTGTGACCGACGTTACGGAATCGGGTCGGCGCCAGAAGGCGTTGTCTAGGAGTCCGCGGCTTGACCTCCCGCAGTCACTGCTGACGGCTTGTTTTGACGGTCCTGGCAGGTGCGAGGCGCCTGTCAACGCCCGAGAGCGGGCGAATCCCCGAAACAGGGCGAAACCTGAGACAAGGCCGGGCCGGTAGCGGCTGGCCGTGCTCGGGCCCTGCCTGGGCTCTGAGCACTCGACGGGACGCGGCCCTGCGGTCGGTTCCGACCGATCGACCCCTCTTCTTCCGGAACGGAGACTTCGATGCGCTTCCCTCACAGCGATCAGGCGGAGCCTGCGGCTGGCGGCAAGCCGGCCGGAAGGCGACGTTTCCGGCTGTCGCGGTCCGGCCGGGTCGCGCTTGTGGCCGGGGCGACGGTGGGCATTCTCGCCACTGTTGCCGGAATGACCGCGGCGGCGGTTACCTCAGGCGGTTCCGGCCCCGTCAGCATGCGGACACCCCGACACCCTGGATCCGTTCCGGCGGGCACGGGCACGCACGCTGGCCACAAGGCCGGCGCTCCGGCCAGCGGACACGCCAATAATCGATCCTCCGGAATCGGCACCGGCGGCGGCAAGGCGATGCACCAAGGAGCGTCGCGCGCTGCGGCACGTCCGCGGGCCCTGCGGACCTCGTGCACGACCGCGGCGCAC
This sequence comes from Streptosporangiaceae bacterium, assembly GCA_036258115.1. Lineage (GTDB taxonomy): Bacteria > Actinomycetota > Actinomycetes > Streptosporangiales > Streptosporangiaceae > Chersky-822. The sequence continues at coordinate 28,815 of DATAEH010000132.1, forward strand.
ATCGGCGACTCGACCTCGGTCGACCTGATCTCGGCTGATTACCTGCCGAACCCCGCACAGCGGATCGGCGCGCGGTATGCCGACGTCGGCGTCAAGCACCTGAAGATCGACGCCTCTGGCGGACGCTCCATCGTCGAGGAACTGCCGGGCCAGCTCAACGGATACAAGGTCGCCAGTGCATGGCGCGGCCACGGATACCAGGGCTGCTGGGTCTTTGCCCTCGGCACGAATGACGCCGCCAACATCGCCGCCGGCTCGAATATCGGGATGACAGCGCGGATCGACCAGATGATGGCCGTCGCGCACGGCGCTCCCGTGCTGTGGGTCAACACAAGGACGCTGGTGGCGAGCGGGCCTTATGCGAACGCGAACGAGCAGGCCTGGGACAAGACGCTGGTCAAGGCGCTAGCTAGGTATCCCAACTTGCGGATCTTCAACTGGTCGGCGGTCGCGCATCCGAGCTGGTTCCTGTCCGACGGGATCCACTACAACTCACGGGGCTGCGCCATCCGCGCGAAGGCCATTGCCGACGCGCTGGCCCGGGCGTTCCCGCTGCACGGGCACAGCGTCTCGAAGATAGTTCGTTAACCGATAGGACAACGATGAACCCCCGATGGTGCTGCAGGCGTGCTGCGGGCCCATCGGGGGTTTCGTTTCGCCATCGCGGTGAGCACTGAGGCACGAAATAGTCGGGGCGACACGCCATAAGCGTTCCAATTCTTGCCGGTCACGATACGTACTCCTTAGACCACTCCGGGTATCGCATTCCCTGCCTGGGGTGAACCCGACGATCTCGAGCGACGGATGCGAGAACGGCCCGGGCTAGGGGGAACATGCCGAGGCCGGTGGATTCTGGCCAGCGTTATATGCCTGGCCTGGATGGATTGCGCGCGATCGCCGTGCTCGCTGTCATCGCCTTCCATGAGCAATTCGCCTGGGCGCCGGGCGGCCTGCTCGGCGTCGGTGTGTTCTTCACGCTCAGCGGCTTTCTCATCACCAGCATTCTGGTCAGCCAGTGGACGGCAATAGGAAAGATCAAGCTCGGCAACTTCTGGCTGCACCGGGCCAGGCGGCTACTGCCAGCGCTCTTCGTCATGCTCGCGGTGGTGACCGCGTGGGTGACGCTCGCCGACCCGGGTAGGCTCGCCGGCTTGCGCGGAGAGGTCGGTGCGGCGGCCGGGTACTTCAGCAACTGGTACAACATCGCGCAGAACCAGTCCTACTTCGCGAGGTTCGCCCCGCCCGGCCCGCTTGATCACTTGTGGTCGCTTGCCGTCGAGGAGCAGTTCTATCTGCTCTGGCCGCTGCTGCTGATCGGCGGTCTGCTCCTGCTGCGAAAGTGGCACGCCAAGACGGCCTGGCTGGTCTTGCCGACCGGGCTCGCGGCCGCGGGCTCCGCCGTCGCGATGTTCCTGCTGTACCAGCCAGGGATGGACCCCACCAGGGTCTACGAGGGCACTGACACTAGGGCCTTCGGCTTGCTGATCGGCGCGATGCTGGCGCTTGCCTGGCCATCTGAAACCAAGCGGGGCACGGGTGGCCAGAGCGAGGCGAGCAAGACGTCCCGCAAACTGCCGCGGATCGGGCTTGACATCCTCGGCGCCGCTGGCCTGGCCGTCATCGGCGTTCTGATCTGGAAGGTTGGTCAGTATTCGCCGTTCGCCTACCGCGGCGGGCTGGTCTTGCTGTCGTTCGCGACCGTGGCGGTCGTCGCGGCGACCGCCGTCCCGGGAAGCATCATCGGCGCCGCGCTTGGCTGGCGCCCGCTTCGCTGGATCGGGGTCCGGTCCTACGGCATCTACCTGTGGCACTTTCCCGTCATCGTGATGACCATGCCGGCTGACACGAAGCCGAGCCTGCCTACGGTCGCGCTGCAGATCGCTGCGTCAATCCTGCTGGCCGCGCTGTCCTGGAAGCTGGTCGAGGAGCCGATCAGGCACGGCGCCATCGGCCGGGCCTGGGCCAAAGTCCGCACGGATGGATTGCCGCGTACGCTGCTTCGGGTCAACATGCCTGGACTGGCCACCACTGCGGGCACGGTCGCGGTGGTGGCGGTGGCGGCCGCCGGACTGTCCGGTGTCGTGCGGGGCGGCGCGGGTTCCAGGGTGGGCTCTGTGCTGTCAGAAGGCTCGCTCCAGCAGCCCGTCACCAAGACGGTGGTGAAGGGCCCGAAGCCGCAGGCCAGCACGAGCGCGGGTCAGTCTGCGGGTGCCGCCACCGCGGGCAGCACCGCGCATTCGGGGCCGCTACGCACCTCCTGCCGGGCGGTCGCCCACATCGGGGACTCGACCTCGGACGGCCTGGTCTCGCCCAGCTACCTGCCCAAGCCGGGCGAACGGATTACAGCACAGTACGAAGACGTCGGCGTCCGCTCGGTGGTAACCGACATCTCAGGGGCTCGTTCGGTTGTCGAAGTGCTGCCTGGCCAGATCAACGGATACGACGCGATGCGGAACATCACGCGCGGCGGATTCCGCGGCTGCTGGGTTATCGCGCTGGGCACCAATGACACGGCCGACGTCGCGGCGGGATCGAACGTCGGCCTCGCGACGCGGATAGCCAGGGTGATGAAGGCCGCCCACGGTGAGCCTGTCATGTGGGTCAACCTGAGGTCACTGCTGAACAACGGCCCTTACGCCGAGGCCAACATGGTCCGGTGGGATCAGACGCTGCTCAAGGAGTGCCCGAACTACCCGAACCTGCGCGTCTACAACTGGGCCGCCGAGGTCCGGCGAAAGTGGTACATCTCAGACGGAATTCACTTCAGCTCGATCGGCTACAAGCACCGGGCGAAGATGATCGCTGAGGGGCTCGCGAACTCATTCCCGGCGAGCGGCCAGAGCCCCGGCTGCCTCGTCGGCAGCTAACCTGGACCAGTTCCTCCGCCCTAGTCCTGCGAGCGTCCGCCCAGATGCTTAGAAAGGAACTTCTCGGCCGCTGCGTAGAAGATCATCCGGTTCTCCGGCTTGGCGAATCCGTGACCCTCGTCGGGGAACAGCATGTATTCGTGGTCGATCCCGGCCTTCGTGAGGGCGGCTACGATCTGCTCGGACTCCGCCTGCTTGACCCGCGGATCATTTGCGCCCTGCGCGATCAGCAGCGGGATCGAGATCTGGTCAGCCCGCGAAAGCGGCGAGCGTGACCACAGGAACTCCACGTCCTTCTCCGGATCGCCAACTCGGCGGTGGAATTGGGCGATCATCGGAGCCCAGTACGGCGGCACCGTCTCGATCAGCGTCTTCAGGTTCGAGGGCCCGACGATGTCCACGGCGCAGCAGTACACGCCGGGGGTGAAGGTGGCGCCGGCGAGCGACGCGTAACCGCCGTACGAGCCGCCGTAGATCGCCACCCGCATCGGGTCCGACCAGCCCTGTGCGATCGCGTACCGGACCGTGTCGGTTAGGTCGTCCTGCATCTTCGCGCCCCACTCCCGGTCACCGGCATTGACGAACGCCTTCCCGTAACCGGTGGAACCGCGGAAGTTGACCTGCAGGCAGAGGTAGCCGCGGTTGGCCAGCCACTGCGCCTCCGGGTCGTAGCCCCAGGTGTCTCTGTGCCACGGGCCGCCGTGCACCTTCAGCACGGTCGGCAGCTGTTCGCGTGGCCCGTCGGGCGGGAAGGTCGCGTAGCCGTGCAGCGTCAGCCCGTCGCGCGCGCTAAAGCAGAAGGGAACCATCGGAGCGAGCGTGTACTTGCTCAGTGCGGGCTGGTGCTCAAACAGGAAGCTGCCGCGCCTGGTCGCGCGGTCGTAGGCGAAGTACGGCACGGCACCCGTGTCGTTGGTGAACGCGATCAGCCAGGTGGTCTCCGCGTCGTCAGAGCTCACGAACGTCGGGTCGCCGTGATGCAGGGAGCGGATCGCGGCCAGGTCATCGGCCACGGACGGGTCGAGAACCTCATACTCCGACCTGTCCTTCAGGACCACCACGATCTGCGGCTCCCTGGTGTCAGGATCGACGCGGACGCCGCTGACATCGGCATCGGGGTCGGCTGCCAGTACCTCCTGGGCACCGGTCGCCAGGTTGATCCTGACCAGCTGCGCGGTCTCGGCTCCAACAGAACTGACCAGCAGCAGCGACTGACCGTCTGCGCTGAACGTGACCGCGTCCGTCGTCAGCGCGTCCTCGGCAGGGACGGTCAGCAGCTCGCGCCAGTCGTCATCGGCCCCATCGCGCACCAGGGCGACTATCGCGCCGTCAGGCTCCGGCCGGAACGCGCCCCTGACGACCAGCTTGGTGTCAGCCAGCCAGCCGAGGAATCCCGGGTTCTCCACTTCCTTGGTCAGGGCACCGTTGCTCAGGTCGAGCCGGTACACGTCGTGAAGCTGCGGATTGTCCTTGTTCAAGCCGATCAAGATCTCGGCGGGGAAGTCCCGCTCGATCGCGACGATCTGGGTCTGCACCCCGTCAAAAGGCGTCAGGTCACGACGCTGCATCGTGCTTAGGTCAACGTCGTGCAGCCGCCAGTTCTCATCTCCGCCGGTGTCCTGCAGGTACATCAGGTGCTTGTTGTCATGTGCCCAGGCGAATTGCCTGATGCCGCGGTCGGTGTCGTCGGTCACGACCTCGGCCCCGTCCCAGTCGACGCCGGTCTGCGGGCTCACCGGAGCCAGCCAGACGTTCAGCACGCCGTCCTTGGGCGCGATCCACGCGAGCCTGGTGCCATCAGGAGACAGGCGCGGGCTGATGCGCTCAGGATTGCCGAACAGGACTTCACGGGGGATGAGTTCAACCATGGCAGTACCTAACCACGCATGCCTGCGCGCTGCGAGGTTGGGGATGGAAGGTCGTCGGCGGCTGGCACACTGGAGGGCCATGGACGGCCAATCGGAAGCGATCGTCGATCTCGCAGCGATCAGATCCAACGTCGCCGCTATGGCCGAACGAGTCGGTTCCGCGCAAGTCATGGCGGTGGTCAAGTCCGACGGCTATGGCTGCGGGCTGTTGCCCACCGCGACGGCAGCGCTCGCTGGCGGCGCGACGTGGCTCGGCGTCGGCCAAGTCGAGGAGGGACTGGCGCTGCGCGCCGCCGGGATCACCGCACCCGTGCTCTGCCTGCTCGCCACGCCGGACGCGCCGCATGCAGACGCCGTCGCGACAGGCCTAGACCTATCGGCGGGCACGGCCAGTCTGGTGCGCCGGATCGGGGTGGCCGCCGCTGCCACCGGCGGTGTCGCCCGCCTGCACCTCAAGGTCGACACCGGCATGAGCCGTGGCGGGGCGCCGCTCGCCGCGTGGCCCGATCTCCTCCAGGCCGCGCTAGCGGAGCAGGCTGAGGGCCGGTGCGAGATCACCGGCATCTGGTCCCACCTGGCCTGCGCTGACATACCGCGTCATCCGTCCGTTGACACGCAGATCGCGGCCTTCCGCGAAGCGCTCGACGAGGCCAAGCGGGCCGGAGTCAAGCCGGCCATCCGGCACCTGGCCAACACGCCCGCCCTGGTGACCAGGCCCGATACCTGGTTCGACCTCGTCCGGCCCGGCGGCGGCGTCACCGGCCTCTGCACGCTGCCCGGTGGCGCGCCCGGCTGGCTACGGCCCGCGATGACCGTGCGAACACATCTGGCTCAGGTGAAACAGGTCCGGCCAGGAACTGGGGTTTCATACGGGCATCGCTACGTCACGAAGGATCCGGCCACCCTCGGGCTGATCTTGCTTGGCTACTACGAGGGCATCCCGCGCGAGGGGACGAACAAGGCGCCTGTCCTGATCCGCGGACGCAGGCTGGTCATCTCCGGCACGGTTTGCATGAACCAGTGCGTCGTCGACGCCGGCGACCTGCCGATCGAGGCAGGCGATGAGGTCGTGCTGTTCGGGCCCGGAGACCGCGGCGAGCCCACCGCGCAGGAGTGGGCCGATCTGCTCGGAACCGTCTCGTACGACATTGTGGCGAGGTTTACGGGCAAGATCCCCAGAAGCTACTCTGGAGTAACCAGCGACGTTGGCGAAGGTCAGCGCGAAATGGAGAGCGATCACATTGGCGCCAGCGCCAGTGATCCCGCCGGGGTGGCACGCGCCGGCGGGCAGGAGGTCTGATGGTCAGCTGGCGCAAGCTCACCGGCATCACCGGGATCGCCGCCGGCGCTATCGCAGCGGGCGTGGGCGCTGTTGTTGTCGCTGAGAAGATCGCGGTCGGCAGGATCAGGCTGCGCCCTGACCCGGCGGCCGCCGAGCCATTCGGCGAGCTTCACGGCGAGACAATGACGGTGCGGGCGGATGACGGCCTGCCGCTGCATGTCGAGGTCACCGGGCCCAAGGACGCGCCGGTCACGATCATCTTCTGTCACGGCTACACGCTGAACACCGACGTCTGGTACTACCAGCGCGCCGGCCTGTCGGCCTTCGCCAGATGCGTGTTCTGGGATCAGCGCAGCCATGGCAGGTCAGGGCGTTCTGATCCCGAGCTTGTCACGATCGACCAGCTCGGAGCCGATCTGCACGAGGTGATGCACGCGACCGCGCCCGGCGACATGCCTGTGGTGCTGGTCGGTCACTCGATGGGCGGCATGACCGTGATGGCGCTGGCCGACCAGCATCCCGAGCTCTTCGGCGGTGCCGGTACCGGGGGGACGACCCCCCAAACCCCCCGCAGTAAGGTCATCGGCGTCGTGCTGATCAATACGGCCGCCGGAACCGTCGACCCGGTCAGCTGGCTGCCAGCCCCGCTGCGGCCCGCTGCCCGGGCTGCGATGCCGTCGATGATGACCGGAGCCTCTCGCGGGTGGATGGCTGAAGTGGTCGAACGGAGCAGGCGGTCGGCCGGCGACATCGCGTTCCTTGGCACGCGGCGGATCGCGTTCGGCGATCCCGAGATAAGCCCGACCGTCGTCGATTTCCTCGAGCGGATCATCAGGTCCACTCCCATCGACGTCATCGCGGACTTCTATGTAGCGTTGGTGGGCCACGACAAGCGGAACGCGCTGACGGTTCTCGGCAATGTTCCCGTGCTCGTGATGACCGGCGACCGGGACCGGCTTGTTGAGCCGGCGCTGTCCGAGGAGATCGCGTCAGCCATTCGCGACGCCAAGCTGATCAGGATCCACGGCGCCGGGCACGTGCTGATACTGGAACGGCCTGAGGAAGTCAACGAGGCGATCGCGGACCTGGTGACGCTGGCCCTAGTCGCGCGCGCGGACTGAGGAGCACCGTCGCCGGGTGCTGCTCGACGCGCGCGGTGTGGCAGACTCCCGACCCGTGACTGGCTCGCCCGCGGCGAACGACATCCCGGCTGTGTCGGCGGAACTCGCCGTTCCCGGGGTCAGGCAGATGCGGCTGCTGGGCACTCGGCTTGCCAGGCTGCTGCGCGCTGGTGACCTGGTTGTGCTGGCCGGTTCCCTGGGCGCTGGCAAGACGATGCTGGTACAGGGGATCGGAGCGGGGCTGGACGTCCGCGGGCCGGTGACGTCGCCGACCTTCGTGATCGCCAGGCTGCATCCGTCTCTGCGCGGTGGGCCCGACCTGGTGCACGCAGACGCGTACCGGCTTGGCAGCCGGCTCGAGGTAGACGATCTTGACCTCGACGCGGATCTCGATCACTCGGTGACCGTGGTCGAGTGGGGCGAGGGACTTGTGGAGAACCTGGCCACCGGGCATCTGCGCCTCACGATCGACCGGCCCGAGCCAGAACCAGGAGCCGAGCCGGTCGATGGCGCCGGCGACCAGGTCAGGCACGTGACGGTGGCGGGCTACGGTGACCGCTGGCTGGAAGCGGCCCGCGAGCTGACGGAGACACTGGCCGAGCCGCTGAAATAGCTCCGCTCGTGCCGCAGCGCCACGCTTCAGGCCGGCCGCGCACGGAATTGTTACGATCTGTCGCTCCTGTACCGTCCCCGACAGTAAACTGCGGGGAATCCACAGCAGCTTGCCGTCGCGCCCGGCCCCGGCCGACCGCGCGCCGGTCCCCGTGCACTGCCGCTCTGGGAGGCGTGCCGTGACCGATCAGGGCTATCCGCCTCGTCAGCCGCATCATTCAGGCAACCGAGGGCGGCCGGGCCGGACGAGAGCCCCGCACGAGCCGCGCAGGAGCGGCTGGCAGGTGATCGACGCGTTCGACGAGAGGCCGGAAGAGGACTCGGACCTGCCGCCGTGGGCAGGACCGGCCGGCATAGAGCCGCTCCGCCCGGCTCGCCGTGCGCCGCGAGTCGGCGAGGCGGACCGGCCGTCTGCTCGGCCGCGAGACGTCGGGCCGCACCGGGACGGCGCGCCCGCGCAGCCCAATGGGCCTGCGCGATTCGAGGAGCCGGGCGAGGGTGGCTGGCCTGTCGAGCCGCCGCCTGGCCGGCTGCGCAGAGGGCCGCGGCGAGGCAGGGCCGCCGCAGCCAGGCGCCGGCGATCCAAGCGGCGGCTGCTCACCTGGGGATCGGTGGCCGTCGCCGCGGTCGTGTTCACCGGCCTCGGTATCTACCTGTCGCAGTCTCACCCGCGCAAGTCCCCGTTCGTAACGCAGCTGCAGAAGGGGGAGTTCAACGCGGTGCCCGACGCCTGCAAGGTGGTCAGCGCATCGGTCCTGCATCTGATCATGAAAGGCACGCCGCGCACCATTCAGCCTCAGAACGGCAAGGCCCAGAGCGAGTGCACCTTCACGGTCGACGCGAGCCCGGTCTTCCGCGTCATGAACGTCAACCTCCAGGCACTCGGGGCCAGCCTGGCGCCAGTAGGGAACGGCAGTGCGACCGCGAACGCGAAGTATGAGTTCGGCCTGAGGCGATCGCACTTGCTTAAGCCTCCGAAGCGCACCGCGCAGCCGCCAGCGACGGTCAGCCCGGTGCCCGGCCTAGGCCAGCAGGCCATCAGCGCGCTGCAGACCTTCCGCGGGCAGAGCCCGACGGAAATAGTGACAGTGCTGGCCCGGTACAAGAACGTGCTCATCACGGTGAGCGTCCAGGGTCACTCCGGCAACGGCTTCGGACCGGTTTCGGTCGGCGAACTCCGGGCGGGCGCGGTCAAGGTCGCTCGCGCATCGCTGAGCAGTCTTCAGGGGCTGCCGACCGTTTGAGTACCTTGCCACAGAGGGCAGAACCGGGCGCTGGCGGGCCTGCGGCGTAGCTGCCCGGGTCGGCGTGTCTGGCGGTGGCCTGGCGACCTCGTCGCGGTGACTAGGCTGGGAAACCGTGCTCATCCTCGCGTTCGATACCGCTACTCCCGCTGTCACGGTGGCGGTGCATGACGGCTCCGATGTCGTCGCGTGTGAGTCCACGGTGGACGCGAGACGACACGGGGAGTTGCTCGCCCCCGGCATCGCCACGGTCCTGAATAAGGCTGGCGCCCTGCCGGCCGACGTGACCGCGATCGCGGTCGGCACCGGGCCAGGTCCGTACACGGGGCTCAGGGTGGGCCTTGTCACCGCACGGGTGCTCGGCAGCGCGCTCGGCGTGCCCGTCGACGGCGTCTGCACGCTCGACATCATCGCGGCCGAGGCCCGACAAGCCGCCGGCGGCGCGGAGTTCATCGTCGCGACCGACGCCCGCCGCCGGGAGGTCTACTGGGCAAGGTACGCGGCCAGCGGAAGGCGGCTGTCCGAACCGCGGGTAGGCCCGCCTGATCTCGTTCCGCCGGGTCTGGCCGTGGCGGGGGAGGGCCCGGTCTTGCACGCCGCGCTCGGTGCGGCCGGCGTGATCGAGCCCCGCTATCCGTCAGCGGCGCAGCTCGCCCAGATCGCCGCTGCGCACGTGACAGACGGTGTCGCGCCAGGCCCGGCGGAGGCCCTGTACCTGCGCCGTCCCGACGCAAGCGAGCCTGGCCGTCCGAAGCGGGTGACTCCATGATCGCAGCGCTGCTCCATCCCCTGGCGGGAGTGAGCCCGCTGGGTCTGCTCGGCCGGCCGGGCCGGTGAGCGTGATGCTGCGGCCCATGACCGATGCCGACATCGACGCGGTGCTGGATCTTGAACGTGACGTCTTCGGCGCGGAGACGTGGAGCAGGCAAATGCTCGCCGGGGAACTCGCCCAGCAGCCAGCCAGCCGGTACTACCTCGTCGCCGAGGAGGACGGGCAAGTCGCCGGCTACGCCGGCCTGCTTGCCGCGGGCTGGCAGGGCGACGTCGTCACCCTGGCAGTGGCGGCCGGCCGCTGGGGCCGTGGCATCGGCACCGCGCTGCTGCGGGCATTGCTGGCCGAGGCGGCCAGGCGCGGCTGTACCGAGGTATTCCTCGAGGTGCGGACCGACAACAAGCGCGCTCAGGAGCTGTACCGCAGGCACGACTTCGCCGAGATCGGGATCAGGCGCGGCTATTACCAGCCCTCGGGCGCCGATGCTCTCGTCATGCGTCGTACGCTCGCACGGAACAGCAGCCCGATCCACGAGAACACGAGAGAGCAAGCATGACGGCGCCGCTGGTGCTGGGAATCGAATCCTCGTGCGACGAGACCGGCGTCGGCCTCGTCCGCGGCCACGAGCTGCTTGCCGACGCGGTCGCCTCTAGCGTCGCCGAACATGCCAGGTTCGGCGGTGTCGTGCCTGAGGTAGCGAGCCGGGCGCACCTGGAAGCGATGGTCCCCACCGTCGACCGCGCGCTCGAGGCCGCCGGCGTCGGCCTTGGCCAGGTCGACGCGATCGCGGTCACCGCTGGACCTGGCCTGGCCGGGGCGCTGCTCGTCGGCGTCTGCGCCGCCAAGGCATACGCGCTCGCGCTGGGCAAACCCTTGTACGGCGTGAATCATCTGGCCGCCCACATTGCCGTCGACCAGCTTGAGCACGGCCGCCTGCCCACGCCGGTGATCGCGCTGCTCGTGTCCGGCGGGCATTCCTCACTCCTGCTGGCCGGTGACCTGACGGGCGAGATCACCCCGCTCGGCGCGACCATCGACGATGCCGCTGGCGAGGCCTATGACAAGGTGGCCAGGCTGCTCGGGCTGCCATTCCCTGGCGGCCCGCCGATCGACGCGGCCGCGAAGACCGGCGATCGGTCAGCCGTCGCGTTTCCGCGGTCGAAATATCGCGACGGCACGGCAGACTTCTCGTTCTCCGGACTCAAGACCGCGGTCGCGCGCTGGGTGGAGGCGCGGGAGGCGGCCGGTCAGCCGGTGCCGATCGCGGACGTGGCCGCATCCTTCCAGGAGGCGGTCGCCGACGTGCTGACCCGCAAGGCCGTGGATGCGTGCCTGGAGCACGGTGTCGGCCACCTGGTGATCAGCGGCGGTGTCGCCGCCAATTCCCGGCTGCGCGCGCTGGCACAGGAACGCTGTGAGGCGGCGGGGATCAGGCTGCGGGTGCCGCGTCCCGGGCTGTGCACGGACAACGGTGCGATGGTGGCAGCGTTCGGGTCCGACCTCGTGGCGGCTGGCGCCGAGCCGTCGGGAGCGGACTTCGCTGCGGACTCAGGGCTGCTCGTCACCCAAGTGCTCGCGGCCTGAGCGTCCCCCCGGGTTCAACACCGCACAGTTCGCTCGGCGAGCGTCCAAAGCGGGAAGACGAACTCGCCGGCTGCGGTTTGCGGGGTAGTCGCGAGATACTCGGCCACCGCGCCGAGCACCGCCTCTCGCTCGGCTGCTTCCATGATCAGGAACATTGAGTGAGTGCGTATGGTCTGGATCAGGGAGGTGGCCGTCCTGACGTGCCCGTGCTCGAATCCTGCGCCCTCGGTCTGCTGGAACAGTCCCTTTCCCGGCCCTGACACCCAGGTGGCGACCAGGGAATTGTCGTCAGGTCGATAGGAGGTAAAGGCCTTGGAGTTCTTTCTGCCGCTCGCGCGGTGCAGCCCTGCGACCCAGTCCACCCGGTCGTCGTCTGTGTTCCAGAGGCCAGCGAACACCCCGCCGCTGGTCAGCACCCTGGCGATCTCGGGCATCGCCAGGCCCAGGTCGAACCAGTGCGCTGCCTGGCCTGCGAAAACGGCGTCGACGCTGGCATCGGGCAGCGGGATCGACTCGGCACGGCCGGGCAGGACGGTGACTTCAGGGACGGCTCGCCGGAGTTCGGCGAGCATCTGCTCGTCCGGCTCGACCGCACTGACCTGTGGCCTGGCCCCGTCCAGCACAAGGCCTGCCAGCTGGGCCGTGAGCTTGCCCGTGCCGGCGCCGACATCAAGGATCCGCAACCGATGCCGGTGGGCGCGCACGACCGGTTCCAGTGCCCAGCGGATCGCCGCGACTGGATAGTCTGGCCGGTGCTGTGCGTATTCCGTGGCCGCGGCTCCGAAGGAGGCGGCCCGTCGGGCATGTTCGGTCACGGCATTGGTGCCAGGGCTGCCCGGGCTGTCCGTGGCAGGTGCGTCCATGAGCCGCACCTTAGCCGGATGGCCAGATTTTGCCGTGGGCGACCTCGCAGCTGGGCAGGCCTTGACCAGCGCCGGGAACTGCCAACTTGACGAGAGATGCGAGCAGGGCTACTGTGCGGGATTGGCACTCGATGGTGTAGAGTGCTAACGCGACGAGGATGGTCTGGCACCCGCGACGGCAGGCCCCATGGTCGCCTCTCTAGTAACTCAGCTAGCCCTTTCCGGAGGGGGAGGTCAGATCGTGACGACCGCCACCAAGGTTGTTATCAAGCCGCTAGAAGACCGGATCGTAGTGCGCCCGCTCGACGCCGAGCAGACCACGGCATCCGGCCTTGTCATCCCAGACACCGCCAAGGAGAAGCCACAGGAGGGCGAGGTCATCGCCGTCGGCCCAGGCCGGTTCGACGACGCTGGCGCTAAGCGCGTTCCGATGGACGTCAAGGTTGGCGATGTCGTGCTCTACAGCAAGTACGGCGGCACGGAAGTGAAGTACGCAGGTGAAGAGTACCTCGTACTCTCCGCCCGCGACGTGCTTGCGATCATCGAGAAGTAAGAGAGCAGATCCAACGGCGCGGGCCCGTCTCGTGCCTGACCCGCCGCCCCGGATGGGTCGGTGGCCGCAGGAGCCAGTCTCCTGTGGTTCCCGGCCAGCCCGGGGCGGCGGCATGACAACTGACATCAACCTGACGAGCAAGTGATCTACAGAACGATCAGCTGAGGTGCTGCATGGCCAAGAGCCTTAATTTCAACGAAGATGCGCGGCGGTCGCTCGAGCGGGGTGTTGACAAGCTCGCGAACGCCGTCAAGGTGACGCTCGGCCCCCGTGGCCGCAACGTCGTAATAGACAAGAAGTGGGGCGCTCCCACGATCACCAACGACGGTGTGACCGTCGCCAAGGAGATCGAGCTGGAGAACCCGCAGGAGAACCTGGGCGCGCAGCTCGCCAAGGAAGTCGCGACCAAGACCAACGACGTGGCCGGCGACGGCACCACGACCGCGACCGTGCTCGCACAGGCGATGGTGCACGAGGGCCTGCGGTCAGTGGCCGCCGGCGCGAGCCCGCTCTCGCTCAAGCGCGGAATTGACACGGCTGCTGCCGCGATCTCGGAAAGCCTGCTGAAGAGCGCGCGCGACGTCGAGGAGCGCGGCGAGATCGCGAACGTGGCCACGATCTCCGCCCAGGACTCGAAGGTCGGCGAGATCATCGCCGACGCGTTCGACAAGGTAGGCAAGGACGGCGTCATCACCGTCGAGGAGTCCGCCACCATGGGCCTGGAGCTGGAGTTCACCGAGGGCCTGCAGTTCGACAAGGGCTACATCTCGGCGTACTTCATCACCGACCAGGATCGGATGGAGGCCGTGCTCGAGGACGCCTACATCCTGCTGCACAACGGCAAGATCTCCGCGATGGCCGACTTGCTGCCGGTGCTGGAGAAGATCGCCCAGTCCCGTAAGCCGCTGCTGATGGTGGCCGAGGACGTCGACGGCGAGGCGCTCTCCACGCTCGTGGTGAACAAGATCCGCGGCCTGCTCAACGTCGTCGCCGTCAAGGCCCCGGGCTTTGGCGACCGGCGCAAGGCGATGCTCGAGGACATGGCGATCCTGACCGGCGGCCAGGTCGTCAGCGAAGAGGTCGGGCTCAAGCTCGAGAACGCCGGCCTCGACGTGCTCGGCACGGCTCGGCGGGTGGTGGTCAGCAAGGACACGACCACGATCGTGGAAGGCAGCGGTTCGCAGGACGCGATCAGCGACCGGATCCGCCAGCTCAGGGCCGAGATGGAGGCGTCCACCTCGGACTGGGACAAGGAGAAGCTGCAGGAGCGGATCGCCAAGCTCGCGGGCGGTGTCGCCGTCCTGCGGGCCGGCGCTGCAACCGAGGTCGAGCTCAAGGAGAAGAAGCACCGCCTTGAGGACGCGATCTCGGCCACCAGGGCCGCGATCGAGGAGGGCATCGTGGCTGGCGGCGGAAGCGCGCTGATTCACGCCGCGGTGTCTCTTGGTGACCTCGGCCTGTCCGGTGACGAGGCCACCGGCGTCGAAGTGGTGCGCAAGGCGCTCTACGAGCCGGCCCGCTGGATCGCGCTGAACGCCGGCGCCGAGGGCGGGGTCGTTGTCGCGGCCATCGGTGACCTGCCGGCCGGCCACGGCTTCAACGCTGACACCGGCGAATACGGCGACCTGATGGCGCAGGGCGTGATCGACCCGGTCAAGGTCACCAGGTCGGCGGTCCAGAACGCCGCTTCGATCGCCGGCATGCTGCTGACAACCGAGGCGCTGGTCACCGAGAAGCCTGAGAAGGAGGAGGCCGAGGCCGGACACGGCCACGGCCACGGTCACGCGCACTGACCTCTTTCACCAGCCGCTGACGGCCGGGACTCCGCGGAGTCCCGGCCGTTTCGCGTCGGCATGATCCGCTCCCAGGACGGCAGCACCTTGGGAGCTTAGTTGCAAATTAGTAAGGTTGTTTTTTGCCAGTACTAATTGCCAGATAATGACTCAAGCCACTACGCCCACCGTTTTTTAATGTTGATTTCCAGGATTAGACGCCCCCTTTAACTGGGCATGAAGCGTGCATGACCGCATGATGCGTGGCGGCTCAAGCCGAAGGGGGACGCATGAGTCAGCAGGCCGCGGGGGACGCACGCCGGACCGCGGAGACAACCGACCTGACCGCACTGGCGGCAGGCGGTCAGCCGGCCGCTATCGAGGCGCTGATCAGGGAGATCAGGCCGATGGTGGTCAGGTACTGCCGGGCCAGGCTCGGCAATCTGGCCGGCCATTACCAGGTAGCCGAGGACGTGGCGCAGGAGGTCTGCATCGCCGTCCTGACCGCGCTGCCCAGATACCAGGACATGGGCAGGCCTTTTGCTTCCTTTGTCTTTGGCATTGCTTCGCACAAGGTCGCCGATGCACGGCGATCGGCTGCACGGCTCGCGATTCCCACCGACGAACTTCCTGACAGCCCTGACGATCAGCCGGGGCCCGAGGAACAGCTCGTCGCCAGCCTGGACGCGCAGCGAACCAGGGCACTGCTGGCCACGTTGCCAGGACACCATCGCGAGTTGCTCGTGCTGCGCGTCCTCACCGGATTGTCGGCCGAAGAGACCGGGGCGGCGCTCGGCATGTCCGCTGGCGCTGTCCGGGTGGCTCAGCACCGGGCGCTGGCCAGGCTGCGTTCGACGGCGCTCGAGGAGTTCTACGGAAGCAGCGCCTAACTCGCTGGCTGGTCAAGCCTGCGGGATTCCTGAGCGGCCCAGAATGCGGCCCCGCTCGCCGCAACGGCGACCGCCGCGATTCCCAGCGTCACCGCCATCCCGGCATGCAGGAAGGCCGAGGCACCCGCGAGCGCTCCGGCCAGCATCGCGGCCACCGCGGACGCGCGGCGGGCGGAGTGGCCGCCATCGCCGCCCGCCAGCGGCGAATCGGCAGCCAGCCCGGTTAGCGTCAGCGTCAGCACGGTGGTGGTCAGGTCGGGCACGGCGAGCCGTCTGATCGTCGAATTGCGCACGCCCATTCCGAACGCCAGCACCGCGATGATGGTGAACCTCGGCCAGCCTTGCGATGCCGTACTCACCACGGCGGCGACGATGGCGGCGGCGCCGGTCACTACGGCCTCGGTGGTCATCGCGACCGCGAGCAGATGCCGCCGCGAACCCAGCCACCTCGCGGCCCGGCCGGCGGCAGCGGCGCCCGCCAGGAAGGCACCGAGGGAGGTGAGGCATGCAGGCGCGGAGAATCCCGACGCGCCTGCGGCCGCGAATCCGAGCAGGACCACGTTGCCCGTCATATTCGCGGTGAACACGTGCCCGAGCCCGAGGTAGGAGACGGCGTCCACCAGGCCGCTGACCACAGTGAGCACGAGCAGCGTGGCGAACAACAGCTTGCCGGGCTGCTGGTTGCCCGGCATCAGGTCGCGCCCATCGGAAGCGTTGCCATCATGCTGGCACGCCGCGCGGGCGTCAGGCCGGCAGGCAGACGCTGCCGTCCTCGAGCAGCGTCCAGCCGGGGTTGTGCGCGACCTCCCAGGGGTGTCCCTCCGGGTCGATGAACAGCCCTGAGTATCCGCCCCAGAACGTCTGGGCAGGCTCGCGCCCGATCACCGCGCCAGCGGCGCGTGCCTCCTCGATCGCGGCATCCACCTGGTCAGGGGACCTGACGTTGTAAGCAAGGGTCACTCCGCCCCAGCCGCCGCGGTCCTCGACGGCGCTGTCGTGGGCGAGCGTCGCCCTATCCCACAGGCCGAGCACCATCCCACCCGCCTGGAAGAAGACAACGTCGTCGGCCGGCGAAGTGGCCGGCCGCCAGCCCAGCGCGGTGTAGAACTGGCGTGCCCGGTTCAGATCGTGGACGCCGAGTGTGATCAGGCTGACGCGCTGCTCCATGACAATGGCCTCCCCTGACGGCTACTGCTGATCCGGCAGACTAGACCCGCCGGCCGCCGACGTCAGCCGCGGCCCGAGCATCAGGGCCGATGCGCCGCCCGGTCGACCCGGCGGGCAGTCTTGTCAGCATGAATGACGCCGCCGACCTCGCCGCGGCCGCCGAGGCGCGCGCGTACGCCGCGGAACTCACCGCCGAACTGGACACCGGGCTCGATGGCGCGCTGACCGCCGCGTACCTGCACGGTTCCGCCGCGCTCGGGGGCTGGACCGCGGAGCGCAGTGACGTCGATATCTTGTTTGTGGCCGCCAATGACCTCAGCGCCGCGGCGGCGGCCAGCGCCGGTCACGCTCTGCTCCGTGCGGCCGACGACTGTCCGGGGCGCGGTGGGCTCGAATGCAGCATCGTGACCGCGGGGGCGGCGGTCCGGCCCGCGCCGCCTTGGCCGTTCGTCCTGCACGTCGGCGCGCGTGACGGCGAGCAGAAGCTGTACCGCGGCCAGGACCGGGCGGGTGACGCCGACCTGCTCATGCACTACGCGGTATGCCGCGCGGCTGGCGTCACGCTGACGGGGCCGCCGCCGCAAGCGGCCATCGGAGCTGTCGCGAGGCCCTTGATCCTCGGCTACCTGGCAGACGAACTCGGCTGGGGCCTGGCCAACGCGCCGGAGAGCTATGCGGTCCTCAACGCCTGCCGCGCCCAGGTGTACCTGCGGCAAGGCGAGATCGTCGGGAAGGTGGCGGGCGGTCTGGCGGTGCTTGACGACGGCAGCGGCCCCGCCGAGGTGGTGCGCCGGGCGCTGGACCAGCAGCGGGCCAGGGCGCCG
The DNA here is from genome assembly GCA_036258115.1 of Streptosporangiaceae bacterium. Lineage (GTDB taxonomy): Bacteria > Actinomycetota > Actinomycetes > Streptosporangiales > Streptosporangiaceae > Chersky-822. The sequence continues at coordinate 46,234 of DATAEH010000132.1, forward strand.
GAGCGGCCGGCAGGGCCGGATGCGGTGGCGTTCGTGCAGCGAGTTGCTGCCGCGCTCACGGCCGAGGCCGCAACACGGTGAGAGTCATCGCCCTGGTGACCGGGACGGGATCTGGCAGGCGGGCGATGCGATCTCTCATCGCGTCTTCGTCGGCATGCCATGCGGTCGGGCCCATCCCCGCCAGCGCGGCCACATCATGGTGCGTGAGCGCCATCACGCCGCGGTGCTCGCTCTCGCCCTCAAGGTTGAAATGCGGGCGCAGGTTGTCCTCGAGGCGCTCGCGTTTGCGCTCGTCGACGCTGAGCAGGCCAAGCGGGCTGATCAGCTCGGTGAGGTGTTCGGCCGCAGGTGTGATCACGAGCAGCTGCCCGCCGGGCCGGATGATGCGCCACAGTTCGGCCCCGCGCCGCGGGGCGAACACGTTCAGCACGACATCGGCGACGTGGTCCGCAACGGGGAGCGGCCGCCAGGCATCGCAGCCCACGGCGCCGATCCTGGGGTGCGCGCGGGCCGCTTGGCGCAGAGCGTGCTTGGAAATGTCGAGCGCCAGGCCAGCTGCGCCCGGCATGCGGTCGAGCACGGCTGCCAGGTAGTAACCGGTGCCGGCGCCAACGTCCACGATGCAGTTCGGCCCCGCGGCCGCGGAAGGCTTTTCGGCCAGGATCGCAGCGATGGGCGCGAAGTGCTCGGTCGCGAGGAACTCCCTTCTGGCGCGCACCATCGCGGCGGTGTCACCGCCGCCTGAGGCCCCGGCTGGCAGCAGGCTGACGTATCCGTGGCTGGCGATGTCGAAGCGATGCCCGGTGGCACAGCCCAGCGAGCCCTCGGCCCGATCCAGGCGCTTACGGCAGTGCGGGCACCGCAGCCAGCCAAGCACGTGGTCGAGCACGCCAACCTCCGTTCGGCTACCCGCTATTAGCACCAGTCCCGCGCCGCGAGGCGGTACCCGCCCGACTCGCTGGCGCTAACTAGGATGGAACAGAACCAGGCGATGAGCACCCCGGAGAGATATGACCGACGACGCCAAGTTCGGCCCGCCCGCACTGACCTTCGACGACGTACTGCTATTGCCCGCGCATTCGCAGCTGATGCCCAGCGAGGCCGATACCACGGCCAGGCTGACGAGGCGGATCAACTTGCGGGTTCCGCTGCTCTCCTCGGCCATGGACACCGTCACAGAAGCGAGGATGGCGGTCGCCATGGCGCGGCAAGGCGGGGTTGGCGTGCTGCACCGCAACCTGTCGATCGAGGACCAGGCCCATCAGGTCGACATCGTGAAGCGGTCCGAGGCCGGGATGATCACCAATCCGGTCACTTGCGGCCCCGATGCCACGATTTCCGAGGTTGAGGAACTGTGCGCCCGCTACCGGATCTCCGGGCTGCCGGTCGTATCTCCCGATGGGGTTCTGCTCGGCATCATCACCAACCGGGATATCAGGTTCGAGCAGAACCGCAGCCGCCGCGCCGGCGAGCTGATGACCAAGATGCCGCTGATCACCGCCTCCGTCGGGGTCTCAAGGGAGCAGGCGCTAAGGCTGCTGTCGGAGAACAAGGTCGAGAAGCTCCCGCTCGTGGACTCCCAGGGACTGCTGCGCGGCCTGATCACGGTGAAGGACTTCGCCAAGAGCGAGAAGTTCCCCGACGCGACCAAGGACGCTCAGGGCCGCCTGATGGTCGGCGCCGCCGTGGGCGTCGGAGAGGACGCGAAGCGGCGGGCCCAGGCCTTGATCGACGCGGGCGCTGACTTCCTGGTCGTCGATACCGCCCACGGCCATGCCCAGGCGGTGCTCACCATGATCGCGCAGCTCAAGGCCAATCTGCGGGTGGAGATCATCGGCGGCAACGTGGCAACCAAGGCGGGGGCGCAGGCGCTGATCGACGCCGGCGCCGATGCCGTCAAGGTCGGGGTGGGACCCGGGTCCATCTGCACGACCAGGGTGGTGGCAGGGGTGGGCGTTCCTCAGGTCACCGCGATCTACGAGGCGGTGCAGGCCGCTCGGCAGGCCGGGATCCCGGTGATCGGCGACGGAGGCGTGCAGTACTCGGGCGATATCGCCAAGGCCATCGCCGCCGGGGCGGACACCGTGATGCTGGGCAGCCTGCTCGCGGGGTGCGAGGAGGCGCCTGGCGAGATGGTGATGATTGGCGGCGAGCAGTACAAGCTCTACCGCGGCATGGGATCGCTCGGTGCGATGCGGAACCGAGAGCGCGGCAAGTCCTTCTCCAAGGACAGGTACTTCCAGGACGACGTGCTGCGCGAGGACAAGCTCGTCCCGCAGGGGATCGAGGGCCGGGTGCCGTACCGGGGCTCCGTGGCCGCGGTGGTTGGTCAGCTCGACGGCGGGCTGCGAGCCGCCATGGGCTTCTGCGGCGCCGCGGCCATCGCGGACCTGCAGGACGCCAGGTTCATCCAGATCACCGGCGCCGGCCTGACCGAAAGCCACCCGCACCACGTGCAGATGGTGGCCGAGGCGCCCAACTACAGCGGTCCCGCTAGCTGACGGGCTGAGCCATTTGACGCTGATGGAGATCGGCCGCGGGAAGAGCGGTCGCCGGGCATACGCCCTCGACGAGATCGGGATCGTGCCGTCGCGCAGGACCAGGCGTCCGGAAGACGTGTCGATCGCCTGGCAGATCGACGCCTACCGGTTTGAGCTGCCGCTGGTCACCGCGCCGATGGACAGCGTGGTGTCGCCTGCCACGGCAATCGCGATCGGCAAGCTCGGCGGCCTCGCCGTGCTCGACATCGAGGGCGTCTGGACCAGGTATGACGATCCCGAGCCGCTGCTCGCGGAGATGGCGACGCTCGATGACGAGGCAGCCACCGCCAGACTGCAACAGATCTACGCAGAACCGATCAAGGACGAACTGATCGGCCAGCGGATCGCGGAGATCAGGGCGACCGGCGTCACGATCGCCGCCAGGCTTTCCCCGCACCGCACGCTGAAGTACCACAAGGCGGTCATAGACGCCGGAACCGACTTCGTCGTTATCAGGGGGACGACCGTCTCGGCCGAACACGTGTCCAGCCAGGCCGAGCCTTTGAACCTCAAGCACTTCATCTACGAGCTTGACGTGCCCGTGATCGTGGGCGGCTGCGCCACCTACACTGCCGCCCTGCACCTGATGCGGACCGGCGCCGCGGGCGTTCTCGTGGGTTTCGGCGGCGGATCTGGTCAGACTACGGCGGCCGTTCTCGGCGTCAAGGTACCGATGGGAACGGCCATCGCCGATGTCGCGGCCGCGAGGCGGGACTATCTGGACGAGTCGGGCGGCCGCTATGTGCACGTGATCGCGGACGGCGGGATGACCCGTAGCGGCGACATCGCCAAGGCGCTCGCGCTTGGCGCCGACGCCGTCATGGTCGGCTCCCCGATCGCGAGGGCCGCCGAGGCACCCGGCCGCGGCTACCACTGGGGAGCCGAGGCGCACCATCCCGAGCTGCCGCGCGGCGGGCGGCTGAAGGTCGGCACGATCGGCACCCTCGAGCAGATCCTGCACGGGCCGTCTACGGTCGCGGACGGCTCGATGAACCTGATGGGTGCGCTTCGCAGGACGATGGCAACCTCGGGGTACTCCGACCTGAAGGAATTCCAGCGGGTCGAGGTCACCGTGACGCCCGGTTCGCCCGCCGTGCCGGGAAGGCCAGGCGAGACCCTCCGCTAAGTCAGGGGGTCGTCCCACGGGTCTGGGACCGTTTCTAGGTAGCGTTCTGCACTGTGACAACTCATACGCTCGGCGGGGTCAAGCTCGGGCCCGCTGAGCGCGAATCGGCCATCGACGCGATGGTCAGTACCGAGCTGCAGGTCCTGGTGGTCGGCGGCGGCGTTGTCGGAGCGGGCGTAGCCCTCGACGCGGCGACCAGGGGACTGTCGGTTGGCCTAGTGGAGGCCAGGGACTTCGCCTCGGGCACGTCCTCGCGGTCGAGCAAGCTGATCCACGGTGGCCTGCGTTACCTGGAGCAGTTCAACTTCGGCCTGGTGCGCGAAGCGCTCACCGAACGGGCGCTGCTCATGCAGCGGATCGCGCCGCACCTGATCAGGCCCGTCCCGTTCTTGTTCCCGTTCAGTCACTACGGCTGGGAGCGTGCCTACGTCGGCACCGGGGTGAGCATCTACGACGTGCTCGGGATCGCGCGCGGCCAGGTCAGAGGTGTGCCGCTGCATCGTCAGCTGACCAGGCGGCACGCGCTGCGGGTGGCGCCCGCGCTCCGCAGGTCGGCTCTGACCGGGGCGCTGCAGTACTGGGACGCGCAGGTCGACGACTCACGATACGTGGCCGCGCTGATGAGGACGGCCGCTGGCTACGGAGCGCAGGTCGCCTCCCGTACGCAGGTCACCGGTTTCTTGCGAGAAGGAGAACGGGTCACTGGCGTGCACGCCGTTGACCTCGAGACCGGTGCCGTGCTGGAGATAAGGGCCCAGCAGGTGGTCAACGCCACCGGAGTATGGACAGACGAGATCCAGGCGATGGTCGGCGGCCGCGGCTCGATCAACGTGCGGATGTCCAAGGGCGTGCACCTCGTCGTGCCACGGGACCGGATCCAGTCCAGCACCGGGATCATTCTGCGCACGCCTGTGAGCGTGCTCTTCGTCATCCCCTGGGGCCGGCACTGGATCATCGGCACGACCGATACCGATTGGACGCTGTCCAAGGCCCACCCGGCAGCCAGCCGCACCGACATCGACTATGTGCTTGACCAGGTGAACCGCGTGCTGGCGGTGCCGCTGACGCGCGATGATGTAGAAGGCGTCTACGCGGGCTTGCGGCCGCTGCTGGCCGGCGAGTCGGACACCACCTCTAAGCTCTCCAGGGAGCACACGGTCGCTCACCCCGTCCCTGGCCTGGTCATGATCGCGGGCGGCAAGTACACGACGTACCGGCTGATGGCGCGGGACGCGGTCGACGCCGTCGGCCACGGGCTGGACGGCAAGGTCGCTCCGTCCTGTACCGATCAGATCCCGCTGGCCGGCGCCGATGGTTTCCAGGCCTTGTGGAACTCGCGGCACACCATCGCGCGTTCTTCCGGGCTGCACGTCGCACGGATCGAGCACCTGCTCCGCAGGTACGGCGGCCTGACCGGTGAGCTGCTCGACATGATCGCCGCAGACCCTGGCCTCGGCAAGCCGCTCGCGGGAGCCGATGACTACCTGCGTGTCGAGGCGGTCTACGCGGTGACGCACGAGGGTGCCAGGCACCTTGACGACGTGCTGGCCAGGCGCACGCACATCTCAATCGAGACCTGGGACCGGGGGCTGATGTGCGCGCAAGAGGTCGCGACGCTGATGGCCGGGCCGATGAAATGGCGGAACCGCCAGGTCACCAGGGAAATCGATCACTACCGCGCGAGGATTGAGGCCGAGCGGAAGTCGCAGGATGCCGACACCGATACCGACGCCGATGCGATCAGGCTTGGCGCTCCGGAGATAGTGCCGGTCATCGCGCGCGACCCGGGTACCAGTGGCCGCGACAGCGGGCAGGGCGAGTCCGCCGCGGGCAATGGCGGGGAGGCCGCGGATATGGCCAGGCAGGCAGGGGCCGAGGCCGGCTAGGCCCGTTCTGGCGCCCACTAGACTGCGGCCATGTCTGCCAACCGCGTGCTGTCCGGGATTCAGCCGACCGCCGATTCGTTCCACCTCGGCAACTACCTCGGCGCTATCCGGCAGTGGGTTTCCCTGCAGGACAACTACGACGCCTTCTATTGCGTCGTGGACCTGCACGCGATCACCGTGCCGCAGGACCCCGCGGTGCTGCGCCGCAGGACGAGAGTTGCCGCGGCCCAGCTGTTCGGGGCCGGGCTGGATCCGAAGCGCTGCACGGTGTTCGTCCAGAGCCACGTGCCCGAGCACGCCGAGTTGTCCTGGGTGCTCAGCTGCCTGACCGGTTTTGGCGAGGCCAGCAGGATGATCCAGTTCAAGGACAAATCACAGAAATCCGGTGCCGATCAGGCGAGCGTCGGCCTGTTCACCTACCCGATCCTGCAGGCAGCCGACATCCTGCTCTACCAGACCGACCAGGTGCCGGTGGGTGAAGACCAGCGGCAGCATCTCGAGCTCACCAGGGATCTGGCGCAGCGATTCAACCACCGGTTCGGCCCGACCTTCGTAGTCCCGGGCCCGTACATCGTCAAAGACGTCGCCAAGATCGCCGACCTGCAGGATCCGTCGGTCAAGATGAGCAAGTCCTCGTCGTCGCCGCAGGGCATCGTCGACGTGCTCGAGGACCCGGCGTCAATCAGGAAGAAGATCGCCCGCGCGGTCACCGACATGGGCGCAGAGGTCAGGGCCGACGAGGAGGCCAAGCCGGGCGTCACGAACCTGCTGCGGATCTATGCCGCGCTGACCGGGGCGAGCATGGACGACCTCGAGCAGCGGTTCGAGGGCTCCGGTTATGGCGCGTTCAAGAAGGACCTGGCCGACGTCGTCGTGGACGCGCTCGCCCCGATCAGGGAGCGGACCGAAAAGATGCTTGCCGACGAGCCTGAGGTCGACCGGCTCCTGGCCGACGGAGCCCACCGGGCAAGAGGGGTCGCTGGCGCGACCATGACGAAGGTCAGGGACCGGGTCGGGTTCCTGGCGGCGCGCTAGATCCCCGGCGCACGGCTGAGCCGAGCTCAGCCGGAGCGGCGCCGGCCGAGCAGGGCGCGCCGTCGCAGCCAGGCCAGGCCGCCCAGGACGCAGGCGCACACGCCCGCCGCGACGCCGGCTCCGATCGCCGCCGCATCGCCCGACCCGGCCGAGGCAGCGGCCAGCGAGCTTCCGGCAGCAGGAGCGCTTTTCGTCTGCGCCGCCGCCGGGCGCGCCGCGGCAAGCGGCTGCACGAGCACGCCGACGCGGCCAACGTGCGCGGCGTTCGCGAAGCCCCAGTTCAGCAGCTTCTCGGCCGATGCAATCTCGGTCAGCGGCCTGGCGTGCAGGATCGTGACAATCAGGGTGACGCCGTCCCGCCTTGCCATGCCGATATAGGTCGCGCCGGCCTTCAGAGTCCAGCCGATCTTGCCGCCGAGCCCGCCCTTGTACTTGGTGATCAGGTAGTTCTGATTGACCAGCAGCACGTGCTCATGCCGCTTGACCGGAAATCTGGCCGTGCGCATGGAGTCGTATTTCATGAACGCCGGCATCGCCAGAGCAGCGCGCGCGATCAATGCCAGATCGTAGGCGGAGACCACCTGGCCCTTGGCCGGGAGGCCGTTGGGTTGCTTGGCGACGACGTCGTAGGCCTGCAGGTGGTGCGCCTCGGCGTTCAGCAGCGCCATCCCCTTGCTGAAGGAGCCGGACGCCTCCACGAGCGCGACGGCCGCGTCGTTGGCGGAAATCAGCAGCAAGGCGTGGAACAAGTCGGCGACCTTATATCGGTGCCCGGCGACGAGCCCGACGATGTTCGGCTCGACCGACGTTGCCCGCTTGGTCGCCAGAACGGTCGCGTTGGGCCTGAGCCTCGGCAGCATCGTGATCGCGGTCAGCACCTTCAGCGTGCTGGCGGGCGGGAACAGCCCGTGCGCGTCTTTCGCGGCCAGCACCGAGCCGGTGCTCGCATCGGCGATCACGTACGCCGAGGCAGGCACGGAAGGCAACGGCTGCCCGCCTGGCGAGTAGTGCACGACGACGCCGTGGCTGGCCAGTTGCGGTCCGCCCATCTCGTTCTTCGGCACGGGCGTCATGGCCATGCCGGAAGTCGCGAGGGCGGTGATGACAACGGTCACCGCCAGAGCCCTGCTTCGGGCGCTCGTCTGCATCCGGGTGCGCTCCGGTCCTTCAACCCGCTCGCGGGAGTATGGCCCGGACTGTTCCCACGCGACAGGGGAGTTAGGCGTGCCGCATTCCGCCCGATGCCAGCCCAAGCGGTGCGACCTGTGCGGATGGACAGCAAAGTTTGAGCTGGGCGCAGTCCACGGCGAGCCTATCCGCGCCATTTACCCCGGCGGGAGTTCATTGACGCGACAACGGGCGCACCAGCGTGCCGATTTGCCGGACTTTGCTATTGGCGGCAAATCCCCAATTGAGCAGGCGCTCGGCCGAGGTGATCGTGGTCAGCGGCGTGGCGTGCAGGATGCTCACAATCAGCGTGACGCCGTGCCGCCTGGCCATGCCCACATAGGTCGCGCCGGCGGTCATGGTCCAGCCGGTCTTGCCGCCCAGCGCGCCCGGGTAGTCCGTCAGCAGTCCGTTCTCATTGACCATGTGCACGGGCCCGAACCTGGTGTCGCGGAAGGTGGCCCGCATGGTGTGGTCGTACCGCATGAAGGCGGGATTCGCCAGGGCTGCGCGCGCGATGAGCGCGAGGTCGTAGGCGGAGACGACCTGACCTGGGGCTGGCAAGCCGTTGGGCTGCTTCGCGACGACGTCGTAGGCCTGCAGGTGGTGCGCTTCAGAGTTCGCCAGCGCCATTCCCTTGCTCAGCGAGCCGCTTGCTTCAGCCAACGTCACCGCTGCGTCGTTCGCCGAGATCATGAGCAGTGACCGGAACAGATCGGCGACCTTGTACCGGTGTCCGGGGATCAGGCCGATGATGTTCGGGACCATTGACGCCGCAAGCTTGCTCGTGGTGAGTCTGGCGCCAGGCTTCAGCCTCGGCAGCATGGTGATGGCGGTCAGAATCTTCAGCGTGCTCGCAGGCTCATACCTGCCGTGCGCGTCCTTCGCGGCCAGTACCGCGCCTGTCTTCGCGTTCGCGACGACGAAGGCCGAGGCCGGGATCCGCGGGAGCGACGGCGCGTCGCGCGCGACCACGATGCGACTGGAACCAAGTCGCTGCCCGCCGACCTCACGAAGGTGCAGCACGGGCCGGTCGCCGCGGTGCGTTCGGCCATGCCGCTGGCCGTCGCGCCCTGCCGAGCTGTGGCTGTGCGGGCTGTCCGAATGGTCCTGTGCTTCGCGGATCGACGCGGCTCCTGGCTTCCCGGCCGACGCAAGGTCAGTGTCCGGGAGCGTCCCGGAGAGCACGACCGCCGAGCCGATAACGGCCAAGACCGTGAACGTGCCCGCGAGGACGGTGATCACCTTCGTCCGGTGTGACGAGCGCCCGCGTCTTCGGTGCCGCGGCCGGCTGTATATCCTTCTCGTCTGCATCCGGGATCCCGATCTGGTCGGCGGAGGCGAGCCGGCGCTGGCTGCGTCGGCTGCGGGTGCGCTGCGAATGATCGAAGTTCAGGAGTATATCCGACATATACGGGGGGTATGCGCATGATGTGCCATGGTGAGCTTCGTGAGGACGGGCCGTAATCTTGACCCATGGCGCGTATTTCGGAGTCAGGCGATCCCATCGAGCCGGTCTACGGCCCTAAGGCGTTGCAGGATTTCGACCCCGAGCGCGACCTCGGCGAGCCAGGCACGTTCCCGTTCACCCGGGGCGTGTATCCGACAATGTATGTCAGCCGCCCGTGGACGATGCGGCAGTACGCGGGGTTCTCGACGGCGGCCGACTCCAACCGGCGCTACCAGCAGCTGATCGCGGCCGGTACCACCGGCCTCTCAGTGGCGTTCGACCTGCCGACGCAGATGGGATACGACTCAGACGCGCCGCAGGCGCGCGGCGAGGTAGGCAAGGTCGGCGTGGCGATCGACTCAATCGAAGACATGCAGACCCTGCTGCAAGGCATCCCGCTCGATTCGGTGTCGACGTCGATGACGATCAACGCCCCCGCGTCGGTCCTGCTCTTGCTCTACGAGCTTGTCGCGGCCGAGAACGGCATCGCACCAGAGAAGCTGACCGGAACGATCCAGAACGACATCCTCAAGGAGTACATCGCCCGCGGCACCTATATCTATCCGCCAGGGCCCTCGCTTCGCCTGGTCGCCGACACCTTCGCGTACTGCGGTGCGCGCATCCCCCGCTGGAACACCATCTCCATCTCCGGCTATCACATGGCCGAGGCCGGGGCCACTCCGGTGCAGGAGATCGCGTTCACGCTCGCCAATGCCAAGGAGTACGTTCGCACCGCGATCGCGGCCGGGCTTGAGGTCGATGATTTCGCCCCGCGGTTGTCGTTCTTCTTCGTGGCCAGAACCACCTTGCTCGAGGAGGTTGCGAAGTTCCGCGCCGCCCGCTGGCTGTGGGCGCACATCATGGCCGACGAGTTCGGGGCGCGTGATCCGCGGTCACAGATGCTGCGCTTCCACACCCAGACCGCTGGCGTCCAGCTCACCGCCCAACAGCCCGAGGTCAACATGGCCAGAGTGACCGTGCAGGCGCTCGCTGCGATCCTCGGCGGGACGCAGTCGCTGCACACCAACTCCTACGATGAGGCGATCGCGCTCCCGACGGAGAAGGCGGCCAGGCTGGCCCTGCGGACGCAGCAGGTGCTCGCGTACGAGACCGACCTGACCTCGACCACCGACCCGCTGGCCGGCTCTTACGCGATCGAGTCGATAACCGCCGATATTAAGGACCAGGCCGGCGAGCTGATCGCGCAGGTCGAGGAGATGGGCGGAGCGGTCGCAGCCATCGAGCAGGGCTTCCAGAAGGCTGAGATCGAGCGCTCGGCCTACCAGGTGGCGCGGCAGATCGATGCGGGTGAACGGACAGTGGTCGGCGTCAACAAGTTCGCCACCCCGGCGGAGGAAAGATACGAGCCGCTGCGCGTGGACCCGGCGATCGAGGCACAGCAGTCCGAGCGGCTCGCGGTGCTGCGCCGCACCCGCGACGCCGCGGAGGTTCGCCACACATTGGATGAGGTCAAACAAGCCGCGGCCGGCCAGGAAAACGTGCTCTATCCGCTGCGCTCGGCGCTAGCGGCCCGTTCGACCGTCGGTGAGGTGTGCGATGCGCTGCGTGATGTGTGGGGCTTGTACCAGCCCGCCGATGTCTACTAACTGGGCGAAATGGCATGCTTAAATGCGGGACGGCGGTGCAGAGGGTCCATCAGAATCGGGCAACCTCAGCGGCCCGCCGTCGCGAGCGCTACCATGCATAGTGATACCGGGTCGCATCTCACTTCATCGCCGAGATGGCTGAGAGCACCCGCCAGCGCAGTTAGTGCAGTTTCACCAGTCGTCGGCACGAGTGCCAGATCAACGCCGATGGACCAGGGAATGCTGACGACGCCGGTTTGACCGGCGAAAGGCACTCACCTCGTCAGTAGCTGCTGCAGATCAGCAGCACCTCATGCCGTGTCATGTCGGCCTGCCCGGCGTGCGCGGCCTTAGTTGGCAGAGGGACCGATGGATGCACGTTTTGCCTTCCCTATCCGGGATAACTACCCGGATTGTTGGCAGCGTGTTGCAGTTGTTCGTTGTGATATCAGTGTGACCCCAGTCAGGATCCGGGCCCCAAAGGAGAGGGCGGATGGCTGAGAGTGATCTGGTAGGCGAGCTAGAAACGTTCCTGGCAGGCCATCGGCCTGAGCTGATCGAGTTCCGCAGGGATCTGCACGCCCATCCGGAGGTCGGCTATGCCGAGCACCGGACCACCCGCAGGATCGCCTTGCGGCTGGAGGCCGCCGGGCTTAAGCCCGCGATTTTGCCCAAGGGCACGGGCCTTATCGCGGACATCGGCGGCAGCCGCGAGGACGCGCCGGCGGTCGCCCTTCGAGCCGACATTGACGCGCTGCCAATCGTTGACGAAAAGAATGTGCCCTACCGATCGCTCAATCCGGGCGCGTGCCATGCCTGCGGGCATGACGTGCATACCTCCGTGCTGCTCGGGACCGGGCTGTTCCTCGCCAGGGCCGCGGCGGCCGGCGCCCTGCCCGGCAAGGTCAGGCTGATCTTCCAGCCAGCCGAGGAGGTGCCGGGCGGAGCCCTTGACGTCCTGGCCGCGGGCGGGATCTCTTCCGTGGACCACATTTTCGCGCTGCACTGCGACCCCAAGCTGGAGGTCGGCAAGATCGGCACCAGGATCGGCCCGATAACGGCTGCATGCGACAAGGTGAAAGTGCAGCTGAGCGGGCCTGGAGGGCACACGGCCAGGCCGCACCTGACCGCCGATCTGGTATTCGCGCTGGGCAAGGTGATCACCGAGCTGCCCGCCGCACTGTCGCGGCGGATCGATCCTCGCTCCGGCCTCAGCCTGGTCTGGGGCAAAGTCAGCGCAGGCTCCGCGCCCAACGCGATCCCCGACGCCGGCGTCGTCGAGGGCACTGTGCGGTGCCTGGACGACACCTCCTGGCATGAGGCGCCGGAAATGATGAAGGAACTGGTCGAGTCCATCGCGAGCGCCTACGGCGTGACCGCCGGCCTGACCTATGAGCGCAGCGTTCCGCCGGCGGTCAACGAGGCCAGCACCACCCAGATGATCGCCGCGGCGGCTGACCGGGTCCTCGGCAGCGACGCGATCGCCGTGGCACCGCAGAGCCTGGGAGGCGAGGACTTCGCCTGGTACCTGGAGTCCATCCCTGGCAGCCTGTTCAGGCTCGGCACCCGACCTGTCGGCTCGGTCGAGGAGTTCGATATCCACCAGCCGATGTTCGACGTGGACGAGGAGTGCATCGCGGTCGGCGTCAAGGTGATGACGGCGACGGCCCTTACGGCGATTGGCAGCAAACAGGCTGACTCGATGCTCGCAGAAGCCGAGGCAGCCGACCGGCTAGGGCACCTGCAGCCATCGCCTGGGGGAATCACGCCCGGCGGGATAGGGCCGGTGCGACCATCGACGGGCGGCGTCACGCTCGCTGGTCCGTTATTAGGTAGGTACACCCCAGTTGCCTGACCGTAACGCGATGAGCTCGCAGCGGCGGGGCGATCTCGCCTAGGCCGGCATATTGTGGGTAGGAAGCCGCAGCTTGAGCCTGCGGCGTCCTGTTCGCCGAATCCGGAGCGTCAGCCACCGTGTCCGCACAGAATGAACAAGCTAAGACGGCGGTGCCGTTGTCGGCCGGGCGCCTGCTGCCCGACGGCAGGCGGGTCTACCGCCTGACCGGCCCGCAGGTCGTGTGGTGGGCCTGGCTGGTACTGGCCGTGGCCAGCCTCGGTGACCTGGTGATTCAGGGCCATGACTACCTGTCGCTGAAGTTCGCCTTGGGGCTGCTGACGGTCACCGGCCTGGTGTATGCCTGCACGCTGTGGCCACGCGTGATCGCCGACCACAACGGCGTGACCGTGCAGAATCCGTTCCGGCGCTTCACGATTCCGTGGGGTGCCGTGCGGGGCATCTTTCTCGCCGACTCGGTCGAGATCCAGTGCGCGCGTGCTGATCAGAAAAAGGACAAGACCGTCTACAGCTGGGCACTGTCCTCGGCTCGCCGCGGTCGTGCTCGTGCCAAGCTGCATGGCTGGCAAATGGAGCAGGGCAAGCGGAACCGGCCGTCGAGCTACGGGCAGCTGCCAGGTCAGGCCAAGGAAATCCTGAAGATGACCCAGACCGAGGTCATGGCCAGGGAGATGGCCAAGCTGTCGGAGGAGGCCAGGGTCAAGCGCGGTGATGCGGCCGACGCTGGCGGAAACCCGCCAAGCGATGTGAAGCTTGGCGAGGCCGGGCTTGGTGATTCGCGGTTGGACGACGCGGGATTCGCCAAGCCAAGCGTGAACGGCGCCAAGAAGGAAGGCTCGGGAGCGGCCGGCGACGATGCCGCTTCGGCCGGAGCCGGGTCCGGTGAGGTCGTCGCGGCAGGATGGTCCTGGCCAGCGCTGGCGGCATTCCTCGTGCCCGGCATCGCCTTCGCCATTGTCTGGCTGGTCGGCTGAGCCCGGCGCTGGCGAAGCAGCTGCTCAGCTGCCCAGAGACGTGCAGGGCCTGGCGCGCAATTCCTTGACGTAGTCGACCGGCGCGCCCGCTGCCTCAGCGGCGTCGGCCATGATTCCCAGGTACCGCGCCGCCGGCAGCCCGCCCTCGTAGTCGTTCAGCACGTAGAGCCAGGCCAGCACGTCCCCATCGAGCGCAGCGACCCTGACCCGCAGCTTCCTGTAGTACCCCAGCGTGGCGCCATCCCAGCGGTCCAGAGCTTCCTCGTCAGTCTCAGAGACCTCGTAGAGGACGACGAAGACGCGCGCGTCCTGGTCCTCTACGACCGTCGCGAGCGCGCCCTCCCAGCCCATGTCCTCGCCGCCAAACGTGAGGCGCCAGCCGTCCAGCCAGCCCGTGCCGGCCTGAGGTGAATGCGGGCAGCGTTCCGCCATCTGAGCGGGATCCATGTTGCTGCCGTACGCCGCGTACAACGCCACGATTCATAAGGGTACGAGCCCAGTCGCCGCTACGCGCGATGTTCGCCACGCCGCGCCGCGCCCGGGCGAGCCTGCTGACCAGCCGCAGCGTTCGATGAGACAGAATGAAGCACCGTGAGCCAGCCGCATTCGCGCATCGTGATCATTGGCGGCGGACCAGGCGGATACGAGGCCGCCCTGGTCGCGGCCCAGCTCGGTGCCGACGTGACCGTCATCGAGGAACACGGGCTGGGCGGATCATGTGTGCTGACCGACTGCGTGCCTTCGAAGACGCTGATCGCCACCTCCAACCTGATGGCCGCGTTGGAAGGCACCCGCGACCTCGGCATCACGTTCGACCATGATGTTCCTGACGCCGAGGTGGCAGCGGGGCCCGGGCCTGGGCCGCTGTCGGTGTCACACGCCCAGACGGACGCGCCGCGCGTCTACTCGCGGATCAAGCGTCTCGCGCAGGCCCAGTCGGCCGACGTAGGCATGCGGCTCGATCGCGAGGGGGTCCGGGTGATCAGCGGCCGGGCCACACTCCTCAGGCCAGGCGCCGTGGCCGTTGCGGACGAGGTGATCGGCGCAGATACGGTACTGATCGCCGCGGGCGCCCATCCGCGGGATATGCCAGGAGCCATGCCTGACGGCGAGCGGCTGCTGACCTGCCGGCAGATCTACGACCTGCCGGAGCTGCCAAGCGAACTGATCATCGTCGGCTCAGGCGTGACTGGCGCCGAGTTCGCCAGCGCGTACCAAGCGCTTGGATCCCAGGTGACGCTGGTGTCGTCGCGGGAACACGTGCTGCCTAACGAGGACACCGACGCGGCCATGGTCGTGGAGGACGTATTCCGCCGGCGCGGCATGAAGGTGCTGAGCCGCTCCCGGGCGACTGGCGCCAAGCGGACGGCCGACGGTGTGGAGGTCAGCCTTCAGGACGGCACCGTAGTCTCCGGATCACACTGCCTGCTCACGGTCGGCATGGTGCCGTCCACCGCTGGGCTCGGGCTGGGTGAGGCCGGGGTCGATGTCGACGATCGCGGGTTCATCATCGTGGATCGCGTGTCACGGACGTCGGCCCCCGGCATCTACGCGGCAGGCGACTGCACCGGCGTGTGGATGCTTGCCAGTGTCGCCGCGATGCAGGGCAGGATCGCGATGTGGCACTCGCTCGGTGAGGCCGTCCAGCCGCTGCGGCTCGGTCACGTCGCGGCGACGATCTTCACCGACCCGGAGATCGCGACCGTCGGCGCGAGCCAACAAGAGGTTGATTCTGGCAAGGTGCTCGGACGAGTGGTGAAGCTTCCGCTGGCCACCAACGCCCGGGCCAAGATGGAGGGCTTCAGCGACGGCTTCGTCAAGCTCTTCACCAGGCGAAACACCGGGATAGTCCTCGGCGGTGTCATCGTAGCCCCGATGGCGAGCGAGCTGATTCTGGGCGTCTCGCTCGCCGTCGAGCAGCAGCTAACGGTCGACCAGATCGCCCACACCTTCGCCGTCTATCCGTCCCTGACCGGCAGCATCACCGAGGCGGCACGCCAGCTCATGCAGCCATACGAACCGATCTAGCCACCCTCCGCACCGCTGCCGCTCGCTCCGGAACGATCGGCATGTATAGAAGGATCATTGCCATCCATCACCTCAATCCGGTATGGATGGTACTTTCATGTACCGGAAGCGACGTTTCGTTGGCGGCAATGGCCGGCCTGCCCGCGATCGGGAACTTGCCAAACGTCAAAATCCGCAACGGACCTGAGGTCATCTTTACGTTGCCAAGACGGTGTCGCTTGCCACTGGTCCAGCGCGGCGCGACATTCGGCTTGATCACTGCGGTCGGATTGCCGCCGGGTGCGCACTTGGCGATTCTGGTGGTCGATTCGTGGTTCGCCGCTCCGGTCGCGCTTGCCTGCCTGGTGGCCTATCTATGGCAAGGACGGTTCAGGACTTCGGTGACGCCGGACGGAATCGAGATCCGTGGGTACTTCACGCACTTCATCAAATGGCGGGACGTTAAGACGATCGAAATGCGGTCGTATGGTCCGAACGCTCCTATTGGCCGTACCTTCGAGTCAACTGACTGGCGTCGCCGCGGGCTTGTCGCCACGTCGGGCAAGATGTCGCGGCTCGCTGCCGCCTACGTGTTGCGGCAGCGCCGGCGGACATTGCTGGTGAGAGCGCCCTTGGTAGCAAACTGGCAGCACGACCCTTATTTCGAGACGAAGATCAACATCATCCGGAGCATGATGACGGCCTGTACAGCCGGTGCTCTGCCGCTCTAGTGCGCTGGGTGCCCGAGATCGGGGTCGTCGGGCGGCTCGAGGCCGTGCTGGCGGAGTCGCGAGGCCCTGATGTCGTCGGCATACGCGGCCACGCTGAAGATGCTCCCGGCAAGGATCAGGCCTACCATCATGGCGGCCAGCCAGAATGGGGCGGGCACTAGCGTCAGCAGCACTGCGGCGACGATCACGCACACCGGGATGATGATTGCCAGGTGCCGGATGACGGTTCGCATTCGCCAGCCCGCGTCGGTCAGCTCGTGCTTGACCCAGTCGACGTTAGCGTCGGGGAGCTTGAACCCCAGCGCGAAAGCCATCCAGCGCACCGGTCCTGGGTCGCCGGGCAGCCTGGCCATGGCTCAGTCCGCCAGGCGGCAGATCACCTGGCCGGCGGAAACCGTCTGGCCCACCTCAACCGTGAGATCGGCAACGGTGCCGTCCTTGTGCGCGGTCAGCGGCTGCTCCATCTTCATGGCCTCGAGCACGACAACGGCCTCACCGGCTGCCACATGCTGGCCGTTCTCCGCCACGATCTTCACGATTGTGCCCTGCATCGGGCTCACCAGGCCATCTCCGCCCGCCGCGGAGCCGCCATGTGCACCGCGACCCCGGCCCGAGCGCCTGCCCGGCCTGCCCCGGCCCGGCCCGGCGGCAACGGTGCCGCCCGCACCTTGGGCGCCCAGCCCAAGACCGGCAGGCAGCACGACCTCCAGTCGCTTGCCGCCGACCTCCACTACGACCCGCTCGCGGCCTTGCTGATCGGGGCCGCTGATGTCGCCATCGCCCGCATACGGCGGCAGCTTTCCGGCGAACTCCGTCTCGATCCATCGGGTATGCACAGCGAACGGCTCGCTGGTGAAAGCAGGATCTTCGAGTACTGCGCGGTGGAACGGCAGCACGGTGGGCATCCCGCCGATTTCGAACTCCGCTAGCGCGCGCCTGGCCCTCGCCAGCGCCTGCGTCCGGTTTGCGCCCGTCACGATTAGCTTCGCGATCAGCGAGTCGAATACCTGCGGGACGGTCATGCCTTCGGCGTAGCCGGCGTCTAGCCGCACGCCAGGACCGGACGGCGGGCGCCAGGTGGTCAGCGTTCCTGGTGCGGGGAGGAAGTTCCGGCCGGGATCTTCGGCGTTGATCCGGAACTCGATGGAATGCCCGCGCAGCGCAGGGTCGCCGAACGACAGCTTTTGGCCATCAGCGATCTTGAACATCTCCAGCACCAGGTCGATGCCACTGACCTCCTCGGTCACCGGATGCTCGACTTGCAGTCTTGTGTTGACCTCGAGGAACGAGACGGTGCCGTCCTGGCCGATCAGGAACTCGCACGTGCCCGCGCCAACGTAGCCCGCCTCGCGCAGGATCGCCTTGGATGACTCGCGCAGAACGGTTTCCTGCAGGGCTGACAGGAACGGCGCAGGCGCCTCTTCGACCAGCTTCTGGTGCCGCCGCTGCAGCGAGCAATCCCTGGTCGAGACCACCACTATGTTGCCGTGCGTGTCGGCCAGGCATTGGGTTTCAACGTGTCGCGGCCGGTCCAGGTAGCGCTCGACGAAGCACTCGCCCCGGCCGAACGCCGCGACCGCCTCGCGGACGGCGGACTCGAACTGCGCCTTGATCTCGTCGCGTGTGCGCGCGACCTTCAGGCCTCGGCCACCGCCGCCGTAGGCTGCCTTGATCGCGATGGGCAGGCCATGCTCGTCCGCGAACCTATCCACTTCCTCTGGCCCGGCCACTGGACCCTCGGTCCCTGGCGCGAGCGGCGCGCCGACCCGGCGCGCGATCCCCCGGGCGGCGGTCTTGTCGCCGAGCGCCTCAATGGCTTCAGGCGGAGGACCGATCCAGGTCAGCCCGGCCGCGATCACCTCACGCGCGAACTGCGCGTTCTCCGCGAGGAACCCGTAGCCAGGGTGCACGGCGTCGGCTCCGGCCTCGGCCGCGACCTTGAGGATCTTGGCGATGTCCAGGTAGCTCTCGGCGGCTGTGGACCCGCCGAGAGCGTACGCCTCGTCGGCAGCTTGCACGTGCAGTGCGTCCAGATCGGGCTCGGAGTAGACGGCGACGCTGGTCAGACCCGCATCACGGCACGCGCGCGCGACCCGGACCGCGATCTCGGCCCGGTTGGCGATGAGGACCTTGCGCACGAATCGGCTCCTTCCCGACTGCGAGGAGTCTAGGTGAGCAGAGGGCATCACGACGAGCGGGGTCTAATCGACCGATCCCGACCGCAGCGTTGATGTTGTAGTAGTAGCTGCTGTAGTATTTGGCCATGGTTGCGGCCCAGGAACTAACCGTCAGGCAGGCGGCGAAACGGGCAGGCAGGTCAGAGGAAACGATCAGGCGGTGGATCTGGTCCGGCCGGCTTCCCGCAGTCAAGCGCGGTACCAGCTATCGCATCGATGTCATGCACTTGGAGCAGGTCCTGGTGGAGCTGGACACCGAAGCTTCTGGGCATGCGGATGCCCGGAAGAGATGGCAGGAATGGCTCGACGACGTGGCGAGGTGGAAGGCCGGCCTGAAGGCAACACCAGGAGTGAGCGCGGCCGATCTGCTAATCGAGGATCGGCGTGCCCGTCGTTGACGCAAATGTCATCGTCGATTTGGTGGCACCGGACGTCGCGGCTGGCAATCCGGCTGAGCGGCTTGTTGCTCGCCTGACGGCGGGCGGTGCAGGGATCCTAGCTCCGGCGCTGGTCTGGCTCGAGGTCTCAAATGCGCTGCTGACGGGTATTCGTCGCGGCCGGTGGGATGGTGAAGCCGCCGACCGCGCCTTCGCCGCGCTGGCTGGGATACCGATCGTCGGTGCGGACACACCTGTCGACAGGGACCGGGCATTCGAGCTGGCCAGGCGCTATGACAACTGGCCGGTCTACGACCTGGTGTATGTCGCGCTCGCCGAGCGGCTCGGCACCGAGTTCTATACGGCGGACGACAGGTTGCGCTCCAGGCTCGCGCACCTGCCGTGGGTGCTCGGCATCGGCGCTGGCGCCGGCTAGCGCGGAAGGGCGCTGCGCCGCCAGGCGCCGGGGCCAGGGGAGATAGTGGCCCGCATCTGCCGGGATCTGTCTGACCACGTGGAACTGGCCGCACGCGCTGACGCCGTTCCCCCAGCCGATGCCGCGGCGCGGGCAGCGAGGACCGTGACCACGGCGGCCAGTTCGGCTTCGGTCGGCTCGCCGCGGACGACATACAGGCAGGGAAGAGTGTCCGCGCCGGTCGCGCCGCGCGCCTCGCCAAGACCGGCCTGAGAGCCGGGAGTCGCGTCAGAGATTTCGTTCTGCATCGCTAGTAGTGTCGCGTTTCAATCGCGTGATCAGCCCTTGGACTTGCCGACGCCGACGCCGAACTGGCGGTGCACCCTCGACCAGAACGCGTCCCTGAGCCACTCGCGCGCTTCCTGGTAGGCGCGCAGCGACAGCCCGAGTTCCTTCTCCGCGTCCACGAGCAGTTCCTTGTCGATCACCGGCGGCAGGATCGGACCCGGAAGCAGGTCACGGATGTTGTCCTCGCCGCGGGTCAGGATCCACTTCTGCGCGACGTGCTCTCCTGCCTCCTCGACCCGCTCGCGAGACGGGCCGAGCCGGGCGGCCGCGAGGTGCGATGCGTTCAGGTGTACCCCGGAGTTGGATTTGCCGTGACCGCGGAACGGGTTCTTGTCACCGAACAGTTGTGCGGGCGAGGGCGCGGTGATGTGGCCGACCGCGATCCCGGGGACGGTTGCAGCGGTGTCCGGCCTGCCAGCCAATGCGCCATGCCCGGCCGCGGCGGCGGCGTCGGTCGTCGGCTGCGGCGAGAAATACGGCTCCATAAAGGCGCGCTCGAGAACCTGGACGGTGTCGGATTCCCAGACGAGCCGCTCGGCCTGGTTCGTCCCGTAGGGCGGTTCGACGCCCCACAGGTGAACCCTGACCCCGAACGCCTGCGCGGCCTCGACCGCGGGCACCATGTCCTCATCACCGGCCACCAGGATGGTGTCGGTGATCGCGCGGTGCCTGGCGAGCGCCTCCATGTCGGCGCGGATCTGGGCGTCGACACCCTTCTGCTGGCCGCGGGCATTGAGGTTGCCGAGCCGCAATTTGACCAGCGGCATCTGGGCGATGACCCGCTGATCGAAGGTGGGCACCCTGTCCCTGGCCGCGTCGTACCAATAAACCCGGAGCAGCTGACCCCTGATGTGATCGTCGGCCTGCCTGATCAGCGCCGCGATCAGCCGATCCGCGTCAACCCGGTACTCGCGCCTGGACGAGGCACTGAACAGCAGCTCGCCTGCGGACGCGTAGATGTACCCGACATCGACCATGATCGCGTACCGGGAGAGCAGTGGGAGCGCGGCTTCGGTTTGTGTCATGTCACTTCGACTCTAGTCGGCGCCGACGAGGGTGTCGCGACGCGAGGAGCAATCGTCTTCGCGCTCACCTCAAATTCCGGATCTATGTCCCGCGCTGTGGCCGGCGGGTGCGCCGGAGCCCGGCCGGCGCGGCGTGACCGCACTACAGCGGGATGTTGCCGTGCTTCTTGGGCGGCAGAGTTTCCCGCTTCGTGCGCAGCGCGCGCAGTGCCCTGATGACCGACGGGCGGGTCTCGGCCGGCCGGATCACCGCGTCGACGTAGCCGCGCTCCGCGGCGACGTACGGGTTCGCCAGGGTGTCCTCGTACTCGGTTGCCCGCACGTCCCTGATCGCCGCGACTTCGCGCTCGTCAGACGCACCCGCCAGTTCCCTGCGGTACAAGATGTTCACCGCGCCCTGGGCGCCCATCACCGCGATTTGCGCCGTCGGCCAGGCGAGGTTGAAGTCGCCGCCGAGGTGCTTAGAGCCCATGACGTCGTAGGCGCCGCCGTACGCCTTCCTAGTGATCACGGTGATCTTCGGCACCGTCGCCTCGGCGTAGGCATAGATCAGCTTCGCTCCGCGCCTGATGATCCCGCCCCACTCCTGATCGGTGCCAGGCAGGAATCCGGGCACGTCCACGAACGTCAGCACCGGGACGCCGAACGCGTCGCAGGTGCGGACGAACCTGGCCGCCTTCTCCGAGGCGTCGATGTCCAGGCATCCGGCGAAGTGCATCGGCTGGTTGGCCACCACGCCGACGGGCGCGCCTTCGACGCGGCCGAAGCCGCAGACGATGTTCTTGGCGAATTCGGCGTGGATCTCGCAGAACTCGCCGTCGTCGAGGACGTGCTCGACCACCGCGTGCATGTCGTAGGGCTGGTTCGCCGAATTGGGGATCAGCGTGTCGAGTTCGGCGTCCTCATCGGTCAGCTCGCAGATCTCCTCAGGTCCCAGCGCAGTCGGCAGCACCGGCGGTTCCTCGAGGTTGTTGGACGGCAGGTAGGACAGCAGCTCGCGGGCGAACTCGAGGCAGTCCTGCTCGTCGGCGGCCTGGTAGTGGGCCACACCGGACTTGGAGTTGTGGGCGTGCGCGCCGCCAAGATCCTCGAAGCTGACCTCCTCGCCGGTCACGGTCTTGATGACGTCAGGCCCGGTGATGAACATGTGCGAGATCTGGTCGACCATCAAGGTGAAATCGGTAATCGCGGGGGAGTAGACCGCGCCGCCGGCGCACGGGCCCATGATCAGCGAGATCTGCGGGATCACCCCGGATGCCATGACGTTGCGGTAGAAGATCTCCGCATACAGGCCGAGCGCGACCACACCCTCCTGGATCCTGGCGCCGCCGCTGTCGTTGATGCCGATGACGGGGCAGCCGACCTTGAGCGCGTGGTCCATCACCTTGACGATCTTCTCGCCGAACACCTCGCCGAGTGAGCCACCGAAGACCGTGAAGTCCTGGCTGAACACGCAGACCTGCCGTCCGTCGATGCTGCCGAAGCCCGTCACCACTCCATCGCCGTAGGGCCTGGTCTGTGCCATCCCGAAGTCGTGGGCCCGGTGCCTGGCCAGCTCATCGAACTCTGTGAAGGAGCCGGGGTCGAGCAGATGGTCGATCCGTTCGCGCGCGGTCATCTTGCCTTTGGCGTGCTGCCGCTCGACGGCCCGCTCGGAGCCCGCGTGAATTGCCTCGTACCGGCGTTTTTCGAGGTCGGCGAGTTTGCCTGCGGTGGTGTGGATGTCGATCGGCGTGCCGTCACCTGGAGCGGGTTCGCCGCCGGGGGCGCCGCCGGTCCCGGCTTCGGCCTCGGGCTCAGCGTCGGCGTCGGGATGTAGAGCGTCGGTGGCCATGCCGGACAGGGTAGGCCAGGAACGGTAGGCCTTGCCTGCCGGGCCTTGGCTGCCGCTTGCAGGCCCTTGGCTGCCGGCCTATGGCCTCGCGCGGTTACTGGGCGGCCAGCACGGGGTCGCTCGATTCCCGGTGCCTGCGGTGCTCGGCCCAGCAGGGGTACCGCGCGTCAGCCCCGTCACCCGCGATGAGGCTGGCGACGGCCGCACACGTCACGTCGTCGGCAGGGGTATAGACGACCATTCTGGTGCCGGGCGCGGCGTGGATGCCCAGCGACGTTGTCGTCATCACGAGCCGGTCGTGCGCGGGGTGCCGGAATATCTTCAGGTAGGTGCTCGTGCTGGCGACCTCGTGCTGCGCCCACAGCTTGGTGAACTCCGGGCTCGCCCCCTGGAGCCTGCGCACGAACTTGGTCCATGCCGCCTCGCCGACGTGACGCCCGTAGGCGGCACGGAGCTGTGCGACGAGCATTCCGAGCTGCTCGTCGCGGTTCAGGTACGGGTGGCAGCACGGCGCGTAGGTGAACGAGAGCCACAGCGAGTTGCGCTCGCAGGCGGGCTGCCTGACAACCCCAGGGAACAGGACCGCGTAGGCATGGTTCCAGGCGAGGATGTCGAAACGCTCGTTCATGATGCTTGCTGGCAGCGTGGTCAGGCCGTCCAGAATCCCCTGCATCTCGGGTGCGACCTGCCCGGCTTGCGCGGCGCCGTCGGCGGCCGCCGCGGCTTCTGGCACGTCTGCCAGCCGGTAGAGGTGCTCGCGTTCTGGCTGGTCGAGCTTGAGGGTGCGGGCCACGGCGTCAAGCACCTGGGTGCTCGCGTTGATCGGGCGGCCTTGCTCAAGCCACGTGTACCAGGTCACGCCGACGCCGGCGAGCATGGCGACTTCCTCGCGGCGCAGTCCCGCCGTGCGGCGGCGGATACCCGGCGGCAACCCGACGTCCTCGGGTGTGATCCGCTCCCTGCGGCTGCGCAGGAACGCTCCGAGCTCGGCCCTGCGGGTGCCGCCGACGCTGGTGGTGACGCTCATGATTACATCCTCCCGTGCCGCGGGCGCGCTTGCCAGGTAGCGCTAGTACCAGGATAAGCAGGCTCTCGGTAACAGGTTCAGGACTGCCCCATGCTGGAGACATGAGACAAATCTCCGCCGCTGCGAGCGGTCGTACCTCCCCGCTGGCGCCTGCGCGCCGGCCGGAGCACGGCCGGCGCGATGCCCGGCCGTCCGGCTCGCGGCCCGCCGGACGGCACACGCCTGGCGGCCGGCATGCTCTGGACGGACAGCCTGCGCCTTTCGCCCGGCCTGCGCGCAGCGAACAGTCTGCGCCTGGCCGACCGGACGGCACCGGGTCGCGCGCGGTGCGCCCGGCGGCCGTCCTCGCCATCGTCCTCGCCGGCCAATTCATGGCGGTCCTTGACGCCTCAGTCGTGAACGTCGCGGCGCCGTCGATTCATGCCGGGCTGCACGCCTCCGGCGCCGGTTTGCAGCTCGTGATCGCCGGCTACACCATTACGTACGCGGTGCTGCTGGTGAGCGGTGCGCGGCTGGGCGATCTGCTCGGGCACAGGCGGATCTTCCAGACCGGCCTGGCGTTGTTCACGCTTTCCTCGCTTGGCTGCGGTCTGGCGGGCTCGACTGGCCAGCTTGTAGCGCTGCGCCTGGTGCAGGGCGTCGGCGCCGCACTGATGATCCCGCAAGTGCTGAGCCTGATCCAGCGCACTTTCACCGGATCCGCCAGGGCCAAGGCGATGAGCGCCTACTCGGCCGTGCTGGCGCTCGCGATCGTCGTCGGCCAGATCGCTGGCGGCCTGCTCATCAGCGCCGACCTGCTCAACGCGACATGGCGGCCGGTGTTCCTGGTCAACGTGCCGATCGGGATCGTGCTGCTCATTGCGGGAGTGCGGTGGCTGCCGGCTGGACGCGGGGATGCCGGCCGCGGCCTGGACGTGCCCGGGCTGCTCCTGCTTACTCCGGCGGTGCTGGCGCTCGTCATTCCGCTTGTGCTGGGCCAGCCCGAGCACTGGCCAGCTTGGGGCTGGGTGTGCCTGGCCGGCAGCGTCGTGCTGATCGGCGGGTTTGCCGCCGCCGAGCGGCGCCTCGAAGCACGCGGCGGTTCGCCGCTGGTGCCCGGCCGGGTGCTCAGCCTTCCCGGGGTGCGCACCGGAATAGTGGCGCTGTTCACGGTCATGACCGTCTTCGGAGGGATGTTCTTCGTGCTGGCCCTGCACCTGCAGGGTGGCCTCGGCGACTCGCCGCTCCGGGCCGGCCTGACCTTCGCGCCCTCGGCGGCTTCGTTCGCCGCCGTCAGCCTCAACTGGCAGCGGCTGCCTGCGTGGTTCAGGCCGTGGCTGCCGATCGGCGGATTCGCGGGGATAGCCGCCGGGCTGGCGATCGTCGCAAATGTGCTGCGCACAGGAGGCACGGGTGGCTTCTGGCTCTACCTGGCTCTCGCGCTGATCGGCATGAGCATGGCCAGCGCATTCAGCCCGCTGATGACCAGCGTGCTAATGCGGGTCCCGGTGTCGGACGCAGCGGACGCGACCGGTGTGGTCGTGACCGTGAACCAGCTCGCACTGGTGACCGGGGTGGCCACGTTCGGCGCGCTGTACCTCAACCTGGCGGGGGCGCTTCCGGCCAGCGCAGACGGTGCGTTCCGCCTCCTGTCGGCGCACGCGGAGTTCCTGACCTGCCTGGCCCTCGCGTCATTTGCGGTCATCGGCGGCGTCCTCGCCACGGCGAGGGCCTGGGCGCTCGAGCGTCCGCAGCCCGCCAGATCAGCGCTGACCCGCGCAGCCTGAGTCCTCCAGCCACATCGCTGAACTCTTGACGGTGCCATGACCCCAGCGAGGGTTCAGCGATGTCTGGCGTAGAGGGGACTCAGGCTTCGATCGTGAGGACGGTCCAGGCACCGATGCAAACCCGGTCGCCAGGCTGCAGCGGCACGGCGACGCCGACCTCGATGTCCTTGCCGTTCACCTCGGTGCCGTTGGACGAGCCGGGATCGAGCACCGACCAGCCGCCGCCGGGCTGGGCCACGAGCACGGCGTGCAGGTGGGAGATACCAGGATCGGCAGGCGGGCCGGTGAGATCGATCTCGGGTTCCAGGCCGCGGGAGACACTGCGGCGGCCGACGCGCATTTCCCTGCCGGACAGCGCGAACCGGCGCTCCGGACAGTACGCGGGAAATTGGATCGCCGCGGCATCAGGTCCGCCCGCCGCGATGACCCGGTCGAAGTAGCTGCGGTCGGCAGTCACCACGGCGCTCCAGCCCGGACCGGCACCTGTCGACGGCGAGGCAGCTTGCGGACCGGTGCGGGGAGTCGGCGAAGCAGCCGGGGTGATCGTGCTCACTGCCGGGACGACGGCGCCCTGGCCAGCGGGGCCGGCCGGGCCGTAAGGGTAGGACGGGTCTGCCGGATAGCCGGAACTAGCGGGCCCGGCGGAGCTGGAGGGCGTACCAGTCCGGTAGTCATAGCCGCAGCCCTCGCAGAACTGACCGGTCCTCTCGGTGCCGCACTGCGCGCAGGGCTCACCTGGTTCGCGAAGACCAGCGCCACCGGCCGCCCCTGCCCCCGCCGCGCCCGTCCCCGATGCGCCTGTGCCTGATCCGCTAGCCGAGGAGGCCGGGGCCGGTGGCGCGCCCTGGATCCGCATGCCGCAGACGTCGCAGAAGTCGGCTGCCGTTGAGTTATGGCCGGAAGGGCAGACAGGCATGGCGGTGGTCCTTCGTCGCTGGCTAGCTCCTGGTCCTTGTCCTGACCGTCTTCGTTGATCGCGTAATCGAGCGCCATCTCGTCGGCGTCGTCGACCTTGCGCTTCAGCTGCACCGTGCCGGTAGCCGGGTCGATGACGTCCACGACCTTGGCGAGCAGTTTGGCAGTGTCCTCGTTGCCCGACTCGTTGGCCAGCGCCACGGCGCGGCCGAGCTTGGCGGTCGCCAGTTCCTCGTCCCCGTTCTTGCGCGCCTCCAGGCCATCCTGGATGGCCTGGGCGAGCTCGGCCTGGCCTGTGTAATGCGCGACGTTCGGATTGATCCTGGTCGACAGCGCCTCGTCATCGGTCCAGATCGCTCTGATGAGTCCCTGTCCTAGCGCCTCGGTGCCCGCGACCAGGCTGACTCTGGCCGCCAGCATTTCCTGGCCGATCGCGGCCGACGACACCCGCACGCAGACGTGGTAGTCGCGGGACTCGCCGCCGCCCCATGATCCGGTCGGGTAGTCGCCGGCCTGGGGCCCGGACTGCGTGCGGCGGCTAGTCAGGTCCGCCACGGTCGGCGCGACTTGCTTGACGAACTGCAGCTCAGCGTGCTGCGGCGTCCAGACTCGCAGGGCCACATCGGCGACCTGCTTGCCCATCGCGGTCTGCATCATGGCCTCAAAATCGGCGGCAAGCCCCGCAGGATCGGACACGATGTCGACCGTGCCGAGAAGCCTGGTGGAGATCCTGCGCAGTTCTGCGACCTCCCAGTCGGTACCGACACCGCGGCAGTCACAGCTGAACGCGCCCTCGCATGCGGCGATCGCCGCACCCAGGTGCGCGGGAGGCTCGTGCTCGTTCTTGCCGTCCGTCAGCAGGATCGCATGCCGCAGGTGAGCGGTACTCGATGCGAACACCTGCCTGGCCAGTTGCAGCCAGGTGCCCATCGCCGTCCCGCCCGATGGCCGCAGGCCAGACACCATGGCCTTGGCCTGCTCCCGAGTCGCAGGGCCAGCGATCGCGAGCCTGCCGTCTGCGGGGAAGACAGGCCTGGCGACATCGGTCCCCGCGATGACGGCGAAGGCGACGCCGTCGGCGATGACGTCGATCGCCGCGGCAGTCGCGGCGCGCGCTTGCACGATCTTGCTGTGCGGGTAGTCCATCGAGCCTGAGCAGTCGACAATGACGATCTCCGCCCGGCCGCTGTCGGCGGCCGCGCCCAAGCCTGGCGCCTCGCCAGAATCGGGCGCGGTCACCGTGACTATCGCGTTCACGTCGCGGCCGCCGGTCGGCAGGTACTCGTTCTGGAAGACTTCCACGGTGAAGCTGGGCTCGGTCATCGGTCAGTCTCCTTGGTCGGCATTGTCGCTGCCTGGCTGAGCGGCCTGGCGGATTGGCTTCGTGGGAGGGGCGCTTGCCGGACCGGCAGGTGGATCTGCTTGCCGCGGCGGGAACGGCACAAGCACGACCGTGATGTTGTCGCTGCCGCCCTTCTCGATCGCGAACTGGACCAACTCGCCAGCCGCGGCCAGGGGTTCCGTCAGCGCCTCGGGCAGCACATGGGAGGCAAGTTCGCGAGCGTCCTGTTGGTAGTTCCACAGGCCGTCCGAGCACAGCAGCACCACCCCGGGACCGGTCGGCGCGAACGTTGTCACGTGCGGCTGAGCATCGGTCAGGTCGGCCCCGATCCAGGCGGTCACCACATGGCCGACCGGCGATTCGAGGGCGTCGGCCTCCGACAGCAGCCCACGCGCAACGAGTTCCTGCGCAACCGAGTCGTCGCTGGTGAGCTGGCGCGCACTTGATATGTCGTCGGCTCCGAGCCAGTAAACCCTGCTGTCTCCCAGCCAGCAGACGGTGACGTCAGTGCTTGTCACTACCGCCGTGGCGAACGTCGCCGACGGGGCGTTGCCCGGCATGCTGCCCTCCGCAGCCAGGGCGAGCACAGCCTGCCTTGCCGCGTCGAACGCCCGCTGCGAAGCGGCAATCAGGTCGCCGCCAGCGCGGACCGCGCCGAGCAGCACCTCCGTCGCGGCCTGCGCTGCGGCCTTCGACGCCTCGTCCGGGCGATTCGATGTGGAGACACCGTCGCAGACGACCGCGATAGCGGCAGGACCGCTCGCCATTTGCGCCGTGGCGAGCGCCATCGCGTCCTCATTGCGGTGATGCCGCAGTCCCCGGTCCGTGACGCCGGCCACGATGCCAAGGTCAATTTCGGCATGGTCGTCGCCCGCTGTCACCTTGCGGCCGCAGGTTTCGCAGTACCCGTCGGCCGTCACCGGCGATCCCGGGCACGACGGGCACCCGGCAGCTGGCCGCGGATGATTGCCGCTGAGCCGGGCCGGCCGCAGCTCGGCCCGGCACGCTTCGCAGAAGTTGTCCTCGGGCCAGACCGCAGCCCCGCAGGAAGGGCACGCGGCGGGCGGAACCGGCTCGGATCCAGGCGTCGCGGTCATGACCAGGTGCTCGGGCGGATTTCGTTGGCCATGTCGACCAGCATTGTCCTGCGACGTCGATCGGAGGTTAGATTCGCCTGAGCCCGATAGCTGCTCTCCAGGCCGAACCGCAGCGACCGCTCGGTCATTTCACAACCCAGCAGCTGGTCGGATCCGGCCGGTTCCCTGGCCAAGATCCTCGTCAGCGCTGCCTGCAGCACTTCGGCGGTGATCTGCTGGACGGCCGTCGGGTCCAGCGTCAGCCTGCTGAATCCCAGCCCGGCCTCGCGCAGGTCATCTTGCGAGACGAACGCGTTGCCTCCCGGCGGCGACACGCGGACCCGCGCGGCCGCTATCTGAGCGGCGATGTAGTGGTTGGACGTGGCAGGGATCGAGGTAAGCGCGGCGATCGCGCCGGCTCGGTCCCCGGCTCGCAGCCTGGTCCTGGCCAGGCCGAACGCCGCCGAAACGTAGGACCTGTCGATGGTCCATACCAGCCTGAAGTACCGGGCCGCCGTCTCCAGGTCACCGGCGGCCTCAGCAGCGAACGCCAGCGCGAGCTTGGGAGCCAGTTCTCCAGGCAGCATGTCGCAGACGGACTCGAACACGTCTTTGGCCCCTGCGGCGTTCCACGCGGACAGCGAGGCGAGGCCCCGGCACCAGCTGACTCGCCAGTCGTCGGCGGCGTCGGGCGGAAGGCTGCTCAGCGTGTGCCAGGCGTTCGTCACGTCACCGGTCACGATCCGCGCCCGCACCAGCGCGAACAGCGTCTCAGGTGACTCGGCTACCTCAGCGGGCGTGCCCTGCTCGCCAGCGACGGCGGCTGACAGGATCGCGGTGAGCTGGGCCGGCTCGACGGTCCCGAGCGCGGCGAGGTACCCGGCCGCGGGATCAGCGGGGTCTACCTGCGGAATCGGCAGGCCGGCGGTGATGTCGGCAGGATCTGGCGGCTGCTGCGGATCTTGCGCGGCCTGGCCGTCTCGTTCTTCCGAGGACGGCACAGGAACGCCGACCGCCTGCAGTTCAGGGCTGAATAGCGAGGAGAACGAAGGCCTGGGCTGCTCGTCGCCCACAGCGAGCACCTCGCGCAGCACGCCGGTGAGTTGCTCGGCCATGTCGGCGGCCGATTCGAACCGCTGCGCCGGGTCCTGATTAGTGGCGCGCCGTAGCACCCGCAGGAACGACTCGTTCGCCGCCAGCACAGGCACGCCGGCCGGGTCGGGCAGGGAATGCTGATAATTGGACTGGTAGCCGGAGAATTCAAAGGTCAGCACCGCGAGCGCGCGGCCAACCGTGTACAGGTCAGACGATGGCGACGGTCCGACGTCAGCGATTTCCGGAGCCTGGTAGCCGACGGTGCCGTAGATCGCGCCCTCGTCGTCGTCGATCCGCCGCACGCCGCCCATATCGATGAGCTTCAGCTGCTCCTCGGTCTGGATCACGTTGTCCGGCTTGAAGTCGCAGTACACCAGCCCGCGGCTGTGCAGGTAGCCGAGCGCCGGCAGCACCTCGATCATGTAAGCCAGCGCCATCGCCAGCGGCAGCGACTCGCTACTGGATCGCCTGGCCAGCAGGATCTGCCGCAGCGACTGGCCGCCGACGTACTCCATCACGATGTAGCCGGCCTGCTCACCTGTGTGCCGGTCGGCGTGCTGGACGAAGTTGTACACACCGACGATGTTCGGGTGCTCGACCTCGGCGAGGAACCGCCGCTCGGCGATCGCCGCCTCCTGCGCGCCCGCGTCGCCGGTATTCAGCAGACCCTCGAGCACCACCCAGCGCTGCCCCAGGTTGTGGTCCATGGCCAGATAGATCCAGCCGAGGCCACCGTGCGCGAGGCAGCCGAGCACCTCGTACTGGCCGGCCACCAGCTCGCCGGGTACCAGCTTGGGCGTGAACGAGAACTTGGTACCGCAGTGCGGGCAATAGCCGTCGGCCAGCCCTGGCCGCCCGTCCCTGCCTCGTCCGACCGGGCGCTCGCACACACCGCAGAACCGTTTGTTCTCCGGCACCTGCGGGTTGGCTTGCACCGCAGTCGCCGGGTCGCGCGCCGGAACCGGCGGGATCTCGATCAGCCCGGCGCCGAGGCTGCCCCTGGTCGTGCGGCGCCCCGATGACCGGGTTCGCCTGGAGCCACTGCCGCTCCCGGTGCCGCGGCTCATCGTGCTACCGCCGCTCGTCCCGCCGGCCGTGGTTCCGCTGATCGTCCCGGCTGCGCCCGAAGTCGCCGGACGCAGGCCTGTGGTCCCAGGTCCGCTGGCACTACCGCGCCCGCTCCCGGGTCCGGTGGCGCTGCCCGGCCCGCCGGCCACGCTCGATCCCGTGGCCTCGGCGAACCCGCAGACATTGCAGTACCCGCCGTCGATGGTGCCGCCGCAGCCCGGCTGCGCGCACGGAGTGCCAACCGCCGTCATGCTCGCTCCCGTGAACCGCTCCGGCGGAGGCTGAGCACCGCCTGCTGGTAGCCGGTCACCGCCGCGTCAGCCGCGGCCAGATCGCACGGTGCCGTCCACAGCAGATCGTGCGCTTGCTGGTAGCGCGCAGTCAGGGCCGCGTCCTCTGCCCCGCCGGTTCGCCCGGCCTTCGCCCGGTATGCATCCAGCAGTCCCCTGAGCTCATCGCGCCGGCCCAGCAAATCGGTGGCCGACTGCTCGGCCTCCCGGCACTGGCGCAGCGCGGCAGCGGCGTCCTTGTCGAGCAGATCAAGCTCTGACGTCATTCGCGTCCACCGGCCCGCACGATGCAATACACCAAGGTCGGCCAGCCGCCCGTCGAGCTCGCTGACGTCGGGGAGGGGACCTTGAGCGGGAACAAGAACGCGGGCGGCAGCGCGCTCACGCGCCGCTGTGGCGTCCTGCCACGCCTGTCGCGTCGCGCCGACCGCCGCAGAAGCGGCGGCGATCCGCTGGTCGGCCTCGGCGCGGGCACTGGCCAGCTCCGCCGAACGGGTCGCGATCGCTGCTGCCTGCTGCTTAAGCCGGTCGAGCCGCCCGGAATTGACCCTGCCCTGCTCCCATAGCGCCAGCGGGTCGGTGTTGAGCAGGTCGCGAAGCTCGCGCAGGCCGGCCTCGGCCTGCGCGAGCCCATCGGCCAGCTCGACGTCAGCAGGTTCGGTCCTGGTCAGCGCTGTGGTTATCAGATCCGGCAGCTGGCGTCTGGCAAGTTCCAGAGTGTCGGCGACCTGGCGGAGTCCGTCGGAGACCTCGTTCCAGACCGACTCGGCGGCGCTTACCTCGCTGGCGAGGCCCGTGAACTCTCGCTTCATCTGCTGCACGGTCGCGGCCAGGGTGAGGTGCAGGTCAGGGCCCGCGGTGAGGTCACGCTCGTCGAGCGGCGCCGGGGCCTTGGCGAGCCGGACCGATGGGCCGGTCAGCAGCGCCGACGCTTCTGAAAGCCGGTCGGCCGACATCCGGCCCGGTTGCGCCAGGATCTCGGCCGCCCTGTCGATGACCGCCGAGTAGGCCGTGAACGTGTCCCATAGCGTGCTCAGCCCCGCGGCGGCGGCATCCCACCGCTCCCTGCTCTGGCCCGTCAACGTGGCCCCGGCGAGCAGCCGCTTGCCGAAACTGCCGTCGAGGTCGAGCAGGTTGGCCTGGATAGTGTCGCGCTCTGCGGCCGCCGCCGCGACCGCAGCGTGCGCCTGGTCCCTGGTCAGCGTGACCGGCGTCATCGGTACTCCGCGAGGCGTCGGGACAGGCCCCACGCGCAGCCTGCCGCCATTACAGCGGCGGCGATGATCACAGCGGCCTCGAGTCCCGCGTATGCTCCGCGCCCGTCGCTGGCGTTCGTGCTGAACACCACCTGGTCCGCCGCGATCGCGCGGCTGATATCGGACTCGAGCTTGGCGAACCCAGCCGATGAGCTGCCCCGGCCGGTGCCGATGACCAGGTGCGTTTCGGCCGCGTAGTGCGCCGACAGATCCAGCTTGAAGACCTGGCCGGCGACCCGGTACCAGTTCCTGGCGTCCCTCCTGGCCTCGGCCACGGCGCGCGCGGCTGTGCCGTCCGGCGACGCCGCGGCGGCCGTGTCAAGCAGCGTGCCAGGGCCTGGGCCGATCCTGGCGCGCATGGCCGTGAAGTCCTGCTGGAACGAGGTGCTGCCGCTGCGCGAGATGAGGTTGAGTACCTCATCGCCGCGCGCTTGCTGCGCGGC
Source organism: Streptosporangiaceae bacterium (assembly GCA_036258115.1). Taxonomy (GTDB): domain Bacteria; phylum Actinomycetota; class Actinomycetes; order Streptosporangiales; family Streptosporangiaceae; genus Chersky-822. The sequence goes on from DATAEH010000132.1 coordinate 79,045, forward strand.
GATGCCCGCCTGGGCGAGGGTCTCCGCCGGGGTCGATCCATGCCCGAGGCCTTGTTGAAAATCCGACCGGGCCGACAGGAAGGAGACGACCAGCCAGAGCGCGCTGACCGCGAGGGCAAGCGAGGCTGCGAGCAGACCATAGTTGACGAGCCGGTGGGTGCGCCGGCGCAACCAGAGTTGCGTGCGGAGCAGCACGAATGCCATCGCCACGGCGATGATCAGCGCGATGACGATCCAGGGCAACCCTGTCGCTCGCGCGCTCTCGGTCCTGAGCGCGGCGTTCACCTGCGCGTAGACCGAGCGAGCCGCCGGCAGCAGCTTCAGGTGCATCTCCTCGGACGCGACCTGCATGAACGAGCCGCCGGTGAGCGGGAAGCCGAGCGAGCTGTAGGTCTTGGCCTGCTGGACGTAGCCGGTATAGAGGGGCAGCGAGGCGGAGATGGCCGCCAGGCTGGCCGCGAGCCGCTTCGCGGCGCTGCCGCCCGCCGCGGCAGGAGCGCTCCGCAGCGCGGCCAGGTCCGCGGCGGCCTGCGCGATGTCGGCCTCGTAGTGCCTGCGAACGGCCAGCGGCTCTGGCGGGCCCGCCAGGAACGCCGAGGTCGCGGTCACGTCGGCGTCCGAGAGCGACCGGTACATCTGCTGTGCGTCCAGGCTCAGCGGCTCGCTAGAGGTGACGACCTGATCGGCGGCCGCCGCGTGCTGGCTGACCGCGAACGCGCCGATGATTCCCCAGCCCAGCGAGCCCGCGACGAGGCCGATCAGCAACAGCCGGAGAATGGCCGGCGTTCCTGCCGGCCTGTGCAGTCGGCTTGACCGAGCGGCCGGCGATGGGGCCTGAACCGCCTGGGCGGGCAGCGGCAGGGCTCCTGGTGGGGCCGCCGCCGGTCCGGCCACTTGACGGGCGGTCACCGGATGCTCGCGATCTGAGCATCTGCTAGCTTGACCACGGGCTGCGGCAGCGGCTCGAACCTGACGCGGTCGAGGAACCTGGCAGCATTGCCGGTCGTGATCGCCCAGTGCAGCAAGGCCTTGATGTCGCGGGCCTTCGCGGCCGATTGCTGCGTCCTGGTGACGATCGCGTACTCGTAGTTCACAATCGGGTATCCGGTCCGCGCCGGGCCATTGACCATGGAGATCGTCTCATTGGCGGGCGTAGCGGGCACGAACGTCGCCACGGCCGCGCGCAGGCTCGGGCCTGTCGGCAATGTGAATTTGCCCGCTGCGTTCTGCAGTGCGGCCTCGCCGAGCCCAGCGTTCAGCGCCTGCGACAGGTAGCTGATGCCGATGTATGCCACACAGCCCGGCGTCGCGGCGCAGCCGGTGGTCATTCCGTCATTGCCTTCTTCGCCCCGCGCGCCGGCCGCGTGCGGCCACGCGACGGTTGTCCCGTAGCCGATCGCGGCGTTCCAGCGCGCATCATCGGTGGACAGGTAACTGGTGAACAAGAACGTGTCGCCCGAGCTCTCTGCCCTGTGCAGCGGCACGACCTTGATGGCCGGCAGGCTGATGCCGTGATTGGCCTGGCGATGGCCGGGTCATTCCACGAGGTGATCTTGCCCTCGTACATCGCTGCGAGCACGGCGCCGTTCAGCCTGACGTGCACGCCCTGGGCGAGGTGCGGCAGGTTGTAGTTGATCTGCTGGGCGGCGATGGCCAGCGGAATGTTGAGCAGCGATGGATTCTGCACCAGGTTGCCGCTCGACAAGAACGCATCGGAGGCGCCAATGTCGGCGTGGCCGGACGACGCGTCCGCTATTCCGGTGCCAGAACCGGTTGGCGCGGTCGTAAAGGAGACGCTGGAGAACTGCTGGTGGTAGGCCGATGCCCAGGCGCCGAACAGCGGGTAGAGCAGCGTGCTGCCCGTTTCGATGAGCGAGACCGCTGCAGGTGCCGGGCTGCTCGGGATCGTTCCGTGCCCGCCGCCAGGGGCCAATGCCGTTCCGGCCGGCGCGGCGGTTACCTGGTTGGCTGAGCAGCCCGCCATCATTGCGAGCGGCACGATGAAGGACGCAGCTGCCAGCGTCCTGAAACGGATCGCCACCCGCCGAATCTCCTTACCTGGGCCCGTGCTTTTGCTGCGCTTTGTGACGTCGTTCCCTGGGCCTGACGCAGTTCCGCGCGACGGTGTGGGCGTAGCGCTATGCCAGCAGATTTGCTGACACGCTGCAAGTGGAGGAGATGCCTTTTCTAGGTCGTTTACCAACGATTCATCTGGCGGACATTTACGCCGGGCCCTCCGGCGCTCAAGGGCAAGTCGTCCGCTACCCGGAGAACCTGGCGGGGCCCGGCGGACCCAAGCGTGCACGGGGCGGCGTCGAGTGGGGGAGAATGTGCGCCATGGTTGGTGCGGATACCGCTGGTCAGGCGGCCCGGTTGGACGCCGGGCGGCTTTGGGCTGCCCTGCGCCGCGAGCAACTAGGCGCGGGCGTTCCGGGGGGCTCTGCCACCATGTGGACCGAGATCTGGATCCTCGCGACCACCGGCTCAACGAACACTGACCTGCTGCGCCTCGCCGCTGCAGGGGCGCCAGAGGGTTTTGTGCTTGCCACCGAGTCACAGACCGCGGGCAAGGGGCGCCAGGGCCGGGCCTGGCAGACCAGGCCGGGTGCGGCGCTCACGTTTTCTGTCCTGCTCAGGCCCGATCCGGTCCCGCAGGCTGCCAGGGGCTGGCTGCCGCTGCTGGCAGGCGTCGCCGTTGTGCACGCACTCGGGCGGGTGAGCGCGCTGGAGGCCAGCCTGAAGTGGCCGAACGATGTACTCGTCGGGCAGGGAAAGCTGGCAGGGATTCTCGCGGAACAGGCCGCGGGGGCTGTCGTTGTCGGCATCGGCATCAACGTCCTTGGCGGCGAGCGGGACCTGCCGGTGGCGTCCGCTACCTCGCTGGAGCGTTGCGGCGCTGGCGAGACCGATCGCACGAGCCTGCTCGCGGCCATCCTGGACGAGATTGAGCATTGGTACCTGCGCTGGCGCGAAACTGGTCACGGCGATGCCGAGATCGCCGATCTGCGCAAGGAGTACCTGTCGCTGTCCGCCACGGTCGGGCAGAACGTCAGGGTGCAGCTCCCTGGCGAGCGCGTGCTGACCGGCCTCGCATCTGGAGTGGATGGCGCGGGGCAGTTGCTGGTGGAGACCGCTGACGCTGGCCTCGTCGCGGTCAGTGCGGGCGACGTTATCCACGTCCGGGCCGCAGGTCTATAGCCGCGCCGATACCTCCATCGGTCGCTATTGTTCGCTACTTACCGAGTTAGCTGCCATCATGGACATGTGTCCGGCGCAGACCTGACCCATGGTGAGCAGCTCGTCCTCCGGCTGCATGCCCATGGAAAGACCCTGGTCAGGCCCTCGCTGATCCTGCTGCTGATCGTCGCGGCAGCGATCACGATCAGCCTGCTGCTGCCGCAGAGCGTGGGCGGAACTCCTCGCCTCGTCGTCGGGCTGGTGGCACTGCTCGCCGCTGTGATCTGGTTCGGCATCCCGGTGTTGCGCTGGCGGACGACCGTCTATGAGGTGACGACCCGAAGGCTGCGGCTTCGCGAGGGCATCTTGTCTAGGTCAGGTCGTGACTTTCCGCTCAACAGAATCAGCGACGTGTCGTTCTCCCAGGACCTGCTGGACCGGATGTTCGGCTGCGGCCGCCTGATCGTGGAGTCGCCTGGCGAGATGGGCCGCCTCGTGCTTAGCGAGATCCCGAACGTGAGACGCGTGCAAGGCGTGCTGTTCCAGCTCGTGGGCGACGAGGAGAGCAGGTTCGGCCGGGTCGGCCAGCCGGACGACGGAACCTGAGCGCCGGCCGGGTTAGCCTGGCAGCGATGACAGCCAGCGGCGGCGCGGAGTTGCGCCGGGAGGCAAACGGGATCGCGGAGGTCGTGCTCGACCGGCCGGACGCGATGAACGCGCTCAACACGGCGACGCTCGTGCAACTGACCGCGCATTTCACCGCGATCGCCGCAGACCCGCAGGTCAGGGTCGTCGTGCTGTCGTCGGCTGCGGAGCGCGCGTTCTGCGTTGGCGCAGACCTCAAGGAACGCGCAGCCATGAACGACGCGCAGATCATTGCGCAGCGACCGGTATTTCGGGCGGCGTTCGGGGCGTTGCTCGCGCTGCCGCAGCCGGCGATCGCCGCCGTGCACGGCTACGCGCTCGGCGGCGGCTGCGAGCTGGCGTTGAGCTGCGACGTGATCGTCGCGGACGCGACTTCGCAGCTTGGGCTGCCCGAGGCGGGCGTCGGGCTGGTCCCTGGCTGTGGCGGGACCCAGTTGCTGGCGCGGCGAATCGGCCCTGGCAGGGCCGCCGACATGATCTTCTCCGGCCGCAGGGTCGGCGCCGATGAGGCCCATGCGATTGGCCTGACCGACCGCCTGGTCCTGGCCGGCTCGGCTCGGACGAGCTCGCTGGAACTGGCCGGCCAGATCGCGGCGAACTCGCCCGTCGCCGTCAGGGCCGCCAAGCAGGCGCTTCGCAACGGCGCCGGACTAAGTCTCGCCGCCGCGCTGGACGTCGAAGACGCGGCCTGGCGCACCGCAGCCGGCTCGGCGGACCGGCGCGAGGGCATCGCGGCCTTCGCGGAGAAGCGCAGGCCGGTCTGGCCGTCGCAGGAATTGACGTCCGCCCACGACCAGCCGCCGGATGATTCGGCGGCCGCCCAGAACCAGCCGCACGAGGCGGGACAGGCAGGCGGCCGCGACGAAGGGAGCGAGGCGCGTGTCTGATTTGCCCAGCCAGATCTCGCTGCGCGAGGTGGGCCCGCGGGACGGGTTGCAGAACGAGGATCCCGTCCCGACGCAGGCCAAGGTGGAGCTGATTGACCGGCTCTCTGGCACCGGGGTGCGCCGGATCGAGGCCGTGTCGTTTGTTCGACCGGAGGCGATCCCGCAGATGGCCGACGCCGACGAGGTATGGAAGGCGATCGACCGCTCGGCCGCCGTCCGGTATTCGGCGCTGGTGCCCAACCTGCGCGGCGCACGACGCGCCCTGGACGCGGGCGTTCCCGAGATCGAGGCCGTCGTCTCGGCGTCGGACACGCACAACCGCAAGAACGTACGCCGCTCGACCGAGGAATCGCTCGACGATATCGCCGCGATCATCGACGAAGCCCACCAGCAAGGCGCGACTTGTCAGGTGATCATCTCCACCGCGTGGGGCTGCCCGTACGAGGGCGATGTCCCGGTCGCGCGCGTCGTACAGGTCGCGAGCAGGGCCGTCGCCGATGGTGCCGACTCGATTTCGTTCGGCGACACGACGGGGATGGCCACGCCTGGACGGGTAAGGTCGCTGGTCGGCGAGTTCCGGTCCGCGCATCCCGACACGCCGCTCAACCTGCACTTCCACAACACCAGGGGAACCGGGCTGGCCAACGTTCTGACCGCGCTGGAGCTCGGCGTCGCAGACTTCGACGCCTCGGTCGGCGGGCTAGGCGGCTGCCCATACGCGCCCGGCGCGACCGGCAACATCGCGACCGAAGAACTGGTGCACATGGTCGAGGACATGGGCATCGACACCGGCGTCCATCTGGACGCGATGATCGAGGCCGCCGCGGACGCCGAGCGGATCGTCGGCCGCCAGCTCCCGTCCCAGGTCCTCCGCGCGGGCCCGCGCACCCGCACCATCCCCGCCTGACCCGAAGCGAGCACGACGGGGGCTCCCCGTCGTCGCAAGTACGGCAACGGAGCGCCCCCGTTGCCGGATGCGGGCGCTAGCTGCCGGGCAGCTTGGCCAAGAGGTCGGTCGGGTTCGAGGCGAACGCGACCATCCAGCTCGGGATCAGCCGGTAGTAGACAACGTCGCCCCAGCTGAGCGGGGAGCTGCCGTAGTAATCGGTCATGTACTGCAGCAGCGCCGGCCAGTCGGGATCGTCGGGCCCGCCAACCGGGTTCATCGGCTGGGCCTTCCCGTGCGTGAAGATGCCGATTTCCTCGCCGCGCAGGTAGGCGATGCTGACGCCGGGACGAGCTGCCAGGTGCCTGGCCTTTGCCGAGCCCCTGGCGGTGCTGAAGTACCAGCGGCCGTGCAGCAGGTGGCCATCGACGGCACTGACCCGCGGCTCGCCTTTCACGGTCACGGTCGAGATCGCGAGCGTGCACATGCCGCGGCATGCGCGCGCCATCTGCGCGGGTGTGAGTGTCCGTTCGCCTGCCCTGATGATCGACCGCAGGTGCTCGGTCGCGCCAGACAGCGAGGAGTCCAGCAGCGACTGAATCTCGGCGAGCTCGTTGTTGGTCTCGAACATGGCTCTACTGTGCACCAGCCTCCCGTCACTGGGACGATTTCCGACTCCTGCCGTGGCGGCAGATACCCTCTGCACGTGACAAACGTGCAGAACGACCCAGGCACCGCGGGGGGGTCAGGGGGGTCGTCCGCGAGCCATGCCGATCTGCCAGGCGTTCGCGCCGAGATCGAGAAGGGCGGGGCGCCCAAATACCACAAGGCGGCAGATGCGGCGGGCAAGCTCTTCGCGCGCGAGCGGATCGCGCTACTGACCGACCCTGGCAGTTTCGCCGAAGACGGGATCTTCGCCAACGCGACAGCTGACGGGCTGCCAGCCGACGGCGTCATCACCGGCACCGCGCAGGTTGACGGGCGCCCGGTCGCGCTGATGGCGAACGACTCGACGGTGAAGGCCGGGTCCTGGGGAGCCAGGACGGTTGAAAAGATCATCAGGATCATCGAGAAGGCCTACTCGTCGGGGCTGCCGATGATCTACCTGGTCGATTCGGCCGGGGCCAGGATCACCGACCAGGTGGAGATGTTCCCCGGCCGCCGCGGCGCGGGCAAGATCTTCCACAGCCAGGTCCGCGCCTCGGGTTCGATCCCGCAGGTGTGCGCCCTGTTCGGCCCGTCAGCCGCCGGCGGTGCCTATATCCCGGCGTTCTGCGATTACGTCGCGATGGTGGACGGCAACGCCTCGATGTACCTCGGCAGCCCCCGGATGGTCGAGATGGTGGTGCGGGAGCAGACCACGCTCGAGGAGATGGGCGGCGCCAGGATGCACTGCACCATCTCGGGCTGCGGGCATCACCTGGCGCCGAACGAGGCCGACGCGATCGAGGCGGTCCGCCGCTACCTGTCCTACCTGCCCGGGAACTGGCAGGCGGACCCGCCGGCGATGGAGCCCGCCGAATCGGATCCGATCGACCTGCGCCAGCTCGTTCCCGTCAGCGAACGCCAGGCCTTCGACATGCGGCGTTACGTGCGCGGGATCGTCGACGCCGGGTCGCTGTTCGAGATCCACGAGCTCTGGGCGCGGGAGCTGGTCACCGGATTCGCGCGGCTGAACGGCCAGGTCATCGGGGTGGTCGCGAACAACCCGATGTTCAAGGGAGGAGTGCTGTTCGTCGATTCGGCGGACAAGGCCACCAGGTTCATCCAGACCTGCGACGCGTTCAGCGTGCCGCTGCTGTTCCTTGCCGATGTGCCAGGCTTCATGGTCGGAACGGCGGTGGAGAAGCAAGGCATCATCCGGCACGGCGCGAAAATGATCAGCGCGGTTTCCGAGGCGACCGTCCCGAAGATCTGCGTGGTCGTCCGCAAGGCCTACGGCGCGGGCCTGTATGCGATGGCCGGACCGGGGTTCGAGCCGGACGCGACATTGGCCCTTCCGACCGCGAAAATCGCCGTGATGGGAGCCGAAGCGGCCGTGAATGCCGTCTACTTCAACAAGCTCGCCGCGATTGCCGACCCGGGCGAAAGGGAACGGCAGGTCCAGCAATTGCGCGATGAGTACGAGGCCGACATCGACATCCTCAGGCTCGCGGGAGAGCTCGTCGTTGACGACATCGTGGAACCCGAACAACTACGGCCTGACCTGATCCGCCGGTTCGCGGCCGCTCGCGGCAAGGACCGCTCGTTCTCGCGCCGACGGCACGGCATCACCCCAGTCTGAGCCCGGGTGCCGCGTGCCCGGCGCCCGACGCCCGGCTCTTGGCGCGGTAGTTGCTGACGCACAGCGGTTCAGCGCCGCAGCGATGCCCGGACACGGCTGCCGTATAAAGGCGGATTAGGTGCTGCTTTTTGTTATCTATAGCAATTGCATTTATGAAATACGAGCGAGCTGCCGCGAAACGACTTGACCAAATGGTTGCCAGAATTACGGTGCGTCGTGGTAGGGGAATTGCGAATGTCCGCCATAACATCGAGGGCATGACTAGCGTATTGCTTGCCGAGGACGACCCATCTATTTCCGAGCCGCTGGCACGTGCTTTGCGCCGAGAAGGCTACGAGGTCGGAGTCTCCGCCGATGGGCCGGGCACATTCGAGGTCGCCAAGGCCGGCGGAATTGATCTGATCGTGCTGGACATCGGCCTGCCCAGGATGGACGGACTGGAGGTCTGCCGCCGGCTGCGGCTGGCGGGCCAGGACACACCAGTGCTGATCCTGACCGCCCGGGCCGAGGAGGTCGACACGGTCATCGGACTGGATGCTGGCGCCGACGACTACGTGACCAAGCCTTTCCGGCTCGCCGAGTTCCTGGCCCGGGTGCGCGCACTGCTGCGCAGGGGCTCCTCGCCTGCGCAGGTGGTGCAGGGCGTGCGGATCGACAATGACGCCAGGCGCGCCTGGCTGAACGACCGTGAGCTCGACCTGACATCGAAGGAGTTCGACCTGCTGCACCTGCTCGTCGCAGAAGCCGGCAAGGTCGTGACCAGGGACCAGATCATGCGCCAGGTCTGGGACAGCAAGTGGTGGGGATCGACCAAAACTCTGGACATGCACGTGTCCTGGCTGCGGCGCAAGCTCGGCGACGACGCGCACAGTCCGCACTTCATCACTACTGTCCGGGGCGTCGGATTCAGGTTCGAGCGCGGAGAGTAAGCGCGAAGAGGTGACAGCGGGAATGAGCGCCGGAAATGAGCGCGGCACGTGATGACTTAGCGAAGCACTTCGCAGCACTCCAGGGTGAGCGCAGCGCTCGAAGAGTGATGAAAGCCGAGACCGGAGCGGAGACTGGGCCTTGATTCAGCGCCGTTTGCTGACGTCGATGTTCGGGATCGCCATAGCCGCGATCCTGGTATTCGGGGCGGGGGTCGAGGTGGTCGCGGTCTCGCACCCGTCCGACTCGCATTCGCTTCGCCTGTCGCCGCTCCAGGTGTGCCTGGTCGGGCTGATCGCGCTGGTGGTCGCCGCCGGGCTCACGATGGCGCAGGCCAGGCGGCTGGCCAGGCCCGTGCAAGACCTCGCCAGGGCCGGCGACAGGATCGGCTCAGGCGATTCAAGGCCGGTCGGCAGGCGGTACGGCATCGCCGAGCTGGACAGGATTGCCGAGGGCCTTGATAACTCCGCGCAGCGAGTGACCGACCTCATCTCCGCTGAACAGGACTTCGCCGTCGACGCCTCGCACCAGCTGCGAACCCCGCTGACCGCCCTGTCGATGCGGCTAGAGGAAATGGTCGCCGCCGCTGGCGACGCCGAGGTGGTCAAGGAAGAGGCAACGGCGGCGCTGGCCCAGACCGACCGGCTCGCGCAGGTTGTCGGCCAGCTGCTCGGCCGGGCGCGCCGGTCATCGTCAGGCGCGCCGCAGCTGTCGAGCATCGACGACATCATCAGCCAGCAGGTCAGCGAGTGGGAGCCGGCGTTCAGGGGAGTGGGCAGGAAGCTGGACGTCACCGGAGAACACGGGCTGCGGGCATACGTCAGCGCGGGAGGCGTGTCCCAGGTCGTCGCGACGCTGCTGGAAAACGCGCTCAGCCATGGCGACGGCACAGTGACGATCAGGACCTCGCAGACGCCGCGTTCAGTGGTCATCGAGGTAAAGGACGAGGGCAAGGGCGTGCCCGCCGACCTGGTGCACCGCATCTTTGAGCGGAGCGTGAGCGGTGCTGGCGGCACCGGGCTCGGGCTGGCGCTAGCCAAGTCGGTCGCGTCCTCCGACGGCGGCCAGCTTGTGCTGGTCAGGCCGCGGCCCGCCACGTTCGCGGTGATCTTCCCGCAGCCCGTGGTCGAGCAGCTTGACGAGCCAGTGGTGGCTGGTCCGGCGTAGCCCGGGCATGGGCCGACTTGGCTCAGGGCCTGGGCCGAGGGTCCGACCGGGCGGACGTGTCAGCCGCGTCCCGCTGACCTCATAGGCTACGGCGCGTGGATGACGCGAGACCAAGCGACCAGACGCCACGGCGGCCTGTCGTCGGCATGGTCGGCGGCGGCCAGCTCGCCAGGATGACGGCGCAGGCCGCTATCGGCCTCGGCATCGATTTCCGAGTGCTCGCCGAACGGGCCGACGACAGCGCTGTGCAGGTGTCCTCGGGGACCACGATCGGCGACCACCGGTCGGCCAGTGATGTGCTGGCCTTCGGCGCCGGGTGCGACGTGGTGACCTTCGATCACGAGCACGTACCCGCGCCAGTCCTCACCAAGCTCGGCGGCGTGACCGCGGTCAGGCCAGATGCTGGGGCGCTGCGGTTCGCGCAGGACAAGGGCGCCATGCGGGACCGGCTGAGCGGGCTGGACGCCCTCAAGGAGCTCCCCGTCAGGTGCCCGCGTTACCGGCGCGTCGGCAGCCTCGCCGAGGTCACTGAGTTCGCACTCGCGGGCGGCGGCTGGCCGGTCGCGCTGAAGGCCACGTCCGGCGGTTACGACGGTAAGGGCGTATGGATATGCGAGAACGAGGACGCCGCCGCCGATGTGCTCAGCCACGGCCTCGATCTGCTGGCTGAGGAGTTCGTCCCTTTCGATCGCGAGCTCGCCGTGCTCGCGGCCCGGTCGCCAGCTGGCCAGGGCGCGGTGTACCCGGTCGTACAGACCGTCCAGCTCAACGGAATCTGCCGCGAGGTCATCACCCCGGCACCTGACCTGGATCCCCGGCTTGCCACGGTCGGTGAGCAGGTAGCGCTGACCATCGCGGCCGAGCTCGGCGTGACCGGCCTGCTGGCTGTGGAGCTCTTCGAGCTGGCCGGTGAGCTGATCATCAACGAGCTGGCGATGCGCCCGCATAACTGCGGCCACTGGACCATCGACGCCGCGCGGACCTCGCAGTTCGAGCAGCACCTGCGGGCCGTGCTCGACCTGCCGCTCGGTTCCCCGGTGCGCACACCGCCGGTGGCCGTGATGGTCAACGTGCTGGGCGGCGAGGATCCGGACCTGTACTCCAGGCTGGTGCACGTGATGGCTGCCGACCCAGGGGTAAAGGTGCATCTGTATGGCAAGGCTGTGCGGCCTGGCCGCAAGGTTGGCCACGTGACCGTGGCCGGCGATAACGTGGCCGAGCTGCGGGACCGCGGCTGGCGCGCCGCGAACTACCTGAGCCACGGGAGCGAGCAGCCGGACGAGGAGAGCAGCCGATGAGCGAAGGTCCTGTCGTCGGCGTGGTGATGGGCAGCGACTCGGACTGGCCGGTGATGCGGGCAGCGGCCGACGTGCTCGCCGAGTTCGGCATCGCCCATGAGGCCGACGTCGTATCGGCGCACCGGATGCCGCACGACATGATCGGTTACGGCGGCGCGGCAGCCGCGCGGGGTCTCAAGGTGATCATCGCCGGAGCGGGCGGCGCCGCACACCTGCCCGGCATGCTGGCCTCCGTCACACCGCTGCCGGTCATCGGCGTGCCGGTTCCGCTGGCACATCTGGACGGCCTGGACTCGCTACTGTCGATCGTTCAGATGCCAGCGGGAATCCCGGTGGCCACGGTCGCGGTCGGCGGGGCTCGCAACGCCGGGCTGCTCGCGGTTCGCATCCTGGCCGCGTCGGATTCAGAGCTGCAGCAGAAGGTCATCAACTTCCAGGCCGAACTCAGGCAGTCGGCGCAGGCCAAGGGCGCCGCGCTGCGCGCACGGCTGCCTGACGCGGGCTCACCGGGCTGAACGCGTCGCCTGGCGCCCGGCCATCGGGGCGTTGCGCCGGACGGTACTTCTGATCAGATCGTTGTCACTGCGCAGTCATGTCCTTCTTGTCTGCCGTTCACGGCGGTACCCATACTGGGACTCATGCTGACACGCCGAACCTTTCTACAGCTCATGGGCGCTTCGACCGGAGCTGCACTTACCGGGACGGAATACCTGTCCGCCACTGCCGCAAAAGCGGCTGGCTTCCCGCACGGCTCGCGGGGCGTCGAGCACGTGGTCATCCTGATGATGGAGAACCGCTCGTTCGACCATTTCCTGAGCTGGCTGCCGGGCGCTGACGGCCGGCACGACCTGACGTTCCCGTCGACCGACGGAAATGTCTATCCGAACTACCCGCTAGCCCCCGACTTCCAGGGCTGCGGGTACAGCGACCCCGATCACAGCTGGGAAGGCTTCCTGATCCAGCACAATTTCGGGAAGATGGACGGCTTCCTCCAGCGTCCGACCCCGTCGGCCAACAACCCGGGCGTAACGCTCGCGGCCGCGAACACGTTCCCGATCGGCTACTACTCCAACTTCGATCGGCATCACCACCGCAAGGCCATTCCTGACCTACCGGTTATCGGCGCCCTCGCGGAGAACTACACCGTGCTGGACAGGTACTTCTGCTCGTTCGCCGGTGAGACGTTCCCGAACCGTTTCTATCAGCACGCCGCCAGGACAGACCGTGACCACAACAACACGGTGATCTCGAAGCTGCCGTCAATCTGGGACCAGCTCTCTCCCATCCCGAACACCCAGGGCATCCCCACCGGCGGCTACTTTTTCAGGGACCTGCCGTTCCTGGCGCTGTGGGGCCTGAAGTACTTCCCGTTCTGGCACCCATTTGCGCCAGGCGACACGGACGTGCTTGGCATCCCGGTCACGACGCCTTCGTTCATCGACACGGTCGCGGCTGGGAACCTGCCCAACGTCAGCTTCATTGACCCCGCATTCGACACCGAGGGCAACGGGACCTCCGGAGACGACCACCCGCTCGGCGACGTCAGGCTGGGCGAGCGGTTTATTGCCGACGCCTACCACGCGCTCGCCAGCGCCGGGTACCTCGACAACACCGTCTTTATGATCACGTTCGACGAGTGGGGCGGCTTCTACGACCACGTCCCGCCGCCGCACGTCATCGACGACACGGACGCCTCGACCGTGGACCACACCGGTGACAGCACGACCCCGACCGACGGCCAGCTGATCCCTGACTACACACAGCTCGGGTTCCGCGTGCCCGCCATCGTGGTCTCGAACCTGGCTGCGGCCCGGGTCGAGCACCACGGCCCGTTCGACCACACCTCGACGCTCAAGCTGATCGAGTCGAGGTTCGGCCTGCACTCGCTGACCGCGCGCGACGCGAACGCCTATGACCTGGGCCGTGTCCTCCGGCGCGAGAAGCGGCATCCGGTCAATCCAGGCGTCATCCCGACGAGCGACGAGGTGCCGGGTCCGGCCAACGGCGCGGCAGCCGTGTGCGACGCATCCAGCGTCCAGTCGGTTTCGCCTGACCCGGTGCGCCGGCACAAGCATGGATTCGCCGAGGCGCATGTCCTGCACAAGCCCGGGTATCCGACCGGCGCCGGCATGGCCGGTTTCGGCAAGGAGTTCCGCAAGGGCAAGTCCGTCAAATAGCCCCGCACCTACCCCATCGATGAACCCCTGGTGGCGCTACTGGCCCACCAGGAGTTCAGCGGGTGGCCTGGTTTTGGGTTCTGGTGGCGCTACCGGCCCGCCAAGGGTTCTGTGAGGGCTGCTATCGCGGGTGCGGTGTGCAGATCAGGCCCCAGGGGCGGTTTGCGACGCGGGTCAGGACGAGTGTCGCCGAGCCTGGTCCGCGCAGGCCCAGGCGGCGGTGGATCTGGGCAACGTCGCCGGCTAGGCCGCGCCTGCGGATGTCGGCCGTCCCGATGCCCAGCTCACGCAGGCGTCGCGCGAAGCGCTTCTCGTGCCATGGCGCGGACTCGATCACGCGCAGCGTCCTGGCGAACGGCGTTCGGACCGGCTCGTCAGACGACAGGAACGCGATCATCGGGTCGATCTGCCACGTGCCGGTCAGCCTGGCGAGCTCGGCCACCAACCCGGCCCTGGTCACGGCCGGGTTGGGGTCGAGCAAGTACATGCCAGGCGCACCGAGCGGTACTGCCTCGCCCGCGTCCGCCTCGCCGGTGTCCACCTCGCCGGCCGCGCGGGAGCGGGCCGGGGCTGCCAGCGTCTCGCCCGATGGCAGCAGCGTCGCCCGGCTGGCGACTCCGTCGGTCAGGGCAGGTGACCAAAGGAGCGCCTCCTTCAGGTCCCTGCCGACCGCGACGAACTCGGTCTCCCAGCCCGACGGCACCAGCTCGCGCGGCAGCCCCGGAGCGGCCTTGATGCCGACCCGCGGAACCGTGCCCGTCAGGCTCAGGCACCACCGCAACGCCGGCCGGCTTTGGCCGGCCGGCAGCCGCCGCTGGCCGTTTCGCCTGGCAGGGTCAATGAAGACGGCGTCAACGCCGCGCAGCGGCAGCCGGGTCACGTCGGCGCAGATGAACGCGGCCGGCGCGCCTGGCGCGCAAACGGCGAGGTTGTGCCTGGCGAACTCGAGGCTGACCTGATCCGCGTCGACCCCGACCACGAACGTTCCATGATCACGGAAGTCTTTCTGCGCGACCTGCTGAAAGGACTCCGTGATCGGCGTGTTCTCTCGTTGAGCGGCGAGCGCGATCAGGTTGCCGCCGATGCCGCAGCACAGGTCGGCGATGACGCGACAGCCCGTGAACCTCCCGGCAGCGTGACCTGCTGTCAGCTCTGATGAAGCCTGCTCCAGCCCCGCCCTGGTGAACAGCATCTGGTCGGCCATGTTGAACTTGGCCCTGGCCGAAATCCGCAGCGCTTGCTGGGTCAGTGCCGCGGCGATCAGGTCGGCCGGGTACCGCTCCCGCAGTGACTCTGACAGCTCGAGTGCGCGTTCGGGGCCGATGTCCTCGCCCTCCAGCCGGCTGAGCAATTCGCGGCCCGCGGCGGACAGGATGCCTGCGCCGCGACCGCCGTCAACGTCGGCCGGGCCCATCGCGTCCGATCCTCGCATCACGGCCACCGTGCGGGGCGGCTCATCTGGCCCGGGTGCTGATGCGCAGTCGGTTGCCGTCAGGGTCGCGTAGCTCGAAGTCGCAGCCGTACGGCTGATCGCCCGCCGGCCGTCCGAACTCGGTCACGACGGCGTCTATGTCGTCTACCACCAGGAAGACGAGGGTGTCGGGCCGAGCGTCACCGAGATGCTCAGACAGGAACAGCCGGACCGGGCCATGCGCGACTGACACGAACGCCGGGCAGTCCTGATCGAAGCGGTGCTCCCATTCCTTGCAGAAACCCAGCCGCCCGTACCAGGCAACGGCCGCGTCGGCGTCGGCGACACGAAGAATCGGAACGATCTCCTCGATCATTGCCCCACTCTCTCACCGGTCAGGCTGGCTGGTCACCAGGCGATCAGCCCCGATCATGGCGACCGCGACACGAGGGCGCCGTAGTTACCATCGGGTACATGAGCTCTGACTTCACCGCTTACGCCCTGTCCGAGGAGCACTTGGCGCTCCGCGAGACGGTCCGCCAGCTGGCCGAGGACAAGATCGCCCCTTATGCGGCCGAAGTCGACCAGCAGCCCCGGTACCCGCAGGAAGCGCAGGACGCACTGATCAAGGCCGACCTTCAGGCCGTGCACATCCCCGAGGAGTACGGTGGCGCCGGCGCCGACGCGCTCGCAACGGTAATCGTCATCGAGGAGATCGCGCGGGTCTGCGCCTCGAGCTCGCTCATCCCCGCCGTGAACAAGCTTGGCACGGTTCCGCTCCTGCTCTCAGGCTCGACCGAACTGAACCAGCGGTATCTGCCGCCGGTCGCCCTCGGGGAGGCCATGTTCTCTTACGCGCTCTCAGAACCTGAGGCTGGCTCTGACGCAGCCGCGATGCGGACCAGGGCCGTCCGTGACGGCGACAGCTTCATTGTGAACGGAACCAAGCGCTGGATCACCAACGCAGGCGTCTCCGATTACTACACAGTCATGGCCGTCACCGACCCCGAGGTGGGCGCTCGTGGCATCTCCGCGTTCGTGCTGGAGAAAGGCGACGAGGGTTTCTCGTTCGGCGCGCTGGAACACAAACTCGGAATCAAGGGATCGCCCACTCGCGAGCTGTACTTCGACAACTGCGTGATCCCGGAAAGCCGGATGATCGGCGAGGAGGGCACCGGCTTCCGGACGGCGCTGGCCACACTCGACCACACGAGGATCACGATCGCCGCGCAGGCGCTCGGCATCGCGCAGGGAGCGCTCGACTATGCGGCTGGCTACGTTCGGGAACGCAAGCAGTTCGGCAAGGCGATCGCGGAGTTCGAGGGTGTGCAGTTCATGGTCGCCGACATGGGCATGAAGCTGGAGGCTGCCAGGCAGCTGACCTACGCCGCGGCGGCCAGGTCCGAGCGCGCGATGGCGGGGGAGAAGGTCGCCGACCTTACCTTCATTTCCTCGGCATGCAAGTGCTTCGCATCCGACGTGGCGATGGAGATCACCACCGACGCCGTCCAGCTACTCGGCGGCTACGGCTACGTGCGCGATTATCCCGTCGAGCGGATGATGCGCGATGCGAAGATCACGCAGATCTACGAGGGCACGAACCAGATCCAGCGCGTGGTCATGGCCCGCGAGCTGCTGCAGTAGCGGCTCGCGCGAGCGTGGGCGTCACCGATCACGCTCGTGGTGGCGGGTTGCAGCCTCGCGGTCGCAGTGGGCGGCAGTCTGGTTGAGCGCAAGCGGCCGTTCACGCTGCTGCGCGTGACTGGCACGCCGACGTCGGCGTTGTACAGGGTGGTCTTCCTCGAGGCCGTGCTCCCGCTTGCCGCGGCGACCATCGTCGCTGGCGGCATGGCCTATGGCCTCTCCGTGGTGACCGTGCAGAAGTTCGCGCCTGCCGGGACCCCGGTGCCGGTGCCCGGGCAGGCCTACTACGTGACGATGGCGGCCGGCCTGGCCGCTTCGCTGCTGGTCATCCTGTCGTCGCTGCCGTTGCTCGGCCGGATTACCGGCCCTGCCAGCGTGCGTTTCGAGTAGCGGCTGGGCCAGCAGGCTGAGCGAACTCGGAGCACGCCCGTTGCGACTATCCTTCTCCGCATGGCGATCATCCCGGAGAAGCCGTCCCTGAGCGGCCTTGAGGCGAAGTGGGGTGCCGACTGGCAGGCACGCGGCCTGTACCGCTTCGACCGGTCCAAGACGCGTGATCAGATCTATGCGATCGACACGCCGCCGCCGACGATCAGCGGCACTCTTCACCTAGGCAGCGCTTTCGGATACATCCAGGTCGACGCGATCGCCCGATTCCAGCGCATGTACGGCCGCGAGGTCTTCTATCCGATGGGCTGGGACGACAACGGGCTTCCAACCGAGCGCCGGGTGCAGATGCACTACGGCGTCCGCTGTGACCCGAACGTTCCGTATGACCCCGATCTGGCTGTTGCTGCTGCTGAGAAAGGCGAGAAAAACCAGCGTCCCATCTCGAGGCCCAATTTCGTTGAATTGTGCCAGCGGCTGACCGAGGAATTTGAAGAGGATTTCGAGCAGCAGTGGCGCACGATCGGCCTCTCGGTGGACTGGAGCCTCACATACGCAACGATCAACGACCGATCGCGCCGGATCTCACAGCTCGCCTTTTTGCGCAACCTGGCCCGCGCCGAGGCCTACGCCGCCGAAGGCCCCACCACGTGGGACGTTGACTTCCAGACCGCGGTCGCTCAGGCCGAATTCGAGGATCGCGAGGTGAAGGGGGCGTTCCACAAGATCGCTTTTGCCTCCGCCGACCGTTCAGGTCCGGTGGAGATCGAGACGACACGGCCTGAACTGCTGCCGTCGTGCGTCGCGCTGGTTGCGCATCCCGACGACGCCAGATACAAGCCGCTGGTCGGCAAGGAAGTCATCAGCCCCGTCTTCGGTGTTCGCCTGCCTGTCGTCGCCCACCAGCTCGCGGAGCCTGACAAAGGCACCGGCATCGCGATGATCTGTACCTTCGGTGACACCACAGACGTGCTGTGGTGGCGGCAGCTCGGCCTGCCGCTGCGGTCGGTGATCCAGCGGGACGGCCGGTTCCAGGCGGAGACTCCGGCTTGGCTGACCGGACCAGGCGCTGACGCGTACGCCGCGCTTGCGGGCAAGACCTCGCAGCAGGCCCGCCGCATAATGGTGGAACTGCTGCGGGAGTCGGGCGCGCTGATCGGCGAGCCGCAGCCGTGCACGCATCCGGTCAAGTTCTACGAGCGGGGCGAGCGGCCGCTGGAGATTGTCACTAGCCGCCAGTGGTACATCAGAAACGGGGCCAGGGACCCTGAGCTGCGCGCGCGCCTTCTAGCCGCCGGCCGCGAGCTGCGCTGGCACCCGGACTTCATGCGCGTGCGATACGAGCACTGGGTCGAAGGCCTGAACACAGACTGGCTGATCAGTCGGCAGCGCTATTTCGGGGTGCCTTTCCCTGTCTGGTACCGGGTCAGCGAGGCAGGCGAGACGCTCTGGGACGACCCGATCACGCCCGAAGAAGCGGCGCTGCCAGTTGACCCGCAGAGCGACGCGCCGCACGGTTACGACGAATCCCAGCGCGGCAAGCCCGGCGGATTCGTCGGCGACCCCGACGTGATGGACACCTGGGCCACGTCCTCGCTCACTCCGCAGATCACGTCGGGCTGGGTGGACGACCCAGACCTGTTCGCGCGGGCCTTCCCGATGGACCTACGGCCGCAGGGGCCAGAGATCATCCGCACCTGGTTGTTCGCCACCGTGCTGCGCGCGTTGCTCGAGCACGGCGGCCTGCCGTGGCGGCACGCGGCTATCAACGGCTGGATCCTGGACCCTGACCGCAAGAAGATGTCGAAGTCCAAGGGCAACGTGCTCGGGCCGATGCCGATGGTCGAGCAGTTCGGTGCCGATGGCCTGCGGCACTGGGCGTGCCGGGCCGCTCCCGGTACGGACACCGCGGCCGACCCCGCCCAGATGAAGGTGGGGCGTCGGCTCGCCGTCAAGGTGCTGAACGCCTCGAAGTTCGTGCTCGGTCTCGGCGCGGCCGACGTGACCGCCGCCGACATCACCGAGCCGATCGACAGGGCCATGCTGGCGCAGCTCGAGGCGGTCGTGGCAGATTCCACCGAGGCGTTTGTGGGCTATGAGTACCACCGGGCGCTGGAGCGCACCGAGACATTCTTCTGGAAGTTCTGCGACGACTACCTCGAGCTCGTCAAGGTGCGCGCATACCAGGGCGGTGCCGACGGGCGCTCCGCCCAGGCGGCGCTGGCGCTGGCGCTGTCGGTGCTGTTGCGGCTGTTCGCTCCGGTCATGCCATTCGTCACCGAAGAGGTCTGGTCCTGGTGGCGGGAAGGCTCAGTGCATCGGGCGCCGTGGCCCGCCACCAGTGAGCTGCGGGACGCCGCGCAGAATGCCGACTCTGCTGTGCTCGACGTGGCTGGCGGCGTGCTTGCGGAAATCCGCAAAGCCAAGTCGGCGGAGAAGAAATCACAGCGCCACGAGGTCCTCTCGCTCGTGGTGGAGGACGAGCCAGACGTGATCGCGACACTGCAGCAGGCCGAGACCGACCTCCGGCATGCGGGTGTCGTCACCGACATGGTCTTCAAGGAGGGTAACGAACGCCAGGTCCGCGTGCAGCTCGCGCCGGACACGGTTCCATCCTGACGCCGGCAACGCTCCGGCCTGACGGCCGGCGGCTGGACAAACTGCCGGCAGAGAAGCCCAGCTAGCGCGGATAGCCGTCTTCGTAGGTGGCCTCATCGCGGGTGTAGGTACCAGGAGCGCGGGCCTGCGGTGGCGGGTAGGGCGGGCCGCCTTCTGTCGCGGTGGTTTGCCGGTAACTAGTGCGGCGGCCCTGGGTCCATGGCGCCCAGACGATAAACCACAGGATTAGGCCGAGCAGGCCGACGCCCATCAGGATATCGCCGATGGTCTGCAGGTAGATGCCATGAGTGACGGAGATCGCGATGGCGAATCTGAGTATCGCGCCCACCGCGATCAGTGCGAGCGCAGCACCAATCCTCATCTCGCTCCTCCTAAATCTCAAGACAGGTTTAGCGCCGGCAGCTTCCCCGCGTCCTCGCTGCCAGACACGGTCATGGCTCTCAAACGCGGAGCGTCCGGGCATCATGGAGGCGTGCAGCCCCCCGCAAAGGCCGCCGTCCCGATCAGCGGCTTCGTCGACCATCACACGCACTTGCTCGCGCAGGCGGCCGGCGTCCCCTTTCCCTGGCACGGCGGCACGGTTCGCGCCTTTCATGAGCGAGTCCACAGCGACGAGACGACGCCCATGGACGTGCCGGAACCCGATCTGCCGGATGTACCGGCAGACGAGCGAGCCGCGAGGCTTTACCGCGGACTGGCCAGGGCCGCCGCCGCGGGCCTGGTGGAGATCACCGAGATGGGCATGCGGGATTGGTGGTACCTGGACGCCCTGGCAACCCTCGGTGACAAGCCGCTGCCAGCGCGGGTTCGGGTCTACGTCGCCAGCGGCCTTGCTGAGCGATCAGGGGTAGCCGAGCTTGAGGCAAGGCGAGCGGGCGGCGGACCGTGGGTGCGCCTGGACGGCATCAAGTTCTACGCCGACGGCTGGCTTGTGCCCCGAACCTGCGCGATGTGCCGGGCCTTCGAGGACGAGGACACAACAGGGATCTTGTTCACCGACTCCATCGCGCTGGCCAAGCGGATCGAGCCGTTCGCGGCAGCCGGTTGGCGGATCGCGACGCACGCGATCGGTGACCGTGCCGTTGAGGCGGTGCTCGACGGATACGAGCTGGCCTGGGGCGGCGACAGGCGCGAGCTGGCGGCCACGGCGCCGCGGATCGAGCACGGCAGCGTCTTGTCTGCGGAGCTGTGCAGCCGGATCGCCGAGCTTGGCGTGGCCGTATGCATCCAGCCGTCATTCGCTGTGACCGATGCGGCCCAGGTACCCGGCGCGCTCGGAGCGGACCGCTCGGCGGCCGCGTATCCCTGGGCCTCCCTGGCGGCGCTGGGCGCCAGGCTGCTCGCCGGAACCGACTACCCGATCGAAGTCATCGAGCCGCTGGTCGGCCTGGCGCGCCTAGTGCACGGACGGTCCGGCCGGCCGGGCTTCGAGACTGAGGGCGTCGCGCCCGCGCACTCACGGCTCGCGGTGGAACTCGCGATGGCGATCAGCACGTATCGCAGCGCTGGCAGGACTCTCCTGTCGGCTGATCCCAGCCCGGCTGCCCGTGCCGACCTCGACAGCATCGAGATTCTCGGCACCGAGCCGGCGCCTTTCCCCGGCTGAAGCGCACTCCCGCCGCAAACCCGCCGATCTCCCGCGAACCGATCGGCGCCGGGATGCAATAGAGAGGCGATGGATGACGACCAGCTGATCGCGCGCGTGGGGCGCGGTGACGACACCGCACTGCGGGAACTCTTCCGCAGGCATGCGCCCTGGCTGGCCGTGAGGCTGCGCAGGGTCCTTCCCGCTGCGGACGTTGAAGATGTGCTGCAGGAGACCTTCCTCGGCGTCTGGCGAGGTGCGAAAAGGTACCGCCCGGATGGCGCGGGCGGCTGGCTCTGGGGCATCGCGAGGCGGCAGGCCGCGCTGCACATCCGCAGGCGCGGGCCGGCGCTCGCTGAGCTGCCAGCCGGGGTGCCTGTCGCGGCAACAGGCGATCCGGCGGACATAGCTCTGGTGCGCGCCGACCTCGCGGGGGCGCTCGAGGCGCTTGGCCCTGCCGGCAGCCCGGAACGGGACACGTGGCGGTTGCTGTACGTCGAAGACCGGCCGGTCGCGGAGGTGGCGGACCTGATGGGCGTGCCAGCGGGAACGGTGAAGAGCCGCGCACACCGGGCGCGGCGCCTGCTGCGCGCCGCGCTGCAGGACCGTCGCGCGACGGCGGGAGGTGCACAATGAAGGCTCATCTGCCGGGCTCCGGAGACGCTGCCGATTTGGCTCGGCCGGCCGACGTCGACCTGGAGCGGGTGTGGATCGGCGTGGCCGCCCAGGTCTGGCGGCGAGCGCCTGGTCCCATCGAGCGGCTCCTATCCAGGCTGTTGCGCTCGCCCGGACTCGCCAGAGCGCTGCTGTCGACTCCGTCGCTGCTGATCCCTTGGCTAATCGCGAGCGCCGCGGTATTCGCCGGCGGAGCGGCTGCGACGGTGAGCACGGGAACTCCATGGGTGGCCCTGCTCGCGCCGGCGATCGCGGGCGCCGGCATCGCCTACGCCTACGGACCCGCCGTCGATCCTGCCTATGAACTCTCGATGAGCATGGCGGTCAGCGACCGGATGGTGCTCTTGGCCCGCGTGCTCGCCATATTCGTCATCGACAGCGCGCTGGGACTGACGGCGTCGGCGTTCTCAGCCGCGGCCGCCGGCATGGCGTTCGGCTGGCTGATTCCGATGACGGCCGTGTCCGGGCTCGCTCTCGCTGTCGCGGTCGCGACCAGATCAGCCAATGTCGGCGTGGCGGCCGGTACCGGACTGTGGCTGATGGCCGTGCTCGGAGGGCAGGCTGCCGCAGGGCATCCCGCTGCCGCGGTCAGCGACCGCTGGCTATACCTGCCCTACCTGGCGATTGCCGCCTGCTGCGCCACGCTCGTCCTGATCAGGACCGCACAGCCGAGGAGATCAGCGTGAACATCGAAATCAGCGACCTGACCAGACGGTTCGGCCGCACGACCGCGGTTGCCGGGGTGAGCCTGCAGGCCGGTCCCGGTGTCTTCGGCCTGCTCGGGCCGAACGGTGCGGGCAAGACGACGCTGCTCCGCACGATGGCGACGGTCATCCAGCCAACCTCAGGCACCGTGCGCCTGCTTGGCAGGGACCCGGGGCAGCACGGGGAGCGTCGCGAGATCCGGCGCAGGCTGGGCTACCTGCCACAGCTGCTCGGTTATTACCCGGGATTCACCGTCGCGGAGTTCGTCGAGTACTTCGCGCTGTTGAAGGAGGTGCCCGCCGCGGCCGTTCCCGGCGCCGTAGCAACCGCCATCGAGCGGGTAGGCCTCGCCGATCACGCCCGTTCCAAGCTGCGGACGCTGTCCGGCGGAATGCTGCGGCGGGCAGGGATCGCCCAGGCGATCGTGAACCAGCCTGAGCTGCTGCTGCTTGACGAGCCGACGGCCGGGCTTGACCCCGAGCAGCGGGTGGAATTCCGCGGCATATTGCGCCAGGTGGGCCAGCGAGCCACGGTCGTCGTCAGCACGCACCTGGTCGAGGATGTCGGTGCCGCCTGCACGCAGGTCGCGTTGATGAATGAGGGCCGGATGGTCTTCCAGGGGACCACGGCCGAACTAACCGCTCGCGGTGAAGGCCACGGAGTGGGTGACGCACCTCTGGAGCGCGGCTACAGCGCCGTGCTCGCGGCGGCCCGGGCATGATCGCCACGGCGCCAGCAGTCCGGCTGCAGCCCAGATCCCGGACCGAAGCGTTCATGTCCGGCGGACGGCTCCTCAGGCTTGAGCTGCGGCACAGCGCCATGCTCGCGATGCTGCCTCTCACCGCCGCCCTGTTCTGGTTCGACGCATACCGGCCGAGCATGGCCGAGCCGCCGCTGTGGAGCCTGCGGGCGCCGACGATGCAACACGGCGCGCTGCTCGACTTCCTGCTTCCTGTCGTGGGGGCCGCTGCCTGGATGGGAGCACGGGAGCACCGGCGCGGCGTGACCGACCTGGCGGAAATCGTGGCCCGCCCTCGGTGGATACGTCAGCTCTACGCGTGGGCTGCCGTGACGGCCTGGGCGCTCGCCGGGTACATAATCTGCGTCGGCGTTCTCTACGCGGTGACCGCCTCTCAGGCTCCCTGGGGCGGCCCGCTGTGGTGGCCGGCAGTTGTCGGTGCGGCGGGATTGCCAGCACTCGCCGCGGTGGGGTTCGCCGCCGGCTCATGCTTCCCCAGCAGGTTCATGACACCTCTGATCAGCATCGGGGTCTTCTTCTTGCTCGGCCTCAGCGTGAACCTGACCCATGGCGGCACTTCCTTCTGGCAGATCTCGCCGATCATCGCTGGGGCCGTCGACATCGGGGCAGATCCTGGAGTGGCAACTTTCTATCCGTACCTGCCGGACCTGCCAATCGCCCAGGTCATGTTCCTGGCGGGCCTCACAGCGGCTGTTCTCGGCGCGCTCGGCTGGACTGTCGCCTCAGGCGGCCGCATGTTGCGCGCGACAGCCGCGGCAATCTGCTTGGCCGGGCTGGCGGCCGCGGCCACGGCGGTCGGTCTCGCGGGCACGGCGAGGCTCGACCGTCACGGCATGATGGTCATCCCGGCACTGCACGATGCCGCGAACGACAAGCCGATCCGCTACGACCCGGTATGCAGCAAGGGAACCCTCCCGGTCTGCGTAAACCCTGCGTTCGCCGGCTACCTGCCGCTGCTGGCGTCCGCGCTGAGACCCGTGGTCAGCCAGCTGGCCGGGCTGCCCGGTGCCCCTGACCGGATCCTGCAGGCAGTGCCGACCTTCACTCAGGAACCTCACGACGGCATCCTGGTTGGCGACGGCGGAGTAGCGGGAGCCCGCTACGCACCAGGATTGCGCGTCGTGGGTGCCGCGCTCCCAGACCAGCTGCCTGGTGAACGACAGCCAGATGTCACTTCCGCCCAGTACGCCAATCAGGTGCGCGCGCAGGTCGGGGACGCGGTCGTCGGCTACGTCCTCCGGACCGGAAAGCACGACAGCCTGGCCCAGCAAGCCGTCCGGGCCGCGCTGCTGATGGCGGCCGGCGTCCGCCTGGTCCCGCCAGGCCAGCGGCCAGACGGGCTGAGCATGTCAGCGCGCGGACTTGCACCTGGTACGGCCGTGTACCGCAGCGCCAGGCAATTCGCCGCGCTGCCGACCGCCACGAGGCGGGCCTGGCTGAGCACGCATCTCATCGCGCTGCGCGCGGGCCGCATCACCCTGGCCGAGCTGCCATGACCGCGCTGCCCCCATCAGGTGGCGCCCGGCTAGCCGGCTGTCCGGACGTTGATCCCGGCGTGACGCCGGGCATGGCCAGGCATGGTCTTGTCAGGCTGGTGGTCTTGTACATGAGCAGCCGGCGGATGTCCGTCGCGATGGCCGCCGTCGTCGCGCTAGCGGGAGGCCTGCGGATAGCTGCCATCTGGCACTGGGACACTTACGGCGCACTCCAGCTCCCGCTGGTAGCCGAGACCGCCTGCGCGACTGTGGTAGCCGCCGCGACCGTCAGCCCATTCGGCGGCGAGGAACGAGCCTCTGGTCACTGGCTTCCGATGCTGCGGCTCGCCGCTGCGCTCGGGCTCACCACCTGCGCCGTCATCGCGCTGGCGGCGGCCGGAGCCGGAGCCCACTTGTCCGGCGGGTTCCTCGACATGACGCGCAACGTGGCCGGCATCGCTGGTCTTGCCCTGGTCGGCGCAACTGCGCTGGGCGGCGGGCTGGCCTGGGCTGGCCCGGTTGGCTACCTGGTCGTGGCGGCGTACTCGCTGTACGCGCAGTGGCACGGTGGCGGGCCGAGCACGCCGTGGATCTGGCCGGCGAGGCCGCTCGCCGATGCGGGCGCGTGGTTGTGCGCGGGCGCTGTGTTCGCCGCGGGAATGACACTGATCGCAGTGCGCGGAGCGAGGGACGGAACCTGACGGCCGCTCTAGCCGTCCCGCGCCGCGGCGTGCCACTCCGAGGCAAGCAGCGCGTAGATGGCGGTGTCGCCCCACTCGCCCTTGAACCAGATGTCCTCATGGAAGTGGCCCTCACGCCGCATGCCGAGCCGCTCGCACAGCTTCGCCGATGCGGAGTTGCGCGGATCCAGCTGAGCGAAGACACGATGCATGCCGAGCTCGGCGAACGCCAGTGCCAGCAGCTCGCGCGCCGCCTCGGTGGCGAAGCCGCGGCCGTGGTACTCCGGGTTGAACGCCCAGCCGATCTCGGCCTGGCGGTCCGCGAACTGCCCGGCCCTGACCAGGAGATCGCCGATCACCCGGCCCTCGTGCTCCACGGCGAGGATGATCTTGTCACCGTCCCCTTCGATCCTGGTGGCGCCGATCCGCTCGGCGACGAAGGCAACGGCACCGCTGGCCGGCAGGGGCTCGGCGGGCATGTACCGGACCACGTCAGGTCGACTCCGGTAGGCAAGAACGTCAGTCTCGTCGCCGTGCCGGAACGGCCGGAGCACTAGTCGCTGCGTCCGCCGTCGCAGCGCGGGTGCCGACGCGGTCACTTCGGACATCGCTGCTCCCTCCCAGCGAGGGAGCCTACCGGCCGAGGACGATGCTCATCGCCGGACCAGGCCGGCCGCAGGTTGCGAGCAGCTCGGCAAGCAGGTCCTTGTCGAGGTGTCTCTCGACGAGAGCACCGGCGTGGTCCGGCCAGCCGCCGGGCGGGTCGCCCGCCGCCCGGCGGCCAGCATGGTCCGGCCGGCACCGGACCTCAGGCCAGCGACCTGGCCGGCACGCGGCCTCTGCCGCTGTCTTCGATGCCGATGAAGCCGGCGATCTGCGTATGCAACGAGGCCGCGTCCAGGCCGTGTGCGGCCTGATGCTGTTGCGGCATGCCGTAGTGCCGGAGTTCTTCGCGGCCCACGCCGAGGCCGAGTACCCGGTGCGGCAGGTCGGCCAGCGCGACCGCGACCTCAGGCACTGATGTCCCCGCGAGGTACGGTTCTGCGACCACCACCACGGGTGCAGACAGCGTCGCTCGCAGGGTCTGCTGGTCGAAAGGCCTGATCGTCGGCGCGTACAGGACGGTGACGTCCATCCCGGCCGTGGCCGCGATCACCGCGTCCGCTAGCGGGCCGACCGCGAGGACCGTCGCCTCGTTGCCGCGCCGCAGCACCGTGAACCCGTCGCTCCAGCGAGCCAGGGGAGCGGCGTTGGCCAGGGCAGAGAGCCGCAGATATACCAGGCCGTCGGAGGCGGCAGCGGACCGCAGCAGCGGTTCTGCTTCGTCGGCGTGGCCCGGAACGTGCACGGTCCACCCGGGCAGCGTGCCAAGCAGGGCCACGTCACCCGGCGACTGGTGCGTCCGGCCCGATGCGGAGTAGTCGAACGAGGCACCCGAGCTGACCAGGATCGCCCCGGCGCTAGCCGCCTGGTGGTTCAGGTCCAGCTTGATCTGCTCGAACGGCCGCTCGATCAGGAAGCTCGCGAACGTGTGCGCGATCGGCCGGATCCCCGCCAGCGACATCCCTCCGGCGACGCTGATCAGCAGCTGCTCCCTGATGCCGAGGTTGATGACCCGGTCGGGATGGCGGACCTTGGCGGCGTCGAACAGGTCTGAGGAGATGTCGGCAAGCACCACGGCGAGCCGCGGGTCGGAATCGAGCAGCCCTGTGGCGACGCGGGCGAAGCGCTCTCGCATGGTCTCCATCACCAATCCTCCCTCAGGCTCGCTCGATGACCGCGATGACGGCGTGCGGCCGTCCGGGATGCGGGGTGGTAAACGCTGCCTCGAGCGCGTCGTGATCACGGCCGTCAACCCGGACGGTCGACCAGCCCTCGGCGCCGAACCGGGTCTGTATCCCGCCGGGCCAGCCGAGGCTGGCCGAGGAGTTGTCCACGACCACACAGTGCAGGGCGTCAAGCCCGGCGCGGCCCGCGAAGGCGATTGCCTCGTGTCCTGACCCTTCGTCGAGCTCGCCGTCCCCGGTCAGCACGAATACACGATCGTCGCGCAGCCCCATTGCGCGCAGGCCGAGCGCGGCACCGACGGCTAGCGGCAGGCCATGGCCGAGCGATCCGCTCGATATCTCGGCTCCGGGGACCAGGTTGCGATCGGGATGCTGGCCCAGCAGGGAGTCGAACTGGCCGTAGCGCGCAAGCTCGTCGGCCATGATGAATCCCTTGGCGGCCAGGACCGCGTAATAGGCCATGGGCCCATGGCCCTTGGAGAGAAAGAACCTGTCCCGGGACTCGCTAGCGGAGGTCAACGGGCTGACTCGCAGCACGCGGTCGTATAGCACCCAGATGACGTCGAGCGTCGACATCGAGGCGATGTCGTGCTTCTCGTCCCCGGTCATAAGCCTTATCAGGCTCGGCAGGTCCGCATAGGAGTAGCGGGGCAGTGTGCTCGCGTTGCTCATGGCCTAGAGTCTCGGACTTAAAGCGCACTTGAAGTCAAGACGGTAATGCTCGTACCCTCAGTGGCGTGCCAGCCATGCCCGCCCACCTGACGATCTCCGAGCTGGCCGCTCGAAGCGGAGCCGCGCCTTCGGCGTTGCGCTACTACGAGGGCCTCGGCCTGATCACGGCCGAGCGGACAGCGGGGAACCAGCGTCGCTATGCCAGGTACATGCTGCGCAGGGTCGCGTTCATCAAGGCAGGACGCCGGCTCGGCCTCTCGCTCGGCGAGGTCAAGGTTGCTCTTGACCGGCTGCCGTCGGACAAGGCGCCGACGAGGACGGAGTGGCGCCGTGCCGCTCAGCTGTGGCAGACGCGGATACACGATCGCATCGCCGAGCTTGAGCGTCTTTCCGACACGCTAGGCAGCTGCATTGGCTGCGGCTGCCTGTCCCTACGAACCTGCGCGCTGTACAACCCCGACGATGAGGCAGGCTCCCACGGAGCTGGCGCGCGCTGGTTGCTCGAGGACGACGGCGCGCCTGAACCGTCCCGCTAGAGACCTGCGGCTACGGTCTCGTCAGAGGCCTGATGCGCCGGCCACTCTACAGACCCATGTCGTCGAGCTGTTTGTACAGATCGGCGCGCGGGTTCGATGGATCTACAACCAGACCCTTACCGCTGGTCTTGCCGGTCTTCGTGTTCTCGCTCGCGGTCTGGACCGAGGTGCCGGTTGTCGTGCCCGCCGCGGCCACCTTCGCGGGCTTTGCCGCGCGCTTGGCTGCCCGCCGCTCCCTCAGCAGCCAGCCGGACAGGATGCCGCCCACCAGGCCACCTATATGGGCCTGCCAGCCGATACCGTGCTGCGGCAGCAGCACCGCGAACTGGTAAGCGAAGCACAGCGCCATGATTGCGCCGATCAGCACGTCGATGGCGTGCCTGTCGAACAGGCCGCGGACGATGATGTAGCCGAAGTAGCCGAAGACCACGCCGCTGGCGCCCGCGCCCACGCCCGGCGACTCGAAGAACCACGCGGCCAGTCCGCTGGTCAGCACCACGATGACGGACAGAGCGGCGAACTTCGCGATGCCGCGATAGGCCGCGAGGAACCCGAAGATGAACAGCGGCCCTGAGTTCCCCTCGATATGGGCCCAGCTGAAGTGCAGGAACGGAGCCGTCAGGATGTCGGGCAGGCTGCCCAGGTCCCGCGGTCTGATGCCGTACGTGTTGACCAGCTGGTAGCCGTCAGCGAAGTTGGCGAGCTGGACCGCCCAGATCACGACCAGGACACCGGTCATCACGAACAGCGCGCGGCGTGCGCCCGCCAGCACGGTGTCCGGGTTGGCGATGTCGAGCGTCCAGCCCCGGCGCGACAGCTTGCCCCTGATGCCGCGCCCTGTTTCGGATGGATCGTTGCTCATTGCCTGTCCGTTCGCCCGCAGCCGGCCTGCCCGACACGCTAACCCGGCCTCCGCACCAAGCGTAGCGCCGGTGTGCGACGCGCCGGGACTGGTGATGTTCAATGCTCAACTAGTGATCCCAGACCACGTGCGATTACACGATGTGATCGTTACGATACTGAACGCCATTCCGTGATCTGTGCGACACAATTTCCTCCCGCAACACCCCAACTTTTTCTACGGAAACGCTTGGTCGGTCCCGTCACTTCTGGCAACGTGGTGCGGCAACGGAGGTTGGCTCCTTGTTTCGGTGGTTCTGCCTCACCTGTCCGGTAGTTCTGTAATGGCCAGGTCGCTGTAAGTAGTCAATCCGTTTTGAAATGACTCGCTGCCTTGGCCGCAGCGGTCCTGCGTGCCCGGCGACTTGCCGGCCGCGCTTGGCCGACGGAAGGACGGCATTGTCACAACACCGGAGGCGCACGGTCAGCACGAGCAGGCCGGGCCGGGGCGGTGCCCAGGAGCCGCGCTCGCGCGGCGAAGGTCATCCGCGAGGCGGTGGCGACAGGAAGGTCGCTAACGACTGGCTGTTCGGCGGTGACGACTGGCTGGTCCATGGTGACGACCGGCTGCTCAGCGGTGACAACCGGTTGGGCGACGAGACGCTGCGCAACGGCAACGGCGCGCCGCCCAACGGCACTAGCCACCTGCGCAACGGCAATCGCCAGCTGCGGGGAGCCGACGTACCGCTCTCCGGTGATCGTAGGCCCACCGAGGGCAGCGACATTATGTCGCGCGGCGGCGACACGAGATCGGATAGCGGCGACGCGAGGTGTAGCGAAGAGGGCCCGGGTGGCCGCAACGCCAAGGCCCGAACTGGCGATGCCAGGCCGCGTAAGGGTGACACGAGGTCGCGGAGCGGAGGTACCAGGCCGCCGAGCGGTGCGGGAGCGCGTCGTGGCCGCAGGTCACGGAGGAGCATTCGCGCTTTCTTGGTCACCACGGTCGTCTCGGCGATCTTGGTCGTAGGCGGCGCCGAGTACATGATCGGAGAGTTCTCGCCGCAGCCCAGTCCGCTGGCTGAGGCTCTCACGGCCATTCCGAGCAGCAAGGCGGGCATGAAGCTGATGCACCAGCGTCAGCACATGATCCTGATGGCGGCGGCGACGAAGAGCTTCAAGGTGGTCGGCAAGCCCAAGGTGGCGACCAAGCCCGCGCCGCCCTCAGGTGGCGGTGGAGGTGGCGGCGCGCCCATCGTGAACGTGCCCATCCCGAGCCCGGGCACGGCGCAGCACATCGCGTACACCTTGCTTCCGTCCTTCGGCTTTAACGCCAAGCAGCAGTTCGGCTGCCTGGACAGCATCTGGAGCAGGGAAAGCGGCTGGCGCGTCACCGCTGCCAACGCGAGCGGGGCCTACGGGATCCCGCAGGCTTTGCCCGGGTCCAAGATGGCCAGCGCCGGACCTGACTGGCAGACCAATGCGACCACCCAGATCAAGTGGGGCCTGGGTTATATCAAGGATCGTTACGGCTCGCCATGCAACGCCTGGGCCTTCTGGCAGGGGCACGGCTGGTACTGATCAGAGAAGGACGTCCCGGCGGCGCCAATTGACACGCAGCGCGCGCTGAGCGTGATGGATCGGTAACTCCCAGTCACCGGCCATTGTGACATTTGTCATATGGCCAAATGGATAATCGGCGGCCCGGGCACTGCAGCCGATGATGCATGGTGGATGGCTGACAGCGCCCAGCGTGCGTGACGTCCATTCTGCGAAGCAGTCGCCCAGACCCTGCGACACGTCCGCGCGCCGCTGCACAAGGCCGGCGGCAAGCCCGCCGGAGTCTGAAGAACCCGAGACGAAGCGGCGCAACGGCGCCGTGTCAGGGCAGCGACCTGGGCGAAATCCGGCGCTTTGAGCGCCCCTGAGCGAAGGCAACAGTGTCCCGCCATCGTCATGTTCCGTCCCGTCCATCACGCGGCACCCTCTACGCGGCCGCCGGCACGCTCGCAACCGCGTCTGTCGCCGCGGCGGTTATTGCTGCCGGGCCGACCTTGCTGGGTCCGTCAGCATCGGATCACGCACCGTTTGGGGCCTCCGCTGACCTGTCGCTGGCCCGGCACCCAAGGGTCGCCCCCGCCATAGGCGAGCCGCAGCAAGTTATCCAGGGCGACGGTCAGTCTCGGCCGGAGAATCCCGCTTTGATCGTCCGGCAGGCCATGAACAAGCGCCTCGCGGCGCATCTACTGGCCGTCAAGCACGCGGCAGCGGCCAGGCGCGCAGCGGAGGTGGCAGCGAGGCGGGCCGCCGAGCAAGCGCGCACGGCCGCCGAGGGGCGCCGCCAGGCTGCCGCGCAGGGCACGGCGATGTCCGGCACCCCGCAGCAGATCGCCATGGCGATGCTGGCCAGCTACGGCTGGTCATCCAGCGAGTTCAGCTGCCTGAACTCCCTGTGGGAGCAGGAGAGCGGTTGGAACCCGTATGCCTCCAACCCTTCCTCTGGTGCCTACGGCATCCCGCAGGCATTGCCAGGATCAAAGATGGCCAGCGCCGGACCGGACTGGCAGAACGATCCCGCCACCCAGATCCGGTGGGGACTCGGCTACATCAAGGGGACATACGGCTCGCCGTGCGCGGCCTTGTCCCATGAGTCGAGCGCGGGCTGGTACTAGCGTCAGGGCCGCTGCCGGCTATCCCGGCAGCGGCCTGAACGTGTACTTTGCGACATTGAAGGGCTTGGTCGCCGACGCGACGAGCCTCGCGGGTGCAGACATCGTCAGCACGTATGGCTGTGGTCCCGCCGACGTCTGAGCCGTAAAGATGATCTTCGTGACGTCGCGTCTTGTCGTGCTGGTGGGCTTCCACCAGAAGGCCCACGTCGCCGCCGTCGAGCCATGGAATCTGCGGGGCGTGATCGAGACCAGATGATAGTTCCGGTATTTGCTATGCGCGATCGCTGCTGCCTGCAGGTGCTTAGCCTCACGCACGGGCTTGACCACCGCGAACGCCGCCATGTCGACCATCAGCTTGATGTTCCCTACCGACGACTTGATGACCGCGTGCAGGCCGGGCGTGAGCAGCCAGGAACTGGGCGCACCTAGCCGGAAGCCCGCCGTCGTGCCGGACTGGCTAGCGGTTACCTGATACCAGCTGTACCCGACCGGAAGCTTGGGGCCCGATGACGGCGGGCTCGAAGTTGTCGGCGTCGGCGACGGCGACGCCGAGGGCGTGGCCGACGGGCTCGTCGGCGTGGGCTGGCCGGAGGGAGACGGCTTGGCCGAAGGACCCGGCGAGCCGGATCCCGACCCGTGGTGACGCACCGGACGTGGCGCGCCAGAGGGCTGGCCGCCCGGCGAGTTGCCGGATCCGCCGGCCCTAGCTGGCGCTTTGCCGCCGTGGTGCCTGGTGACCAGGCCACCCGACTGGGCGGCGCCCGAGCTCACCTGGCTGGCGCTTGGTGCGTGCCCGCGGCCGCCGCCTAGCAGGTTGCTGTACCCCGGGAAGGCCAGGAAGACGATGCCGGCCACGAGAGCGGACGCCGCTAGCGGCGCGGTGATGACCAGGCCGCGCCTCGAGCGCAGCAATCCGGCAAGGCCGCCGCTCGGCCGCGGCGGCCGCGGCGGGCCTGACGTACTAGCGGTCGTTGATCCGCCGAGGTCAGGCTTGTCGCCACCGGCATCGGCCGATGCGGCCGTGCCCGGCATCTTGAGCTCGGCGAAGACAGGCGTGGCCATCAGGTCCGGCACGACATCGGTGGCCGCTGCGGCAGGCATGCAGGTTCCGTCTGAGGCGGAACCAGCGCGGGCATCGACGACCGGCCCCGCCGAGTCGCTCGCGCGCACGGCCACGCTGACGCCGCCGCCAGCGGCCTCAGCGCTTGCCGTCGCGACCCTGCCCGCCCCGGCAACATCGGCTGGCACGATCACGACCTGCGTCGCCGTCGTCGCGTCCAGGCCGGCAGCATCCGGCGGCGGTTCCGCCGCGGCAACGGCCCGGTCGGGCTCCCGCTGGCTGAACGCGCGCAACCCGGCTCCTAGGTAGCCGCCGTGCCGCGCATCGACCCAGGCTGTCCTCAGCATGCGCCTGGCCGCGGCAGCGTCGGGGCGCTGGGCCGGGTCTGTCCGCAGCAGCATGTCGATAACCGACGCCAGCGGGCCGGCCGAGGGCGCCTTCGGCGCCGTCTCGGTCGCGATGCTTGCCACGATCGCTGCCGACCCGCCGGCCCGGTCGAACGGGCCACGGCCTTCGACCGCCGCGTATAGCGTCGCCCCGAGCGACCACAGGTCGGAAGCGGGCGTGGCATCGGCTCCCCTGACCCGCTCGGGCGGAGAGAAACCGGGCGTGCCGGCGATCATTCCCGCCTGCGTCATCCCAGGTTCTCCCTGGACGGTCGCGATGCCGAAGTCGGTGAGAATCGCCTTTCCCTCGGGACTGATCAGCACATTGCTTGGCTTGACATCCCGGTGCAGGACGCCGGCGGTGTGCGCGGAGCTCAGCGCGTCGAGAAGGCTGAGGCCGAGCTGGGCGGCCTGCGCTGGCGTCAGCGGACCGTCCTCGGCGATGACCTGGTCCAGCGGCCTGGCCTTGATGAGTTCCATCACGATCCACGGCATGCCGTCCTCTTCGACCACGTCGAAGACGGTGATGACGCTGGGATGGTTAAGCCGGGCGGCCGTTCTGGCCTCGCGGAGCGTGCGCTGGTAGCTGAGCCGCTCCTCGGCCTCCGACGCCATCGGCGGCAGCGCGATCTGCTTGACGGCCACGTCGCGGTCCAGCAATTCATCGCGTCCCTGCCAGACAATGCCCATGGCACCGCGGCCGAGTTGCTGAAGCAGCCGGTAGCGTCCGGCCACAAGGTGGCCAGAACCCCTGGCGGAATGCATGGGGTGCAATCTACGCGGGCCGGCTTACAGATTTCTGTGAGCTTGATGGGAAATCCTGAGAATTCACCTAGCCAATCTCAAGCTAACGCCCCGGATTGGTCATCGCCAGCACGTCCAGCGCCTCGTCGAGCTGATCGAGGGTGATCTCTCCGCGCTCGACATGGCCGCGCGCGAGGACCACGTCTCTGATCGTCTTGCCGCTGGCCAGCGCCTCGTGCGCGACCGCCGCCGCGGCCTCGTAGCCGATGAAGCGGTTGAGGGCGGTCACGATCGCTGGTGAGGACTCGGCGAGCCGGCGCAACCGGGCAGGGTTGGTGCTGATGCCCGCAACGCAGCGGTCGGCGAGCAACGGCGCGCCCGCTATGAGCAGGTTCGCCGAGCCGAGCAAGTTCCTGGCGATCACGGGGATCATCACGTTCAGCTCGAAATTCCCGGCCGCGCCGGCGAACGCGATCGCCGAGTCGTTCCCGATGACTTGCGCGCACGCCTGCGACACCATCTCACAGATCACGGGATTCACCTTTCCCGGCATGATGGACGAGCCCGGCTGCAACTCAGGGATCGCGATCTCCGCCAGTCCGGTTCTTGGCCCGGATCCCATCAGCCGCAGGTCGGTGCAGATCTTGTACAAGCTCACTGCCACGGTTTTCAGTACGCCGCTCGCCGCCACGAGCGCGTCCCTGCCGCCGGCCGCCTCGAAGTGGTTGGCTGCTTCGGTGAACGGCACCGCCTCGGTGGCGAGGCGCTGGATCACCGCGGCCGCGAAGCCAGGCGGCGCGTTCAGTCCGGTCCCGACCGCCGTGCCGCCCAGCGGAAGCTCGCTGACCTCCGGCAGAACGAGCCGGATCCGGTTCATGCCGTGCCTGACCGCCGCCGCATAGCCGCTGAACTCCTGACCGAGCGTCACCGGCACCGCATCCATCAAGTGCGTACGGCCGCTCTTGACCACCTCGGCGAACTCCGCCGCCTTGCCCTCCAGGATGATCGCGAGCTGGTCAAGCGCGCCGACCAGGGCCGTGAGCGTGCGCGCAGCGGCGATGTG
The DNA here is from genome assembly GCA_036258115.1 of Streptosporangiaceae bacterium. Classification (GTDB taxonomy): domain Bacteria; phylum Actinomycetota; class Actinomycetes; order Streptosporangiales; family Streptosporangiaceae; genus Chersky-822. Next base: position 114,191 of record DATAEH010000132.1, read on the forward strand.
CACCGCCGAAGGGAACACGTCGTTGGAGGACTGCGACGCGTTGACGTGGTCGTTGGGGTGCACGGGGCGGCCGAGTCGCCGGGTCGCGAGGGTCGCGATGACCTCGTTCGCGTTCATGTTGGTGGAGGTCCCCGACCCGGTCTGGAACACATCGAGCGGGAAGTCCTCGAAGTGACCACCGTCGCCGGTCTCGCCGACCGCGATCTCTAGCGCGGCCTCCCTGATGGCCTGCGCCATATCGGCGTCGATGACGCCGAGTTCGGCGTTGACGGCGGCAGCCTCCGACTTGATCATCGCGAGCGCGATGATCACCTCCCGCGGCATGGTCTCGCCGGACAGTCTGTGTGCGCTGGCACGCTGGGTCTGCGCCGCCCACAACGCATCGGCAGGAACCTCCACGTCGCCCATGGAGTCGTGCTCGATGCGGTACTCAGACGCCCCGGATCGCGAATCGCTCATGCCCCGATCATGCCCGGAGCAGCGCCAGGCTCGCTTTGCAGCTCGCCGTGGACCCCGGCCGGCTTCAGGGGCGCGGGCCGATGGACAGCAGCGGGGTCGTCGGGGTGGTGACGTCGGCGAAGAAGTCGTTGCCCTTGTCGTCGATGATGATGAAGGCGGGGAAGTCGCGGACCTCGATCCGCCAGACCGCCTCCATGCCGAGCTCGGGGTATTCGAGCACATTGACCTTGGTGATGCATTCTTGCGCCAGCTTGGCGGCTGCGCCGCCAATCGAGCCCAGGTAGAAGCCGCCGTGCTGCCGGCATGCGGCTGTCACGGCGGCGGACCTGTTGCCCTTGGCCAGCATGACAAACGACCCGCCGGCCGCCTGGAACCGCTCGACGTAGCTGTCCATCCGGCCGGCCGTGGTCGGGCCGAAGGAGCCCGAGGCGTAGCCATCTGGCGTCTTGGCGGGGCCGGCGTAGTAGACCGCGTGATCGCGCAGGTATGAGGGCATCGCCTCGCCGGCGGCGAGGCGCTCGGCGATCTTGGCGTGCGCGATGTCCCGCGCGACGACCATGGGGCCGGTTAGCGACAGGCGGGTCTTGATCGGGTATCGCGACAGTTCCGCGCGGATCTCGCTCATTGGTCTTGACAGATCGAGCCGCACCACGTCGCCGTCAATCTCGGCATCTGTGGTTTCGGGCAGGTACTGCGCGGGGTCGGTCTCTAGCTGCTCGAGGAAGATCCCGTCCGTTGTGATCTTGCCGAGTGCCTGCCGGTCCGCCGAGCACGAGACCGCGATCGCGACGGGGCACGAGGCGCCGTGCCTGGGCAGCCTGACCACCCGCACGTCATGGCAGAAGTATTTGCCGCCGAACTGGGCGCCGATGCCGGTGCGCCTGGTGATTTCCAGGACAGCCTGCTCAAGCTCCAGGTCGCGGAACCCGTGCGCGCTCATCGCGCCGGCCGTCGGCAGGGAATCGAGGTACTTGGCTGAAGCGTACTTCGCGGTCTTCAGGGCGAACTCCGCGCTCGTCCCGCCGACCACGACCGCGAGGTGATAGGGCGGGCAGGCGGCGGTGCCAAGCGCCCGAAGCTTCTCCTCGAGGAACGCGGCCATCCGCTTGCTGTTCAGGACGGCCTTGGTCTCCTGGTACAGGTAGGACTTGTTCGCCGAGCCGCCGCCCTTGGCCATGAAAAGAAACTTGTACTCGGCGCCGTCGGTTGCCTGCAGCTCGATCTGGGCTGGCAGGTTCGTGCCGGTGTTCCGCTCCTCCCACATCGTTAGCGGCGCCAGCTGGGAGTACCGCAGGTTGAGCTTGGTATAGGCGTCGTAGACACCGCGGGCGATGTGTTTCTCGTCAGATCCTGCGGTCAGTACCTGCTGGCCGCGCTTGCCGAGCACGATCGCCGTGCCAGTGTCCTGGCACATCGGCAGCACCCCGCCCGCCGCGATGCAGGCGTTCCGCAGCAGGTCGCTCGCGACGAAGCGGTCGTTCGGCGAAGCCTGCGGGTCGTCCAAGATCGATCGCAGCTGTCGCAGGTGCGCTGGCCGCAGGAGGTGCGCGATGTCTTGCATGGCCTGTGCCGTCAGCACCGTCAGCGCCGCCGGCTCTACCTCAAGGAACTCGCGGCCAAGTGCACGGCGTGTGGCCACTCCTGCTTCGCTCAGCAGGCGGTACTCGGTCAGATCGGGGCCGAGCGGCAGCAGGTCGGTGTAGCTGAATTCGGGCATCAGGCGGCACATCCTCGTGCGAGACCAGTGACGGCTCAATCGTAGGCGCCAGCGGCGAATGGGCCGGGGAATGGGAGGCGGCGTGCGGGGTAGCTGGCCGGCTGCGAGGCTGACTACAGGTCCCCGAATCCGAAAGGCATGGCCAATGACGGGCGATGTTGACCGCGAGAGCCACAACGTTGACCTGAGCGAGGCGGCAAGGCAATTGCAGCAGGCCGCCCACGACGTTCGCGTCGCGTTCGACTGTCTCGGCCTGGACGACCTTGACGGGGCGCACACCCACGCCATCACGGCACGGGCGGCCGTGGACGCGGCAGAGTACGCCCTTCGCGTCGCTCTCGGCGGCGACTGGAGCATCGCCGGGCGCTGAGCTCCCGGCACGGTCTCCCTGCGGCCCCCGGCGCGAGCGCTCGGTTGCGATGAGACTAATGTGTGAGTCATACATCAATTATCTAGTGACAGGAGGCGACATGACGACGCAGGCCAAGGGCACCTTTACCGTCTCTGCCTGGGATGAGAACACCTACGAGGAGCTGGAGAACGGCGGCAAGCTCACCAAGGCGCACGTGACCTTCGGCCTCGACGGTGACCTACGAGGCGAGGGCGGCTGGGAGGCCGTGATGTGCTACCGAGCCGACGGCACGGCCGCCTTCACCGGTTATCAGCACACGACCGGCACGCTCGGCGGCAAGCAGGGAGGCTTCGTGCTGCGGGCCGACGGGACCTTCTCCGACGGCCAGGCGCGGACCTACTGGCAGGTCGTTGACGGTTCGGCCACGGGCGAGCTGGAGGGCCTGCGCGGTTCGGGGACGGCCGTCACGTCCGGCGGCACAGGCGGGGACTTCACCTTCGAATACGACCTTGGCTGAGGCTCCTGGCACGGTGTCTTCTGGCACGGTGTCTTCTGGCACTGGGGCGCCGCACCTGGACCGGGCGGCCAACGTGTTCGGAGCGCTGGCCCTCATCGTTACCGATCAGGCGACTGACGCCGTGGCCGCGGCGGCCGGCCGGTCGGATACGGGCGCGGCCGCGCTGTCGGCGTTGCTGCATTTCCTTGACCGGCCGTCGATTGACCGGCTCCGGCAGGTGCTCGGCCTGACATCATCTGGCACGGTCCGTCTGGTCGACAGGCTCGCTGAGTCGGGCTATGTGCGGCGTGACCCAGGCGCCGACGGGCGGAGCACGGCGATCGTGCTCACCGAGCAAGGCAGGCGAGCCGCCGGCCTTGTGTCCGCGGCTCGGGCAGAGGTGCTCGAGCGCTCGCTGGCCGTGCTGTCGCCGGACGAGCGCGCGACCTTCGAGCGGCTCGCCGGCAAGGTGCTGGTCGGCATGATGCGCGGCCCCGCCGCGACCAGATGGATGTGCCGGCTCTGCGACATCGGCACGTGCCGCGGCGCCGAAGGCGGGTGCCCGGTTGGCAACGCTGCGATCGAGCGTTACGGCAGGTGAGAACCGGCAGGTGGTCCGGTATCGTCGGGATGTGAGCCCGCGGCCAGGACCCCATAACCTGCGAGCATCTGACGCCGACCGTGAGCTCGTCGTCACATTGCTTGGCGAGGCCGTGGCCGATGGCCGGCTGACCCTCGATGAGCACGCAGAGCGGCTCGAAGTGGCGCTCGCGGCCAGGACGCTCGGCGACCTCAGCAGGCTCACGGCCGACCTCACCCTGCCATCAGGTCAGCCGATCAGGCTGTATCCACGGCGATCGGTCGCAGCGACCTTTGCCCGCGAACGGCGCGACGGCCGCTGGGTGGTGCCGGAGAACTTCCCGGTCACGGCCTTGTTCGGAAACGTCGTGCTCGACCTGCGAGAGGCCGTCCTGCAGAAACCGCGGATCACGATTCATGCGACGGCCGTCGCGGGCCAGATCAGGCTGATCGTTCCCGCCGGCATTGCGGTCGAGCTAGTTGGCCAGTCGTTCCTGGGTGCCAGAAGCGTTCGCGGCAGGACAGTGGCCTCCGCGCCGAGCGAACCCGTGACCGCCGTCATCGAGGTCCGCACGCTCACTATCGGCGGCTCGGTAAAGGTGGTCAGGGTGCGGCGGTCCCGCTGGCGCTCCGGCTTCGGGTGGCGCTTCGGCGCCGGTGCACGCGGTCAATAAGGCACGACGGAATACCGGGACACCTTCCACAGGGCGTGCTCGCTATGGACGTTGCGTATCGTGCCCGACCTGGCGCGCATAACGAGCGTGTGGGTTGTCGCGCCGCCCGACCGGTAGCGCACACCCTGCAGCAGGTCGCCATCGGTGATCCCGGTCGCGGCGAAAAACGCGTCATCGGATGAGACCAGGTCATCGGTGGTCAGCACACGGTCAAGGTCGTGTCCTGCGGACTTCGCCCGGTCGCGCTCATCCTCGTTCCGCGGTGCCAGCTTGCCGAGCATGACGCCGCCAAGGCACTTGATCGCGCAGGCCGCGATGATGCCCTCGGGCGTACCGCCGATGCCAAGCAGCAGGTCGACGCCGGTGCCCTCGCGGGCGGCGAGGATGGCGCCTGCCACGTCGCCGTCGGTGATCAGCTTGATCCGTGCGCCAGCGTCGCGCACCTGTGAGATCAGCTCCGTGTGCCGGTCCCTGTCCAGCATGACCACGGTGACGTCATGGGGCGAGCAGTGCTTGGCCCTCGCCACCGCAGCGATATTGGCCGCTGGCGGGGCGTCGATGTCGACGACGTCAGCTGCTTCGGGACCGGCCACGAGCTTGGACATGTAGAACACTGCGGACGGATCGTACATCGACCCGCGGGCGCTGACGGCGATCACGGCAATCGCGTTGGCCATGCCGTTGGCGGTCAGCCTTGTGCCATCAATCGGGTCGACCGCCACGTCGCAATCGGGACCGGTGCCGTCACCGACCTGCTCGCCGTTGAACAGCATCGGGGCCTTGTCCTTCTCGCCCTCGCCGATCACCACGGCGCCGTTCATGGAGACCGTGCTGATCAGCTGCCGCATCGCGCTCACCGCCGCGGCGTCGGCACCGTTCTTGTCACCGCGACCGACCCAGCGTCCCGCGGCGAGCGCGGCAGCCTCGGTGACCCTCGCCAGCTCCAGCGCCAGGTTGCGATCGGGAGCGCTCGGCTCGGTTCCCAAGGTGATCGGCGGAGTTTGGTCGGCCATTGCTACACCTTTCCTGGCCCTGCTGTACTCACAGGCACCCTAGGGCGGCCAGCGGAGCGGCCTGCCTCGGTCGCATCCTACGAAGCGGGTCTCGCGCCCGGCGGGTGGCTCCCCGGACAGGTGGCGCGGTGCGGCGTCAGAATGGCCTCGCCTGGTCGCCGTCGTTATCGGCGTCGGCGACTGGCTGGTTCGTGGCCGAGGCCAGCCTGGCTCGCGCGCCCTCCAGCCACTCTTCGCAGATCGCGGCCAGCTGCTCTCCGCGTTCCCATAGCTCGAGCGACTGCTCCAGCGTCAGCCCGCCAGCCTCAAGCCGCTTGACCAGCTCGGCAAGCTGGTCGCGGGCTTGCTCGTAGCCCGGGCGGTCGGTCGCGCCTTGCTCTGGCATTAGTACAGCGTCGCGTACTTCGGGTGCGGAAGGAAGCTGGTCTCATGCGCGGATTTGGTCATGGTCCTGCGGTGCGCGGACAACCGCGGCTGCCGGTTCAGCGCGTGCAGGACGACGTCGCGCACGATCTTCGCGTAGAGCCTGCCGCCTACCGGCTGCGGGTGGATGTCGTCGTTCCACAGCAGGCCGTGGCGATGCACGATCGTGTTGTACCAGTTGACGAGCAACACGTTCGAGTAGCGCCTGGCAACGCGGGCCAGCGCGGTGTTGACTTCGTGCTCCCATGATCTGGGCACGAACGTATTGATCAGCACCAGCCACCGGTCACCGACCGCGGCTCTGAGGGCACGAACCTGCCTGGGCGTGACGGGACCGTTGGTGCCCAGCCCGACGATCACGACCTGGCGCAGCCGGTCTTGCCTGGCTAGCCGGCCGATGATGGAGATGCCGGCGAACATGAAGCGGCTGACCTTGGCGTTGATATAGATGCCCGGGATGGCCGCGGCCAGTTCCGGAGCCGACGCAAGCATTACGGAATCGCCTATCGCCATGACCTTCCTGCCCATCACCGGGGCGCGCCGGCGCTTAGCTGCCGTCACATGCGCGCCGCGATGGAACGGCGCCCGGCCCGGGATAACCCAGCGCGGGTTCGCCTGGCCCGAAGGCCCTGACGATGGCAGTGTCGAGGCGCTAACCCGAAGTCCCTGCTGGATCTGCGACTGCAGCGTCCGGGCCGGCTGGCCGCTCGCCAGCCCGTATCCAGCGGTGCTTGCGATGGCGACCAGGGCGACCGCGAGCAGCGTCGGCACGGCGGCCGCCGGGGTGGTCAGGGATCCCCTGGGTCCGATCAGCAGCAGGTGCCAGCGCCTGGCGAGTTCCGAGCGGAGCCCGTTGCGCAGATTGGGCTCCTCAAGCCAGCGCCAGGAGGCGGCAGCAAGCGCGATCGGGAGAACGGTATCGACGATGCGAATCGGGGCGGACGTGGCCGACCGCGCCGCCAGGCCTGTCGTGATCGCGATCACGGGCCAGTGCCACAGGTAGACCCCGTAGGACCTGATGCCCAGCCAGCGCAGCGGCCGCCAGGACAGCAGACTGCCGATCCTGCCGGGTGCCGCGGCCGCGAGGAGGAGGCCGCCCGCCGCGAGCGCCGCGAGTACCAGGCCATAGGGGTAGAGCGCGGAGTTCGAGCCGGCCAGGTGCCAGACAGCCCAGGCAAGGATCAGCAGTGCGGCCGCGCCGAGCGAGTCGAGCAGTTTCGTGGCCTTGCCAGATGAGCGAGCTACCTTCGCCAGCGGCCATGTGAGCGCGAGGGCCGCGCCGATCATGAGCGCGCTCGCGTGCGTGTCGGTGCCGTAGTAGACCAGCGACGGATCACCACCCGGCTGGTAGATCGCCAGAATGACCAGGGCCGAAGCGACCGCACCGCCCCATGCGACCAGCGCACCTCTGCGCGGGCTGTGCACCAGTGTCAGTATCACCGCGAGCAGGAGCGGCCAGATAAGATAGAACTGCTCTTCAACGGCCAGCGACCAAAGGTGCTCAAACGCCGGGGGCGGGCCGTAGAGCGAGAAGTACGACTGGTGCGCGAACGCCTGCCACCAGTTGCTCGTGTACGTGACGGCGCCGAGAATCGCCGGCCGGAGCGTGGCGCGCTGGCCGGGTTCGAGCACGCTCACCGCTGCGGTGACCGTGATTAGCATCACGGCGAGCGCGGGCAGCAACCTGCGCGCACGGCGCTGGTAGAACCGGCCAAGCCCGATGCGACCGCGCTTGCGGTAGCCGGCGACCAGCAGGTCGGTGATCAAGTGCCCGCTGAGCACGAAGAAGACATCGACGCCAAGGAAGCCGCCGGGAATCCATGGCAGTCCCTGGTGGAACGCCAGCACCGCCAGAACGGCGAGCGCGCGCACCCCATCCAGTCCAGGTACCCGCGTCGTCGTCGCCGCGGGCTCCGGCTCAGCCGCCATCGGCGGCTGGTCTGTCACAGCCGGTCGTCCGCTTCCCGCGGATGCTGGCTGTGGCGGCACGGAGTGTCCTTCCCAGGATTTGGCGTGAAAGCCGGCGGATCGATGTGTGGGCCGCGCCCCCAATTGGTCATAAGCTCCGCGACACTTTAGTTATCTGTCAGCGCCTGACGCCACGGAAACGCCACGCAGAGTATGTAACAACAAGCGTTTCCGACTGGTAACCCCGAGGTAATTTCTTACTCGCTGACCGTGACGTTTATGTGATCGGCAGCGAGCCTGATCAGAAGCGGTTCTGCCGTGCTGACATCACGTGCAGACCGGACAACGCTCGCGTCGGCTCGCTGCACAATCGCGTAACCACGGCGCAGGGTCGCGGCAGGTGACAATGCGATCAGGCGCGCCCTGGTATGGGCGAGATCAGCATCGGCCCGGTCCAGGCCGGCGGCGAGGCTCCGGCGCGCGCGCTCGGCAAGAGCGATCACCTGTTCGTGCCGCCTGTCCAGTTCGGCGGCCGGACTGGCCAGTACGGGCCGCGACCTGATGTCGGCGAGCCATGCTGCCTCCCGGTCCAGGCGTCCGGCCAGCTGCCGCCGGGCTCGAGCTCGCAGATCGGCGATGATCGCGAGCTGCTCTCCGATATCGGGCACGACCCTACGGGCCGCATCGGTCGGCGTCGAGGCCCGCACATCGGCGACCAGGTCGAGCAGCGGAACGTCCTGCTCGTGGCCGATGGCGCTCACAACCGGCGTCCGGCATGATGCGACCGCCCGGATCAGCGTTTCATCGGAGAACGGCAGCAAGTCCTCGATCGATCCGCCGCCCCTGGCAATGATGATCACGTCAACGTCGGCGTCGGCGTCGAGCGCGCGCAACGCTTCGGTGACTTCCTCCACCGCGAACGGGCCCTGGACCGCGACCTGTTCGATTCTGAACCGCACCGACGGCCATCGGCGGGCGGCGTTTTCCAGCACATCGCGCTCAGCCGCCGAGTCGCGGCCGCAGATCAGGCCGACCTGCCGGGGCAGGAACGGCGGGCGGCGCTTGCGCTCCCTGGCGAATAGCCCTTCGTCGGCCAGCGAGCGCCGCAGCCGTTCGAGCCTGGCGAGCAGCTCGCCGATCCCGACCGCGCGCAGTTCGATCGCGCTCAGCGAGAACGAGCCCCTGGTCATATTGAAATCTGGCTTCACCCAGGCCACGACGCGTGATCCCTCGGCCGGCGCTGGGTCTGCGGCGTCAAAGACCACCCGCGGGCAGACCACCCGCACCGAGACCACCGCGACCGGGTCTCGCAGCGTCAGGTAGACGGTCCCGCCACGTCGGCTCAGCTCGGCGATCTGGCCTTCGACCCAGACCCTGCCGAGCTTGCCGATCCACTCGCCCACGAGCCGCAGCACGGTGCGAACGGGGATCGGCGCCTCGGCGCTGGTCTCAAGTGGCATCGGGTCCTGATTCGATCTTCGCGATCCGGCGTTCGAACATGGTCACGACATCGGTTCGGTTCGAGGCCGACTTCTCGTGGTCGAGCAGGATCCGTAGCTGTTTCGCGTCGAGGTAGCGGAGCCGGGCCCGCAGCGAGGCCAGCGAGAGTCCGTCGTACCCGGATACGGGCAGGTCGGGTGCCACAATCGCCTTCTGCCCAGCGGAGGGCGTTGAACCCCTGGCCGCCGCCTTCCTCTTCCTCGGGGATCCTCCGGTGGAGCGACCTCGTGAAAGGGCAACGTTCGATGTGGTCCTGGTCCGCGAGGTGGACTCGGCCGGCATATCGGGCGTCAGCAGTCGCACGTTGCCGGTCGCATCGAGCGAGCGGAACTTCCGAGCATTGGTCGCGTGCTGCTTCTTGGCGGATCCGGACCGCCCGGCCGTCGTCGCTCCCGCGGGTTTGCGATGTCGGCCGCGGGTGCTGCTGGCGGCCTTGCCGCTGTCAGCCGCGCCCTTGACATAGTCGACGGTTTTCATCTGCTGCGCTTGGGATTCTCCGTCGAGGCCGGTGGGCGGCCCTGCCTGGCCGTCGTCGTCGTTGATGCCCTCACGCTGCGCGTCCTCGGCGCGGAAACGGTCGGCCGCAAGAAGCAACTGCCCGATTCCGGAGAAAAGACCCCGCAGCATCTTGACGGGCATCTCCTTGAAATCCCTGATGCCCTTAATGTCTTGAAAGTCTTCCATGGTTTCGACGTTCCTGACCTGTCCGGCTGCGTCGGGCGACCGCACCATCGTCCCTCCTCGCCCCCCACCGCCGCACCATCGCTCGCGGCGGAGTCTCGCGCCAGGACCTCAACGGCCATGGTGCCGCATCAGCGCTGATGACGGGAGTTCATCGAGGGCGTGCCGTCATGACAGCCGAAGCTTGCACGTGACGCGGGGGTTGGACGGGCCAGCAACCGAGTCGCGGTGTTCGCCTACCATGGATCTCATGTCGGAACCGACGAAGCGCATCCTGCTTGCGAAGCCGCGCGGCTACTGCGCGGGAGTCGACCGCGCGGTCCAGGCCGTGGAAATGGCGCTTGAGCGGTACGGGGCACCTGTGTACGTGCGAAAGCAGATCGTGCACAACACACACGTGGTCAGGACCCTCGAGGGCCGCGGCGCGATCTTCGTCGAGGAAACTGATGAGGTGCCAGAGGGCTCCATCGTGGTGTTCTCCGCACACGGCGTCGCACCGGAGGTGCACCAGTCCGCGAAAGCTCGCGGGCTGCGGACCATCGATGCGACCTGCCCGCTGGTCACCAAGGTTCACAACGAGGCACGCAGGTTCGCCTCGCAGGGCTACGAAATCCTGCTGATCGGACACGAGGGCCACGAGGAGGTCGTCGGCACGACCGGCGAGGCACCGGAGCACATTCGTCTGGTCGACGGCCCGGATGACGCGGCGAAGCTTGAGGTGCACGACCCGGCCAGGGTGGCCTGGCTGTCTCAGACCACGCTGTCGGTGGATGAGACTAGTCAGACCGTCTCGGCGCTACGCGAGCGGTTCCCGCTGCTGATCGACCCGCCCAGCGACGACATTTGCTACGCGACGCAGAACCGGCAGGCGGCCGTTAAGCAGATCGCCAAGGAGTCCGATGTCGTCATTGTCGTCGGCTCGCCGAACTCGTCCAATTCTGTCCGCCTTGTCGAAGTCGCCAAGGACGCGGGCGCGGCGCAGGCTTACCTGGTCGATGACAGCGCGGCGATCGATCCCGCATGGATCGAGTCGGCGTCCACCGTCGGCGTCACCAGCGGTGCGTCGGTCCCTGAGGAACTGGTTTCGCAGGTGCTAGGCAGCCTGGCGGAGGCCGGCTTCACGGTCGTCGAGGAGATTGAGGCCGTCGACGAGAGAATGTCGTTCGCGCTGCCCCGCGAGCTGCGCGCCCCTCGCCGGTAAAGCTCATTGAATGATCCCGGCCGGTCAGTCGACCGGGAGACCTCCAGGCCCGCTCGGCAGGTCGTCCTGCAGCGCGGCACCGGTTAGCCGCGCCCGCAGGTCCCTGACGCACTGAGGTAGCCCGCGTACCGTCGCGATCACCAGCGCTGCGACGACACCGCCAAATAGCCACGGCGCGGCCGTGCTCAGGGTGAGGAAGACATCGGCGAGCACCAGACCCGGTGAAGCAGCGACATGATTCATGTGCAGCGTGATCAGTTCCCCGGCCGTCACCGCGATCAGGAAGATCAGCGGCGGCGTCGTCGCGGCCAGCAGCAGATCCTGGCGCCTCGTCCGCCCGGCGGCCGCGGCGCTTCCCGCCGCAAACCCGAAGCCGGCCAGGCCGACCACGTGCAGCCAGCCCGCACCCAGATCAGTCAGCAAGAAGATGACGAACATCACGACGATGGCCGTCCTGGAGCTCATTGCAGGCCACAGGTCAGGCCATGCGAACGCGGGAGTGCGCTGATGGCTGCCCCTGGTGCCGGTCAACTGACGGCTCCGTACGGGCGGGACTCACTCTGGCGGGCCGGGACCTGCATGATCACCGCGGAACCCTCGCCTTGCGTGTTGTCCGTCACCAGCTCCGGCGCCGACAGCGACCTCAGCGGCAGGTCAGCGGGCGGCGGGGCCGCAAGCTCCGCGTCGGTGACGCCGAGCTGGTTGAGCTTGCGGGCGGTAACCAGGACGCGGCTTTCCAGCGCTCCAACCGCGCGGTTGTACGCGCTGACGGCGCTGGCCAGCGACTTGCCGACCGTCTCGACGTGGCCGCCAAGACCGGTCAGCCGTTCGTATAGCTCGCGCCCGAGGTCGAATACCGCACGTGCGTTATCCGACAAAGCCTCCTGCTGCCAGGCGTACTGCGCGGTTCGCAACATGGTGACGAGCGTGATCGGCGTCGCGATGTGCACCCTGCGCGTGATCGCGTACTCGAGCAGGGAAGGCTCGCGCTCAAGTGCGGGAGCGAGGAAGGCCTCACCGGGGATAAACAGGACGACGAACTCAGGAGCCGGGCTTAGCGCCGACCAGTACGCCTTCGCGGCGAGCCGGTCGACGTGATCCTTCAGATGCCGCGCGTGCGCGGCCAGCCGCGCCTCGCGCACGTGCTCGTCTGACGCCTCGGCCGCTTCCAGATACGCAGCAAGGGAGACCTTCGAGTCCACGACGATGTTCTTCCCGCCGGCCAGCCTGATCACCATGTCAGGCCGCACCGCCGCAGCGGGATATTCGTCGCCCCGCGCCCCGGCGAGAGTGACCTGCTCGTCGAAGTCGCACCGGGCGCTCATCCCGGCCAGCTCCACAACCCTGCGAAGTTGCAATTCGCCCCAGCGGCCCCGCGCCTCGGGCCGCCGCAGCGCAGTGACGAGCGCGCTGGTCTGATCACGCAGCTGCTCAGCGGCCTGCCTGGCGAACTTGACCTGCTCGGTCAGCGCGGCCTGGGAGGTCTGCCTGGCGGACTCACTTTCACGGAGCTGCGTCTCAACTCGGGCAAGGGTCTGCTTGAGCGGCTCGACCAGCTGCTCGACCGCGCTCTTGCGGGAATCGAGCTCGCTGGCGGCGCTGAGATTGGCCGCGCGCAGCCGGATCTCGCTGACCTCGAGCAGCCGCTGCTGGCTGACGTCGAGCGCTTGCGCGGATAGCGCCTGGAATCGCTCGGCCAGGTAGCCGTCGATGAGCGCAGCCTGCTCGTGGGCGGCACGCGCCCGCTCATCGGCTGCCCTCGCCTGCGCCGTCAGATCGGTGATCGCGCTGGTCAGCCGGCTTCGGGCGAAAAGAAAACCGATAGCTGTGCCGAGCACCACGCCGATACCAAGGCCGGTCATAAGCGAGGCAGCATCCACGTCAAGCTATGTTTCCAGCCCGCTGTGACAGTGCCTTTTTCCGACACGCGAGCGTGCTGGCGGATGGCCTGCAGCGCCCCGATCGCCAGCATGTCGGCGAACATGGCCGAGCCGCCATAAGAGACGAATGGCAACGGCAGGCCCGTCACAGGAACTATGCCGACCGTCATTCCGATATTCACGAACGCCTGGACGGCGAACCAGATCGCTATGCCTGCCGCGAGCAGCCTGCCGAACTGGTCGTCCGCACGAGCCGCGATCAGCAAGGACCGGACAACGACGATGCCGAGCAGCACAATGATCGTCAGGGCGCCGATGAACCCGAGTTCCTCGCCGGCCGTGGCGAAGACGAAGTCGGTGTGCGGCTCCGGCACGAAGCTGCCGGTGATCAGCTGACCGTGGAATAGGCCCTGACCGAACAGGCCGCCCGAGCCAATCGCGATCTTTGACTGAGTGGCGCTGTATCCGACGCCTGCCGGGTCGGTGCCGGGATGCAGGAACGCGGTCAGCCTGTCCAGCTGATAGGCCTTGAGCAGGTGCAGGCGCCAGACGGCGAGCACCGCGAGGGCCGCGGCTCCGGCGAGAATCACGAGCCAGCGCAACCTGGTCCCGGCCAGGACGATGAGGCAGACGACGAGAATCATCAGCAAGACGGTGACTCCGAGTGCCGGCTCGGCAGCAACTAGGACGACGGCCGGCGCCGCGCACCCGAGCGCGAGCGCAATGGCGCGGACCGGTGGGCGTCCGTCGGCGGTCTTGGCCTGGCCGAGGATCCTGGCGGTGATCAGGACAAGCGTGAGCTTGGCCAGTTCGGACGGCTCGGCCTGGAATCCTCCCGGCAGCGAGATCCAGGCACGGGCGCCATTGACCGCGGCCCCGAGCGGGCTGAGCACGGCGAGCAGGCCGAGCAGCGTCAGCAGATACGCCAGCGGCGCGCCGGAGCGCAGCACCCTTATCCCGAGCAGGCCGACCAGGAACATCAGCACTAGCCCGAGCACCACGTTGAGCAGCTGCTTCTTCAGGTAGAGCTGCGGGTCGGCGCCAGCCTGCAGCAATGCTGCCCGGCTCGCCGACCAGACGAGCAGAATGCCGTACACGGCGAGCCCGGCCACCGCGGCGACCAGGATCCAGTCGAAGCGCCTGAGCTGCGCGAACCAGGTGACCATCCGCACCCGGCGGTTGGGCGTCGGCGCGCCATGCGGCAGTCGGCCGCTGCCGGCCTGTACCGGGCGAAGCCCAGGCACTGGAGCAAGTCCGAGTACTGGTGCGTCGCGGCTCATGGCAGCCTGCCGCCAGGAAGCGCGGCCCGGTGACCTTCGAGCCCGTAGATGCCATCCCAGATCTGCCTGACAGCCGGAGCGGACACGTCTGCGCCATATCCGGAGGCAGGAATCATCATGGCAATGACGTACTTCGGGTGAGAACACGGCGCGTACGAGGCAAACACCGAGGTCGCGAGCTTGCCAGCGACCTGAGCAGTGCCTGTCTTCCCCGCGACGCACACGGTGTGCAGCGGGAAGCCGGCAAACGCCGGAGCCGCGGTGCCCTGCGTCACGACGTCCGCCAGAGCATGCCTGATATACCGCTGAACGGGCTTGGCGACCGGCAGATGACCGGCAACCGGCGGCACGATCCGCCGCACGACCCGTCCGTCCGGCCTGACCAGTGCCGCCCCGACGCGCGGGCTGTACAGCGTTCCGCCGTTGGCCAGCGCGGCGTACGCGCTGGCCAGCTGAAGCGGCGTCACGGTCACGTAGCCTTGCCCGATCGCGGCGTCGACCGCCTGGCCAGGCTCCCAGATGTTGCCGTAATGACAGTTCTCATAAGCGATCCGCTGGGCGTACGAGCCATACTGCTTGCCCTGCTGGCACCAGAGCTTCTTGTGCTGGGAGTAGAAGCTGTAAAGCCATGGGCGCGTGGGCACCGTGCCGGTCGACTCTTGCGGCAGGTCGATGCCGGTTGACCGGCCGAATCCCCAGGCCAGTTCCATTCGCTGCATCTTCTGCACCGGCTCGTGCGCGCTGGTCACGACGTTGGCCTGGCGGTTATCACTTCGCCAGAGGTCGTAGCCGAGCTGATAGAACACCGTGTCGCAGGACTGGACAAGCGCCGTGTGCAAGGTCATCGGTCCCGAATTCACCGGCGTGTCGTTGAGGAAGGTCCTGCCGCCGATGTCCACAGAACCTGGGCAGTTGTATGGGCCGGCCAGGCTGTATCCGGCGGCGACGGCTGCCGCGGTCGATGTCACCTTCCAGGTAGATCCGGGCGCGTACTGGCCTTGCGTGGCCCGGTTCAGGATCGGCTCGCCATCGGCGAGCCCGACCAGCCTCGCGTACTGCCGCTGGCTAATGCCGCGCGTCCAGATCTGCGGGTTGTAGGACGGGTAGCTGGCCATCGCGATCACGCGGCCAGATGTGGTCATGACGACGGCCGCTCCGGTCGTCGCGGCACGGTTGCCCTCTGCTTGTGCTCGTCTGATGGCGCCGCCGAGTGCGCGCTCCGTGTCCGCCTGGACCTGTGAATTAATGCTGGTCACCAGGTTGTCGCCGGCGACCGGCGACGTGGTCGATACCGTTCCTGTCACCTGGCCAGCTGCGTTGATGCCCACCCGCTTTGCGCCAGCCGCGCCGCGAAGCTCAGCGTCGTACTCTGCCTCGAGTCCTGATTGACCCACCAGATCAGCACCGGCGAATCCGGTAAGAGCCAGATGGCGCTGTCGTTCCTCTCCCGGCGTGATGGGCTGCAGGTAGCCGAGCACCTGCGCCGCGCTGGCGCCCTGCGGATAGCTGACGACGGGCTGCACCTCTGCGCTGACCCCTGCGAACTGAGCCCGGTTCTGCATGATCTGCACGCCCGTTCTGGGCGACACCCCTTGCTGTACGGGGATCGGCTGGTATGGAGATCCGGCCCAGCAGGGCCGGGGCACGGTTGCCGTGCAGAGCCTGAGCCGGTCACGCAGCAGCCGGTCTCGTATTCCGAGCAGGGCGGCAAGCTGACGGAGCTCGGCGCGGCCGCCGTCTGGCTGCCGTGACAGCGTCGCGAGGTTCACGGTCACCACGAGCGACGAGCTGTTCGCGGCCAGCGCCCGGCCGGCGTCGTCCAGGATCTGTCCCCGAGCCGGTGGCACGACGATGGTCCTGACCTGTTCGGAGTTGGCCAGGCTCACGTTGCCTTTGCCGGTTGTGACCTGCACGTACCACAGCCGTGCGGCCAGAACGATCAGCAAGGCGACGCACAGCACGGCCGCGGTCGCCAGGCGCCACGCGGTCGCCCGGCTCACACCCGGCCGCCTGGGCGGATAACGGCCACGACCCCCAGCGCCGCGAAGTTGGCGAACGGCCGCACCTGGGCCGTCTCGGCGGATCCCCGGCCGGCCCCGACCCGCGTGACGACGCCGACCGGCACGCCGCCGATGTACGGTCTGCCACCAACCGAGGCGAACGTGACGAGCCGCTGGCCAGGGACGACGGAGTTGCCAGCGCCGACCACGCGCAGCCTGAGCGCGCCGGCGCTGTCGGCTGTACTTGGCACGCCCGTGACCCAGCCCATCTGGCCGCTTCCCGCGACGCGAACGCCAACCACCGACGATTTGGCGGCGGCCAGCAGAACTGTGCATGTCTGCCGGCGCACGCTGGTGACGCGGCCGACCAGGCCCGCAGCGTTCAGCACCGTGGTGTCTGGCCTGACCCCGGCACGCCTGCCGACGTCGAGCGTGACGGTGTGCGAAGAGCCGTGTCCGGTGGCGATGACGTCGGCTCCGACGACCCGGTGCCGCCCGCGGCCTGGAAGGCGCAGCAGCGCGGTCAGCCTGGCTTGCTCCGCTGTTGTCAGCTGGCCGCCGTTCAGCTGGGCACGTAGCCTGATGAGCTCCGCCTGCAGCGCACTCGCGCTACGGCTCGAAGTGCCGGCGGTTGAGCCACGCCGCAAGAGGCCAGTCATCGGGCTGGTCACCGACTGCACGGCCCGTGCTGCCGTCCCGAACACGGCGCCGCTGGTACTGCGCAGCTGGGCTGACCCGCGCAGGTAATCGGCCGCGAGCAGCGCAAGAGCAAGCGTGAGCAGAGTTGCGAGAACCACGCGTGTCCGCCGGGTGTCGCGCACGAGCACACTCCTCATTCCGCCGCGCCCGGCAGGCGCGGTCTGATCAGCTTCTAGCGTCGGACGGAACAAGCCGGGTAAACGCTTCGAAGTCCTCGACGCACTTGCCGGTTCCCAGTGCGACCGACGTCAGCGGGTCGTCCGCCAGATACACCGGCAGGCCGGTTTCCCGCCGCAGCATGTCATCCATGCCGCGCAGCATGGCGCCGCCGCCTGCCAGCGCGATCCCGTGGTCGATGACGTCCCAGGCGAGCTCGACCGGGCACATGCCCAGCGTGGCGATGACAGAGCCGACGATGACGCTGAGCGGCTCCTGCAGGGCCTGGCGTACTTCATCGGCGGATATCACCACGGTCCTCGGCATGCCGCTAACCAGGTCCCGGCCCCGGACTTCGGCCTGAGGCTCGTCCTGTGCGGGGAACGCGGATCCCATCAGGATCTTGATGGACTCCGCCGTCCGCTCGCCGAGTTCGAGCGAGTACTCCTTCTCGACGAAGGTCATGATGGCCTGGTCGAGTTCATCGCCGCCGACGCCGATCGACTGCCCGACCACGACGCCGCCAAGGGAGATCACTGCGACCTCGGTCGTGCCACCGCCGATGTCGACGATCATGTTGCCGACAGGCTCGTTCACGGGCAATCCGGCACCGATCGCGGCGGCCAGCGGTTCCTTCAGGATGTAAACCGGCCCGGCGCCGGCTCGGTGGGCGGCCTCCTTGACCGCGCTTTGTTCAGCGTCGGTCAGGTTGCCAGGAACGGCGATGATCATCCGTGGCTTGGCCACGTGGTTGCGAGCATGCACCTGGTTCATGAAATAGCGCAGCATTCGCTCGGTGAGGTCGAAGTCGGCGATGACGCCGTCCTTCAGCGGCCGGATGGCAAGAATGCTCGGCGGCGTCCTGCCGATCATCCGCTTGGCATCACTGCCCACGGCCACGACGCGGCCTGTCGCTGAATTCACCGCGACCACAGAGGGTTCATCGAGCATGATGCCCCGGCCGCGGACGTAGATCAGCGTGCTTGCGGTACCGAGGTCGACTGCAAGGTCGCGGGCCAAGAAGGCCAGGGCGTTAGTCATGTGAACGGCCGTCCGGAATGGTGCCGAGAGTTGTCTGGGCGTTTTGTTCCGACTGTTGCTCGCCTGTGCCGGCGGCCGCGCGCCCCCCGGCTACTGCGCCTACGTGGTTACATCGACCGAACTTTCACGGCCTAAACAAGATCAGGTAAAGAACTTGGCAGCCGCTGCCTGGCTGCTCGCGCAGGTCACCGCGGGTCGGCTGCGGCTGTCACGAGCTGGCGGCTACCCGATTGCTGCCCGTTGCCGCCTAGACTCGCGCGGGTGAGCCTAGAGATCGGAATCGTCGGCCTGCCCAACGTGGGCAAGTCGACCTTGTTCAACGCGCTGACAAGGGCGGGCGCGGTCGCATCGAATTACCCGTTCGCGACGATCGAGCCGAACGTCGGGGTGGTGGGCCTGCCTGATCCGCGACTTGAAGGTCTCGCGAGCCTGTACGACTCGGCCAGGATCGTGCCTGCGACGGTCCGCTTCGTGGACATCGCTGGCCTGGTGCGCGGCGCCTCGGAGGGCCAGGGCCTCGGCAACCAGTTCCTTGCCCAAATCCGCGAGACCGATGCGATCTGCCAGGTCGTGCGCGTATTCACCGACCCCGACGTAAGCCATGTGGACGGCGACGTTTCCCCCGAGCGCGATATTGAGACGATCGCGACCGAGCTGATCCTGGCCGACCTGCAGACGCTGGAGAAGGCGGCCCCGCGGCTGGTCAAGGAGGCCAGGGCCGCGAAGGATCCCAAGCGCACGGCGATCGCCGATGCTGCCGTTGCCGCGCAGCAGGTTCTCGACGGCGGGACCACGCTGTTCGCCGGGGCGGCCGCGGCGGGGATCGACCTGGCGGACCTGCGCGAGCTGTCGCTGCTGACGGCTAAGCCGTTCGTGTATGTGTTCAACGTCGATGACAACGAGCTAGCCGACGACGCGCTCAAGGACGGCCTGGCCAAGCTGGTCGCTCCGGCCGAGTCGGTGTTTCTTGACGCGAAGGACGAGGCAGAGCTCGCCGACCTGCCGCCGGCGGAAGCCGCCGAACTGCTTGCTGAGCTCGGCCTTGGCGAGCCAGGCCTTGACCAGCTCGCCAGGGCCGGTTTCGCGGCGCTCGGCCTTGCCACGTTCCTGACGGCCGGGCCCAAAGAGGCCCGCGCCTGGACGATCAAGGCGGGTGCGACCGCGCCGGAGGCCGCCGGGGCGATACACACCGACTTCCAGCGCGGCTTCATCAAGGCCGAGATCGTCTCATTCGATGACCTGATGGCGGCCGGCTCGATCGCTGCCGCGCGGGCGGCCGGCAAGGCCAGGATCGAGGGCAAGGACTACGTCATGCAGGACGGCGACGTGGTCGAGTTCAGGTTCAATGTCTAGTTATCTGGGCGGAGAGGTTGCTGCTAGGAGGTAGCTGGCGAGGGCCTCAGGCTGGGACAGCGCGTTGAGGTGGCCGCCGGGCAGGATGTCAGCCTCGATGCCAAGGCGGTCGCGCGCCACGGCCCGCTGGAAGCTGGCGGGGAAGAACCTGTCGTCCGCACCTGCCGCGACCTTGATCGGCACACGCGGCCATGGGCCGAAGTCGCACACCGATGCGAACGCCGCTTCGGACTCCGGTCGTTGGTACTTCTCGCCGGCGGCCGCGACATCCGGCGGGACGTCATGCAGGAAATAGGCCTCCAGGTCGACCTCCGACGGGTAGCCATCGCGCTCGGCTGCCGCCAGCCTGGCCCCTTCCCATCCCGTGGCCTCCCACCACTCGCCGGCGGTTTCGCCCGGCCTGGGGACCATCGCGTTGACGAAGACCATCGCCCCGACGTCGATCCTCATCGCTGCCATGGGAGCGGTAAAGCCGCCGAGTGACTGGGCGACGAGCACCACATTGTCGTGGCCGTCAGCGGCGCTCGCCACCAGTCGCGCGTACTCGGCAAGACCGGCCTCGGGATCCTCGCTGGGCAAGTCAACGGCGATTGCCTGGTGGCCCGCGTCATTGAGCAGGGGCAAAACCCGATGCCAGTACCACTGGGTGCCGCCCGCTCCCGGGATGAGTATGAAGGTGCGCTGATCGCGCTCGGTGCCTGAGGTCACGGTCCTAATCTAGGACTAGACAGTCCTGAAATGCAACCCACCTGAGATAGACTGTCGTTCGTGAGTCAATCCAGGAAGTACGACGACCCCTGCGGCATCGCGAGGGCGCTCGATCTGATCGGCGACAGGTGGGCGCTGCTCGTGGTGCGCGAGCTGATCTTCGGGCCCAAACGGTTCGCCCAGCTGCGCAGTGGCCTGCATTCCGTCAGCCCGAATGTGCTGTCCCAGCGGCTGCGGGAACTGGAAGCGTCGGGAGTTGTCCGCCGCGGAATGCTCGAGCCACCGGCCAGCGTGGCGGTCTACGAGCTGACCGACCGTGGCCGAGCCCTCGAGCCCGTGCTGGTTGAGCTCGGTCGCTGGGGGAGCCAGGAGCCCATCAGAACGTCGCGGGAGCTCACCGCCGACGCATTCCTGGTCGCGCTCAAGACCGCCTTCGATGTCTCTGCGGCTCCGGCCGGGGACGTCAGCTTCGAGCTGGGCATCGACGACGAGACGTTCACGGTCATGGTCTCGGCCAGCTCGCTGGAGATCAGCCGCGGTCGCCGTGGACAGCCCGCCGTGTGTTTGCGTGGCGACGCCGCGACGGTGCGCCGTATCGCCTTCGGCCGCGAGCCGATCGATGTCGCCGAGCAGGCAGGCCGCCTGACCGTCGAAGGCGATCGCGATCTGGCGGAGGCGTTCACCCGGATGTTCCCGGTCCGACGTCCGGAGGTGAGCGCGACCACCTAGGTGGCCCGCGGCTCAGGCCCGCGCAATGACCAGGAATTCGCCGTCGCTCGCGCCGATCGGCTCGCGATTCCAGCCGCCGTAGATCTGCTCGATCCGCAAGCCGGCCTCTTCGAGGGACGAGCGCAGTTCGGCTTCGGTGCGAAAGCGCAGGTCCCCGATGCTCGCCAGGGTCTGGCCGTCGGAGAACGTATACCGGATGGTGAAGCTGACCACATCGTCCGTCACGGCGTCGACATCGATAGTGGCGGTGACGCTGCGGCCATCGGGAAGGCAGACCTGACGGCGCGAATCTGCCGGGTTCCACTGCTTCCAGCCGCGCGCCCGGGGGTCCCGGCTGTCGAAGGTCAGGCGGCCGCCGGGGACTAGTGCCCTTTTCAAGTCGGCGAGCGCTTGATTCCACTGCTCGTCTGTTACGAAGAACTGGGCGACGTGGCTGGTCATGACCGCAACGTCAAACGCCGCGTCCGGTAGCACGTCCGATGAGCCCTCGATCCAGGTCACGCGGTCAGCGCCCGGTTTGGCCCTGGCGGCGTCGAGCGATGCCCTGGCTGGGTCCACGCCGGTAACGCTGTGGCCGGCCGCGCTTATCGCTAGAGCGAGCCGCCCGGTACCGCAGCCGAGATCAAGGACGCGCGCGTCCGGCGTCGCATCGACGACGGACATGAAGAAGTCGTCGTCCCTGGACCAGCCGAACATCGCGTCGTAGACCTGAACCAGCACGGGATGGTTGAACTCGGCGTGCCGCATGCGCCGGACGCTAGCAACGGCCTGTCGCTACGTCGAACTATTTCCGCCTGTGGCCTGGCCGTTCGCAGCCGCGGTCGGGCCTTCCGCGTCGCGCGATCCGGTAGCGCCCGCCATCTCCGCCAGCCGGCCAGCGAGGTAGCGTTGCTCAGCTTGGTTGACGGCAAGGTCCAGGGCCCGCCGGTAGCTTTCGGCGGCCTCAGCGCTCCGGCCGAGGCGCCTGAGAAAGTCGGCCCGAGTCGCCGGCAGCAGGTAGTAGCCGGGAAGCACGCTCGCGGCCGCCAGCGCATCGACCCGCTCCAGGCCGGCCGCTGGTCCATGCGCCATGCCGACCGCGACGGCCCAGTTCAGCCGGACCACGTCAGAAGGAATGAGCTCAGCGAGCAGGTCATACAGGTCGGCGATGAGTTCCCAGTTGGTGTCCGCGGCCGTCCTGGCAGTGGCGTGGCACTGCGCGATCGCCGCCTGGACCAGATAGGGCCCCCGCCGCTCGCGCGCGGCCGCGGCTTCCAGGAGCCTGACGCCCTCGCTGATCTTGGCCTGATCCCACCGCGAACGATCCTGATCCTCCAGCGTGACAACGTCACCGGACTCGCTGACCCGGCTCGTTCGCCTGGCGTGATGGAACAGCATGAGCGCCAGCAAGGCTTTGGCCTCGGGCTCGTCTGGCATCAGTCCGGCGAGGGCGCGGGCCAGCCTGATCGCCTCCGCGCACAGGTCGTGGCGGACCAGGTCAGCGCCGGCCGTCGCGGTGTAGCCCTCGTTGAAGAGCAGATACAACACGCCGAGCACGCCGCTGGTTCGCTCGGGGAGCAGATGGGCGGGCGGCACCCGGTACGGAATGCGCGCGTTGCGGATCTTCTGTTTGGCACGGACCAGCCGCTTGGCCATGGTCGGCTCGGCGGTCAGGAAGGCGCGGGCGATCTCCGCGGTGGTCAGCCCGGCCAGGGTCCGCAGGGTGAGTGCGACCCTGGCCTCCAGCGGAAGCGCGGGGTGGCAGCACGTGAAGATGAGCCGGAGCCGTTCGTCTGGGATGTCTTCTGTGTCCATGTCGGCTCCTGCCGGGTCCAGCGGTGGCTCCAGCAGCGCGGCCTGCTGGAGCTTGGCGGACTCAGAGGCGTTCCTGCGCAGCCTGTCCAGCGCCCGGTTACGGGCGACGGTGGTGAGCCAGGCTCCTGGCCGCCGCGGGATCCCGTCGCGTGGCCAGGCTCTGAGCGCTTGCGCGAACGCGTCCTGTGCGCACTCTTCGGCCAGGTCCCAGTCGCCGGTCATGCCGATCAGCGTGGCGACGACCTTGCCCCACTCGCCCGTGAACGCGTCGGCGACCGCCGCACGTACGTCGTCGGTCATTGCCAGAAGGGGCGGACTTCGATCAGGCCGAACTTGGCGACGGGGTGCTTCGCCGCCACCTCAAGAGCCTGATCGAGATCCTCGCACTCGATGATGTCGAAGCCAGCGATCTGCTCTTTGGTCTCAGCGAACGGGCCGTCGGCCAGCAGCACGTCGGCATTGCGCACCCGCACCGTTGTCGCGTCGCTAGGCGGTCTGAGCCGGTCGCCGATAAGCCTGATGCCGCTGTCCTCCATCTCTTTGACCCACGCCTCAGTCGCGGCCGGCATCTCGGCCCGCTCCTGCGGGCTCAGAACGACCGAGTCGTCCGAGCAGATCAGCATCATGTACTTCATCGTCGCCTCCCATGCCTGCCCATCGTCTTCCAGCCGCGACTTACACAGCCTCGACTAACACAGGAACGACGAACAAGCCCAAGCCGGATGGACATGCTCGCCGGAACCGTCAGGTTGTGCGCCGGCCATGACACCAGGCGCTTGACGCGCCCGCTCAGGCTGACACACTCGGGAAACGTGCCTGTTCAGGGCACGTGGTACTGTTACCGTCTTTGTCGTGCATTCCTCGCATCGGTCGTCCCGGGAGCGACTCAGGAGGCAGTTCCAGGTTGCGGTCGGCGCACTGGCCGTCATGCTTCTGGCCGGTGCTGTCCTGATCGTGAAGAATCTCGTCACCCCGGAAAGTAGTGGGTCGGCGGGCGCCGCAGCAGGCTCACCACAGCCGTCCGT